>NZ_UICR01000003.1:0-367500 GCF_900465025.1 Clostridium neonatale
GATTATAATAAAATAAATGAATTTTGAATTAATATTAAGTTTATCTTAAAAAGATATTCCATGGAATATTGATAGAATAATAGGGAATAGGATATACTTGAAAGTAAAAGTCATATGAAAATATTAAAATCTGAGTGAAAAATTATAAAGGAATTGATGAATGGTTATGAGAAGAATGATTTATTTTTTAGTTATTTCTATATTTTTATTGACTACAAGTGGTTGCTCTGTTTATAAAGCAGAAAATTATAAGGAGCCATCTGGTTCAAATAAAAATGATATTATTGATAATAAGAAAGAGAAAGAACTATCAGAAGAAGAAATTTTAAATCAAAAAGCAAAAGAGATAATGACTGATATGACATTGGAACAGAAAATAGGTCAATTATTTATTGTAAATTTAGAAGATGTAAATAATGGATTGGAAAGTATGGTCTTTACAGAATCTATAAAAGAAAATATTAATAAATATAATGTTGGAGGAATAATATTATTTCAAAATAATATTAAAGATAGAGAACAAGTAAAATTATTGATAAACAATATTCAAGATAATAGTAATATACCTTTATTTATTTCAGTAGATGAAGAAGGTGGAATAGTATCAAGATTATCTGATATACCATCAATAGGAGTTACTAAATTTGAAAATATGGCTGATATAGGAGAAAAGAAAGACTACAATAGAGCTTATGCTGTAGGAAGTACAATAGGGAAAGAGATACATGAACTTGGTTTTAATTTAGATTTTGCACCAGTAGCTGATGTTATTACAAATCCGAATAATACAGAGATAGGAAGAAGAGCATTTGGTTCGAACCCTGAAGTTGTAGCTAATATGGTAAAAGAGGTTGTAAAAGGACTACAAGAAAATAATGTTTCAGCTACATTAAAACATTTCCCAGGACATGGTGGATCAGAGGCAAATTCGCATAATGAATTTTCTTACACACCACAAACTTTAGAAGGTATGAGAAAAACAGAATTTTTGCCTTTTATATCAGGAATAGAAGAAGATGTGGATTTTATAATGATATCTCATATTTCTGCACCTAATGTGACAGGGGATAATACTCCATCTTCGTTATCTAAAACAATAATAACTGATTTATTAAGAAAAGAACTTGGATATGAAAATATTGTTACTACTGATGCGCTTAATATGAAAGCCATATCTAACTATTATTCACCAAAAGATGCTGCAATAATGGCAATCAATGCAGGCGCAGATGTACTTCTTATGACACCAGATTTTCAGAATGTATATGATAATTTATTGGAATGCGTAAAAAATGGAACTATTTCAGAAGAAAGAATAAATAAATCTGTAGAAAGAATTTTAAAAGTTAAAATAAAGAGAAATATAATTTCAAATTATAAAACTTCTTCAAATAGTGAAGGAGGAAAAGTTAATCCAGAAAATAATTCAAAAGAGGAAAATTCACAAAAAGAATTAATTGATAATATTACCCAGTTAGCAAAGAAAGGGAAAATAATTAATAGTGAATTTCAAGTTAAGTCTACAACTATTCAAGATGTAGAAGAAAAGCTTGGAAAGGCTGACACATCTGACTTTGTATCAGAAGCTAAAGGGGTGTATTATACTTTTTCTAAGGCTAATGTAGCTTTTGGATGTAATAAAGGAGATCAAATTTTTGAAGCTAGGTCATTTGATAGTAAGTTAGGAGAACTATCACTTTCTAATGTAAAGAAAGTGTTAGGAGAACCAGCATATAGTTCAAAGTATGACAATGAACAAATTATAGGTTATACGGCAGGTGCTGAATTTAAGATTTTATTTGTATTTAAAGAATCCCAAAATGGTGAAAATGATCTTGTGTTAGATCACTATTCTGTTTTGTATCCTAAGGGAACGGGGAATAATATGGCAGATGATCCAGGTAGGGAATGGTAATAAATAATATTGAAATGGGATATATACTAGTTTTATTAGTACATATCCCATTTCTTTAAATTTATATTAGCCTAAGTATTTTTCTATTATATCAGTAATGATTGAAGAGGTATCTCCATTACCAAAAGCAGATGCTGGAGTACCGGTAGGATTAAAGTTTTCAATTGCATCTAGTATTTTGCTCGAATCACTTCCAACTATTATATTCCATCCATTTTGTACTGTTTCAATCCATTCTGTTTCATCTCTCATTGTAATACATGGTTTCTTTAAGAAGTAAGCTTCTTTTTGAACTCCGCCGCTATCTGTTACAATTTTACATGCATTTTCTTGAAGAGAAATCATTTCTAAGTACCCAACAGGATCAATTATTTTAATGTTGTCTCCAACGTTTAAATTATATTCATTTATAAATTTTTTGGTTCTAGGGTGAAGTGGCAATATTATTTTTTTACCAGATTCACTCAAAGCTTTTATTATTGAAGTTAATCTTTCAATGCTGTTTGTATTTTCAGCTCTATGTATAGTTGATAAAATATAGCTGTTTGGGGCTAAATCTAATTTTTGTGTTATTGTAGAAACTTCTTTTGCTCTTTCTTTAAATAGATTAATAGCATCATACATAACATCTCCAGTGTTGTAAACACCTTTTGTTATGTTTTCTTTAGATAAATTATCAATTGCAGTTTGTGTTGGTGCAAATAATAAATTAGAAATGTGATCTGTTAGTATTCTATTTTGTTCCTCAGGCATTGCCATATTAAAGCTTCTAAGTCCTGCTTCGACATGAGCAACTGGAATTAATAACTTACTTGCGCATAATGCACCCGCTAAAGTTGAATTTGTATCACCATATACTAAAACCATATCTGGTTTCTCTTTTAAATATATATCTTCAAGAGCAATTAACATGCTTCCTGTTTGATGGCCATGATTAGAAGAACCAATACTTAAATTATAGTCAGGTTTTGGAATTCCTAATTCTTCAAAAAAGATATCAGACATATTATTATCATAATGTTGACCAGTATGAACTAATATTTCACTATTACCATTTCTTCTTACTTTGTTTGAAACTGTAGCAGCTTTAATAAACTGTGGTCTCGCACCTATGACAGTTAATATTTTCATAGAGATTGCCTCCTTAAGTTTTACTTAATAAATATAAAATCATTTTATCATATATACAAACTTAAGCACAACATAAATAAGGGACGTAGAATCATGGTTTAGTGGATGACAACCGAAATTCAATATATGATATGCTCGTATTGTAGGAAAATTTGAGTTAAAAATTCTACAGACAGAGGCTGTGCCCAAAAATGTTTGCTCCAACAACAAGTATTTGACAAACAATTTTGGAACAGCCTCTGTCTAAGAATTTAATAACTCAAATTTTCAATACAATACTACGCATATTCATATATTGAATTTCTTTGTTTTTCTCTAAAATCATAGATATCTAACTTTTTTAGCTATAATTTATGTTTTAGGAATATTTCATGCCTAAAAATATATTTTTCAATCACTTATAATAATTTATGGAACTACTTATCCCCCTGCATCACCCAATAAATAAGGAAAGTTCCAAATTGCAGCATAGCTGCTCTTTGGCATATAATGCTTGGTGAGGTACGAACTTAGCAGTATAGCCGCTATTCATCTAATGATGAATAGGTTTCCTTATAAGTGCACATTCTTAAGAATATATATCCTTATATTTATAAATTTATACTTTTAAAAAATGATAAAATATTACCTTCTTAAATCTTTAACATCTATAAATAACTATTCCTTAATTTAAAAATGTATTTATGTATAGCAACAATAGTACCACTACTCTGAATTTAGATGAAACAAAGAAATAAAGCTCTTATGTTGGCGGTGTCTTGCATTCAAAAATGACGCTTTAGAATTCTTCATGTAGACTTGTTCCACAATTGTTTGTCCAATTTTACATTGGAGCAAACATTTGTGGGTACAATGTCTGCATGTTTGAATTCTTAGCGTCATTTTTGTAGCAAGCGAGCCACACATAAGAGCTTTATTTCGGTTATTCCAATCTAAACTTTCTACATCCCTTATTTATATGTTGAATTTTAAATTAATAAAGTTTCTCTACTATTAATCCAATTAAGCCTGGACCAGTATGGACACCAAGGACAGGGCTGATGCATCCACCTAAATTACATTCAACTAAATTATCATAATCTTTTATTGCTTCATAAAGCATTTGTGCTTTATCAGGAGCATTACCATCCATGATCCAAACTTTGCATGGACCTTCATCTGTGTAAGGTTTTAATATTGATGCTAATTTTGATATTGATTGATTAATACCTCTTATTTTAGAAACTGTATGATATATTCCATCAGTACCTACTGTAATTATAGGCTTTAAGTTAAGAACACTGGCTATAGTACCAGAAACCTTTCCGATTCTGCCTCCTTTAATTAGGTACTCTAATGTTTCCATAGTGAAGAATACATCGACTTTATCAATAAAAGTAGGAAGAATTTTTATGATTTCATTAAAAGGTCTGCCAGAATTTATCATATTTAAAGCTTCTAGAGCTATTGCACCCTGGGACATTGTGAGTGTCATAGAATCAAGGACAAAAGTATTAATCTCAGGAACACTTTCAGCAGCTAATCTTGCTGAGTTAAAACTACCAGATAGACCGCTTGAAATTGTAATTATTATTGCATGTGTATAGCCGTTTTTTATTGCAGTTTTTAAGGCAGAAGCATAACTATCAACACTTGGAAGAGAAGTTGATGGAACCTCTCTTTTTAATAACTCATAAAGAGTATCAGAATTGATGTCAACACCATCAATATATTCTTTATCTGAACATATGACCTTAAAAGGTACAATAGTAATGTTATTAAGTTTTGCAAAATCTTGCTTTATATCAGAAGCACTGTCAACTATTAATGCTATTTTCTCCATGTATAAATCCTCCAAATATATTATAATCTACAAATATTATAACATTGTTGATACAATTATCAATAGTGATATAGTTATCAATATTGATAACTATAAAATTATTTTTCACAATTATAATAAATTAGTTATGCTTTAAAGTGATATTATATTGTCATATAATGAAAATATATGAAGTATAGAATTAATATGAGCTTATTAATAAAGAAGGTTAAATATTGTATGTAAAAAATGAATATGGTTAGATTATATAAGTAATATTAAAAATACAAATGGTTATGGGGATGAGATGATGGGAAAGAAAATAAAAATAAATGGAACAATAATGCAGTACTTTGAATGGTATCTGCCAAGAAATTGTGCCTTATGGAATAAAGTCTCGTATGAAGCAAAGCATTTAAATGATATAGGCATTACAGCAGTATGGCTTCCACCAGCTTATAAAGGAGCAGATGGAAATAATGACGTAGGATATGCAGTATATGATTTATATGATTTAGGAGAATTTAATCAAAAAGGATCTGTCTCAACTAAATATGGAACAAAAGATGAGTATTTGAAAGCAATAAAAATATTACACAAAAATAACATACAAGTATATGCAGATATTTCTTTAGATCATATGATAGGAGCAGATGAAGTAGAGGAAGTTGAAGTAATAGAAGAAGATCCAAGTAATAGAAACATGGAAGTCAGTGGAGTCGAAAAAATACTTGCATGGACTAAATTTAATTTTAATGGGAGAAATAATAAATATTCATCTTTTAAGTGGAATCATAATAATTTTGATGGAGTAGATTATGATGAACTAAGTAAAAGAAATGCAATATTTAGGTTTAAAGATAAATCATGGGATAATGGAGTTGATAGTGAAAACGGAAATTATGATTATCTTATGGGAGCAGATATAGATTTAAGAGATGAGGAAGTAATATGCGAACTAAAAAAATGGAGCAGATGGTATCTTGATTTTGCTAATGTTGATGGATTTAGATTAGATGCAATAAAGCATATGAATTATAACTTCTTAATGTATTTAATATCTATACTAAGAAAAGAAAGTGGAATGGAATTATTTTCAGTAGGTGAATATTGGAACTCAGACATAAATGTGCTTTTAAAATACATAGACGAAATTAGAGGAGAATTTTCATTGTTTGATGTACCATTGCATTTTAACTTTTACAATGCATCAAGAAGTAATGGAAACTACGATATGTGTAATATATTGAAAGGAACTTTAATGGAAAGAAATCCTTGCAAAGCTGTTACATTTGTGGAAAATCACGATACCCAAGTTGGACAATCATTACAGTCAGATGTATTAGAATGGTTTAAGCCACTGGCATATGCATTAATTTTGTTAAGAGCAGAAGGATATCCATGTGTGTTTTATGGGGATTATTATGGAACTAAAAATAATAAATCAAAAATTAGAAATAAATTAGATATACTTTTAAAAATGAGAAAATATAAAGCTTATGGCAAGCAAAATGATTATTTTGATGATTGCAATATAATTGGATGGACAAGAGAAGGCGATTATGAACATGAAGACTCAGGATTAGCTGTTATTATGACTGATAATTGTGGTGGAAGTAAAAGAATGTATATAGGGAAACAGTTTTCGGGAAAAATATTTTACGATTGCATAGGAGGCATAAGGGAAGAAGTTTTAATAGATAGTGAAGGATATGGATATTTTCATGTTGATGGAGGAAATGTTTCTGTTTGGATAAAAAAACATAAGAAAGTTTGAACTTTAGAATTTTTATGTCATTGATTATCCACAAATTATTTGTTAAATTTTTTATAGAAAAGTGAGTGAAATCTGGGACATTTATTATGGGTTATTTCTCATTAAACCTAGCCCGTCATTTATATAGATTTTAAATTTTCTCTGTGATATAATTAATAAGTTAAAGATTAAAATAAAAGATGTATTTTAATTATAGAATTTATTTATACTAAAAGTAAGTAGATTGCTATGGAATAAGTAGACTTTTAATTAAAGAGGAGAAATTATAAATGAATATCTTACTTATTAATCATTACGCAGGTTCTGATTATCATGGAATGGAATTTAGACCATACTATATGGCAAGAGAATGGAAAAGTATGGGACATAATGTAACAATACTTGGAGCAGATTTTTCGCACTTAAGAAAAAAGAATCCAGTTGTACAAGAAGATTTTCAAGAAGAAATAATAGATGGAATTACATATGTATGGGTAAAAACACCAGAATACAAAGGTAACGGAGTAGGAAGAATAAAGAACATATCTACATTTATGTGGAAATTAAGATGCAATTATAAAAAGATAGCAGATAAATATAAACCAGATGCAGTTATAGCATCATCAACATATCCATTAGATATATATCCAGCACATAGAATTGCAAAAAGATGTAATGCTAAATTATGTTTTGAGATACATGATTTATGGCCATTAAGTCCAATGGAAATTGGAGGCTTTTCAGAAAAGAACCCAGCAATAATTGTACTTCAAAGAGCAGAAGATTTTGCATTTAAAAATTCAGATGTTATAGTTTCAATACTTCCAGATGCGGATAAACATATAAAAGAAAGAGGATTTAGTACAGATAAATTTGTTTATGTTCCAAATGGAATAATAGTAAATGATGAGGAAAAAAATCCACCTATGGAAAAGACAATAGAAAGATTACAAGAATTAAAAGAACAAGGATACTTCTTAGTAGGATATACAGGAAATCATTCACCTGCTAATGTATTAGATACATTAATTGATGCAGGAAAGAATACTACTGATGAAAAGGTTAAATATATATTAATAGGTAACGGAAATGTTAAAGATGAGCTTATTGAATATGCAAAATCTAATAATGTAACTAATGTAGAATTTTTAGATCCTATATTAAAGGATAATATGGATAATGCTCTTCAATTATTAGATGTATGTTTTATAAGTTTAAAGAAACAAAATTTATTTAATTATGGAGTAAGTCCAAATAAATTATTTGATTATATGATGGCTGCAAGACCGGTAATATATGCTGTTGAGGCTTCAAATGATCCAGTAAAAGATTGTGGGTGTGGAATAACTGTACCAGCAGAAGATCCAAAAGCGGTAGCCGAAGCTGTAATTAAGATTAAGAATTTAACAGATGAAGAAAAAAGAGAAATGGGACAAAAAGGAAAAGAATATGTTTTAGAAAATCATATGTACCATCCATTAGCTGAAAAATTCTTAAATGCACTTAAATAAATTGCAGAAAGGGGATTTTATGAATATATTTAACAGAGTAATTAAGAGAATATTTGATATAACTGCTTCAGGACTTGGAATAATAGTATTGAGCCCCATACTGATTGTAATTGCTTTAATTATAAAAAAGGAATCTGATGGTCCAGTATTTTTTAAACAAATAAGAGTAGGAGAAAAGGGAAAAAACTTTGAAATACTTAAATATAGAACAATGGTAGTGGATGCAGAAAAATTAGGGCGTCAAATTACAGTTGGAAATGATAATAGAATAACTAAGATAGGTGGATTTTTAAGAAAATATAAATTAGATGAACTTCCGCAACTTATCAATGTTTTTAAAGGCGACATGAGCTTAGTTGGACCAAGGCCAGAAGTTCCAAGATATGTTGAAATGTATAATGAAGAACAAAGAAAAGTTTTAGATGTTAAGCCAGGGATAACAGATTTAGCATCAATAAGATATAGAGATGAAAATGAACTATTGGGTACTGCAGAGGATCCAGATGATATGTATATAAATACTATAATGCCAGATAAGCTGGCTTTGAATCTAGAATATATAAATAAGAGCAATGTATTTTTTGATGTTTATATAATACTTAAAACAATAGTAAAATGCATTTAGTCAATTCACAATTCAAGATGTACAATTCACAATTAATGTAGAGAAATCCTGTAAGGATTTCATCACTAATTGTGAATTGTGAATTCTGAATTATGAATTGTAGAAAGGGTTGATAAAGATGAAAAAATTAAAATTTGCCATAATCGGTTGTGGAAGAATATCTTATAAGCATGTTGAAGCTTTAGTAAATAATAAAGAAGAAGCTGAATTAGTTGCTACATGTGATGTTGTTTTAGAAAAGGCTGAAGCAAAAAAGAGCGAATACATAGAATCCATGAATATTGGGTCAGAAAGTGTACGTACATATACTGATTATAAAGAAATGATTGAAAAAGAAGATTTAGATGTTGTTACAATAGCTACAGAAAGTGGGTATCATGCAGAAATTGCCATATATGCTATGAAACATAAAATAAACACTTTAATAGAAAAACCTATGGCAATGTCTATTGATGATGCTAATGAAATGATTAAAGTTGCTAAAGAAAATGATGTTAAGCTTTGTGTATGCCATCAAAATAGATTTAATAAGCCAGTACAAAAATTAAGAGAAGCTATGGAAGCAGGTAAATTTGGCAAATTAGTAAATGGTACTGCAAGAATACTTTGGAATAGAAATATGGGATACTATGAGCAAGCACCATGGAGAGGCACTTGGGCTTTAGATGGTGGAACATTAATGAATCAATGTATTCATAATATAGATTTACTTCAATGGATGATGGGCGGAGAAGTGGAGAGGGTATATGCTGAATGTGATACTTTCTTAAGAGATATTGAAGGTGAAGATTTTGGTGCTATACTAATAAGATTTAAAAATGGAGCAATTGGAATTGTTGAAGGTTCAGCATGTGTTTATCCAAAAAACCTTGAAGAGACATTAAGCATTTTTGGTCAGAATGGAGCAGTAGCTATTGGAGGTCTTGCCAACAATGAACTTGAAACATGGAGATTTGAAGGCGATGATGAAGAAGCTATAAAAGAAGAAGTAAATGTTAAGATAGATAATGTTTATGGAAAGGGTCATACACCATTATTTAAAGATTTAATTGATGCTATAAATGATGATAGAGAACCACTTGTATCTGGCGAAGAAGGTAAAAAAGCAATGTCAATTATACTTGCAGCATATAAATCAAGAAAAACAGGAATGCCAGTTCAATTCCCATTTACAGATTTCAAAACTACTGATATGGAGAAAGATTTCAAAGGAAGAATAGAATTTAGAAAATAATAAAATTATTTAAACGTACATACATTTTAAAATGTATGTACGTTTTTTTGTATAATAATTTATGTGGTTTTTAAGCTTAATTATCTATATTAGTAGAGTTTTTGGGAAGTATAAATTGACATATTAATGTTACAACAATTGTTGGAATTAGCCAAGCAAATCCATCATTAGCAAGCGGTATAAAGCTTAAATCAATAATTGGAATTAAGCTAAGGATACTAAATATTAATGATGTATATACTCCAATACGTACAGCATTTATATTATTTAAGTACTTATTTAATAGACTTGTTACTATTAATGTAATTGCTACAGGATATAATATATTTAGTATTGGACCAGATAATGATACTATCTTATCAATTCCAAGTTGCCCTATTAGTACACTTATTATAGAAATAACAACTGCATTAAATTTATATGTAAGTTTTCCATTGGATATTTCTTCAAAGAATTCAGCACCTGCTGATAATAATCCAATTGAAGTTGTTAAACAAGCAAGACCTACAGCGATACCAATTACTATAGTTCCAAAATCTCCAAGAATACTCTTTGAGATAAATAAAAGTAGGCTTGTTTTAGTCAATTCACCATTAAATGATGCTGTTGTTTGAGCTCCTAAGAACATTAAACCTCCATAAACAAAAGCAAGACCTGCTATTGCTAAAATACTTGATTTAATGGTCATGCTAAATACTTCTTTTTTAGGATAGCCCTTTTCTATTATTGAGTTTGCAATCATAGAAGCAAATAATAATCCAGCTAAAGCATCCATTGTTTGATATCCCTCAATTAGAGAAGATGATAATGCAGAAGTATAATTAGTATTAGTTATTTCTCCAATAGGAAATAAAATTCCTTTAACTATTATAAATGCTAGTATTACCAATAATAATGGAGTTAAATATTTACCAATAGTATCTATAACAGATGATTTTTTTAGAACAAAAAATAGATTAATTACAAAGTATATAATCATCCATGTTAATGCGGATATATTTGGGAATATTGGGCTTATTGTTAACTCATATGTGCTTGCAGCTGTTCTAGGGATTGCAAGCATTGGTCCTATGGCAATAAATAATATAGTGGAGAATATAAGGGCAAATTTTTTACCGATTTTAGATGCCATGTTTTCAAAGGTTTCATGTTCTTTAGTAACCGCTAATATAGAAAGCAGCGGTACTCCTACACCTTACAAACAAACCCTATTATTCCAATTATATACTTGTTTCAAAGTTCATGACCTAAAAATGGTGGAAATATAAGATTTCCAGCACCGAAAAACATAGCAAATAGAGCGAACCCTATAAAATGAAATCTTTAATATTTTTTTTGATAATAAAATCTCACCTTAGAATAAGAAAAATTTCAAAAGCTTTGTATAATAATATGATTAATTTCAATTTATGAAATTAGATTAAATGATTCAGGAAAGATATAAAATAAAAAAATATTAGCACAGACTAATGTAAAATAATTCAGATTAAATATTATCATAACATATCAAATTATCAACATAAAACCAATATTCTGAATTTTATTTATGAAAGTAAATCTAAAAACACAAAGTTAGATATATAATAAAAAAATTAAAATAATGTCACCCTGCACATAAAGAGATACCTTTAAGCAAAATTGATTTAAATTATTAGAAAATGTTAAAATTTTATATATAGGTAATTAAATATTTAATGAGACATATTTGATATAGTTACAGTGTTAAAAAAAGGCTATTATACCAAGCTGCAGGTTCAGAACAAGATTTCTTTACCAGCAACTAAGGTTCAACCAAAGAAATGCCACAAGCAGATGTCAACTGATTCAGCACACACCGAAGCGTTAAATTCCCCCAGGAATCGAACAAACCTTGATATAACAGGCAAGAAAATAAAAAATGAGCAGAAGATCATCTCTGACAAATCTAAGAACAATCAGAGCCAGAGAATAGAAAATCGCACTGGCTTCGAATCAGCGAGAGCTATATCGAAAACGGCCGATACAATATCACACAAGACGTAAAAGAAACCAAAGCGATTAGTCACGATCATCAGTGCCAAAACGCCTGCGGTGAAATGCAGTCTTTCGCAAGCCTTATCAGGGTGATGACGCCGATAGCAAACTCATCTCGCTGTTAACAGATCGTTCTCAATGAATGAGTTCAGATCAAAACAGAAGAAAATGCATCTAAATATGCCATATAGTCAATGGCCCATATCGAAGCGCAGGCCTATAAAGTCATGACTCACAGCCGAAAACCATCATAATAGAAAGACACCAAGCACTTACCCAGGAATACATAATCATTACCAGAGACACGCGATATTCAGAAAATATCAAGACAGAAAGGCGGAGAAATTCAATTAACAGATGAAACTCTAATAAATGTTAGGCTAATGAAATGCACAGTACTTTGGGTGAAGGCATGATGTCAGGAGATGTTTCGATTTTATGAAGCACCATAGAATTTTCTCAAAAGTATTTAATTATTATAAAGATTTTATGAATATTTCAGAATTAAACTACGGTACTTATAATACAAAGAAGACTGAAAAATAAAGGTTATATTAAAATACCACCCTGATACAACCTTGGCAAATTATTATTAATAAGTCTAATATTGATAAAACAGAAAATATTAATATGGTTCAATTAGTACATTGAGGAATTCAAATAGCTAATATCAATGCTTATTATTAGAAATTATTGAGAAAGTATATTCAGATAAAAAATACAGATACATGATGCCATTGAAAGAGCATACACTACACATTCTACTTACGGTAAAAATAATACAAGCAATTCTTTAAAACTTATTATTTTAAGCTGAGGCTGAACAGAAAATACGTTATTTCAGCAGATATAAATAGTGCTTCATATGCATAAATTTTAAATTATCTTGTTAAAAGGATATGATATTCATGCAATTGAAAGTGAATAATGGTGTTAAAGTACATTCTTTGGATATAGAAGAGCACGTGATGAAAGGAAAATCAGAAAAGCAAGTTGGATATTTAAAAGATAAAAGTAAAGGAATTATTTTAATGAAATAAAATCGATATACTTTCATGCACATTACAGTAGTTATGATTATTAGGCTTTAGCTACTATCATCCATGTTATAATTGGCATGTAGATGCCATGACTCAATAAAATCTCAATACATAAAATGATTATGCAAATAATTTAAAGAGCTAGCAGATTATATTTTATCAAGAGTTAATGCAATGAAAGAGACAGAAAAGCATACAAATGTTACATGCCGCAACCCCACACTCGACTCCAAATGCCCACCGTCCCCTACACATGATCACCACCAAACTCTACCAGACAAAAATCATTTCATACTCACACCAAAATGGAGTTACTTTTATCTTTATTAGTATACTTTTCTGTCTCTTTTCATGACAACATTGTTTGTTGATAAAATATAATTCCGCCTCGTTAAATTATATTTTATAAACATTTTATGCATTTGATTTTATTGAAAATTTAGATACTTCCCATACTGAAATTATGCATGGATGATAAATTAGCTAAAGCCCCTAATAATCCATAACTACACCAGGTATAATGCATGAAGCTATAGCCGGTTTTATTCTTGGCTTAATTAATTCCTTTATTTTTTATAAAATTTTAAATATCCAATTTTACCTTTCTTATTTCCTTTCATCACATTATCTTTATATATCCAAAGAATGTAATTTCTTTAACACTACTACAGCTGCCTCCTTCCAAGAGAAATAACATGAATACTACATCCTTTTAACAAAATAATTTAAAAATCTCAAGGAGTATGAGTACTCATTTATAATCTGATAAATAGCATATTTTCTACACTATTAGCCTCCCAAGCTAAAATAATAAGTTTTAAAATCTCTATGTTATTCTACTCATAGCATAGAGGATGTATCAAAATTATTATGCAATATTAACACTTTCTGTATATCTGTATTTTTATTAGGAATATTTTTTAACTCAACAGCAACAAAATTTTATTCATACACATTAATCTCTACTAACTATTTTGGAAAGATTCCCCAATATTACTTAATTAGATTATTAATATTTTCATTTTATCAATAGTAAGATTCAATATTATTGAATAAAGGTTACTCTCAAAATCTAATTATTTTAATATAACCTTTATTTTTTCAATTACTTTTATTAATTTTCCGAAAATGGTTTAGATTCTAAACTTTATAAAATCTCTGAATTAATCTACCTTTTAAGAGCAATTCTAGTAGTTGTTTATAAAATCCAAGCTTATCCCAAGCATCATACCTTTTACCTTCCCAAAATTATATGCATACATTGTTTCTTTATTTTATTGATTTCAGTTTTTAATGAAAATCTGTTAATGAAACTTCCACAGTTTCCAGGCGCAGCATTTTTTAAAAAATATCAAATATCTGTGTGTAATTATATATCTTCTTAAAATACGGCGAAGCAAATACTTGGTGCTTCTCTTCCTAATGATGGTTTTTCAACTAAGTCCTTAAATTTTATAAACCCTATCTCACATGAATCGCATTAACTATACCTATATTTTAGATACATTTTCTTCTGGTACAGTCTGAACTCCTAAAATAGTTGTAAGCATTCATTAAACACCCATTAGCTTCTAAGACAAGGAGTTTTACTTCATCAACCACATCATCACCTAATAAACTAAAAAAGGTTCAGATTCTGGCAAATCGCTTTTGGAAAGTAAGCAAATGAATCGTATGACCTAATCCCTTTGGTTCAAATTTTGAGTTGATATGTAATGTATATCAAACTATCATAGATATATCTCTAATAATTCAAGTAAATCTGATTTTCTACTCTTCTTTAACTCTAATTCTAATTTATAGATTTATCAAAATGATCTTCTATACATTTTATTGCCTTCCTGTTATAATAAGGATTTCCTTTCAATTCCTGAGGCAAATTGCTTCTTCATAATTATGTACTGAAGAGTTGGCTTATCTACTATTGGTAGCATTTCTTGGTTGAGCCTTTAGTTGCTGGGTAAAAAATCTTGTTCCTAGACTCCGCAGGTATATAATAGCCTTTTAACTTCTCATAACTATATCGTCCTCTCATTAAATATTTAATTACTCTATATAAAATTTTAACATTTCTATTAATTTAAATTCAATTTAGCTTTTAAAGAAATTATCTCTTTTAAGTGCAGTCAACATGAGCATTATTAAATTTTTTTTTTTTTTATTATACATTTAATTTTAATAATTTTTTAGATTTACTTTCTAAGTACAAGTAGAATACATTGTCCTATTTTTTATGCTGATAGTTTGATAATTTTATGATAATATTTAATCTAGCTATTTCCATTAAATTTTCTATTATTTAATGTTTTTTATTTTATATCTTCATGAATTCATTGCAAATCTAATTTCATAAATACAAGGAAATTAACTCATATTATTATACAAAGCTTTTGAATCAATTTGAATCTTATTCTATATGAGAGATTTTTTTATGAAAAAAATATTAAAGATATCATTGTGATAGGGTTCTGCTCTACTATAAGTTTCTTTTCGGTGCTAAAATCTTATATTTCCCAAATTAATTTTAGGTCATGAACTCAAAACAAGTATATAATTGAATAATAGGCTCGTTTGTACAGGTGCAGGAGTACCTGCTGTATTTCTATATTAGTCAGTTACTATAAAGAATATGAAACCTTTGGAAAACAGGCATTTCTAAAATGAAAGGGTAAAAATTTGCCTCTTATATTTCCAATTATAATATTTATTATCCATATATTCAATGCTTGCAATCCCTAGAACAGCTGCAAGCACATATTAGTACAATAAGCCTGCACATTCCCAAATATAGGCCAAGTACTAACTTGGCTTGTGATTATATACTTCTAGAATTAATCTATTTCCTTTTGTTCTAAAAAAATCATCTGTTATAGATACTATTGGTAAATATTTAACTCCCATTACTATTGATAATACTTAGCATTTATATGTGCAAAGGAATCTCTTATTTCCTATTATATTAACCAACTATTACTTCAATTATACTCTGCATTATCATCTGACTAATTGAGGGATATCAAACAATGGATGCTTGAGCTGGATTTCATTATTTGGTTTCTATGATTGCAAAGTAAAAGAAAATAATAGAAAAGGCCATCCAAAAAAGAAGTGCACTTCTAGCATGACCACAAATCAAGTGCATTTTAGGAACAGAAGGTCCTCCTATTTTGTTTCAGCGGAGGCTTTAATGTTCTTATAAAGCCCAAAAAACAGCGCTACTTTAATGAAATAAAAAGGAACTGACTAAAAAAAGCCTACTTTATTTATCCCAAAGAGCATTCCTGATTTGAAGATTTGGAACTATAATAATTGGTATCGCTGTAGGTCTGCTTGTTTAACAACTCAATTGGATTATTATAATAGTTAAGGTGCTGACCCTTTGAAGAAATATCCAATGGAAAAACTTATATAAATTTAATAAAACACTTAAGCTATTTCTATAATATGTACTATTAGGGCAAATCTGGAAATGATAAGATAGTATCAATATTGGTCCAATACTAAATATATTATATCCTGTAGCAAATTACATTAATAGTAACAAGTCTTATTAAATAAGTGTCCAAATAATACCAAAATCCTGTAATGCATTGGATATATACATCATTAATATTTAGTATCCTTAGAAATTAAAATTAATTCCAATTATTGATTTGCTTATAATTGCCTACAATGATGGATTTTGTTTTATTCATTCCAACAATTGTTGTACATTAATATGTCAATTTATACAGACCTAAAAAACTCTACAAATATAGATAATTGCTTTAAAAGTTCTATATAAATTATTATATAAAACGTATATACATTTTAAAATGTATGCATGTTTAAATAATTTTATTATTTTCTAAATTCTATTCTTTTCCTTTAAATAAATCTTTCTCCATATCATATATTTTTTTGAAATCTTTAAATGGAATTGAAATATCCATTCCTTTTTTAATTGCTTCTTTATATGCTGCAAGTATAATTGATATTTCTTTTTTTACTCTCTTCAAATACAAGTGGTTCCCTTTAGATTATCATCATTTAAAGCATAAATTAAATGTTTTAAATAATGGTGTTTGACCTTTTCCCATAAATATTTATCTATCTTAACATTTCATTTCTTTTATATTTCTTCTTCATGATATATGCCTTCTTGAATCTCCCATGTTTCAAGTTCATTGTTGGCAAGACTCTCCAATAGCTACTTCGCTCCATTCTTACTAAAAAATGCTTTAATGCCCTTTCAAGGTTTTGATAAATATACATCTTATAACTCCTTCAAATAATTCCAATTGGCTCCATTTTAAATCTTATTAGTATAGCACTCAAAATCTTCTACTCTATTATCTCTTAAGAAATTTTTATATCACATCTAGCATATACCTTTCCACTTCCGCCCATCATCCATTGAAGTAGAATCTATATTATTAATTCATTGATTTATTAATGTTCCACTCCATCTAAAGTTTCCAAGTGCTTCATGTAGGCTTGGTTTTGCTAGTATCCTATATTTCATTCCAAAGTATTCTTGCAGTACCTGTTTTACTAATTTGCCAAATCTCCCACCTATTTCCCATAGCTCTCTTAATTTTGTGACTACTATTAAAATCCATTTTATGGCATATACAAAATTTAAATATCCTCATTTCTTTTAGAAATTTAACTTTTCATTCTACTAGCATCACTCAATAAATACTTTGTGGTTTTCTATTAAAGTGTTTATTTTATGCTCTATATATATATGGCAATTTCTGCATGATACCCAATCTCTCTGTAGAAGCTATTGTAATAACATCTAAATCTGATTTTTCTAATCATTTCTTTTATAATCAGTATATGTACATTACACTTTCTGACCCAGATTCATGGATTCTATGTATTCGCCTCTTTTGTTTCCAGCCTTTTCTAAAATACATCAGCACGTGAGTAAACTAATCTTACTTCTTCCTTTATTATTTACTAAAGCTCTACTTTCTTTATAAGATATTTTAGAGAATTCCAAGTGAAAGTGAATATAAAAACTAATTATGGTAAATCTTTTAATTTTTTCATCTTATCAATCCCTTTCTATACAATTCATAATTCATCTACAATTCATTAATTAGTGATGAAACTTTGGCAGGATTTCTCTACATTAATTCTCAGAATTAGCATCTTGAATTGTGAATTGACTAAATGCATTTTAAATCATTGTTTGGAAGTATATAACATCAAAAATACATTGCTCTTATTTATATATTCTAGATTCAAAGCCAGATGTTATCTGTTAATTTTAGTATTTATATATATACTCATCTGGATCCTCTGATAGTACCTAATAGTTCATTTTAATCCCTATATCTTATTGATGCTAAATCTGTTATCCCTCTATTTAACATCTAAAACTTTTCTTTGTTCTTTCATTAGTACATTTCTAACATATCTTGAACTTCTAAATTTTGGTCCAATTAAGCATACGCCAGCTCTTTAAAACATTGATAAGTTGGCACATTCATGGTAAGTTCATCTTAATGGATTATTTTCTTAAAAATCTACCTATTTTAGTTATAACTATTACTACTCTAACTGTAATTTGACGCCCTAATTCTTCTGTATCCACTCACTTCATTGTTCTATATTTGGCATTTCAAAGTTTTTCGGTTTTTCTCTCTACTATTTTATTTAAAATTTTAAAAAATATTCAACTCATCATATTCCTTTTTTATAATTTCAAAGCAATTATAACTGCATGGGGATAGTCCAATACTATTATTCTTTTAAGTCCTGAAGCAGTTATATCAAATATCTCTTAATTACTCTGTTAAATATATCTTATAAAATTTTTCTGCAATTTATTTTAAGTGCATTTAATCCAATTTTTTTCTCTGCTAATGGATGGTATATATTATTTTTAAAATATATTCTTTTCTTTATCCCATTTCTTTTTTTTAAAATTAAATCTGTTAAATTTTACCTTTTAATTTACAGCTTCTTTTTACTGGGCTTTGGATCTCTGTTCTGGGGAATCTCTATTCCACACCTACAATCTTTACTGGATCATTTGAAGCCTCAACAGCATATATTACTGGTCTTGCAGCCATCCTCTTAATCAAATATTTTATTTATAACTTACCTTATAATTAAATAAATTTTTTTCTTAAACTTAGAAAACATAAATCTAATAAATTGAAGAGCATTATCCAGATTATCCTTTATTATTGGATTTAAAAAAATTCTACATTATTTTATATTTATTAGATTTTACCCATATTCAATAAGTTTTTCATCTTTAGCATTTGCTACTCTATTATATATTAACCTTTCATCTTTGTAGAAAATTCCTTTTCCTGCATCAATTAATGTATCTACATTAGCATGTGATGTGATTTCCCTGTATATATCCTATTTGAAATTTTTTATATCATTCTTTCTTTTAATTTTATAATCTTTCTATTTTCTTTTCCTTAGGTGGATTTTTTTCCTCATCATTTCATTTTTCATTATTCCATTTGGAAATATAAACAACTTTATCTGTATTAACTCTCTTTTCTTTATATATTTTTATCCAAATTCAAGCATTGGAAACTATAACATCTGAATTTTAAAATTCAAAATCTCTGCCTATTTTAAGCATAAATTATTGTTAATGGGTTCTTTTCTGAAAAGCCTCCACTCTTATTGATTTAATGTACTATAAATCATGTATCCTAAAACATAATTTAGCATTTACATCTTTTTCAATTTTATGTTCTGATATATATCTAATGGATATGTTGATGATGCTTAAGTAACTGCATCTGGTTTATATTTATCTGCTATCTTTTATAATTGTATCTCACTCTATATAAATCCATAGATATGTTCTTTTATTTTCCTACCTGCTACTCTTTGTATTCTGGGTGTTTTTACCTACATATGTAATTCCATCTATTATTTCTTCTTGAAAATCTTAGTTGTACAACTGATTCTCTTTTCTTGGCAAGGAAAATCTGCTCCAAGTATAGCTTACATTATATCCTATACTTTCCTCATTCTCATAATATGGTCTAAATTCCATCTCCATCATAATCAGAACCTCTATTAATCAATTAATAACTTAAGATATTGACATTTATAATTTCTCCTCTTTAATTAAAAGTCTACTTCTATTCCATAGCTCCTACTTAGATTTTAGTATAAATATTTCATTCTATAATTAAAATACATCTTTATTTTAATCTTTAACTTACAATTATATCACAGAGAAAAAATTTAAAATTTATATAAATGATGGGCTAGGCTGGCTGAAAATAAACTCATAATAAATGTCTAGAGATTTCACTCACTTTTCTATAAAAAAATTTAACACAAATAATTTGTGGATAATCAATGACATAAAAATCTCTGTGTTCAAACTTTCTTATGTTTTTTTATCCAAAAGAAACATTTCCTCCATCAACATGAAAAATATCCATATCCTTCTACTTCATCTATTAAAATCCTTCCCTTATGCCTCCCTATGCAATGTAAAATATTTTTCCTGAAAACTGTTTCTATATACATTCTTTTATTTCCACCTCATACCATTAAATAGTACACAGTAAATTACTGAATCTCTATATTCATAATCAATTAAATTTCCTCTTGTCCATCCAATTATATTGTTTTAAAATAATAAAAGAAAATAATCTCATTTTATTTTCCAATTTATTTATATTTCTCATTTTAAAAGTATATCTAATTTATTTCTAATTTTTTGATTTATTATTTTAGTTCCATAATAATCCCTATAAAATACATACATGGATATCCTTCTTTGTCTCCATTTTACTAATGGCTATCCATTGGCTTAAAACCCATTCTAATACATCTGACTGTAGTTGATTGGTCTAACTTGGGTATCGTGATTTTCTGCTAAATGTAACACAGCTTGCAAGGATTTTCCATTACAAAGTTCCTTTCTAATATATTACATATCGTAGTTTCCATTACTCTTCATGCACTGTGCTAAATGCAATGGTACATCAAACAATGAAAATTCTCTATGTCCTGCTCTTTCTGTCTATGCATTTTAGTGCTACATTTTATGTCTGAGTTCCAACACTCACCTACTGGAAAATAATCAATTCCACTTTCTTTCTTAGTATAGATATTAAATACATTAAGAAGTAATTAAATATGCTTTATTGAATTAAATAAATCTAATCTAAATCCATCAACATTAGCAAAATCAATAAACCATGTTTCCCATTTTTTTAGTTCTTATTACTTCCTATCTCTTAAATCTATATTCACCCTATAAGATAACTGGCACTTCCTTCTCTCTACCTATCAACCTTACTATCCCAAGGATTTATCTTTAAACTAAGCCATTGCATTTCTTTTACTTAGTCTTACTGCACCTACCCACTCTAAATGGCCACATCTGCTTTTAAGATAAAATATTTATTATTTCTCCCATTGTAAAATTATTAAATTTAGTCCATGTTAAGTATTTTTTTCGACTCTAATTGACTTCCTATATTTCTATTACTTGGATCTTCTTTCTATTAATACTTCAACTTCTATTTCCATCTGTCTTATCATATCATCTAAAGAAATATCTCATATACTGTATGTTATTTTCCTTTTAAATACAATAATATTTTTTATTGCTTCTGGAAATACTCATCTTTGTTCCATATTTAGTTGAGATAGATCCCTTTTATATTAAATTTAAATCTCATATAAATTATATACTGTATATCTCATGCCATTATTTCCATAATGCCTTTTATGTTCCGGTATCTTTCATACTGCTTCTGTAAATTTCTATACTATTTAAAATGCTTTATTTCATACGAGGACTTTATCTATAAGGCATACAATTTTGGCAGATACTCATCTAAAGTACTGCATTATTTTTCCATTTTATTTTATTTTCTTTCCATCATCTCATCCCCATAACTACTTGTATTTTACATTACTTATATAATCTAATTTAATATCTACTTCTACATACAATGCTTTTAACCTTCTTTATTAATAAACCTTACTTTAATTATATACTTCATATATTTCATTATATAAACAATATAATATACTCTTTTAAAGCATAACTAATTTATTATAATTATGAAAAAATAATTTTATAGTTAATAATATTGATAACTATATCATCATTGATAATTGTTATTTCTACAACTTTTATACATTTGTATCCAATTATAATATATTTGGAGGATTTATACATGGAGAAAATAGCATTTTTCAATAGTTGACAGAAGTTTGATATAAAGCAAGATTTGCAAAACTTAATACACATTTTACTGATTAAAATTTCTTTAAGGTCATATTTTCAGATAAAGAAATATAATATTTTGTGTTGACATCAATTCTGATACTCTTTATGATTTTTTTATTAAAAGAAAGGTTCCACTAACTCTCCAAGTCTTTAAAATATACTCCTATAGCTCTGCCTTTAAAAACTGCAATAAAAAAACGGCTATGGCTACGCAATACACACTATAATTCCAAGCGGTCTATCTTGGTAGTTTTAACTCCAGCAAGATTATCTTCGCTACAAAGTGTTCCTGAGATTAATACTTTGTCCTTGATTCCCATGATACACCTGCTGTCGTCCCAGGGTGCAATAAATTTTGTGTTTAAATATGATAAATTATGGAGACCTTTAATCCAAATCCATAAAAATTCCTTCCTACTTTTATTAAATATAAACCCGATTTATCTTCTTCTATGGAAACATTTAGAGGTACTCCAATTAAAGGAGGCAGAATCGGAAAGGTTCTGGCACTATAGCCAAGGTTCTTAACTTAAATTTCCTATAATTACAGTAGGTAATTGATACAATATATCATAGTAAGTTTAATAAAATAAAGGTATTAATATAACTTACATCAAAAAATTAGCATCATTACTAAAAAAAAAAAAAAAACCTCATACATGCCAGATATAGCTATTTATGCAAAAGTTTGATCATGGATCTTAATGCTCGTGTGATAAAGCACAACTTGGTGCTTTATGGCCAATAAAAGATTAAGTGATAATTTAGTTGAATAAAATAATTTAGGTGGATACCAGCTCCCATGCTTGGTGTCCATACTGGTCCAGGTATTAACTCAGATTAATATTGTAAATCCGATTTTCCTACCTTTTATTAATTTAAAAATTCAAATATATAAATATGGATGCAGAAAGTTTAGATTGAATAATTGAATAAAGCTCTTATGTAAAATTTTTTACATAAAATTAACATTTCTTTAAACACGAGATATTGTACTCTTAATAAATGTGTTTCATCTGAATGTAAAATTGGACAAACAATTGTATGAAATTTCTACATGAACAATTTTAAAGGCCATTTTAAAAAAAAAAATGCATTGATACCTCCATTTGCATAAGCGCTTCATTTCTTTGTTTCCATATAAATAATAGAGTGTGGTACGCATTGTTGCTATACATAAATACATTTCCTTTTAAATTCAAGGGAATAGCTATTTATAGATGCTAAAGATTTAAGCATTTAATATTTTTATCATTTTTAAAAGTATAAATTTATAAATATAAGGGATATATTCTTAAGAATGTGCACTCAATATGAAACCTATTCATCATTAGATGAATAGCGGCTTATAATTGCCAAGTCTGTACCTCACCAAGTATTATTTGCTATAAAGAGCAGCTATTATGCTGCAATTTGGAACTTTCATTATTTAATGGGTAATGCAGGGGATGTAAGTGAAGTCCATAAATTCATTATAAGTGATTGAAAAAATATATTTTTAGGGGCATGAAATATTCCTGTAAAACATAAATTATAGCTAAAAAAAAATTAGATATCTAATTATTATTTTAAAAAAAATAAAGAAATTACTATATGAATATATAGAGTTTGGATTGAAAATTTGAGTTATTAATTTAGGATTAGAGGCTGTTCTTTAAAAATTGTTTCCATCAAATAATTGCTGTTGCCTTCAAATTTCCAGCAACATTTTGGGCACAGCCTCTGTCTGTGAATTTTTTTTTTAACTCCAAATTTTCCTACACAAGAGCATATCATATATTGAATTCTGTAATACATTGTCATCCACTAAACCATGCTTCTCTACGTCCCCATTTTATGTTGGTGCTTTGTCAGTATATATGATAAACATCTTTATATTTATTAAGTAAAAACTTAAGCATATAGGCAATCTCTTAAGGAAATATTTAACTAATCATAGGTGCAATTCAGGACTACAGCTTATTAAATCACCAAGCAGCTCCAAACACAAAGTAAGAAGATTATGGTAATATCCTTTCTAAATATTAGTCACATAGTGGTCAAGGATTCTCTATAATAATAATATGTCTGATATCTCTTTTAAGAATTCAGCTCTTATTTATAATTCCAAACCTGACTATAATTTATGCATTGGTTCTTCTAACTGTTATCCCGGCTTATCAAACAGGAAGCAGTACGCACTATTCCTTTAATTTATATTTTTAAAAAGATTAAACCAGATGGTTTTAGTTCATATGGTGATACAAATTCAACTTTAGTATGGGTCCAATAATTATTCCAAGTGCTATTAATTCCAGTTGCAATTTATTTGCGTCGAAGCAGGACTTAGAAGCTTTAATACGGCAAATGCCTGAGGAACAAACAGGACTTACTCAACACTATCAACACTTAATCTCCATTATCTGTAAATCTCAACACAAACTCATCAATTGATAATTTATCTAAAGAAATTAATAACAAAAGGTGTTTCATATCCACTGAGATGTTGCGTATGATCCCTCCATTAATCCATTTAAACAAATTTAGCAAAAGATCCGCTCTAAGCATAACACAAAAAATTAGATTTTGGGTTCCTAAAAGCCATTTTTATCAACTATACATAGATTGAAAATACAAAACAGCACTGAAAGATTAACTCAATAATAGTGCTTTGAGTGAATCTTGCAAAAAAAAATAATATTGCCACTTCAAATTCTAGAACCAAAAATTTATAAATGAATATAATTTCTAAACTTATTTGACCTACAAGATTAAAATAATTAATCCTGTTGGGTACTTAGGAAATGATTTCTCTCAAAAAAATTTACAAAAATTGTAACAGAGAAGCAAAACGGATTTCTAAAAGAATCCTTTTCTACTCTTTAAAGAAACCATGCATTACAAATGATAATGAAACAGAAATGGATTGAAAACAGTCGCAAATCTCATGTAATATATAGTTGTTCCATAATAAATCCCATAAAAACACACAAGGATCTGAACAAAAATACTAGATGCAATTGAAAACCTTAATCCTACCGGTTCTCCAGCATCCGCTTCTTGGTAATGGAGATCTCCTCTAACTTCATTACTGATATAATAGAAAATACTTAGGCTAATATAATTTATGAAATGTGGGATATGTACTTAATAAAACTAGTATACATCCCATTCACATTATTTATTACCATTCCCTACCTGGACTATCCGCTATATTATTCCCCTGTCCCCTTTAGGATACAAAACAGAATAGTGATCTAACACAAAATCATTACTTTCTACCCATCTTTGGGATCTCTAAATACAAATAAAACTTAAATTCAGCACTCCGCTGTATAACTCTATATAATTTATTCATTTTCATACTTTTAACTATATGCTAATTCTCCCACAATTTCTTTTACATTAGAAAGTGATAGTTCTCTCTAACTTACGGCCTAAAATGACTCTAGTTCAAAATTTGACTTCCTTTTATTACATCCGTGTTGATATTAGCCTTTTAGAAAAAAGTATATACCCTTTTAGTTTTCTGGATACAAAGTCAGATGTGCCAGCCTTTCCAAGCTTTTCTTCTTAAGACTTTGAATAGTTGTAGACTTAATCTTGAAATTCACTTGGATGGAATTATTTTCGCTAACTGTAATATTAATAATGAATTCTTTTTGTGATTTTTCCTCTTTGAATTATTTTCTGATTAATTTTTTCCCTCCTTCCCACTATTGGATTAAATAGTTTTAATTTGAAATTATATTTCTTTATTTTTTTATGTGGTTTCGTTTTAAAATCTAAGATTCATTTATTTATTTATTCTCTTTCTCAGGAACAAGCCCTGAACAGTCTCCATTTCCTTTTTACGCATTCATTTTTAAATAAATTAATACATCTTGAAAATCTGTGTCATAGCTACATCTGCGCCTGCATTGACTTTCGCTATTATTGCATCTTTTGGTAATAATAGCGATATGGCTTCTCTTGGTTATTAATTAAGCGCACCAGTAGTAACAATATTTCTCTCATATCATAAGTTCTTTCTTAAAAAATCAGTTATTATTGTTTTAGATAATGAAGAAGGAGTATTATCCTGTCACATTAGGTGCAGAAATATGAGATATCATTATAAAATCCACTAATTCCTCTTCATTCCTGATATAAAAGGCAAAAAATTCTCAACTTTTTTTCTATACCTTCTGTAAAGTTTGTGTAAGAAAATCTATTATTAATTTGCCTCTGATCTAAAGAAAATATAACAAAAGTGTCCTGGAAATGTTTTAATCTATTTGAAACATTTATTTTCTTGTAGTCCTTTATAACCAGCTTTTACCATATTTAGGCACCCCAGGAATATAATTTTCAGACCAAATGCCTCTCTTCCTATCTCTACTATCTGGATTTGTAATAACATCAGCTATTGGAAAAATCTAACTTAAAACCAAGTCTTATGTATCTCTTTCCTAATATAATTGTACTCCTTTATACATTTCATAATTTATTCCATTCCCTAGTCTCTTTTCTTTCTCCTATATCAGCTATATTTCTCAAATTTATAAATTCATTGATGTGGTATATCAGATAATCTTAATAATCAAATGACCACCTTTCTTCATCTACTGAAATAAATTAGAAGGTATATTACTTCATTATCTTTAATATTGTTTATCAATAATTTTATTTTGTTCTTCTTTCTTTACATTATTTTGAAATAATATTATTCCTCCAACATTATATTTATTAATATTTTCTTTATAGATTCTGTAAAGACCATAGTTTTCCAATCCATTATTTACATCTTCTAAATTCTATAACAAATAATTGACTCTATTTTCTGTTCCAATGTCATATCAGCCACATTCCTTTTGCTTTTGATTTAAAATTTCTTCTTCTTGAAAGTTCTTTCTATTCTTATTAATAATAATATCATTTTTATTTGAACTAGATGGCTCCTTTATAATTTTCTGCTTTTATAATCAGATCTTATTAAATCCACTTGTAGTCACAAAAAATATAGAAATAACTAAAAATAAACTGCTATCTCCCTTTTCCTATAACCATATCTATCAATCTCCTATAATTCCTTTCACCCAGATCTTTTTTTAATGACATTTCTAAATCACTTTTACTTCAATCATATCCTATTCCCCATTATTCTATCAATATTCCATGAATATCTTTTAAGATAACCATATTAATTCAAAATTCATTTATTTTATTATAATCTATTGTGAAAATGTTCCAAAGAATATAAATTTTCTTTGAAACATTACTTAATTTTAATAAAATTTAAATTTTGCAAGTTGTTCCATTAAAAGAACCTGTATCTTCTTTTCTATAAACTTGATACACGCTATAGAAATGCAATTAAAAGCCAATAAGAAAATACGTATGTTATTGAACTTGGTCCAAAACTTGCTGGTGCAAATGCTATAAGACCAGAAACTGCTGCAAAGCACATTACACTTTTTTTCTGTATTCCAATAACTATATTAGATATTAATAAGTATAAATAATAAACTCCATATAATATTACACCTGGAACACCAAAGTCAGCTAATATTTCAATTGGATAACAATGAGGACTGAATACAGTCCCTGTATTTCCTTGATTTCTTACATATTGTTCAACATTTCCTACACCATATCCTAAATAATTCTTATTATGTATTAATCCTTCAACTAGTACATCTTTTATTATTGTTCCTCTTACATTTACAGATCCTTCTCCACCTTCTTCAAATTGCATCTCTTCTAATGCATGAATTTTATCTGAAAGTGTAATATTTTCCACTTTTTCTCCATCTACTGGAGCAACCTTTACTAAGTATCCACTATAATTATAAGCTATATAAAATCCTCCTATTAATATAAGTGGAAATATTATCTGTTTTACGCCTAATCGTCTTATACTGCATATTGAATATATTATATAAACTATAAATCCAAATATAAAGGCAAAAGACCCAGTTCTTGAAGTAGTTACAACTATTAAGCCAAAAGCTGCAATAGACACTATTATGAACCATACTTTTAATATTATATTTTCGAATTTATAAATTGCATAAAAACATAATGGAGAAAGAATAGCTAATGTTGCTGCTAAGTTATTTGTATTAAACGAAAAGGCTATTGGTCTTGCATTAATCATATTTCTATGTAATTGTGATAAATTTTCAAATGAATCTGCATAATGCTTAACTGGAAGCTGATGTCCAAGTAATACTTCAACAAATCCAACTAATACAGTTAATGATATTATCCCCAAAACAACTTTAATTGTAGTTTCTAATCTTTTTCGATTTATGTTATAGATCATTAAATCTACTATAAACGCAAACATCATAATATATATTGCTATATATTTTACTGCTAAACTTTTATTTAAAGCCCATGTTACACTTATACACATATAAATAAACCATATTACAAAAATACATAATATAACTTTATTAATATTTTCCCATACTTCATGCTCTCTAAAAAATTTATAAAGTGACATTAATGTAAATATAGCTAAAACTATATGAAACATATATACACTTTCTATTCCTGGCACATGTAACACATAATCATAACACAATGAAATTAAAAGTATTGCATATAATTGATCATATATTTCTTTTTCTCTCATTATTATGCTTGCCAAAATAACTGTTCCTATATACATTCCTGAAACTAGATAACTCTTATTCAAAACTCCTAATATTGCAGCTATTCCACAAACAATTAATGATAATATTATTGTAGATTTATTTTCTCTCGTCATATTTACTCCTTATCTGCATTTTCAGCAGCTACCTCATCTTCGTTTTTATAGTGATATGTTGGCACTATTAACTGCATCTGTCGTTTAAGTTCTTTTATATCATCAACTTCTAATAATTTACGTAATTGTTCAAGCTTTATTGTCAAACTATTCATATCTTCAAATGTTGGTTTACCTACATGGATTTTTTTATGAACTGTGTCTTCTAAGCCTTCTTCACTCATTAAAAGTTCTTCATATAATTTTTCTCCTGGTCTTAATCCTGTAAATACTATTTTAATATCTCTGTTAGGTTCAAGACCTGAAAGACGTATTAAATCACACGCTAAATCATATATTTTAACAGGCTTACCCATATCTAATACAAATATTTCTCCACCTTTAGCAAATGCTCCTGCTTGAAGCACTAGTTGAGCTGCCTCTGGAATAAGCATAAAATATCTTATTATTTTCTTATGAGTAACTGTTACAGGGCCTCCATTAGCAATCTGCCTTTTAAATAATGGAATTACAGAACCATTACTTCCAAGAACATTACCAAATCTTACTGCTACAAATTCTGTTTCTGATTCTTTATTTACCGCTTGAATAATCATCTCACATAATCGCTTAGTTGCACCCATTATATTAGTTGGATTAACTGCCTTATCTGTAGATATCATTACAAACCTATCTATTTGGGCTTCACTTGCTTCAAGTGCTAAATTTAATGTTCCAAAAACATTATTTTTAATAGCTTCCTTTGGACTATCTTCCATTAAAGGAACATGCTTATGTGCTGCTGCGTGGAATACAACATCAATATTATTTTTCGTAAATATTTCATGAAGTCTATCTCTATCTCTAATAGACCCAATAAGTACCTTAAGCTCTAGATCAGGGAAGCTATCTTTAAGTTCATTTTGTATATCATATGCATTATTTTCATAAATATCGAATATAATAAGTTTTTTAGGATTAAATACAGCGATTTGTCTGCACAGCTCTGAGCCTATAGATCCACCGCCTCCAGTAACTAAAATAGTCTTTCCTTCTATGTACTCTGCTATTCCTCTATTATCAAGCTGAATAGGATCTCTTCCAAGTAAATCTTCTAAGTCTACATCTTTAATTCTACTAACCGTAGCATCACCATTAATTATTTCATACATTCCTGGTATAATTTTAAGCTTACAGTTTGTTTCTTTACATATATCTATTATTTCTGCTTTATTTTTATTATCAAGAGAAGGAATAGCAATTAATATCAAATCAATTTCCTGTTCTTTTGCAATATAAGGAATATCATGTCTATTACCTTCTATTTTTATTCCAGAAATTCTTCTTCCAAGCTTATCTCTATCGTCATCTATAAGAACAATAGGATTATACTTAAGCTCTCTTCTTGAAAGTATTTCATTTATAATCATTGTTCCTGCTGAACCTGCCCCAACAACCATAACTCTTTGCTGATCTGCTGAATATTTGTATGGTACATATAAAAGGATTCTTCTATAGACTCTATAAAGAATTCTGTATCCTAAAACAAAGAAAATTGCCAGCAATGTACCTACTACACATACATTTAATGGTATTGTTGCTCCAAACAGTCTAGTATATGCTATAGTTAATATACTAGCTAGAATATTACCTCCGACTCCAAGCAAAAATTCATCAGTACCTGTTAAGTGCCATAAACTATCATACATTTTAAATAAATAGAAACATACTAAGTATATTAAGCTTAACACTACTACATCTTTTGAGTAAATTCCTGCAATTTCAGTAAATGAACCTAACTGAGTTATATTTATGGCAAAAAGGTATGCCATATTAACCATAAATAAATCAATTATCATAATAGTTAGTGTTTTCCAAATCCTCATAACGAACTCCTTACTCACTCTACAATGAATAAATTAAATCATCGATCATTGTTCAATTAAATAATAATTATTTTTCTATCTTAAAACATTAAATATCTTTAACATTAGTTTTGGACAATATCTTATACTTTTACACTGAATAAAGTATCTTATATTATTTTTATCAAATCTTTGAATTTTATAATTCTCAAGATACTTTTTAACATCTGTCTTATTTAAAAATTCAAATAAAGCTTCATAAAAATCTTTATTTCTTGAAAATACAGAGAATATATGTGAAATGGAGTATGGAATTTTAAATTCAACTAAGAATTTTTGAATTTCTTTATATTCTCCACTTTTTCTTACGTATTCAAGTAAATCAACATATGAATTATAGCAGTCTAAATGCTTTAAAGATACATTTTGTGTTATTGAATTTTCCCAAATAACATAATATGCCAATACTTCATTTACTGATATAACTTTTTTTGAATGCATTAAAGCCTTTACTATAAAGATCATATCTTCTCCATATTTTCTATTACTATCAAAAAACAAATTATTCTCTTTAATTATTGAAGCTTTATATATTGCACTTCTCATCCCTATTGTAATATCATCGCTTAACTGCTTAAATGCAGCACTCTTACCATCTATGTAATTTTCTAAATAGTTTGTTCTATTCTTAACTAAAGTATCACCTTCAGAATTTACTTCACTATAATCACAAAAAACCATATCGCATTCTGTTTCTCTAGCCTTATTATACATATGCTCAATAAAGTTTTCATGGAAATAGTCATCCGAATCTAAAAATGTTATGTATTCACCGTTAGCTTCCTCTATCCCCTTATTTCTTGCAACACTTACTCCAGAATTTTTTTGTGTTATTATTCTATAATTAATATCACTATTTTTAAGTAATCCTTCTGCAATTTCAATACTTTTATCTGGAGAACCATCATCTATAAGAAGTAATTCAAAATTTTTATCTGTTTGATTTATTATTGATTTTATATTTCTTTCAATGCATTTCTCTACATTATATACGGGAGTAATTATAGATACATTTATCAATGCCATACGCTCCTTATTCATCAGCTGGTAGTTAATCATTGACAGTTTATAGTTAAAATTTATACTTATTATCTAAAATTTTTAACGCTTAATAAAAATTACACTAATCCCAAATAAACAAGATACATATATATAACTTCAAATGTCAATTGTAAACTATATAACTACTTTGAATTATACTCACATTGCATTTTATATGCAATATATAGTCATATTTATTAAGTAAATTTTCATATTCATTTTTAATTATCCTTAATTAATATTCTCTTAATTAATTAAAGATTTATGAGCTTTAATTATTTTAGCATGCCATTGTCTTTCTTCTTCCTTTGGTAAGGTCATATAATCTCCGTATAACTGTGTTAATATTGCATCTGGATTTTTAGGCGCATAAAAATATTCACCTTCAAACTCTAATTTACTAACCTCAAAAAAATCTTCCTTCTTATATATATATTCATCCCAAGGTGTATCAACGCCATATGCCATGTAAGGAGAATTTACATCGTTCCATTTGATTAACTTATAAAATAATCTTTGTCTGCCTTTATCTTTTAATACATTCACAACTATTTTATAAATAGAATGAGTTATTTTATTTTTTAAAGTTAATTTTTCTGGCATTTCACGCATTCTTACAAAACTTTTTATTATATTATTACTGATTTTTCTTTGAATCTTATAAATAAGCTTACTTTTGGGAAGACTGTCATAAGGTAAAACATCAATATATATTCCATTATGCATATCAGGATTTTCTGCAATTACTTTTTGTATAAATAATGTATTATTATATCTTATCTTGCACGGAACTTGATATATATCATAATTTTCATCACTATCAAATGTTTGCAAAAATAAATTATCTGGTAATTCTTTTTTTGCAATTTCTAAAAATTTTCTATAATCTTCCCTAAGCATTCCTATATCTAAATCATCATCCCAAGGAATAAACCCCTTGTGTCTTACTGCACCAATTAAAGTTCCGGCATCTAGAAAATATTTTATATTATGTTTTTCACAAATTTTATGTACTTCTTTTAAAATTTCTGTCATTAACTTTTGCGCATCTCTAAGCCCTAAATCAACATATTCATCATCATTATATAAATTTTTATTCATAAATTAACCTCACTTTTTAATTATCAATTATCAATGCTCAATGATCAATTAATGTTGAAATTCCATGGGGAATTTCTAAAATTTTAATTCTTTACGCATACTAAACACTTTTTGCTCATGGAATTTCTAAAATTTGTTTTTAAATTTTGCTTTGCAAAATTGTCATTAATTGAACTCTGTATACCATATTAGCAATAATTAAGAATTGCTCATTTAGCATTGAATTTATTTTTTCAAATAATATTTTTCTACAACGTTAGGACTTATAAGTATCATTTTACTTAATACTAAATATTTTAATCTATCTTTTTCAAATCTAACCATTTTATATTTTCCTAAAGCATTTCGTACTTCTTTTTTATTTATAAATTCATAAAGTTTTTCACGCAATTCATCCTTAACACAAAAGGCTGCAAAAATATTTACTATTCCGGCTGGAATTCTATTTTGAATTATAGCCTTTTCTAATTCTAAATTTTTTATTTTATCTCTTATGTATTGTAACGTTTCAATATTTGAATAGTAAACATCTAAATAATTTATAGAAACAGTATTCATGGCTGATTGCTCCCACTTCACATAATGAGCATAAATATTATTTAAGCAATATATCTTCTTAGAATGCGCATATGTTTTTATCATAAATGAAATATCTTCTGCAAATTTTCTATTTTCATCAAATTCAATATTATTTTCTATAAGTAAAGATCTTTTAAACATATTTGCCATAATATGAGTGTAGGAGATTCCATAAGCTAATCCAATTGAACTTTCTATACCAGAATATATTCCTTCTTTTAAATCATTCTTATTATCAGTTATTGGAGTACCATCATTATTTTCAAAAACATATGAAGAATATATTACATCAAGATCTTTCTCTTTAAGTTTAGTATAAAAATCTAATAACATATTTTTATCTATGTAATCATCTGAATCCAAAAATTGAACATATTCACCTTTAGCTTCTTTTATTCCAAGATTTCTTGCTGAACTTACTCCGCCATTTTTCTTTTTTATTATTCTATAATTAACGTCACTATCTTTTAAATATGCATCTGCAAATTCACTACTGTCATCTGGTGAACCATCATCAATAAATAGAACTTCAAATTCCTTAAAAGTTTGTTCTTTTAAAGATTCCAAAGTTCTGATAATTCTATCTCTTACTTTATATACAGGCACTATTACGCTTATTTTATAATCCATAAAAAATCCTGCCTTTCATATTTTCATAAATATCCGTTTATATTATATCATAATAATTATTTAAATAGAAAAATACAATAGAATTTCACCTAAAATAAATAAGGGACGTAGTAACTTATAATGATCAATTGTCAATTATCATTTATCAATGGAGGTAGAAAAACTTTCAGTTTTTCTTGAAATTTATTATTTCATTGATTTTGCTTTTGCAAAATCAACCGTTTTTAAACGTCTAAAATAGGAGCTTTAGACAAAATCCCTAAAGCTCCTATTTTTATATATTATAGATTTTTCTTCAAAAAAATCATCCATAATTAAGCATTGATCATTGAAAATTGATCATTATAAAATGCTTCGCATTTTATTTATATTATTCTTTAACTCCAGTATCACCAACACCTTTCATAAACCACTTTTGAGCCACTAAAAATAGTATTAATAATGGTAAAACTGTTATGGTACTTGCAGCCATTATTTCTGGCCACTTGATTCCGTACGCTCCCCCTTGAATAAAGAATTGTCTAAGTCCAGCTGAAATCAAAAACTTTTCTGGGCTCTTTGTTATTAATGAAGGATACATATAATCATTATAGTAAGTCACAAAACTTATTAGTCCAAAAGTAATAAATGTAGGCTTAGTTAATGGAAATACTATCTTCCATAATATTTTCCAATGACTAGCGCCATCTATTCTGGCAGCTTCAATTAGACTTTTATTAATTTGCAAAAAAGCCTGTCTCATTAGAAATATTCCAAATACATTTCCAAGATTACTAATTATAATTCCTGTCAGTGTATCTATTAAATTAATTTTAGACAAAATCATATAACACGGTACATAAGTAGCTGCTGATGGCAGCATATATGTCCCCATTATAATTGCAAATAATATTTTTCTCCCCTTAAAATTAAATTGAGTAAGTGCATATGCAATCATTGCACTTCCTATTATTTGAAAAGCAACAATTATTGTTGCCACAAAAAAACTATTTCCAATATATACTTCAAAAGGCGCTTCTTTGAAAACTTCTAGAAAATTGCTCCAGTTAAATACCTGTGGTAATAATTTAGGTGGAAATTGAAATATTTCATCTTTAGTTTTTAATGAACTAGTCATCATCCATATGAAAGGAAAAAAAGTAACTATACTTATACAAATAAGCATAATATGCCTAAGACTTTCACATATTATTTCTTTGTTAGTTTTCTTTCTTGGTATATATAATTCTTCGATTTCTTCATTTTCTTTAATATTCCTAAATGGACTTGTTGTTATATCCATTTTAATCCCACCTTATTATTTAATAATGTACCCATTTCTTTGATGCTCCAAATTGCAATATTGCTAGTATTGCAACAATAATTAACAATACAGTTGCTATTGCTGTAGCTTGTCCTGTATTAAAATTTTCAAATGCTGTTTGATAATACATATATAAAATTGTTCTTGTACTTCCTGATGGTCCTCCTTGAGTCAAAACTCTAATCTGATCATAAGCTTTAAGAGAATCTATCATTAAAATTATGCTTAAAAAGAAAGTAGTAGGTGATATAAGTGGTAATGTAATACTTTTAAATTTTCTCCATTTACTTGCTCCATCAACATCACATGCTTCATATAAACTCTTCGGAACCTTTTCTAAAGCTGTTAAGTAAAAAACCATAGCCCATCCTACTTGCTTCCATACTGTTACTATAATTACTCCAACCATTGCTGTACTTGAACTTTGTAGCCATTGTGACTTAGGTAGACTTAATAGTTGAAGTATATAATTAGCAAGTCCTGTTTCTGGCTCAAAAATCCAACACCATACTATTGAAATTGCAACTGTTGGCGTAATCCATGGAGAAAAGATTATAGCTTTATAAAAAGCGCCACCTTTTATTGATTTCTTTAATAGAACAGCTAAAGCAAGTCCTATGATTATTGTTGGTATTACAGTCCCTATCATAAATGCTAATGTATTTTTTAATGCCTGATAAAACATCTCATCTGACGCTAATGCCTTATAATTATCTAACCCAACTATATTATAAATTGAGCTCATATAATCCCAATCAGTAAAACTTATAAATATGGATTTAACCATAGGATAAATCCAAAATATACTCAAAGGAACTGCTGCTGGCAAAACAAATAATAAAATAGTTAGTATTTTTTTTATCTTTCCATTAACTCTGCTTTGATTAATCATAAAATTCACCCGCTCTTCTTATAGTTCATTTTTTGAACATCTTAATACTATCATCGTTCATTGTTCAATACAATATGTTCATGCTTTTTCTTTATCAAAGTATAATTTAAACAATGTACGTACTAAGTTTAGAGTAAAGCAACAGAAATATTATTTTTGTAAATAAATGAATTTTTTAATTACAGAATAGTTATTTATGCATGTTAAAAATTAAAAAAGTTAATATTTTATCATTTTTTAAAAGGTATAAATATAAGAATATAACTTCTTAAGAATGTGCACTTATAAGAAGAGCAGCTATGCTGCAATTCGGATCTTTTCTTATTTGTTGGGCATTACAGAGATTTTCTAAGTAGTTTCATAAATTACTACAATTGATTGAAAATTATATTTTTACTCATTGAATATTCCTAAAAACATAAATTATAACTAGCAGGCGTTGGATTTCTATGATTATAGAGAAAACAAAGAAATTCAATATATGAATAGGCGTAGTATTGTATTGGAAATTTCAGCTTTTAAATTCTTTGGCAGAGGCTGTTCCAAAATTGTTTGTCCAAACACTTGCTTTTTGGAGCAAACATTTTTGGACGCAGCCTCTGCCATTAGAATTTTTATCTGAAATTTCCCTACAATCGAGCATATCATATATTGAATTTCGGTTATTTCCCACTAAACTCTGATTCTTCGTCCCTTATTTATTGGTACTATAAAGAGCCTTTTGTGCTATTTTTTGCGCTTCATCTAATGCTTCTTTAGCTGACACATTTTCTATTTCAACTTTATCAGCTGCTACTTTTAGAGCATCATAAATCTTACCATCTGTCGGGTCACTGAATACAGAACTAGCATGTGATGCTTGTGATGTTGGGAATGCTGCTTGCGGATTTTTTGAAATATAATCCTTAAAAGCATCTGTATCTGCACTCAATTTATTAACTGATATATATCCTGATGCTATTGACCATTTAGCACTTACTTCAGGATTTGTGAAATATTTTATAAATTCATATGCACCTTGAACCTGTTCTTCATTAACACCTGCTGGAACTGAAAAATATCTTCCTTCTGCTACTGGTTTAGCTTCCTTACCTTCTTTAAATGCAGGTTGTTCCATTGCTCCAAGTTTTGTGAAATCTAAATCTCCTTGATCCCCTGATGATCCAGTATATCCAGCTGCTTTACCTTTAACTACATCATCTATTGTTGCATACCAATACTCCCAACCTTGTCCAGATGAATGAATTTTCATAGTTTTATCATCATGAATCCATTTTCTAAAGCTTTCCCAAACTTCAACCCATTCATCTGAATTAATAGTTACTGTTTTTCCATCTTCACTTAATAAGCTTCCACCATTGCTTAATGATGCATCAACTAAATTATCTGGTCCCCACATTGGTTCCCATCCATAAAATTTTACTTCATCACCATCTTTTTTAGTTAATTTTGTTGCTGCTTTTGCAAGATCCATCCATGTCTTAATTTCTTCTGGATTTACTCCAGCATCTTCAAAACTCTTCTTGTCATAATATAAAAGTTGTGTAGTTCCATACGCAGGAAATCCAATCAATTTGTCTTCCTTTTTTACTATATCCATAAATGACTCTAAATAATTTTCATCATTATAATCTGAGTCGTTTGTTGTGCATTTGCTTAAATCTGAAAGCAAATCTTTATCTGAAAGAATTTTAACTTTATCGCTTTCTAATAATACTAATGCTGGAGTTTTATTTCCTGCAATAGCAGCTTGTAGATTTTTAAATGTAGTATCATAATCTTCTTGAGCTACACCTTTTACTATGTATTTATCTTGTGATTTATTAAAATCACTAATTATGCTTTCCATATTTTCACCTAGTTTTCCACCAAGGCCATACCAGTATTCTACAACTATTTTTCCATCTTGCTTTGCATTGTTTTCATTCGATGCATTAATACTAGTGTTTCTTCCACATCCTATAAAACTACTACCAATAATTGTTATCATTCCTAGTGTAATTAATCTTTTTAATATTTTATTCATACCATATCCCCCTAATTTGTTCTTGAGTTCATTTTTTGAACATCTTAATATTATCAACGTTCACTGTTCAACACAATAAGTTCATAGAAAAATCTTCTTTAATATGTATTTTATATGAGATTAATAATGTATAATTAACATATACTAAAAGTGCTTTGGAGGGTATTACATGAAGAAATTTAACATTAAATCTATTCTAATCTCAGTTCTAATTATTTCATCACAAATTATTTTTACAAACTGTACATATGCTGATGACATAGCCGATTCTAATAAAAATAATAGCTTGAAGCTTATCTGGAGTGATGAATTTGATGGAGACACTATAAATACTAATAATTGGACCTATGATATTGGGAAAGGTAATAGCGGATGGGGAAATAATGAATTGCAATATTATACAAACAGAAATGATAATTCAAGAATTGAAAATGGTAACTTAATAATAGAAGCAAAGAAAGAAAATTTTGGTGATAGCCAATATACTTCTGCTAGATTAAAATCTAAAGGACTTCAAGAATTTACTTATGGAAGAATTGAAGCTAGAATGAAACTTCCATCCGACCAAGGAATATGGCCAGCTTTTTGGATGCTTGGAAGTAGCTTTAATGGCGATGAAGACTGGCCATATTGTGGCGAAATAGATATTATGGAGAATGTTAGTAAGCAAAAAGATATATATGGATCTATCCATTGGAATAATAATGGACCAAATACTTTTGGTTCAAAATTATCTATAGAAAATGTTGAAGATTACCATGTCTATGCAATAGAATGGACTCCTTCTTATATTAAATGGTATGTAGATGATGTTTTATACAACACAGCTATAATAGGCCCTGTGTCCTTAAATAATAGTAGCTACTATATCCCAAATGATACTATTAAAAATAATGAAGCTTTTCACAAACCATTTTTCTTATTACTAAATGTTGCTGTAGGCGGAAACTGGCCAAAATCACCTGATAACACAACAAAATTTCCTGCAAAGATGTACGTAGATTATGTACGTGTATATGAATCTAATTAATATACAAACTAAATTTATAGCTTAATAATAATAATAATAATAATAATAATAATGTTGTTGTTAAGTATTTAGAGTTTAATCCTCTGCATATATTTTATTAGATTAATATATATGGAGGATTAAATTTGTCTTTTAAATATAAATATTTAGGATACAAAGAGGAATGTAAAAAAAAGCCAATTTCTTTTTTACCACAACACCAAAATAAGCAACCTGGACTTGAGTACTTAATGAACCCACCTCCTATTTTCGATGATCCCAACTATAAAGGAAGTAACAAATTAACTAATAAAGTTTCTGTAATCACTGGAGGAGACAGTGGTATTGGAAGAGCTGTATCTGTAGCATTTGCAAAAGAAGGTTCACACATAGTTATTGTATATCTCGATGAGCATAAAGATGCAATTGATACCAAAAATTATGTTGAGTCTTTAGGTAAAAAATGTATTCTGTTTTCAGGAGATATAAAAGATGAAAAGTTTTGCAGCCAAGTAATAGAAAATACAATTTCTAAATTTGGACATTTAGATATATTAGTTAATAATGCAGGCGTTCAATATCCTCAAAACAAATTAGAAGACATCTCATCAAAACAGCTTGAAGATACCTTCCGCACAAATATATTTTCAATGTTTTATCTTACTAAAGCTGCATTAAAATATCTTAAAAGAGGTTCCAAAATAATTAATACAGCATCTGTTACTGCTTATAAAGGGCATAAGCTTCTTATTGATTATTCAGCAACTAAAGGTGCTATAGTCACATTCACCAGATCACTGGCTCTTTCACTTATTTCCCAAGGAATAAATGTTAATGCTGTTGCTCCAGGTCCTATATGGACCCCTCTGCAGCCTTCAAGTTTCTCTGCTGAGTATATAACAACATTTGGTACTGATACCCCTATTGGAAGAGCTGGTCAACCTGTTGAACTTGCTCCTGCATATGTATATTTAGCTTCTGACGATTCAACTTATGTTACTGGCGAAGTTCTTCATATAAACGGTGGCTCATTTATCACTTCATAATTTTAAATTTAAAAATAAAGCCCTGTGTTTTTTCAAACATAGGACTTTACTTTTAGAAATTTAATCTTAATATATTTTAAATTGTTAATAAAAGGGCTTTAATTAAGCTTGAACTCCATTTACTGCATCAAGTTCTTGTTGATAGTTCATTGTATCTATCTTCTTAATGAATGGGAAGTAGATAACAAATCCAACTGCCAATAATACTGCTTGTGCTAAAGCATATTTAAATCCACCTAAAATGAAACCTGAAAGTATTGGTGGAGTTGTCCATGGTGGTAATTGTCCACCCATTGGAGGAAGTATTCCAGTACTAATTGCTAAGTATAATAATATTGCATTTACAACTGGTACTGCTATAAATGGAACACCTATTATTGGGTTCATTACTATTGGAGTACCAAATAATATTGGTTCATTAATGTTAAATAAAGCTGATGGTGCTGATAATTTACCTAGTTGCTTAAATTGAGCTGATTTTGCTAGGAAACACATAAATATAACTATACCTATTGTTTGACCAGAACCTGATAAGTTGATAAAGTTGTCAAGGAATTGCTGTGTAACTATGTGAGCACCGTGAGCTAAATCTAATGTACCTGCTGCTTGTAAAGCTGCATTGTCCATAGTGTTAGCTGTCAATAAAGTACCAACCATTCCACCAACAGTAACTCCCCCATGAATTCCAAAGAACCATAAAAATGGAACGAAGAATGCGATTAACATTGCTCCACCTAACGAATCTGAAGCTCCTTGTAATGGTGTTTGTACAAACTTATAAATCATTTCTGGTAATGAAGTATTAAATCCAAATTTGAATATTCCATAAATCAAAGTTGCACCTATAAGGATTGCAGCTGCTGGAATTAATGCTGAGAAAGAGTTAACAACACCTTCTGGCACACCTTCTGGCATTTTAATTCTTATATCCTTGTGGATAAACCAAGCATATATTGCTGCAACAGATAAAGAAACTAATATAGCTGTAAACATACCTTGTCCACCAGTCCATGTCATTGGAATTACGCTTCCAACTTGTACAGATTCTGTAGCGCCTTCTGGAGTGAACATAACAAAATTATTATTAAGAATTAAATAAGTACTTAATGCAATTGTTGAAGCTGACATTGGCTCAACGCCTTCATTTCTTGCATAAACATAAGCCATACCTATAAGACCTACAAGTGCCATTATATTCATTGTAGCACCTTGACATTTGTATAATGGATCATTCCAGTTTGGACCAAATGTATTTGCCATAAAGTTAGTGAATGATTCCAATGGAAAAGCAGCTATTAATAAAAATAACGATCCAACAATGTTTAATGGTAATGTGTAAAGCATACCATCTTTTAAAGCTATAATACCTTTCATGTTAACGAATTTCATTATAACTGGAACTACTTTTTCGTTTAATGTTTGATTAAAAGACATGATAAATTCCTCCTTTAAAATATAATTTAAATTTTTTATAAATAATTACAAATAAATAATTTGTTATTATTATCCCTTATATGATATCTACCCCTTAACCCCTTTACTTCCAAGAATACATTCGCCTACCTCAATTTTTTATGATTCTTAGAAATATTTTTTCATTGGTATAGTTGATTAATAATTATTTAACTAGCTTTAGAGCTAATTCTAATACTTTTGCCCCATTCATCATTCCATAATCAATCATAGGAATAACTTCAACTGGTACACCAGCTGGGTCACATTTTTCCTTTACTTTTGATAGTGTGTAAGCTACTTGTGGTCCAAGTAATGCTACATCCATACTATCTAAATGTTGATCAATTTGAGATTCTGGATATGCATTTATCTCACATTCTACTCCCTTTGCTTTAGCTGCTTCCCTCATTTTGCTTACTAATACACTTGTTGACATTCCTGATGCGCAAAATAATTTAATCTTTGTCATATTTAATTCCTCCCTTTTATTTTTATATATAATATATTTAATAGACTATCATTTTATTGTTATTATTGATTTAATTAATTATTTAGCTAATGTGTTTATTATTTTTCTTAACTCCATAATTTGCTCTATTAAATTTTTTTCAGTAATTGCTGTCATTAAATGATCTTGAGCATGTACAAACAATATAGAAAAATCAACCTTTTCTCCTGCTGCTTCTTTTTGAAGCATTTCTGTCTGAGAATCATGAGCTTTTGATAATGCTTCATTAGCTAATTTTATTTCTTCATCTGCTTCATCATACTTACCTTCATTTACTTTACCTAATGCCATATATGCATGATTCTTACAATCTCCTGCATTTATTATTATGTTCATTATTGCTAATTCTAATGGTTCCATTACTATACCTCCTAGTTTCTTCTATCGCTTCTTACACTCATATATAGAGCAATTCATGTGCCAAACACTATCCACTGTGTTTATTTTTTAATAGCAATTTATTTAAAAGTCTCGGTATTTCTATACTTGTCCAATATTATTATTTTGTTATAAATTTTATAATTTATAACGTATTTTTTAGTGTTTCTAGTTTCTTTTTAGTGTGTGTGAGAATATTTTAGTGTTTTAAATTTTAGTCATATATTTAAACACTAAAATATTTATAATTGACCTTTTAATTTAAATTATGTTATTATTTTCATGTAATGTAATAGTTATCAATGAATTTAATATTTCATGGAGGTTCCAAATGACAAAGAAAGAGTTAATATATCAAAAATTTCTCCAATTGCAATTTTCAGAAGGAATAGATACGAAAAGTTTATCCGAAATAGCGAACATGTCTAGAGCAAATCTTAGTCATGAACTAAATGAATTGTGTAAAGAGGGTAAACTAATAAAATCTACTGGGAGGCCTGTATTATACTTCTTAGCTTCCCAAAAAAAATCAAATAATGATTCACAATTAGATTTATTATCTAAAAATAATATCTCATTAAAACCTGCAATTGAACAAGCTAAAGCATCTATTCTTTACCCTCCAAAAGGAATGAATTGTTTGATTTTGGGTGAAACTGGTGTTGGTAAATCAATGTTTGCTTCACTTATGCATAATTACGCCATAGAAATGAATGTAAAATCTGAAGATTCTCCTTTTATTACATTTAACTGTGCTGATTACTCTAATAATCCTCAACTATTAACCTCACAGCTTTTTGGGGTAAAAAAGGGGGCCTATACTGGTGCTGAAAGTGATAAAGAAGGTCTTATAGAACAAGCTAATGGTGGAATACTTTTTTTAGATGAAGTCCATAGATTACCACCTGAGGGCCAAGAAGCATTATTTATATTTTTAGATACCGGAAACTTTAGACGTATTGGCGATTCTCAAACTAGATCTTCTGATGTTTTAATAATTTCCGCAACAACCGAAGATCCTAGCTCTGCACTTTTAAATACATTTAGAAGAAGAATTCCTATTATAATAAATATTCCTTCTCTTAAAGATAGAACCCTAGAAGAGCGTTTATTTCTGATAAAAAGCTTTTTTAAGCATGAAAGTATTCGTTTAAATAAAGAATTATATGTATCATTAAATACTCTTAGGGCATTGCTTTCCTATGAATGTACAAATAATATAGGACAATTGAAAAGTGATGTTCAAATGCTTTGTGCAAAAGCATACTCTGAATTTTTAACTAATGTAAGAATTGATGTTAGAATCAATAGCAGCACCCTTCCATCTTATATAAAGGAAGGTCTTTATAAGGAAAAGGAGCATAGAGTATTATGGAATAATTTAATGAGTGAAGAAATCGAATTTTTCAGATTTAATGGAAATAATACAGATAATGATGAATTATTTAGTAGCAATGAAAATACCATATATGATTTTATTGAAAATAAGCTAGAAAAATTAAAATCTCTTGATATTTCTGATATAGATATTGAAAATATACTAGAAAAAGATATTGCAAAACACTTTCAAAACAATTTTTCTATGATATCAAAAGATTTTAATAAAAAAAATCTTTTGACAATAATTTCTCCAGATGTACTAGAATGCTATGATGATATTGTATCTTATATTTCTGAGAATCTGAGTTTAACATTTGATAACAATCTTTATACAGCATTTGCTCTTCATGTTAATACCTTAATTGAAAGAGTTCATAGCAGAAAAATGATAAATAACCCTAATCTAGATAAAATACGAAATTTGTATCCAGTGGAATTTTCTATTGCATTAGAAGTAAAAAAAATGTTAGAAGACTTTTTGCATCGACCAATTCCAATTGATGAAGCTGGATATATTACATTATTTTTAATACCTGATGTTACTATAAAAAATAATATTCCTGATAAGGTTAAAATAATTTTAATTGCTCACGGTGAATCAACAGCTACTTCTATGTGTAATGTAGTTAATACTTTACTTGGTGAGAACTATGCTATTCCAATTAATGCACCAATAGATATCCCCCCATCAAAGGTCCTTGATCATTTAAAACTTATTATAAATGAAAATCCATCTGATTCAGGATACTTATTACTAGTTGACATGGGCTCTTTATTAACCTTTGCAGATACAATTCGTGATGAGTTAGGTGTCAAATTAAAAATTATATCACTAGCTTCAACTCTACATGTTTTAGAAGCCACACGTAAAGCATTACTTGGATTATCCTTAAATGAAATTTATAATGATGTAATTATGATTAATTCTTACTTACAATTACATAAGAATTTAAATAATCATTCTGTTCCAAGTAACAAACGCTTAATTATCACAGCCTGTTTAACTGGTGAAGGTGGCTCTGCTGCTATAAAAGATTTCTTAACTGTAAATTTACAATATCCTAAAGATTTAATTGATATAATATGTTTAAACTGCCTTGATAAAAATGATTTTATAGAGATGGTTCATAATTACGAATATTACAATGAGGTCCTATTTTTAGTATCCTCTTTTCCTGTGGATTCTTTAGGAGTTAAACAATTTTCTATGTCTGACACCATTAGTGGTAAATCATTAAATGAAATGCAGAATTTAATTAATACTAAAATAGCACTATCAAATATTCCTATGATACTGAATGAAAATATTCCAAACATTTCAGGAACGGAGTTAACCGATGATATTAATTTATTTTTATCTGAACTACAAACTAAGCTTTCCATTCATTTAACTTCTGAAAAGCTTGTTGGTATAACACTTCATCTATCATTCCTTATTGGAAGGCTTAGAAATAATGAGAAAACTGTGGTATATCCTAATAAGGAAAATTATATAAAAGAAAACTTTTCTCTTTATAATATAATAAAAGAAAGTATCATATTCATAAGAAATAAGTATAACATTGAATTCACTGACAATGATATATGTTATTTAATACAACATTTCTCTTCTAAATAAAGACATCAACTTATGTTAATGATATAATTAACGTAATTGATCATTATAATGAGAAAGGTTGATTATTATGTTTAGTAATGAAATAATAAAAAACTTGAATGACCTAGAGCTAATGCTATACAGATATATAATGAAAAACATAGAAAAAGTAGTCTATATGAGAATTAGAGAATTGGCTGATGAAGCTCATGTTTCAACAACAACTATATTAAGATTTTGTAAAAAGCTTAATTGTAACGGTTACTCTGAATTTAAAGTAAAATTAAAACTATACATTGAAAATAATGATAATAAGAAAGTTAATGGCGATAAATCAATAATTATTGATTACTTCAAAAAACTAAATACTGAAGAGCTTGATGAAAAAATTGAAACTATATGTGAATTAATAAATTCATCAAGCAATCTTGTATTTTTAGGTTCTGGAACATCAGGTATAATTTGCAAATATGCTGCTAGATATTTTTCAGCTATTGGTAAATTTGCCACTTATATTGATGATCCATATTTTCCAACAAATTATAAGACATATGAAAATTGTGTCATTATAGTTTTATCAGTATCAGGAGAAACTCAATCTGTTATAAATTTAATTAATAATTTTAAAAGAGAAAATTGTTCAATTGTCAGCATAACTAACAGCGAAAATTGTACAATTTCCAAAATATCTGATTTAAATATTTCATATTACATACATCAAGAAAAAGTCGGAATAGCAGATATAACTACACAAGTTCCTGTAATGTATATAATTGAAAATATTGCTAAAGTACTTCATAACCGATACTAAAGCAATGTTAACTTATCGATAGAATTCAGATGGATTCGTTTACGTAAATCTATCTACATTGCCGATAAACTCAATTATCATATAAAAAATATATAAGAAAATACAATCTGTTACTTTTACAAATTTTGGTTTCATTATTATAATTTTTCTGATGTATCTAGCATTTTATTTTTAATAAAATAAACATATTGCTTACCAGTACATAGAAACACTCCAAAGTAAAAAAGTCTATAGACTAGATAATTAAAATCTAATCTATAGGCTAATTTTTTATAAATACTTGTTTAAGTACATATATTGTTTCATCTAAGATATAAACATGATTTATTATAAAATATTAATTTATTTTGCTGTTATCTATTAAAGTTCTTCACCATTTGTAACTATAACTTTCTTATACCAATCAAATGATTTTTTCTTGCTTCTATTTAAAGTTCCATTACCATCATTATCTTTATCAACATAGATAAATCCATAACGTTTCTTCATTTCTCCAGTAGTGAATGATACTAAATCTATGCATCCCCATGGAGTATATCCCATTAAATCAACACCATCAAGTTCAATTGCCTTTTTCATTTCTCTAATATGAGCTGCTAAATAATCAATTCTGTAATCGTCGTTACATGTTCCATCTTCTTCTTTAACATCTATTGCTCCAAATCCATTTTCAACAATAAAAAGTGGAAGTTCATATCTTTCATATAATGTGTTTAATGAATATCTTAATCCCACTGGATCAATTTGCCATCCCCAATCACTTGCCTTAACATAAGGATTCTTAACGCTTGCAGAATGTCCAGATAATAAATCTTCAGTATTCTCAGCATCAGATTTAACTGCATTTGACATATAGTAACTAAATCCAATATAATCAACAGTTCCTTCTGCTAAAATCTTAGCATCTTCTGGTTCCATTTTTATGTTATAGCCCTTTCTTTCCCATTCCTTAATAGCATATGAACCATAATGTCCTCTTGCATGAACATCACTGAAGAAATATCTATCACGCATTGATTCTACTGAAAGCATCATATCATCTGGATTACATGAGTATGGATATATTGGAACAAATGAAACCATACATCCAATCTTAAAATTAGGATTTATTTCATGACCTTTCTTAACAACTAATGCACTTGCAACTAATTCATGATGGGCTGCTTGATACATTACTTCTTCTCTATTATCTTCTTCTTCAAATTGAACTGCTGAACAAGTCCAAGCGAATATATCTACTCCTGTTTGTTTTTGATTATTTATTTCATTAAAAGTCATCCAATACTTAACTTTATCCTTGTATCTTTCCATAACAGTTGTAGCATATCTTACAAACATATCTATAACTTTTCTGTTTCTCCAGCTGCCATAGTTTTTGTATATTCCATATGGAATTTCAAAGTGTGATAATGTTATTACTGGTTCAATGCCATATTTAAGCATCTCATCAAACATGTCATCATAGAATTTTAATCCTTCTTCATTTGGTTCAAGTTCATCTCCATTTGGGAATATTCTTGACCACGCTATTGATGTTCTAAAGCATTTGAATCCCATTTCTGCAAATAATGCTATGTCCTCTTTATATCTATGATAAAAATCTATTGCTTCATGATTTGGATAATTCAATCCTTCAATAACTCCATCTGTTATTTTTCTTGGAACTCCATGTGCACCTGCAGTCATAACATCTGCTGTACTAGGACCTTTTCCGCCTTCATTCCATCCACCTTCTAGTTGGTGTGCTGCTACAGCTCCACCCCATAAAAAATCTTTACTAAATGCCATAATTAATTCTCCTTTTCTAGCTGTGATTTATCTATAAATTAAGTTTTATTAATTAACTATATTTTTTATTGTATCTAATTTTATGATATAGTATTATACTCGCTGATATAAATGATATAGAATTAGCCATGAGTACTGGTATATCTTTATTAATCATTCCATAAACAGCCCAAAGAAATATTCCTATAGTAGTCATAAAATACATACCAAGTGATATTGCTTCTGTATCTTTAGTTTTTACCACCTGAATTACTTGTGGTAAAAATCCTAATGTCGTTAATGTTGCTGCAATTCTTCCTATCATACTATGATGCATCCAAATTATTAATTTATTACTGTTAAAACGTATCCACTTAACACTGTAGCTACTATTACTGCAATTAATGTACCTTGGGCTTCTTTTATTTTTCCCCCTTGTATCTTAGATGATATAAGCATAGCAATTCCAACTGATATCGCCATATCAATCCAGACACTTCCACTTTGCTTTATTAATGAATTCTCTATGCCATGATTTAATACCCACATAGTTCCTGGTATGATTAAAGCAGCTATAAATCCTCCAGGTGATCCTAATTTATCTACAAATTTTCTCCAAAATAATATTACTAATATTCCAAATATTGCACTTCCAAATATAGTTGATAATACTTCCCCATAAGTCATTTAAGATTCACCTGTCTTTTTATTTTTTTGTATGCATCCACCAACTATTCCAGCTATTATTCCACCAATAGATACACAAATTAATGTAGGAAATGAGCTTTTAAGACTACTGATTCCATTAAGTATAATATCTCTAGTTATTAGAGACAGTCCTACAACAACTCCCATATCAATAAATACTGCATTTTCCTTATTTTTTGTTAACCCTAAATAGTGATTTATATACCACATACTTCCTGTGAGAGTCAAAGCTGAAATCCAGCCACCCTTGGCTCCAAATATGTTTACAAATATTCTCCATCCACCATTTATCACAATTGCTGCAGTTGAAAGGCCTATTACACTTTTAATAAAAGATTTTACATCTTTCATTTTAATCCCCCCATAACTTCAAATTGCACTATTAATTACCTAACTTTACTATAACATAATGGACTTCCTTTTTCTCATCAATTCAAGTTTTAGTAACGTATAATTAGAAGTAGTCATTTGTTTTTTTCTATAACGTATTGTTTTAGTATTGATTACCAAAATAATATCTATTATAAATTGTAAGTATACTTTTTAGATATAAGTATATTTAAAACACTTAATTTCAATACTTATTTATTTTTAATATATATGTTTCAATAATAAAATTTCATTTAATATGTTTACAGGCTAAGTAAATACCAGCATACAAAATGTATAAAAGTAATTGCAACATATATATAATTTTCAGGAAATTCAGTACTTAAATTATAAAAGACCACTAATTCAAAATTAGTAGTCTTTTATAATTTAGTTAATAAATACAAATATTTATTAACCTATTTCTTCAGTTGTTTCAAATTCATATACTATTCTTTCACCATTAACTGTTAATATTATTTGGTGCTTACCTTTATTAATTTTTACTCCATTCATAATCGTCATTCTAATAATATCGCTATCCATAGCCCCATTAATAGGATCTACAAAATCAAATGTTGCCTTTCCACTAAGATTTGTTATTTCTTTACTTGTTATATCAGAAAAAATATTTACAACTTTATTTAATCTAAATTGAACATATGGGTATCCCTCGTCATCTATATTTGCTTCTGCATCTATTATTTTCAGTTTTTCTTCTTCTGGTTTATTTTCTTCTTCTTTATACTCTGGAATTTTTATATATTCAAAGTATAATGATCTATTTTTATATTCATCTTCTGTTGCCCAAGCAATATATTTTCCATCTGCAATATCTTTATCTTCTATATTAATTATATTTGTACCATAACTAATATCTTCCTTAGTTCCATTTTCATAAATATCACTCGGATCTTTTACACTTGTATCTTCTGAAACATGATCTAATATAGAGTAATATATTGTACCACCTTCATCAAATCTAAGTTCTAATTGTACAGCATCCTCTGTTGTTCTAGAAATAGATTTTCTTAGAGTAGTAGGCGCAGATAAATCTACATAAAAGTCTTTTTCTGCAGTAGTACCATCCTCAAAAGTTATTCTTCCTGTAAATGAAGTCTTATCAAAAGGAATGTGTCCTGATTTCATGTATACATTATAAGCTTTGTTATCTTTTGTTTCAACATTCCCTAATGTCAAAGTTCCTTTTGGACATGTAACTACAAAATTCTCTATGTTAAGCGGCTTATCTGTAGCTTTATTAAGTTCAAATGTAAACCAATATTTTGAGGCAAAAACATCACCTGGAATTATTTCTTTATTAGGCTTTATATCCTCTATTTGAATTTCAGAACTTTGAGAGTCAGAAATTACTTCTGAACTTATAGTTTCAGTTTTTATCGGTGTAACTTTTCCCTCTACATCTTGAGCTACATATTGTATTGTATATGAGCGACCTTTTTCTAAATTTGATATATCAACTTTATTGCTTCCAACCTTCATTTTTGATTGTGATCCTAAATCTAATATATCATTAACAGTCAAATTAGCATTTGATGAAAAGAAGCTTCTGCTTGGCTTGTCTTCAGTTAAAACATAATAGAATATTCCTTCTGCATCAGAAATATAACTTAAATCTGCTACATCATCACTTAATCTTCTAACCTTTTGATTTGTTATTAATGGACAATCATATTTACTTTCAAAATCTTTATCTATAGTCTTTCCTGATGGTAATGTAATATGTAATGTATATATTTTGTCATCATAATAAGCAGTTTTTAAAGTATACACTTTATTCTTATCTTTTCCTGTTGGAGTTTCAACACTAAAAATTGTCATATCATTAAAGCCTGGGCATGATATAGCAAATGCTTCTTTATCTAGAGTTTTAGATGTTGCATTATTTAAGTAAACTTTTATAACTCCATTTGTTACAGTTTCGATCTTATCAATTTTTGTAGTTTTGGGCTTACTTGAGCTTGAACTACTTGATGAACTTGAACTGCTTGATGAGTTTGAAGTACTTGATGAAGTATTATCTGTGTTGCTTGTACTATTAGATGTATCTCCATTCACATTATTTGTACTTTCTTTAATTGAACCAGATTCGTCTTTAGTAAATACTTTGCTTACTTTCGGTTCTTCATTACTTATGTTCTTTCCACTCTCATCAAAAGTATATACCTTGCCATCTATCATTACATTTCCTTTTAACATAGCACCATTATTTGCCAAACAATATATATTTCCATCTACTTCTACTGTACCAGTCTGCATAGTACCATCTTGATTTGTAAAATACCAAGTTCCATTATCATTAATCCATCCAGTTTTCATAGCACCATCTTGACTTGCAAAATACCAAGTTCCATTGTCATTAATCCATCCAGTCTGCATATATCCTGTACTTGGATTAAAATAATACCAGTTATTATTTATATTTCTCCAACCTACAGACCATGAACCACCTTCTGTATTCCACCAGCCATTAGAATCTTGTTTCCATTCTGCATTTGCACTAATTGGCATTAAAACTGTACTAACCATTATAGACATTGCAATAATTTTTTTTAAAAAGCTTCTTTTCATAAGTTTTATATTTTCCCCTTTCTTTTTTAGTATGATTTTAAATATTATCCAATTCAGCATACTTTTTTCTATATATTAACATTTATTTATTTTATAATATAAGATTACTATGCATTTTTACTTTTTTCAATAATTTTCCCCTATTTTTTTATAATAATTGTATATTTTATTTCTAAAAAATATATTCTAATTGATAATTCACATTAAATTCTTTTATTTCCATCTGGTATTTTAACAATGCTAATTAAAACTTCTATATAACTAATACTATTAATACAGCCTTAAATATAAGATTAATTCTTAAAAAATACAATTAATATTCAGAATTAATCTTAAAAAAATAGGTTAAACTAATTAAATAATTTTAAAAAAGGATTATGGATCTTGCTAAAAATAGAAATATAATTTCTGCTTTAGCCAGGTCCACAATCCTTTTAAATGTTATTTATTATAACTCTTTTCCATTTGTTGAGATTACATTCTTATACCAGAAGAAACTCTTCTTTCTTATTCTTCTTAAATCCTTAAGATCAAATTCATCCCTGTTAACATATATAAATCCATATCTTTTTTTGAATCCTTCATGAGTACTTATTAAATCAATAGCTGACCAAGGGCAGTATCCAATTAAATCGACTCCATCAGATATAGCTAATTGTGCCTGTTCAATGTGCTTTCTTAAGTATTCAATTCTGTAATCATCATTTATAGTATCATTTTCTTCAAGTTTATCATAAGCGCCTAAACCATTTTCAGTTATAATTATTGGAAGTGCATATCTTTCATAAACTTCTCTTAATGTATTTCTAAATCCTACAGGATCTATTTCCCAACCAAATTCAGTCTTTTGTAAGTTTGGATTGGAAACGCCTTTAAATATTCCACTTTCACCATGTCCACTTTGTTGATCTCCGCCAGATCTTTCATTGGTTATCTCACCTTTGAATTCTTCTACTGTAGATGTATTATAATAGTTAAATGCTATAAAATCTGGTTTACCACTTCTTAAAGCTTCCATATCACCTTCTTCTATAGTAGGCTCTATACCTTTTTCAACCATATAGCTCCAAGCTGTTGCATTATATCTTCCATGTACAGCCATATCTAAATATAGCCAGTTTCTTATTGCTGAACAATTGCTTGCTGCAAGTATGTCTTCTGGTTTTGAACTTGCTGGATATACAGTACTTATATTTGGTGCAGGTCCTATTTTACCATTTGGACACATCTCATGACATAGCTTCATAGCTTTTGCTTGAGCTATTAGCATATGATGGTTTTGCTTGTATAATTCCTTTTGAACATTATCCGTTTCAATTCCATCAAGTGTTCCAATAACATCACCAACAAGAGTCATCATATTTTGTTCATTTATAGTTAACCAATACTTAACTCTGTCACCATAGTTCTCGAACATAACTTTTGCAAAATTCACAAATGCATCAATAGTTTCTCTATTTGACCATCCACCTTTTGTTTGAAGTGCTGCTGGTAAATCAAAATGATACATTGTAACTATTGGCTGTATATTGTATTTTAAACATTCATCTATTAAATTGCTATAGAATTCTATTCCTTGTGAATTTATTTCTCCAACTCCATTCGGAATAAGTCTTGACCATGAAATTGAAAATCTATAAGCTTTAAATCCCATTTCTGCAAATAATGCAACGTCTTCTTTATAATGATGATAGTGGTCACTTGAAACCTTAAAATCTGGCGTTCCTTCTGGTATTTCTTTAATATCTTGAACCGAAGGTCCCTTACCATATTCTAAAGATGCACCTTCAACCTGATAAGCTGATGTTGATGCTCCCCATAAAAAGTTTTTAGGAAATTCTTTTAATTTTTTATGAAACATAAAAACAACTCCATTCTTAATTAATATACTTATTTAGTTGATTTGATTATACCATCTAATAAATAAGAATTGTGCCATATACCTTGTTTAGTGACATCTTACAGATTTATGTTATTTGTTTTATGATAAAACACTACGTTTTATCACTTTGCATATATAAAGTAAAAGAGGAATTATATTTTTAAAATATAATTCCCTTTTTACTTGAATTTTATAATAATAGTAAAGTATCAATAATAATTTACTTATTATTTGCCTGCTAATTTTAAAGCGAAGTCTAAAACTTTTTCACCATTCATCATTCCATAGTCAACCATTGGAATAACATCTACCGGAACTCCCTTAGGTCCACATATTTCTTTAGCTGATGCCAATCTGTACCCAACTTGTGGTCCAAGTAATGCTACATCTACGCCATCTAAATTTGCATGCATTTGGCTTTCTGGGAATGCCACTATATCTGCTTCAAGTCCTCTTTTGCTAGCTGCATCCTTCATCTTATTTACTAACAAACTTGTTGACATTCCTGCTGCACAAAATAATCTAATTGTTACCATAAAAATCATCTCCTATAATATAAATTATCTTTTACATTTATTAAAACGTTTAAATTTGAATTTTAAATTGTTTTGTTTTATCTTATACTATATTATATAGCAATATTCGTGCCAACTTTCTATAAAATCATTATTTTTTCTTTATCCCCTATATTTCTAGGCTTACATCTATTGAACTTCATTATTTATTCTATTCAATGTGTTTTATTTTAAATAAAAAAAACGAAACACAGCATATATGTGTTTCATTTTTTATAAAAAAAGAATAGGTAGCTATCTTATGAAATAATATCATAAAAAGTGGCTACCTATGCTTTTTATATAAATTTTATATTATAGGACTTACTTATAAAAAAGTATTTATATGATAAATACATATTGTCTATTCTAAATTATTTATTTTCAATTTCTGCTATTTTATCTGCAAATTGTGGTAAGTGTTTTTTATGTGCAACTAGCATTTCATCTAATAATTCTTTTGCTATTTCACCACTTGGTACTAATGGATTAATTGTGAATGCTTGAAGTGCTCTTTCATAGTTTCCTGTAACGGCTGCAGATATAGTTAATTCTTCCATAGCTTTCATCACTTGAACCATTCCTCTTGGTGCTGAATCAAAATTTCCCCAGTTAATTGGTTGTGGACCGCTTGAAGTAATTATACTTGAAACTTCGACAATTGATTCATATGGTAAATCATGAATAGCACCATTATTCTTTGTACTTACTACCATGTTTGTCTTCTTATCATTTAATATTGAAGCTATAAGCTCACAAGCTGCATCACTATAATGTGTTCCACCTCTTTTGGTTAGCTGTTCTGGTTTATAATCTAAACTAGGATCCTTATATAATTCAAATAATTCAGCTTCAGTTCTCTTAACAACCTCTGCTCTTGTTTCACCTTTCTTATATTCTTCAAGTTCATCTTTTAACATATCATCTGTAATATAGTAATATCTATGATATGGACATGGTAGTATACCTAAATCTTTAACTTGTTCATAGTTAAATTTAATATCCTTTATATTGGCTACACCAGAATCTTCTTGTTCTTGCTTTTGATCTGGATCATACAATTTTCCTATTAATTCTTCAGTTATTTCATTTCCTTCTTTATCCCAAACTCTGTGCCAATGGAAATGATTTAATCCCGCAAATTTAAATGTTAAATCTTCTGTATTCTTATTTAAAACTTCTGCACATCTATGTATACAGTTTATTGGAACATTGCACAAACCTACAGTCTTCTCCCATCCACCGTATTTAATGGCAGCTTCTGTAACCATTCCTGATGGATTAGTAAAGTTTACAAGCCATGCATCTGGGCATAATTCTCTCATATCATCAATGATATCTAGTATTACTGGAATTGTTCTGAATGCCTTAAACATACCTCCTGCCCCATTTGTTTCCTGGCCAATTATTCCATGACTTAAAGGTATTCTTTCATCCTTTATTCTTGCATCTAAAAGACCCACTCTAAATTGAGTAGTAACAAAATCAGCACCTTTTAATGCATCTCTTCTGTCTAGAGTTAATACTACTTTCCAATCAAGACCTGCTGCCTTAACCATTCTTTGAGCCATTGCTCCTACTATTTCTAATTTTTCTCTACCTTCTTCTATATCTACAAGATATATTTCTTTTATTGGCAATTCATCTTTTCTTTTTATAAATCCTTCAATTAATTCTGGAGTGTAACTTGATCCTCCACCTATAGTAACTATTTTAATTTTATCCTTTATCATGCTTAAGTCCCCCTTCTTCAATTCACAATTCACGATTTACAATTAAATTTTAAGTTTATTAGCTATGCATAGCCTTGTTATACCTTTACATTATCATAATTTAAAAATAATTACTTCTATTTTTACCTTTTAGTAACACTTACCTTATTGTTGTTATTTGTTATAAAAAAAAACATCCTGTTTTAATCTATATAATAATTGTTTTATCTCTATATAAACTAATTTTCATGAGTATGAATAAAAAAGTTATGTATATATAATTTTAGATTAAGCAAAAATAAAGGCCTCATATTCTGCAAAATGAGCAGAATTGAGACCTTTATTTCATACTAAACTTCTAATTACTATTTAGCTTTTATTTCTGATCCATTTATAAATCCTAAACTTTCTAAACTATCAACATTATCACTGCTTGTAATAAATTCAATGAATTCTTTTGCTGGAGTAGTTGCTTCTCCTTTTGTATACATATGTCCATATGACCAGAATGGATATGAGCCATCACAGATATTTTTAGTTTCACTAGTTACTCCATCTATACTTACTACTTTTAATGCTGATTTAGCTTCATCACTATTCATATAAGCTAGTCCTAAATAACTAATTGCACCGTCATTTGCTTTCATTGCTTCAAGAACTGCACCATTTGAATCCTGCATTACTCCAAGTGAATCATTTTCTAAAGAAGCATCACCATCTAAAATTGTTTTTTCAAAAGTAGCTCTTGTACCAGAGCCTGATTTTCTATGAACTATAAATATTTCTTTATCTGGTCCGCCAACTTCCTTCCAGTTAGTAACTTTTCCTGAGAATATATCTTTAATTTGATCTTTAGTTAAGTTATCAATTCCAAGAGAACTGCTTACTACTATTCCAAACCCTTGTCCTACAACTTGATGATCAACTAATTCCTTAGCTTTATCTGCATCTAATTTTTCTTCTGCAAATACATCAGAATTTCCTATATCTACACTTCCTTCTGATACTTGAGAAAGTCCTGTACCTGATCCTCCTGCTTGTGCACTTATTTCTACATCTGGATATTTTTCATTAAACTTTTCAATTGATTTTTCCATTAAAGGAAGCAATGCAGATGAACCACTTATTGTTATTGCCCCACTTAGCTTTTCTTCCTTTGGAGTTTCTTGTTGTTCTTGTGCTTGTTTGTTGTTATCCCCTTCTTTATTAGCACCATCGCTGCCTCCACATGCAATCATGCTAAATCCCATCATTCCAACTATTAATGTAGTCAATATTACTTTTAATGATTTCTTTTTCATCATCTTTACCTCATTTCTAAATTTTGAATGATTTAGTTTTTATCTACAGGATTAATTTTATCTTTGTAAAGTTAATAAATTATTATGGTTATGTTAAAGTTAATTTTAGTTTTGTTTTATATTTTTAACATAAGATTTTTCAATCTATCATAGAACCAATAAATAAAAATTATAATCAAAAAGAATATTTTAATATTTGAAATAAAACAAATAAAAAGACCTTATCCCCAAGAATAAGGCCTCTTATATATTTCATCATTAATATTAATGAAGATATTTATATATTATATAATTTTTTATGTTTGGATTATTTAATATATCTAATTCTAATGCTTAGTTTTGTGCTGACTTTTCATTTTCATAGTTCATGTTATCTACTTTCTTAAAGAATGGGAAGTAGATAGCTGTTGAAATTGCAATTACAACTACTTGGAATAATGCTGTTCTCCATCCACCAGTTAAGAAACCACTGATTATTGGTGGTGTTGTCCAAGGCACTACAACTCCTGTATATAATGGAATTAATCCCATTGAAATCGCTAAATATTGTAATACACCTATAACAACTGGTGTTGCTATAAACGGAATTGCCATAAATGGATTCATAACTATTGGCGTACCAAAAATAACCGGTTCATTTATATTAAAGCATGCTGGAACTATTGCAAGTTTTCCTAACTGTTTAGATTGTGCTGATTTAGCAAGGAACAGCATACAAATTACAAGACCAATTGTTGCACCTGCACCTGATAAGTTAACTACACAATCCTTAAATTGTTGTGTAACTATACGTCCACCATTTTCTATTGTTAAAGGTAATCCAGAATCAATGATTGCTTGGTTAGATGTAGCATTAGTAATTAATATACCATCCATTACTCCACCAACAATTGTTGAACCATGAACTCCAAACCACCATAATGATGGTATTAAGAAACACATAACAATTACTCCACCAAGTGAATCTGATAATCCTTGAAGTGGTGTTTGAATCATTTTATAAATCCATTCAATAAAAGTTGTATTTAAACCATATTTAAATATTGTATATATTATAGTAGCACCTACAATAATAACTGCTCCTGGAATTAAAGCTGCAAAAGAATTCGCAACACCTTGTGGAACTCCAGCTGGCATCTTAATTGTGATATTCTTTCTTAAAAACCATGAATAAATCATACCTACCAATAAACCTATAATAATTGCTGTAACCATTCCTTCTCCACCTGTCCAGGCTTTAGGAATAACTTCACTCACTTTTTCTCCTGATTCAAGTGTAACATAAGAATTAGTTGTTAATAAAAATACTACTAAAGATATAACTCCTGCTGAAAAAGGTTCATGCCCCTCATTTTTAGTATACACATACGCAATTGCCATAGTTGCAACTAATGCAATAATTTTAAATGATGCACCATATGCTTGCATTAACGGCTCTGTCCAGTTTGAACTCAGCATACTTGCCATCCAATCATTAAATGGTTGATATGGTATTTGAGCTAGTAATAAAAATACTGATCCTATTAATGTTAATGGTAATATAAACAATATACCATCCTTTAATGCTACCACCGGTTTTAAGTTTACAAATTTCATTACAGCTGGTATTACTGTTTCATTAAGCTTTTGACTTATAGACATACGTGTCTTCCTCCTTTGTTTCTTTCGCATACTTTCAGTATACGTTTACTTAAAGTTTATAAATTTATCAATGATAACTAAATATATAAATTCATATATTAATTAAATTTATACCTTATAAGATATTAGTTAGTCATTGGATTTATCTTTTTCTAAAGTTACACACTCCTTAGTTATTAATGAAGAAGGTAAGATTATATCTATATCTTTATGTAATGTTCTTAAATTTATAAATAAAAACTTTCTTCCTCATTAGCAACATGGTTTATAGTACTACTTTCCTGCTAATTTTAAAGCAAAATCTAATACTTTTTCTCCATTCATCATTCCGTAATCAACCATTGGAATTACATCTACTGGTACTCCCTTAGGTCCACATATTTCTTTAGCTGCTCCTAATCTATATCCTACTTGTGGTCCAAGTAATGCTACATTTACTCCTTCTAAATGCTCATGCATTTGTCCTTCCGGGAATGCTGCTATATCTGCTTCTATTCCCTTTTTAGTAGCAGCTTCTTTCATTTTATTTACTAATAAGCTTGTTGACATTCCTGCTGCGCAAAATAATCTAATTGTTACCATAATTTATTCCTCCTAAAATCCTTATTGCTTTTATTTGTTTCCTAATTTATTATCTATGCTAATAAGTAAATTAAAAATTTTATTATTTAACTAATGTATTAACAACTTTTCTCAATTCCATAATTTGAGTTATTAATGATTTTTCTGAAATTGCTGTCATTAAGTGGTCTTGTGCGTGTACAAATAATACTGAGAAATCAATTTTTTCTCCGCCTGCTTCTTTTTGTAAGAAGAATGTTTGACCATCATGAGCTTTTGCTATAGCTGCATCTGCTAATTTCATTTCTTCATCTGCTTCATCATACTTTCCCTCATTTACAAGATTAAGTGCTGCATAGCAATGATTTTTACAATCTCCTGCATTAACGATTATGTTCATAATTGCCATTTCTAATTCATTCATTTTTAATTACCTCTTTCCTAAAATATATATTTAATTTCTAATTATTTTTTTGATGTGTCTTACACTAATATATAAAGCAAGTTGCGTGCCAATTTTTAAAAATGCAAAAAATTTTTTAAGTTTTTTATAAATCTGCGCCATTTCTAAGTTTTCTATCTATTGTTTTTATATTTTATATGTTTCATATAAAAAAACACATATATAAAACACATTAAAAATGTGTTTTATATATGTGATATCTCAAACAAAAGTGTTTCAATTATAAATTTAAAGCATCAGTTAATACCTTTTCTCCATTCATTAATCCATAATCAATACTATCTATAATCATAATTTTAATCTTATCCATATTATATTTACTTAATATTTGTTCTTCTAGGTATCTAATCTGAGGGGCAAGTAATAAAATATCAGTTTCATCTTTATATTGCTCAAACTTTGATTCAGAAATTGCATTAAACTTTATATCCAATCCTTTTTTATCAGCACTTTTTTTCATCTCGCTTAATAACATACTGCTAGAGAATCCACCTGCACATATTAATGTTATTGTCCTCATGATTTTCTCCTTTCATAAAAATGAAAATGTATTATTTTATTGTAGAGCCCTCTTTTAAAAATGTCATTATCCTGCATATCTCATCATCAGGAATAATTATTGAATATTTTGTGTTTAATGGAGTACATGCATTTTTAACAGCTTTATATAACTCCATATTTTCTTTTATATACGTTTCTTTATTCTCAAATTCATCTCCTGGCTGATTATCCATAATCCTATCTATCATACATGCAATATGCAATGTTATTCCTATAAATATATTATTGTTCAAATAAACATTAAGATCTTCTTTAATTGTATTATTAAACTTCTTTATATCTTTTATTATTCCTTTTCCATCAACATGATTTAATTTTGAATCAAGTGTTTCTTCCATTTTTATAAGAGTTTTCTCCACATCAATAAGCTTTTGTATTTCAGGGATACATTTACCACTCATTATATCATCAAGCATAAACTGAGGGTATTCAACATCCAATTCAAAAGGGCCAACAAAACAAATTATTTCATAGCTAAATTTTAATTTATTTATTCTTTCATAAATATTCTCTTTACCTATAAAATTAATTGGTATTATCTTAATTAAATTACTATCAAAGTTTAAACTCTTTTCAAGCATTACTTTAATAGTTTTTGCTCCTCCCTCTCCAGTTGTACATACTGTCATTATGGCTAGTTTCTTTTCTTTAGTATCTGGTTCATAGTCTAATATGTTATTATCATATAAATTATTAACTTCTAATGTTTCTTTATATACTTCATCTAAAGGATATCCCATCATAGATTTTCTTGCAGCCTCTATTGCATGAAGAGTACTAACTAACGGTATAGTTCTTGTTCTTATGTCAAATTCCTTTTCAATTTCTCTTCCAAACGTTGTTAATGAGCCCATATCAACTAGAAATAATATATCAGATTCAATTGAGTTCTTTCTTATATATTCTTTAGTTTTTTCTAAAACGCTCTTTGGCTTTTCTTCTATAGGAGCATTTATTCCAAAAATATTTTTACATCCAAGTAAGCTGCTTACTGCATCTGCCATTGATGTTGCTGTACTTATTCCATGAGCAATTATTATTACCATTATATTATTGCTAGCAATTTTTTCTGTCCTATCATTATATACTAAAAACATTGTCATAAATCCAGCTTCATCAATTGGCATACTTACATCAATACTTCTTTCAAGTATCTTTAGTGATTCTAAAGCAGCGTTAAATTCTTTTTCATAGCTTTGCCTTATTGTATTTAATCGTGGGTTTATTATTTTTTTATGACGTCTAATTCTATCTATTGAGTTGTTTATATGAACAGCCAATCCATAGTATATTTTCTTATTTAGCTTTATTTTTAATTCTTCTTCATAAAATAAAATCACTTCTTCAATGGCCTTCATAATTTCTGGTTCAATCATATTTCTGATGTTTGTTATATCAATTTTATAACTATCTTTATTTGCATATTTAGTAAAATAATCTTCTATATCTTTCTCTATTTCATCTTCTAAACTTATACCTTTTAATCCTTTATTTTTAAGTTCCCTTGTTCTTCTATCTATTATTTCATATATATTTTCATCATTTGAATTTTCATCAAAGAACATTCCATCTTCATCTTTATCAAATATACAATATCTCTTATTTATGTCTATAAGCTTATTCCATAATTGTCTGTGCTCTACCTCTTTATATAATCCCTCTCTAATATATGGTGGAAGATCCAAACTGCTTATTCTTATTTCACTATTTTTAGATGACAAAAAATCTGCATATGCTTTTGCACAAGCTAATTGAACATCTGATTTAAGCTGACCAACATTAGCTGGACAATCATATGATAAAAATGCTTTTATTGAATTTACTGAAAGCTTAATGCTTTTTTTAAGTCTTGCAGATTCATCAATCATAAAACCTTTTATTAAATCGAATCTCTCTTCCATAGATCTATCTCTTAAAGGTGGAATACTTATCACCATAGGTATTCTTCTTGTAAACGTCCTTAATAGCGTTGCATTTGGATCTTCAGTAGTAGCAGTTATTATAAGAACTTTAGCACTTCTTTCACTTTCAGTCTCACCAAGTCTTCTGTATATTCCCTTATCTATAAATGTAAAAAACATTTCCTGACCTTCAGCAGGTAATCTATGAACTTCATCCAAAAATAAAATTCCCCCATCAGCCTTTTCTAAGAGCCCTGCTTTATCGTGTTCTGCACCAGTATAAGCTCCTTTTTTAACGCCGAATATTTGCCCCAAAAGTAATTGTGGGTTATTTGCATAATCAGCACAATTAAATGTTATAAATGGGCTATTTTCACTTTTTACTTTTGATTCTATAGAATATTTATATATTAATGAAGCAAAAGTTGACTTACCAACCCCAGTTTCACCCAATATTAACATATTCATTCCATTTGGTGGATATAATATAGCAGCTTTCGCTTGTTCTATAGCAGAATAGAGGCTTGGATTCAGCTCTGAAAATCTATCCAATATAGATTTCTTAGGGTTAACGTTTTCTTTAATTAGATACTTAAATAGTGTTGGTTTTCCTTTTATCTTTGATGCTTTTTCTTCTGAAACAAGCTTGTTTAAATCATTACTAACATTGGCTCTATTAAGGTTTAGTGCTTCTGCAACTTCTATTGCAGATACACCATTTTGATTTAATTCGGTCATCTCCTTCAATTTTTCTAATATTACTTCGATTCTTTTCATGCTTATTACTCCCTTTATATGATTTCGACATATAACTCCGATAAACCAAATAATAATTTAAAATATATATTATATAATAGCATATACACATTACTTTATCTATATATTATCTTGCTTTAGCTATAGTCATTTTCCATCTTTCTGCATAAATCTGCAATATTTAAAACAAAATTAAACTAATCATTTATCATTTCTATATTTTTATTACTAAAAATTATAGAATCATATCATACGCCATTTAAGTATTAATTTATGTAGACAAAATGGATACTAACAGATTAAATATTCATTAATATCCATAGTCATAAATCCTTTTAATTTGTTTTCCTTTATGCTCTGTAAAATATTTTTGATATTTCATAATCATATTTATTATCATAAATCCACCATTTAAGTACCCACCAATATAAATTCTATAAGTGCCCATATCTTGATTAGATTTTATATAATAAAATGAGCACTATACAGAAAATTCTATCAGTACTCATCTCAATAACTATTCTGTTATATTATTTAATAACAATTTTAGAACAATATATTACTATTTAGGTTCCTTTGCCACAAAGTAAACACCTACAATAACTAATAAGGCACATGCTATTACTTTTATATCTTTAGTCAGGTCAAATCCCTTTGTTAAAAATAACTTATCAAAGATTATTGACCACACAACGTAAGTTATGTTTATTCCCATGGCTCTTGTTGGACCTATTTTATATATTGCATTATAGTAACATAAGTATGAAACAGTTCCTGTAAATGCAGTCGCTGCAATCCACCAGAAAGCATTATCCTTTAGAACTTCTAAACTAATCCCTATTCCACCTACAATTGGAACTAATATTAATCCATATACAATAGCTGATGTTAACTGTCTTATTTGAAGTGCATATTCTGATGTTACAATTTCATCCTTCATGCCATAAGCACAAATTACACATTCACTTCCCCATCCAAAAACACAAAGAAAAGCACATAAAAATCCAGCTATATTTATAGAACTTTCTCCTGGTTCATATCCAAGTAAGATCACCCCTATAACTGCACATAATAGACCAATCCATGCTTTTTTATTTATCCTTTCCTTCAATAAAAAATATGACAATATAGCTCCAACTGCTGGATATAAAGATGAAATAATAGCAGTATACGATGGTCCGATTAAATTGATGGCTAAAAGATATCCTGTCATACCAATTGGCCCACCCATCAATGCAGCTATAGCTACATATAATGCACTTTTAGTTTTCAGCGCTTTGAATAGACCACTTAATTGTCTTTTGGCTGCAAGAAATAAAAAGGTCCAAATAGCAGAAAATGCATCATGAAAAAATGCTGTAACAAAGGCAGCTACAAAAGCAGCTTCTACTGGTGAAAAAATAGTCATTGCTCCAACTATTCCCATTAAAACAGTGTCAGTTCCCCACATTATAGCTGAGCACATCCCACTAAATACTCCTAATTTATAGTTCTCATTTTTGTTCATAACTTATGTTCCTCGCTTCTAACAATATAGCTAAATCAATTACAAATTAATAATATTATTATACACTATATTTTACTTCCAATAAATATATTGTGTAGAATAAGAGTTTAGTGGAAAATAACCGAAATTCAATATATGATAGGCTCGATTGTAGGGAAATTTCAGCTAAAACCTGCTAAGAAAAATCAAGTTTTTTTTAGCAGGTTTTTTATATATTTTTTGCATGACAAATAAATTAAACAGAAATTCTGTTTAATTTAGATATAGATACTATCTAAATTTAAGTATTATAGACTTCTTTTACTCTAGCGTAGTATATTCTTAGAAACTTATTTAATGCAGCAATTTTAGCAACTTTTTTAGGTTTTCCTTCTGCTTCTTTTTTTAACATATATAAAAATATAGGATCATCCTTTGGTTTGGCACTTTTGATACATTTCATAATTTCATATCCAGTTTTTCGTAATAATGCAGAACCTCTTTTAGAAATACGACGTTTGTTTGCAACAAACTGTCCCGACTCAAAAGGAGGTGAATCAATACCCGTATAAGCTATCAAAGCCTTTTTATTATAAAAGCGTTTTAAATCACCGATTTCAGCAATTAAGCGTGGAGCCAATGTATCTCCAACTCCAGGCATATTTCTAACAACATTGTATTCCTTTAAACTACTTGCTAATTCTTGCATTTGTGATAATATCATAGATAGAGTTCTATCTATTTCGCTAAGAACTCGAACAGCTTCTAATACTAACATTTTGGTTGATGGGGTACTAGAAGATAGTGTAGGGATGCCTTCTTGTGCTAAAGCATATATCTGTTTTGCTTTTGTTTCACTTTGATGGTATCCTTTATTTTTTGCCCATTTAAAATAACTATTTATAAATTGCTTTTCATTTTTCTTGGTAATATTATCGTAATGCCAGTATTCTTTAACAAAATCATTTAATTTATCTTTCTCTGGCTTATCGGATCTATTTTTTAATAGATTTTTAATTCCTGGCATTGTTCTATCTAATAGATTACTTAGTACAAGTTTGCTCTCTATTCTCATAGCTATATAATGAGAATATTGCCTACCTAATAATTTTAATTCAGAATACACCTCATCTGTTGCTTCATAGTCAGTTAATTTAAACCAATTATCAATTCCATAATTAGCTATTTTGATAGAATCTAATTTATCAGTTTTACCTTTCCTTAATCCTATAGCAGAATATTTTTTCATAATTAATGGATTTATTACGGCTACAAATATACCATGATTTTTAAGATAAGTAAGTAGTGGCAAATGGTATGCACCGGTCGCTCAATGTCGTCAACTTAAGTAATTTGTAAATATAAATCACGATTATTTTTAGATGATATATTTAAATTTCTTCTAAAAAATGGTACACTAAATAAATCCACTGGTTAAAGTGAATTTTGAAATATGCAATTATTTGTAATTTAAATGCATGATTTTTTATTGTGATGATGCTTTTTCCTTGGATGTTTGTTTTTTCGCTCACGAGAACGATTGGGACGTATTTGTGAGCGAATTTTTTTAGATTTTTCTAATATTATTTCTAAAATTTTTCTTGTTAATTTAGCATTAACTAATAAATTAATAATTCTATTAAAAACTTGCCCAAGTATAAAATTTCGATTTGCTTGATACATTGATTTTAAATTCTTATCTTTAATTTCATCTGCTATCGCAGCATCGGCCTCATCTTTTATAAGAGCTACAACCATTGATAAATAAATAGAAACAAAAAAGTCTTGTTCTATAGAAATTGGTTTTGTTCCCGAAAATTCTTCTATCTGAATACTACTTTTTAACTCTTTGTATTTACTTTCGACTCCCCATCTAAGGAAATACAACTCTTTAAATTCATCATATTTAATGTTTTCATCAAAAATATTAGTGACTAATATTTCTGTAATGTTGTTTGAAAGCTCTATTTTTATAACACGCAATTTTCTGTATTTTCTCTTTATTTTATATTCCAAAATACAATCATTGGAATCAATATTTTGTACTGTTTTAAATGATGATGGTACTCTCATTAAGAAAAGCATATTTTTAGTATCTAAATAGTCAAACATCTCATAAGAAGGGTATCCTCTATCAAATATTACAATACTGTTTTTTGATAATTTTTCATTGTTGATTTGATCTAGATGTTGTTTTGCTAATTCTCTTTCACTAGTTTTAAATTTAGTTATTGAAGCATCAATTATAATATCATTTAATATATCATATAAGGCTGATGCCGTCGCAACTGCTGTTTGAGTTTTATTTTGATTTTTACTTACTCCAAAGTATTTACCACATTCAATAGTATCAGGAACTTGTATAGATGTTCCATCAACTGCAAGAATATTAAATCCATGCCATTTATTCAATTTCTTTTTTGAATTATAAAAAGAATCAACAAATAATCTACATAGTTCTTTAAAGGCTTCAGGTGAAATATTTTGTCTTGCTTTAGAAAATGCTTGCTTTGATATATTAGGAAAGTTTAAACATGTATGATTTTCAATAAAATTATCTATTTCTAAAGGTATAGACTTTCGTAATACAGAACAAATTAAATAAACTACATTAGAAAACGATAGTTTTCTTTTCCTTGAAAAAGAATTTCCTAAACTATATGACTGCTTATATTCATCTGAAACAATTAATTTATTTGTTCGTTTTAAAATTTGTGATAGTAATTTAATATTTTTCATAAAATCAAACCTCGCTATAAATTTAATATCTATAGCGAGGCTGCATTTTTTTACCTATTGTCAAGTGTTTTTTATTAAATTTTCTATATTTTCTTAAGTTGACGACATTGACCGGTCGCTTCCATAACAACTCTAGTTTCTTCATTTAATTCAGAAATAGATTCAACTAATGCTTTTAAATCAGCTTCAGTATGATTTATTTCATGTGGTTCACTAATAACCTCACCATATTCTTTCAATATACATACTGTACTTTTTCCTTTTGAAACATCAATTCCAACACTAATCATGTTAATCCTCCTAAAAAATTATTGTAATTTTAATCCACCCACACTTATTACAATTCATTTTGGTTAGTTACACGAAAGCCGTACGGTTTCAACCTGCTTAATCGAATCTTTATAATAAGGGATGGCTGACAGTTTTAGCTACGGATGTTAAAACCCAATTCTAAAGTCGTCATACCAAATTACTCCCTTTATTATAAATTAAAATAAGTGCAGATGTTAAATCATATATTTATGATTTGTATCTACACTTATAGAGTACCAAAATTCTAATGGCAGAGGCTGCACCCAAAAATGTTTGCTCCCAAAAGCAAGTGTTTGGACAAACAATTTTTGAACAGCCTCTGCCAAAGAATTTAAAAGCTGAAATTTCCAATACAATACTACGCCTATTCATATATTGAATTTCTTTGTTTTCTCTAAAATCATAGATACCTAATTTATTTTTGTTATAATTTATGTGGTTGCTTAGAAAAGCCATGTATTCCTAAATATATAAGAAAAATTCCGAATTGTAGCATAGCTGCTCTTTGGCATATAATGCTTGGTGATGTACGAACTTAGCAGTATAGCCCCTATTCATCTAATGATGAATAGGTTTCCTTATAAGTGCACATTCGTAAGAATTTATATTCTGATATTTATAAATTTATATCTTTTTATAAATGTAAAATATTAACTTTTTAAATCTTTAACATCTATAAATAACTATTCCTTAATCTAAAAATGTATTTATGTATAGCAACAATAATACCACTACTATGAATTTAGATGAAACAAAGAAATAAAGCTCTTATGTTGGCGGTGTCTTGCATTCAGAAATGACGCTTTAGAATTCTTCATGTAGACTTGTTCCACAATTGTTTGTCCAATTTTACATTGGAGCAAACATTTGTGGGTACAATGTCTGCATGTTTGAATTCTTAGCGTCATTTTTGTAGCAAGCGAGCCACACATAAGAGCTTTATTTCGGTTATTCCAATCTAAACTTTCTACGTCCCCTATTTATATTATGTCTATATAAGTTCTCCTCTATTATTAAAGTTATATTCTTTTCCATCTATAGTGACCTTACCTTTTATCATTTCACCTTTTTCATTAAAATAATAGGTATGCTCATTATCATTTAACCATCCTGTTTTCATTGAGCCATCTTTATTCATGTAATACCAATTATTATTGCTTTCCAGCCAACCTATTTTAAAGTGCTTTTTTACTGGATCAATATAGTACCATTTATCATCATTTTTTATCCATCCTAATTTTCCTTCGCCCAAAGCATACATACTTATATTAATACTACCTACAATCTTATTGTCCTTATATATGGTGCCCATTACTCTCCCTGTTCCGCCGTTTACAATGGTTACATGTCCATCCTCACTTACTATCAATGTATCAATACCATAAGATAACCACTTAGTATCATTATACATTTCTTTATTAATAGAGCATTTTAAATCAAAATTATCTCCTACATTAATATTATCAGGAATTCCTATTACTTTCACTTTAGTGTAATTTATACTTAGTTTCAATATTTCACTATTATCTTCTTTGTTTTTAATCCTTATTAAATTATTACCTTCATTTAAGTTTACTATCATTGTCATATCATCACTATAATCTATCTCTCCTGCAATAGCATTATCTTCTCCTATAGCAACCAAGTCATTCATATACTTTAAAAGTTTTTCCTTAGAATTGTCATTATTATTTTCTATATTAAAAATAATTTCTACTTTATTTTGATTATTACAAACATTTATTTTGTATATATTGCCTTCCTGCTTGATTTCCTCCCCAGTTAAAGTTTTCAAATCATTTATCTTGTATTCATTTTTACTTACAGCTAATGCATACGATTTATTGTTTGAATACTGAAAAAATAAGAATATACCTAAAAATAGCACACATATAACTATAAATCTTTTACTTCTAACTAACATTCTCTCTCCTCCAATTGTAAAATATTTACATATTAATTATACAATATTTCTATACTTTTACAAGGAAGCAACTTTTTCATCTAGCGTATACTAATCAACATAAAACTTATCCTTTTTTCAAAATCATTAAAAAATTATATATATATCTATACAAAAAAAGATAAGAACTAAAAAAATACATTTTAATTCTTATCTTTTTTATTTTAATAAATTATATGTTAACTACTTTATTTTTTTTAATTTCAATTTTCTCAATATTTTATCAAACAATTCAAAAAATATTGTATCTTTTGTAACAACAAGTATAGCCAAATATAATAAACCACATAAGACTACTTGTATTGCACATGAAAGCAACATGTTTGATACAAACATCTTAACTACAAATGATATAGGTATAAATAACAATGAATAATATAAATATTTCATATTTTCTAATGAAAATAGCTTTACGTCTAGCTTTATCACTTTCTTAACAAGTCTATACTCCAAGAATATAACTATTGTATTTGATAAAAGCGTTGTTATAATAGCTGTTTCCATAGTAAATTTGCCTACTACAGATAATAATACATTGAATCCCAAGTTTATTACTCCACCAGTTAAAACCAAATAAGCATCTGTTTTTTCTTTTCCATGAAGATAAATCATTTGATTTGCAATTATCTGCTCTATACCTAAGCTTATCATATATATAGAAAAAATTATCATAGCTGATGCTGCTGGCATATATTCCGGTCCACTAAATATATATATTGCTTCTTTTGATACGCATAACAATCCAATTGCTGATGGAAATAACAATATAAAATAAATTTTTATAACTTTCTTAAGTAAATTTAGATAATCATCTTTTTTGTTATTGCCTAAATAATTTGATAATCTTGGCATTGTTACTTGGATAATTGTAAGCATTACTGTATTTACCATAGTCATTATTTTTTGCGCTAAATTATAATATCCTACATATGTTGTGCCACCCACACTATTTTTAAGCATTAATTTATCTAATTGAGTATAAAGTATACCTGTGTTAGATAATATAACTAAATAAAACATTGGTTTTATATGCTTTTTAAATTCTAGGTTACTAAAATCAAATTTAACTATTCTTTTAACATATACAAAACTTATTATATTATTTATAAAATTAAATCCTACAACTATTAATAAATAGAAGTAAAAATCCTCACCACTTCTTACCCCCAAAATAATAAGTACAGAATAAATTATTCTTATTATCATTGTCTTAATAGTTATAAATTGATAATTTTCTAAAGCTTCATTTACCCATTCCACATAAAATGCGTTAACTGCTATATTGAAACTTAATATGAAACAAGTTAAGTAATACGGCTGACTTCTATAGTTGATCCATATAAATGTCATATATATTGCAGTTACTAAAAAATTAGTGAATAAACTAAACACAAATAAACTAGTAAATGTTTGACTTAATTTTGTTTTATCTTCACGAATTTTGCTTAATTCTCTCAATCCATATTGATAAAGACCAAATGCTGCAAATATTAAAAAGTAGTTATTTAATGATTCAGCATAACTAAAATATCCATAATTTACATCACCAATAGCTACTGTAACTACCTTCATTACTAGCATTGGTAATATTAGATTAAACATGTTTAATGCTGCTTTAAAAATAGCATTTTTTGAAATTGATTTAGCCATAACTTAGCCTCCATTTAACTTTGCTTTTACTATTGTATAGTTTAGCAGTTTTAATGTCAAATCATAGTATATTCAAATAAAATTTCATAGCTAAATAATTATTTTTTTATAATAGGCTCAACAACAAAATGTGCTCTTGACAGAATTAAGATGTCAACGCATGTTTATTACATTCTAAAAAATTCTTGCTTCATATTGTCAAGCATAGTTTTTAGTATTGAGTCTTATAATCTACATGTTAAATCAAGTATTTGTATATTAAATTTTTTTGTAATCATTTTAAATGTAAAAATATAACAATATAAACTTCACTTATCTTTGATTATTAATGTCATGAAGCGACTCTTATAAATAAAAATTATCTTATAATAGAAAAAATCAATAAATTAAATGTCAAATATACTTTGTACATAATTGTACATTTATGGTATAATTAAACTAACAATTGTTAGTTTTAAATATAAATTGTATTTTTATTGTATATACTTGTTTTTTTAAACACTTATATGGATATTTGTTTGGAAATTTATATAGGAGGTCAAATGAATACTAAAGAAAATATCATAGAAGAATCCTTGAATTTATTTGCAATTAATGGATATGATTCTGTTTCCATTCGAGATATAGCTAAAAATGTTGGTATTAAAGGGAGTTCTATTTATAATCATTTTGACGGTAAGGAAGAAATCTTTAAAAGCACAGTTTCTAAATATTCAGCATATATTAAAAGTTCATTTAAACTTTTAACCAAAGACAGTCTTTTAAAAAACAATGAAGAAGATATAACAGATGAGATTTTCTTGCAAGAAAGCATGAAAGTTTTTGATTTTCTATTAAAAGATTATTATTGTGTGACGTTAAGAAAAATCCTTACTATCGAACAATATAAAAATGAAAGTGCATCACAACTATTCAACAAACTATTTATTGATGATGTATTAGAGAATCAGAAAAATTTATTTGCATATTTGATCAATAAAGACATCTTTATTAATGAAGATCCATATATTTTAGCTTTAAAATTCTATTCTCCAGTATTTTTATTATTTTATAAATATGATAGTAATTTAGGGGATAAGTATAACATTGTATTAAAGAAACATATTTTAGATTTTAAACATTATTATTCTTTAAGGGGTTGAATTTTTAATGAAAATTTTAGTAGTTTATGAGAGTAATGAAAAAAGTACTGCAAATCACTATGCCAGTTTATTTATAGATGAATTAAACAGGTATTCTAATAATGTCATTTCTGAAATTCATTTAAATTCTATTTTTTTTAAAGATTTATTATCTATTAAAGATATTCTCGTTGATAAATATCATTCATCAAATCCATATGATTGGTCGCTAAATATGCCCACTTGTTTAGAATATTTCCATTTCATTGCATCACAAATAGAAAATTCTACATTAGTTTTATTTGTTCCTTCTGAAAACGATACTAAACATGAAAGGATGAAATTCCTTTTAGATATCTTATCTAATCAATGGATGCCACACAAGTGCAATAAAAATTTCCATAATAAAATTGGAATTATACTATATTACCTACATGACGCTTCATTTCACAAATATATTAAAGATATGAAGTATGATTTACTTCTATGGGGATTAAAAAATGTAATGGAAGTAGAGTTATTGAAATATAAACATATGGATTATGATCTAAATCTATTAAAAATTACATTAATGGCTAACAAAGCTTATAGCTATTCAAAGGATTTATATATTAATAAATGTTTTTTCATAGAAAATCTTAAAAATAATATTTATTTTAAGAAAAATAAATTTAAGTTCCTTCTGATGAAAGCAGGTATAATGCGAAATTTGTTATTAAGTAATAAATTATAACTTTAATCTTATTTATTCATATGATTATAAAAAATAACGTTATATAGAATTTCTACAATTCCACATAACGCTATTTTTATATAAATTTATCTTAACTAAATATTTAACTTTTCTTTTAAATATTCTAAATCCTTTAATGAATCAATTTCAAATATATCGTTAGGATTTATCTTTTCAATTCTTACATCCATATTAGGTAAATTATCTACTGCAATGTTATCCCAATAGATAGTCATATCTCCTACTTTTTCAACTGCTCTTTCAACTGCTTTGCCTATAAGAATTCCATCTTCTTCAGTCCAATAAGATGCTCCAGACATTATATAACTTGGTTCATCATCTTCTGTGCCTATATCAACTTTAACCACCCTATTATTTTCATCATATCTTAATATCCATTCGTTAACTATATTTTCTTTACATGCAGAATAATAAGTTGAATGTGCAGGCTTTTCTTTTGGCAGGAAGTTTCTTGTTATATATTGATCTGCATCAATTACAAATGCATCTCTTAAATATTCTCTTACCAAATACATAGTATATATATTATTATAAACATCATATTTATCATTTACTACTTTAATTAAATTGTACTTTTTAACTAAATCATCAAATTTTTCGTGAAGATATCCTGTCAAAACTATTATTTCATTAACACCTATTTCTCTTAAATTTAAAATTTGTCTTTCAAGTAATGACATTCCGTTTACTTCAATTAATGATTTAGGCGTATTATTTGTTAGAGGTCTAAGTCTAGTTCCCATTCCTGCTGCCATAAGAATTGCTCTCATATTCTATCTCTCCAATACTAATGCTTATTTATTTAATTTCCATTTTTATGTTTTATAAAATCAGATTTATATTAAATTTAAACTTATTTGTATAATATTTTTGTTTATAATTTTTTTAAATATTCTTTTGCTCTATTGTATCGATCCATTCCATAAGTTCCAAAGTCATCACCTTCAGCTTCTTTTATTAATGTCCATACTGCCCATAAAAAATCTTGACATATTTGATGTATAATAAGTCTTCTTCTTGAATCGTCATCTGCATCTTTTCCATTAAAATACAACCTAAACATTAATTCAATATCATCTTCTGAAAAATCATTTTCTAAAGATAATGCAGCTAGATCCCACATATCATCATTTATTCCACCATATTCCCAGTCGATTAAAAATATTTTTCCATTTGCATCCTTAACTAGATTGGCTGCAACTAAATCATTATGAGATGGTACAAATACTCTATTGCATCTTTCTAATTCTTTTTCAAGATCCATGACCTTTTCTCTTACTACATCATAATCTTCAAAAAAATCTCCATTATCTTTCTTTAATATATCTTCATACTTTTCAATTTCTCTAAACATATTAAAGTTATTATCCATATGAAAATGTTTATCCTTATGAAGATTTCTAAGTATAGTAGTTACTTGTTTTAAATTTTCTTCTTTTTTAACACTTCTTGGAGTTAATGTTTCTGCATTTTCTATAAATTTTGATATCTTAACACCTGTTTCAAGATTAAAGTATGGAACCTCAACGTTGTATCCTCTTTCTGACGCAATTGCTGAATTGAACATTTCCGTATTTCTATTAATCATTTCTTCTGTTCCTATACCAGCAATTCTTAATATATATCTTGTTCCCTTAACGCATATTCTATAATTCTTATTAGTCATACCTCCAGCTGGTGTAACTTCTGTTATATCATCTGAATTAACTTTTAATGCTTCGCATACTATATTCTTTATTTTATTCATTTCATATGCAACTTCTCTTCTACGAATTGTTGGATATAAATGATTTTTTATCTTTTCATATCCCTTTGGAGAATCTATATCCCCCCAAGCTAAGTCATCTATTTTAACAAATCCTATATTATAGTTTCTGCCAACATCCAATAACACATACTCATAATTTAAATATGGATTGACATTATCTTTAAACTCTTCGAGCATCATCTTATATAGTTTGTAAGATATTTTAGTAAGGCCTATCATTTCTCCATCTATTCGGTTAAATTGATGAATATCCTTTGACATCTTATATAAGTGATTATCTCTTATTTCAACAAAAGCTTCATCTCCTGATCCACTTTCATTAGTTATAAGTACACAGTCTCTCTCATTGCTTTCACATAGTTCTCTTATAGCACGACTTTCAAAAATTAAATCATTTTCAATAAGTAAAAAGTCATCTGTTATGTATTTTTTAGCTAAAGATAATGAATGCATTGTACCAGTCCACTTATATTTATCACTCTTAACAAGCTTTACATTCTTACTATTTTTGAAATATTTTTCATAATAACTGCTTTCATATCCAGTAACAATAACTACTTTTGTTATTCCATTTTCCTTTAGAATATTCATTGTTCTATCTATTAATTTAAAATCTTCAATGCCAAGCATTCCAGTTGGTTTTCCAAATGATTCTACTCTTCCAGCTGCTAATATTACAGCTTGCTTTATAATTTTCTTTTCTTCTTCATGTAGTTTTAATCTTGTATTCTTAGCATTAGCAAGACTCTTTTCCAATACCTTCATTCCATTTTCTGTGACTTTATATAATATTCCTTTATTAGTATTTATTCTATCTATAAGTCCATCAATTGTGAACTCTTTAAGTATTGAATTTACCTTACCAAGTGACATATTAGTTCTCTTTGATAGTTCTCTTTGATTTATATTAAAATTTTCATTTAAAGTTTTAAGTACTTCCAATCTATCCTCTAACATAAATTAATCCCCCATATTTAATCCGTTCATTATTTGAACTATGATAATTATATTATTATTTCTTATATTTGTCAACGCGTCCTGCTCAATTAGCAATTGTCATTTATCAATGGTCAATTATCAAATTAAAATCCGAAAGATTTTTTAATCATATCCAATTCTCACTTATTAGTTTTACTTCTAATAGTTAAAATCCAATTTTTAATGTATATAGAAAAAGGCTGCCGCAAATTATTTAATGCGGCAGCACTCCTTCATTGAGAATTGATCATTGATAATTGTTAAAATATCTTTCCGTCAATTCCAAAATTATAAACTTTTCCATTAATAGACATACTAGTGTTAGTTACCATCTGCCCTGATGGTAAGAAATATTGCCATCCATTGTCTTTTTTATCATATAACCATCCAGTATGCATAGTTCCACTTTCATCAAGATAATACCACTTTCCATCTTGGAATATATAGCCACTCTTTCTTTCTCCTGTAACTGGGTCTAAGTAATATCTCTTTCCAGTAGAATCTGTGATCCATCCAGATTGCTTATATCCTTTAGCATCTAAATAGTAATATTTATAGTCTCCATATTTTCCAACTGTAATCCATGAGTTTTTCACTTGTCTACCTCTTTTATCGAAATAAACATCTTTGCCTTTTACTTTTCCCCATTCTTCATACTTAGATGTATCTACCCAGCATTCATTATATTCATCATAGAATACATCATCATCATCATCATCAGTATCTTCTACAACATCATCAGAATCTCTTCTTACTATTTTTACAGTATATGTCTTGCTTGTAGTTCCATCTTCTGAAACAACTTCTATTTCTACCTCTGTTTCTTGTTGTCCTTTTAAACTTATTACTTTTGGCGAACCATTGAATTTTTCATCATCTATATATACCTTCGATTTACTATCAGAAGGTATTGGTGTAATTTCTACCTTAGATACATTAAGCTCAACACGTACTTTAGTAGTCTTTTCATCTGGATCAAAATCATATTCACCTGGATCAACAATTAAGTTACTTAATCCAGAATCTGAACCTTTGTCATTATTATTTATTACTAAAGTATATGTTTTAGTTGAAACCTTATCTGTAGCTGTAACTTTTATTTTAACTGTTGTCTTGCCAGAACTATTTAATGGTATTTTAAGAGCCTTTCCACTTTCCATATCATAAGAATCACCAGTTTCACTAATAGTAGCTGTTATTTCTTGTACTTTAGCATTAGCAACTGCTGTAATTTCTGTTGATTCATTTTTCTTAGGTACAGTTACTGTATATGCATACTTATCACTAGAAAAACCTTTATTTCCATCTGAATCTACTAACTTTCCACTTTCAACTTCTAAATCTTTTAATGATGCATCGCTTGATATTTCCTCATTATTGTCAGAGTCATCTATATTCTTTTGAATATAAAATACATACTCATGTCCTAATTTATATGGGGTAATACTTTTAACTACTGTTGTGTCATTACCATTTTCATCTTTTTCATATTCAATCTTATCATAGTATGACTGTACAACCATTTTTTGATAATCAGCTACATCTATATTAGATAATGAATTACTTTTTTTGCTTCCAGGGGTACTATTTTCATTATTTTTTATTGATTCTTTAGCTTCTACTAATTGAGAGCTTGAAGTAGTTTTGCCAAACCAAACTCTTATATACTCATTCTTAGTTGTTTGTGGTGATGTTAATGTAACGTCGACTCTATCCTTAGAATACATATCATAAGTATATCTATCTTCATTAAAATCTATTTTAGTTTCTCTTCCAGGTTGAGTTAAATATGCTGAGTCTCCAAAATCTAATTTAATTGGATTTTCATCACCATTACCATCAGTTATAACATTGAATCTATATCTTACTAAAACCTTGCTATAATCTGTTATAGCACCATTCTGAGCTTTAAATCCTTCTATTGTAATTACTTTATTCAATCCATTAAAGTCTACAAACAGTTTCCCATCCTTCATTACTGTATCTTCATCTTTATATTTAAAAGCTATTGTTCCTTCAGTCACTCCAAGTTTTGGATCTATAGAAATCTTTTTAGCTCTAGGATCAATATGAATGTTACCAACATAAGTTAAATCACTTTCATTTGGATCTCGTGTAAATTCTTTTTCTACATATGCTATGACATCTTTTTCATCTGCATATTCATATTTAGTTAAACCTGCATCTCTTAATGTATAATCATTATCCACATTTAATTGGTTGTAGTTAATTTCCATAGCATAAGATTTAACCAAATTATTTCCATCTCCACCTATACTATTTTGAAATCTTATTATAAGTATTGCTTTATCAAATTGACTCTCTAAATATCCTGAGACTTGATTACCTTGTGTTTGTGATGTAATTTCATTTCCATTAAGTAATAATTCGGCATTTCCACTAACATTTCCATTAAAATTAATTATATATTTTAATGTTCTTGTTGAGTCAGGAATATTAAATATATATTTTAATGGATATCCTTCAACTTTTTCAGCTTTATCATTATATTTGAAGGGCTTTACATTATTTGTTTGGTCAGAATTATTAAAATCCTGCTCATTTTCTCCAATCCAACTTATTATATCAATATCTTGTATTGTACTACTTATTATTTGTGTAGCATGATAAATAGTAATTGTTTCACTTTTACCACTTGGATAAGTTTCTGTTTTTGGTGCTTCTAATTTTTCAGTTCCATCTTCTAACTTTACTTTAGTTACACTTGTTTCTTTGATTTTATATGAAACTGAGTTAACACCATAAGGTAAACCTGCAATACTTATACCTATGTATTGTTTTCCACCAATAGTCATAGTATGCGATCCAAATCGTGCTTTAGCTGCATCCACAACACTAGCATCTCCATCTACATGCAATTCACATCCTAATTTGTCCTTTAATTTTGAGTTAAGCATCTCGTAACTAGATGCTCCAGATACATCAACACCGTTTATTGCTGTAAGTATTAATTGTTGATCTGTAACTGCAGTTTCTCCAGCACTCATTTTAGTTAATAATTCACTGTCACTTACACCATTATATTTAGATTTTTCCACTGCTACCCATACATAAGGCATACCTTGTTTTAATTCAAATTCTTTGTCACCTTTTGATATAGACTGTACTTCTCTCCCTTGAGTAGTCTGCCCAACAACAGTCACATCTTTATATTGAACTGCTGCATTTGCCTTTTCTTCATTAATTGCTAAATTAATAGGCAAAAATGAAATTATAGTCGCAAAGAATACAAATAGTGATAAGATTCTCTTGCCTTTCTTGCTCATTTGTTGTCACCCTCCCAAACTGTTTTAGTCTAAACTTTCCCAAATAAAAATTGTTTCTTTTATAAGTTTATAATCGAATTATTTAAAAGTTTCTTTATAATAATTATTTAGTTCTTCAATAAAAACCTGAACAGCTTTTGAAATTGTAATATTCTTTGGAGTGATATATGAGAAATATCTAATAAGATTATCATTTTTAATATTTATTTTACTTATGATTATATCATTATTGTACTTATAAATGAAAAAAGAGGAATAATAAGTTCATGCATTATAATTATAAAGGAAGGATGAATTAAATAATGAAGAATATAAAAGAAATACTGCCTGGACTTTTAGTATCAGTATGCATTGGACTATTAAGTATTTTTTTATCTAGATTTGTTCCTAAATTAGGCGCAGCAACTATATCAATCTTTTTAGGTATGCTTGTTGGAAATTTATTTTTAAGTCAAGATATTTTCCAAAAAGGATACAAATTTTCAGAAACTGATCTTTTATCATATTCTATAGTTCTATTAGGAGCAACATTGAGTATCTCCACTTTAATGGAATTAGGAGCTGGTGGAATATTATTTATAATTGTTCAAATGACTATAACAATAGTTGGGGCTTTATATATAGGAAAAAAGCTTGGATTTGGACAAAATTTTAGATTTATGATGGCTAGTGGCAACGCAGTTTGTGGATCATCTGCTATAGCAGCAACCGCACCAGTTATAGATGCAGATGATAAAGAAAAAGGAATTGCAATTACTATAGTTAATGTAACAGGAATATTCTTAATGTTTTTACTGCCTATAATTGCTCAATTCTTATATAAACATTCATTGATGCCAACATCAGCATTAATAGGTGGTACATTACAATCTGTAGGTCAAGTTGTGGCAAGTGGTGCCATGGTAAATGAAAGTGTAAAAGATCTTTCTACAATATTTAAAATAGTAAGAGTTATATTATTAGTAGTGGTTGTACTGATATTTGGTCATATAAAACACAAAACCAATGAAGAGATAGTTGAAGAAGAAGTACAGGATGTAAAGAAAGGAAAAATAAATGTTCCTTGGTATGTTATAGGATTCTTTATAACATGTGCTTTATTTTCTATGGGATTCATTTCAAATGATGTTTCTTTGCTTTGTAAGGCAGCAAGTAATAAACTTGAGATATTCGCTTTAGCAGCAATTGGACTAAGGGTAAATGTTAAAGATTTAATTAAGCAAGGGAAAGCTGTATCTCTTTATGGATTATTTGTAGGTCTACTACAAATAATTTCAGCAGTAACTTTAATATGGTTATTTTTATAGATGAATTATAGATTTCAAAAAAGACTGAAACAATATTTTGATAATGTTTCAGTCTTTTTTCTATTTTAAAATAATTTATACTTTTAATTAATGACTCTATCAATCTCTAATTATATATGTCCTTTAACACTTTCCCTTAAATTGCGTCTTGCATTTAGAGCAAGTTATTGTTATCTTTCCATTTCCTCTTGGCACACGTAATTTTTGTTTACAATTTGGACATTTAAAATATTTATATGTTTTTAACTCTTTTGCTCTATTAGATTTTCCTTTAACAAATGCAACTATCTTATTTTTTACATTTAAATATTTATAATACTCCTGCTGTCTCTTATATATATTTTTTGAAAATATTCTAAACATATATAAAACTATAAATACATCTGATATTAACCTTAATATAAATAATTTTGAAGAAAATCCTCCTATTAGCATTAACACTAAAGATATTATTAATAAAGCTATAGATAATTCATCTACTCCATATCTTCCATACATAAATTTTCTTAACCAATTCATCTCAAAAATACCTCCAAATCCCATTTCTAATTTATCTAAGCTATATTCATATATTTCAATTATTATGTTCAAATTCACTATATACTTTTTAATATATTATATCAATAAGTAATTTGTAAACAATCTTAAAACAATAAAATAAATTATTATTGCTTTCTTTTGAGTATCATGTATATTTTATTTCATTACTTTTAATATATAATACTTATAAATATATAGCAATTATAAAAAGTATATGTATGTGTTTTAAAATAATGTTGTTAAATCATAGATTTAAATTTACATTTTACGATGAATTTTCAATGTTATTATTATTATTTATATAAAATTATTATAATATTTTTAAGCATAAATTATATGTAAAATCAAGACTATTAAATTTTTTGTATAAATTAAATAGTACAAAATATGATAAATACCCTTCCAAATATTTAGTTGCCACTCCCCTGAATATTCCAATCCAATTTCTTAAATTACGCCTAAAATTCCTTACAGATTTTTCTAGCTTTGAATTTAAAACTATTCCCTTATTATGATTTTTAGCAATATTCATCATATATCTATCATTATCCGGTACTATATATGAATCTTCTGTTATTTTTGAATAGATTATCTTATTAAAATTATCTTCATTCCAAAATTGCATACATACTGGCATTGCTATCATTGAATCTCTTCTATCCCTTGCTGCTACAATCCATATATTTTTTCTTTCTAAAACAGTAATTTTTCTACATCCCTTAAAATTCTCTTTTTCAATAGTCTTTGCTATAAATACTTTTCCTTCTAAATGTTCTGCCATAACATCTGATGTGAGCTCCCTCATAATTTTATGTCTCCATATAAATGCAGTTCTGATATTTATCTTTAAAATTTTTGCACATGCCCTTAAAGACTTTTTTTGCAACATAAGTTCTACAAATTTCACCCAAACTTCTGGCTGCTTTTTAGAATAACTCCACATGGATTTTGTAGTTTTAGAAAAAGTTTTTTCACATTCTTTACATCTATATCTTTGAATTCCTTTATATGTACCAAATTTTATATAATTTTTACTCTTACAATATAAACACTCATCAATACATCTATTTTTATAAATATCACACTTTAATAGTTTTCCAAAATGTCCTTCTAGCTTTTCAAAATTAACATCTTCTTGTATCAAAATAATCACCTCATTTTGATACTTTCCACATTATGTATATTTTAAACATAACAACACTTATTTAAAACATATTCCTATGCAATTTGATTATAATATGATCAAGTATATTAGGACTAAACTTATTACGTCTAATAAAAACTATACTAAAACTATACTATTAGATAAATGGATATAATTATATATAATTAGAACTACATTTAAAAAATTGATTAATGACTGAATATCCTTAACTAAATACAAATTAGATCTATCAAAGCTAAACTCCATAAATATAGCAACCATTTATAAATCTATTTAATTAAGTTTAAACCTATCAACCAAAAAAGAGTATCATTATGATTTTTAAATCTCTAATGATACTCTTTTTACTTATATATTTGAAGCTATTGCATTGGCTATTGCTGTTGCAACCTTATCTTGATAAATTGGATTTGCACAATTTGCTGCTTCTGTCGGATTAGTCAAAAATCCTACTTCTACTAAAACAGATGGCATTTTTGTATTTCTACATACAAAGAAGTTATTATCCTTAGCCCCTCTGTTATATGCTCCTGTTTGATTAGATATTGAATTTACAATTGATGTTGCTAATGTTCTACTTGTAGAAACTTTTGATGAACTTGTTGCTCCACCAAAGCTTGCATCTTGACCATTTGAACTATAGTATACTTCAACACCATTTGCTGAAGCAGCTCCTGCTGAATTATGATGTATACTTACAAAGAAATCTGCGCCAAAATTGTTTGCTAAATTAACTCTGTTAGTTAAACTTTGAGTTACACCTAATATTTCTCTATCTGAAGGATTTCTTGTTAATAATACAGTATATCCTTTTTCTTCAAGCTTTGTTTTCAATTTAAGAGATGTTTCCATATTTAAGTCTCTTTCAGCATAAGTGATTCCATTATGTGTTGCATATGCTCCATCGTCTCCACCAAAGTTATGACCTGGATCAACAACTATTACTTTACTTGAAGATGGACCACCAGAACTTACTTTATCTCCTCGTTTACCATCTGATCCAATTTGCCATCCATCAATAACTGTGCTGACAGCTAAAGCACCAGAACTTGTTAAATAATAATAATCTGAATTATATACAATCCATCCAGTCGCCATTGCACCATTTGAATTTAAATAATACCACTGATCTTTAACTTTTACCCATTCTGTTGCCATTGTTCCATTATCATGGATATAATACCAATTACCATCAGGTCTTATCCATCCAGTAACCATATCTCCATTTCCCGAGAAATAATACCAATTTCCGCTTATTTTAAACCATGATGTTCTCATTGCTCCACTAGTATCTAAGAAATACTTCTTACCATTAATAAGTTTCATTCCTGTAGACATGGCTCCATTTCCTTCTAAGTAATACCATGTTGATCCATCTTTAAGCCATCCTATTTGCATTTCACCACTTGGCTTTAGATAGTACCATGTGCCACCTATATTACTCCAACCACTTGCCATAGCTCCACTACTATAAAGATAATACCAATCATTTCCCGGTTTTATCCATCCTGTAGCTTTACTTCCATTAGATCTATAGTAATACCATGTTCCATTTTCTTTTTTCCATCCTATAGTTGATGAAATATTTGATGGTTCATTTACCGGCTTTGCTACTGGTTCAGTAGCTTGAACTGCCTCTGGAATTACAACATTAAAATTTGGTGGATTATTTGTTGTTTCTGAACCATTATTTGAGCTATTATCATTTTTATCAGAATTTGATGAATTATCTTTAATTTCCTCATCTTCTGTAAGTGTAGCCCCTGAGTAGCTTAATAAATCACGATATAATTTATTAACTTCTTCTCCGTATGTAGTACTTGGAGCCCAGTTTCCACCTAATGAATTTACTGTAGTTGCTTTTCCCTTTATTGTAGCGAAATGCCTTGGATCTTCTGTATCACTTCTTGGATATCCCTTAGCCCCTGCATAAAGAGCTAAATGATCTAAATGTGCCTTTACACCTTGCTCCCATGTATCAAATCTTTGATGAGCATCTGGATTATAGTCATCTCCACCTGAACTTGTTTTCAATCCACATGGATTATGGTATGTTGAATCTAATACACCTCCAAAATTTCCATATCCAGTTTCTTTAGCTGATTGTACATATGCTACTGCTGGATTTACACCGCCATGCTCTTCTGCATAGTCAAAGTAAATTTGAGCAAGTTCAATGAATTCTTCACTTGCATTCTTCGATTTCGCCCATTTTTCTGCTTGCTTTACTGTAACATTAGTTTCAGAAATTATTTTTATATCTGTTAATGTTGCAGCGTCAACTTTATTCATAGGAATTAAAGCTAGCACCATAGCAAATGCGAGAAAAAGTGCTGTCACAGTCTTATTAGTCTTCAAAATCGCTTCCTCCAATCCTTCTTGTTAATTACCACTTCCCAATGATTATTTAGATTAAGATATCTGTTTAAAGTAATAAACTCTAAATCTCGATACTTTTCTACATATATACTATACAAGTATAACATCAAATTTTGGTACCTTGTATTACACGTTTTCCTATGATTTTAAAATTTTCAATACTTAAGTCTATTTATTTATTCTATAATAATTTTACATGATACATTTTTCTTCATTATAATTATTTAATTATAATTTTTATTAATATTTTATTTTCAAATATGTTACTTTTAGATATATTACTTTTTAATATAAATACATATCTAGCAATGATTTTAACTATATTACTACTAAATTCCTTTTATGGCTTTAACTTATATTGTATATTTAATAATCAATTTTCTTCATATAAAAATATGCCCATCTTATAATAAACAGTATTATTTTTCTGTCCATTATAAGATGAGCATATTAATCTGATTAACTCTTATACAAATATTAAATTTTAATTTTTAATATCTAGCTGATATAGCATCTGCTATAGCTTTTGCTACTTTTGTTTGACTATTTGAATCAGCACATCTTGCAGCTTCTTCTGGATTAGATATAAATCCTGTTTCAATTAATATTGATGGCATTTTAGTATTTCTAACTACTTTAAATGCACTATCTTTAGCTCCTCTGTTCGGTGTTCCAACCGCACTTGCTATATTGCTTGAAACCGCTGCTGCTAAGTCTTTACTCTTTGCAAGTCTTTCAGCACTGTATCCACCACCAAAAGTATCATCTTGTGCAGATGAACTATAATAAACTTCAACACCTTTTGCTGTTGCTCCAGCTGTGTTATGGTGTATACTTACAAATAAATCAGCATTAATATTGTTTGCAATATTAACCCTATTAATTAAGCTTTGAAGTTCAGCTGTAGTACTTCTATCACTCTCTTCTCTTGTCATAATAACAGTATATCCTCTGCTTTGAAGTTCTGACTGTAACTTTAATGCAGTTTGCATATTTAAATCTCTTTCTGAATAGTTAATACCATTATGAGTTGCATATGCTCCATCATCTCCGCCATAATTATGACCCGCATCAACTACTATTACTTTTTTGCCAGCAGTTGGCTTATCATGTATTATTGTCGAATTATTATTGTTAGTATTACCACTGTTACTATTATTATTGTTTGATGATGAATTATTAGAAGATGAATCACTTCCTGTTCCTGGTGTTGCATCTGTCTTTCCATCATTACTAGATGATTTAACTTTCTTACCATCTGAACCCAATTTAAATCCATCAATTGTTGTATTAGTAACAAGTTTTCCTGTTGTTGTATCTAAATAATATTCATCCCCATTAGATTCAACCCATCCTGTTGTCATCGCACCACTATTTGACATGTAATACCATGATCCATTTAAATTAATCCATCCTTTAGACATTGCTCCTGTATCATATAGGTAGTACTTTTTACCTCCTACATTAATCCAGCCTGTTGCCATATCTCCGCCTGAATTTAAATAATACCATACATTATTTACACTTATCCAGCCAGTTAGCATTTTACCGCCATTATCAAATGCATATGTCTTAGAATTTATAATTTTGTATCCTGTTACCATGGTTCCATCACCTTGAAGATAATACCACATATTATTATCTTTAAGCCAGCCTGTCTTTAAGGCTCCACCATTTCCAAAGTAATACCATTTTCCACCTATTTCTTTCCATCCTGAGCCTTCACTCATTGCTCCAGAACCATCAAAATAATAAAGGTTATTTCCATCATATAATGTTCCTGTTGCCATTTCTCCAGATTGCTTAAAATAGTACCATTTATTATCTATCTTTTTCCATCCCTTTACCATTGGTCCTGCTTCATCAAAATAGTACCATTTTCCATAGTCATTTAGCCATCCTGTTAGCATTACTCCATCATTTTTCATCATATACCAGTTATTATTTTCCTTAAGCCATCCAGTTGCTTTGGTTTCATCAGATTTATAATAAAACCATACACCATTTTCTTTTTTCCATCCAATTGTTGACTCTTCATTAGGTGATGTATCTTGAGTTTCTTCCACTTTCTTTAATTGAATAACTTCTGTTGCATTCAATCCGCTTGGAATACTTTCTGGTTTAGCAGGATATGGGGTACTAGATGATTGATTACTGCTATTGTCACTATCGTCATCGAAATCATCTTCTATTTCTTCATCACCTATGCTTACGCCTGAATATTTAAGTAAATCTCTATATAATTTGTTTACTTCTTCTCCATACGTACTACTAGGTGCCCAGTTTCCACTTAGAGAATTAACAGTTTTTGCGTTTCCTTTGATAGTTGCAAAATGCCTAGGGTCATATGTATCACTTTTAGGATATCCCTTTGCCCCAGCATATAGAGCTAAATGATCCAAGTGAGCTTGTACGCCTTCATCCCATGTATTAAATTTTTGATGAGCACTTGCATCATAATCTCCGCCTCCAGATGATGTCTTTAATCCACATGGATTATGATAACTCTCATCTATAACTCCACCAAATTTACCATAACCTGTTTCCTTAGCAGCTTGTACATATGCTATTGCTGGATTTACACCACCACAATCTTCTGCATATTCAAAATATAATTCTGCTAAATCTATAAAAGTATCAGTTGCGCCCTTCGATTTAGCCCATTTAGCTGCTTGTTTTTCAGTTACATCTGTATCCGATATTATAGAAATATCACTAATATTAGCTGCCTTTGCATTTAATGTCGGAACCATACTTAGTAACATTGTAAACATAACTACAAAAGTAATAAGTTTTTTTTGTATTTTCAAAATGGCTCTCCCCCTCTCTTATTAGATTTTAGCAAAAAATGATATATGATTAAAGAGAATTTTAAAAAATATAAACTATTTTATCATTATTAAGAAAATTTTAATATTATGCAGTAATAAAATAGCTGTTTCAAGATTTATTTTTTCTTAAAACAGCTGTTTACTACTTACTATTAAAATTCAATTGATCCCTTAAAATATGCATCTCCAACTTTATTAAAGCCTAATTCTTTTAATGCATATAACACAATAGAAAATACCTCATAAGATGAAGTTATTTCTCTATTTAGTAATGTTAATTTCTTAAGGACTTCTTTTTCAATAACATTTAAATCTGAATCTGATAATGTTTGATTAATTTCATTTGATGCATTTAAAATTGATTGTCTTACTTTTGAAATATTAAATTCTTCTTTATGTCCCTTTTTTTTGATTATATCCATAAGACCTTCCCCCTCTACTATATTCTACAAATTAAAATATATTTCTTATATTCATATTATAATATATAACTTTTAACTATTAAACAATAATTTGCTTATAGTTCATTTTTAAAAGAATTTAAATAGGCACAAAAAGCAAATAAATTAGATAATTAATATAATATGCGTACGAGTTATAGAAATATAGCCTTCTGATTAATTATTATGAGGTTTAATATAGTAATCTATAAGTAATCTATAATTATATATTTATGTAAAATAAAAAGGCGCAGAAAAATCTTTCAATGTTCTTCATACGCCCAACTTTTTATATTAAACTAGCCTTCATAAACTCATTTATAATTATACTATTTGATTAACCTATCTTCCTATAATCTATTTACGGCAACAAGACTTACAAGACTTCCCAGCACAACAACATTTACATGGATCAAAAACAAATGTTGCATCGAATTCAACTTCATTACCACATGATTTTGCTTTAAATGTTAATGTTTTTGAATCTCCTGGTTCTAAATCTTCATCTGGTTTAAAGCATAATCCACCATTTCCAAATATGAATGTTCCAAAATCATGGACTACTTTTTTCCATTCATTTTTATAAGGATTGTAGTACCAGCCCTCACCATAAGCAGGCTCTATCTTAATATCTGCGCTTCCACAACATTTTAATGCTTTAAATTTAAAACATTGTGTTGATGATTTACATACATAAATTGCTACATTCTTTGGATCAAGTTCAACATCTAATGCACAGTTTATTTTTGTTGAAGGATGGTAATAACCTTTTTCTCCTTCAGCTATCTCAGTTGTTTCTGTCACTTCAGCTTCAGTTCCATCTTCTGCCTTTACTAGTACATCTTTTTCATTTATTTCCATATCTTTTCCTCCTAAGTTGTATTTTAGATATTCCCTATATTGTATAATATGGTTTTCTTTATAAAAGTGTTACTTATTTTTTACATATTATTTATTACATTCTTTACAGCAATTACATGGATTATAGCTAAATACAGCTGCAAAATTAACGCAACTATCTGTGCACTTATCTATTACTGTAAAGTGTAAAATATCAACATCCCTAGGATTTAATTTGCATTTAGTATATACAACTACTCCGTTTCCAACTATTTTATATCGTCCAAGCCTTCCAACCATTTCTGAACAATGACGATCTCCTTTGTGATTAATCCAAACTTCTCCACATGATTTCAATACTTTAAATGTAAAATATTGAACTCTTCTAGGACATAAATAAATAGCTCTATTCTTATTATCTAATTCAACTCGTAAATTACATTTTATTGAAATATGTGGTTTTTCTTTATTTCTGCAATGACTTGTACACGTCATATCATAGTCATCTGATGTGATATGACATTCTCTAGATGATGTAGTATCACACTCATCTGATGATGTTACATCACATTTTTCAGATGACGTCATATCACATTTCTCAAATGATGTTACATCACATCCTTCAGATGATGTCATATCAGATTTCCAAGATGATGTAGTGTCACATTCATCAAGCATCATATCACATTCTTCACATATATCTTTAATTCTTTCTTTATATCTTTTATCATTTACTTTCATATCATATCCTCCCCAGTTTATCTTCTTGTATATTATTCTTTTTAATCACAAAGTATTATTTAATTACTTTCCTATAACTTGTAAATAAATTTAGACAGAAATCATACTTTATAATATTCTGATATATTAAATTTCGTGTTAAAAAATTCACTTAAAAATGCTATTGTATAATAATTTACTTTGATGCATGAACCTAATACTATCAATATCATATTATGGCTATATAGAACTATGTTTAAGGAGATAACGGATTTGGCATATTCAGTTCGGGTTAATTGTGAGAATTCAACTTATGTTAGCAAATCTCATTCAAATACCAACTATTCAAATGATAAAAGCTTAATTGTTAGCTTACTGAAAGGACAAGATTCCAAAGTAAATGCAAGTATTTCTTTATTAGCTTTTCCTGCTCTTAATTTAGAATTCAATAATATTAATCATGCTTATCTATATTTGTTTTTGGAAGATATTAAAACTGTTACAAATAAATCTACTAAATTGAATATTATTAGTGATTTTGACTATATAGATATAGAAAAGGTTAATTGGAATAACTATTCTGGAGACAGTCTATCTAATAAACTCTCCATAGAAATTTCTGTTTCTCAAATAAATTCATACATTAAATTTGATGTTACAGACCTTATAAACAATTTATCTAAATTTGATATAAACTATAATTTATTAATTTCTCCTATAACACCATCAACAAGTACTTTTGTTAAGTTTAGCTCATGTAATTCAAATAATCCTCCATATCTAGTTTTAGAAAAATTTGAAGATGATTACTCAAAATTAAGTACTGAGAATACTTATGATAATGCCACAACATCAAATAATAAAAATACTTATACTAAAGATACAACATTAGATTATGAGAATTCTTATGACGATGCTAAAGCTTTAAGTGATGAACATACTTACAATGAAAAAAGTAATAATTATGAAATAACAAATGATATAATTGATAACATTAATTTAGATAGTGAAGATAATATAGATACATCAAATTATGTAAACTTTAAAGATAATGAATATAGCACAGATAGTCATCTTAATATTGATTTTGATTACGACTCCAACGATAATAATTCTAATGATCTTCATCCTAATAACAATAACTTTAATGAGATAATAGAAAAAATAGATAATATCTATAATATACTAACCAATAATATTACTAATATAGATGAGAAATTATCTAGATTTGATACTAAATTTATAAATTATAATAACATTCTTAATGAATTATCAGATATGGTAGATAATCTAAATAATAAAACAGAAATAATTAATAATAGCCTTTCTTCTTCTAAATACATTATTCAAGATTTATCTAGCATTATTAAAAGTGTTAATAACAAAATTGATCTTTTAGATAATAACTTTTCATCATCTAATGATATACTACAAGATTTAACTAATATAATTAAAAATCTTAATAATACAGCTAATATATTAGACAATAGCTTTTCATCATCTAGTAATCTTATTAATGACTTGTCTAATATCATAAAAAATATGAACAATAAAACTGATACTCCCAAAAAAGATGTAAGAAGCTCTGATGATAAACTTAGCAAATTATTTGATATGGTTAACCACAATTCCCCTATCTTAGATTTTGGAAATATTATATCTATGATGGATACAATAAAAGATACATTTGGCACTTCAAAATCAAAGGCTGTTATAGACACAAATAATACAATTGATGACTTTTCTGATATTGCTAAGCATATTTCTGATAAGATTAATCAAATTAATGATAAAACAGATTCATCTGATAAAAAAGTTGAAGATTCATTTCAAGAATTAAGTAATAGTATTCTGAATGCTATAAATAAGAATATATCTTTATTAAGTAAAGATATTAATGACTCTAAAAATGAAGTTTCTGATAATGAATAAAAATTAAAAGGCCTCTTGGATACTTTTATGAATATCCAAGAGGTTCCTTGTAAATTGCTTATGCTTCACTCTTACCAACATCAGAAAGAATTAATCCATCATTATGGTCAAGAGCCCAGCTTATACCCCAGTCATTTTGGAATATAAGAAGATTTCTATCTTTAATATCTTTAACTTTTCTTGTATCTGAAGTTAAATTCAATGAATCCATATCAACATCTTTGTTTTCAATCCATCTTACATATCTATAAGAGTTTCTTTCCATCTTAACATCAACATTGTATTCATTTTTCAATCTGTATTCTAACACTTCAAATTGAAGAACACCAACAACACCAACAATAATTTCTTCCATACCAATATGGATTTCTTTAAATACTTGTATTGCACCTTCTTGTGCTATTTGTGTAACACCTTTAATGAACTGTTTTCTCTTCATAGTATCAACTGGTCTTACTTTAGCAAAGTGTTCTGGAGAGAATGTTGGAATTCCTTCAAATTGGAACTTCTTTGATGGGCTACATAAAGTATCTCCAATTGAGAATATACCTGGATCAAATACACCAATTATATCTCCTGCATATGCTTCTTCAACAATTTCTCTGTTTTCAGCCATAAATTGTTGTGGTTGAGCAAGTTTTATTTTCTTACCGCCTTGAACATGATAAACATCTTCACCTTTATTAAACTCACCTGAACAAATTCTCATGAATGCGATTCTATCTCTATGAGCCTTATTCATGTTTGCTTGTATCTTAAATACAAATGCTGAAAAATTCTTATCAAATGGATCAATAAGTCCTTCTGATGAATTTCTTGGAAGTGGTGATGTTGTCATTTCTAAGAAATGTTCAAGGAATGGCTCAACACCAAAGTTTGTTAAAGCTGATCCAAAGAATACTGGAGTTAATTCTCCCTTTCTTACAGCTTCAATATCAAGTTCATCACCTGCTATATCTAAAAGTTCAATATCTTCCATTAACTTATCATGAAGTGCTTCACCTAAAATTTCTCTGAATTTAGGATCATCTGGTGTTCCTTCAATGGCCTCAACTTCATTTTGACCATGGTTTCCACCATTAAATGCTATGATTCTGTTGTTATCTCTTTCATATACACCTTTAAATTCCTTACCTGAACCAATTGGCCAGTTCATTGGATATGTTTTTATTCCAAGTTCATTTTCTATATCATCAAGTAAACCAAATGGATCCTTAGCTTCTCTATCCATCTTGTTTATGAATGTAAAGATAGGCATTTCTCTAAGTGATGCAACGTGGAATAACTTTCTTGTTTGATCCTCTATACCTTTTGCTGCATCTACAACCATAACTGCAGAGTCTGCTGCCATAAGAGTTCTGTATGTATCTTCTGAGAAGTCTTGGTGACCCGGAGTATCTAATATGTTTATGCAGTGTCCACCATAATTAAACTGCATAACAGATGAAGTAACAGAAATCCCTCTTTGCTTTTCAATTTCCATCCAGTCAGATACTGCATGCTTAGAAGCCTTTCTCGCCTTAACTGAACCTGCAAGCCTTATAGCTCCTCCATATAATAAAAACTTTTCTGTAAGTGTAGTCTTACCAGCATCCGGGTGGGATATAATCGCAAAGGTTCTTCTTTTTTCAATTTCTTGTTTATAATCAGCCACGTTTTTTCCTCCTAAAATCTTATATAGTATATATTAATCATCTATTTAATATCTTAAACATTTTATTAAAAATATCACAAATCTCTTAAACACTTTATTAAAAATATCACATTGGCATAAATTCCCCTATCTAAAATATTTCAAATACATAAAAACTGTAATAACCTAGTACTATTAATCTTTGCTTCTCACATAAAATATGTGCTAAAAATACTATTTAACTGAAATATTATATCATAATAAATTTTCAATGTACATTATTTGCAAAAGCAACAATGCTACTAAAATAAAGTCTTTCCACATCTTAAATCATTTCACATCTAAGAAAAGTATGCTAGTTCAAATATTTTAGATTAAAGCAGAATAAAGTAGTTCTATTATATTTTTAAAACACTTCACCATGTAAAAATAAACAATAGTAATACACAAATCGAAATAGTTGTAAATCGATACTATTTAGTTATCCCTCTGTAATCTAGCGCGAACAATCTTATTTGTAATTTTTTAGGATTATTATGCATTTATTTCTTGAAATATCATTAAATATAAATCATTCTATAAGATGCACCCATTGAAAAATTCTTTAATACCATACATAAGTTTAGTAACATACATAACAAAATAAAAAACTGCCTTAAAACTAAATTAAATACTTTTATTATATCTAATATAGCCTTAAGGCAAAGCTTACTTAATTATTTTTTGTTTTTAAATATATTAAATTCTGCTTACAGTAACTGTATAAACATACTCACCTGATGATATCTTACCTGTTACATTAACTTTAAATGTATATGTTTTTGATAATGCAGCGCTATCTTTCACTTCAAATGTAGTATTATAAATAAGATCCGTAAATATAATTGTTCCTTTCTTTTTACCTGACTCTTCTGTTATTACAAGAGATCCTACTTTATTATCTATATTTTGATTTGTTGCTGATATAGTATATGCCGTATTAGTAGCTTCAAGAGTAGTCTTCATTACTAATTCGGCTCCACTACCTGTTGTTACATTAACATTAAATTTTGGTGCACTACTTCCTGCTGTAATTGTACAATTATCTGCATCTATACTATAACCAGTTGTTGGGAATTTCACTGTAAGAATATACCCATTATCTGTTCTAATAGCAGTAGATCCACTTGCCTTAATTCCACCATCTAATGCATCCAATACCTTTTGTACTTCTTCATATTGAGTCTGTGCCTTTTCTAATGCAGTTATATATGCTTGTATTTTAGCACTATCTATTATATCCGTATAGTTAGTTCTTATAGTATTTAAGGTCTTACGTACTTCTACAAGATCATTATTTGTTAATGATGATGAAATTTTAGCCGAATCTATATTCGTAGTAATTACTCCTTCACTAACTACTGGACTCATGTAAAGAGAGTTTATACTCTTATCAACAAATTTTAGTGTATATTTTGATAATTTATCTTTGCAAGTACTTCCTTCTGCAGCCAATTCATTATATCCATTTCCAATTAGTCCACCATTTTCATCTCTAAGTTTTAAATCATCTGAAACAATATTTCCATCAGTAATTTCTTTCTGTAATTTGTTCAATGCTTCATTAATTGAATTATATTTGTCTCTAATTGATTCAAGCTTAGTTAAGGATACTGTTTCACCTGTATCTAATCCATTATTAATAATATAATCATTAAAGCTGTCAATATCTTCTTCTAATTTCTGTTTAGTTTTAATAATAGTTACTGCTTGAACTACTTGTGATTTTATTAATGATTTATCAGTTTCAAGAATATTTACTAATTCTGAAATATTATCATCGGATAATGATGCTGGAACACTCTTGAAATCTTTAAATTTTGTTTTATTTGATAACAATGAAACATATTTATTTGAAATTGGAACATAACTCTTAGTAACATTATCTATTCCGATAACTTTATAATCATCAGCTTCGAAATTAACAGCAGCACCAGTAGTTGACTGTTCTATATTACTAATCATACTATTTAATTTCTTGCCTTGTGTAATTACTGTATCAACAGCTTTTATTCTATTCTCAAGATTTGTTCTATCTATTAAGCCTGGTGTTAATGATTTAACTTTTTCTAATGCTATTGTTCTTAATTGATCAATAGTATATGAGTCACCTTCTCCAGAAATCGTAACTTTAGCTGAGCCATCATTTTCAAGCAATATATTAAATGCTATTGTATTAGTAGGATCAAGCTTAGATACCTTTTCTAATGCAGATACATAGCTTCTAGCTTCTTTAAGATTTGCTGCTGCTGAAGTATTTGTTCCTAACTGTTCAACCCTAAACAACAATGTTTCATATTCACTTCTATAAGGATCATTTGCATTAATCTTATCTTCAATTTTCTTAATTAAAGCTGCATTATTTGTAGAATTAGCTTTTTCTGCTGCTTCAACTTCTTTTGTTATATCTTCTAATTCCTTAGCCTTATCAATCAATCCGCCTAATGATGTATTTTCTGCATTACCTACAATTGTTCCAACACTAGAAACACCAAGTTTAATGTTAGTTGCATCAGTTACTAATTTACCAATTGATCCATTACCTTCAATTACGGAATTAACTGCGCTTGAAGCTACATTAACTGTATTTACTGTTCCATTTAGCCTAATCTTTGAAATTAGCTCAGTAAGATTTAATGTATCAATTGTTGCACCACTATTTATTGTTACAACTTCATCAGTCTTAACATTTACCTTATTATATCCTGTACCTGAAAGAGTTACTCCTCTTTCTATATTAACTATTTGTGCAGTACTTCCATTTCTAAGTGTAACTGTAGAATTTGTTCCTGGCCTTAATACTTCAATGTAATTAACATGACAGTTATCTAATATAATATTGTCTCCACCATTTATTACAATCTTATTAGCCTTAATATTTTGTAATGTAATTTCTTTATTATTTGTTGCTATTCTTATTGTACTATACGTGTTACCCTTCATTAATTCTGTACTTGTACTATTATTTATAATAGCTTCATCACCAACTATTACTGGTAATTCACCATTATTTGTTCCTGATCCAGAACCTGAGCCACTTCCTGAACCTGATCCGTTTCCTGAGCCGCCTTCTCCAGATCCGCTTCCTGATTTTTGTCCACTTATTGTTATTCTAATACTATCAGTTATTCCTGATCCATCCTTAGCAGTTGCCTTAACAATAACCACGCCATTTTCTTCAGCAGTTAATAATCCATTATCGCTTATTGTAGCCTTTCCAGTTTCACTTTCTACTGACCAATCGACCTTCTTATTATCAGCATTTACCGGTAATACATCAACGCTAAACTTCAATGTTCCCTTATCAGTAGTTATTTCCTTCTTCTTGCCTTCTGGTGCAATAGTTATATCTTGAACTTTTACTATTCCTAAATCTTCTGCATTATCATCAGTAACCTCAATTTCTTCCCATACAGCATATAATTTAATATCTTTTTCTACTTTTATTTCATCATCATAGTCATAGTCTTCTCCATCGCCGTTTTTCTTAGTATTCCATTCTACAAATTCATAGCCTTTCTTAGTTGGCTTATAAAGAGTTATGGTATCCCCATCTTTAGCATTTTTAATCTTAAGATCTTCGCCATCATCATCTTTAAATATAACTTGGAATTTCTCTTTTGGTGCTAAAGGATCATATGCTGTTACTGGATTTGTTGAGCTTGAATCATCTTCTGATGAGTCTATCACTTGTGAAGGGTGTGCGATATTATCATTTGTTCCATACCAATCAAATGATTTTGTTGGCACCGGTAAATCATCTCCATAAAATACTCCATCTGATCCTGCTGTATATACTTTCCCATTTATTACTACAGTTCCTGTTTGCATGACACCCGAATCAGCTAAAAGATAAATATTTCCACCTATTTGAACTACTCCTGTCTGCATTACACCATTTTTATCTGCATAATACCATCCTGTTCTATCATATATCCATCCTTTTTGTAATTGTCCGCCTACATAATAGTACCAGTTTTCTCCTTGCTTAGACCATTGTCCATTAGTTTGTCCCACTCCTGCATAATTTACACCTGCAGCTAGTACTGTTGTTGGGCATATAGAAAAAATGCTACTTGTTATTACACTTGTAGCTATTAACTTCTTTAGAAAATTGTGCTTCATTAAGATAACCTCCTAATTCCTAATGTTTATTTTACTATCTAATCTTTTAATTTATTATCGGAAATTTTGTTAAATTCTATATATGTAATGGAAAAAATCAACTTGAAAAAATATAAAATGAATCTTATTAGATTTGTAATACAAATCTAATAAGATTCATTTTATCATATCAACATCTAGTCATTTCTTAATTATAATCTCCTTTATATAATTAAGATTAATCATTCTATATATTTTATTACTCTGAAATATTTAAAATTGAATTATCCTCATCAAATGTATTAACATTAAATAGGAACAACACATCAGTAATACCATCATTCTCTATAAGATAATCTAAATTATCTACATAATATCTTAAGTCTACTACATCTATCTCTCCATAATGAGTTGTTAAAAAAGGAATAAAACTATTTGCATATGAGTCTTTTATAACAAGTAATTTCTTTTTATAATCTCCATCGGTTCTAATATTTATAAGAGGGTGATTTCCATCTGTAAATACTTCATATTTTTCTTTTCCATCTAGCTTTGAATTATTATATAAACTTGCTACTTTTTTTTCTTCATTTACATAATTGACAACTATATTATTTTCATATTTTGGAGCATAAATTTTAATTGTATCTGGCTTTCCTATTCCAGTCCCCATTTTATAATATAAACTTCCATAAAAATCATTAGTAACATCTTCTACATCAAATTTATCTTCAGTTAAATATTTAATTCCTAACTGCTTACACATATGAACATATGCTATATATGCACCTTTAGTGGTCCAATGATGATCTGTCTTATAATAGAGGTCTTCATTTTTATGTTCCTTAAAATCATCAACTACATCAATAAAATTAATATTAGCTGTTAGATTTTTTTTCACATTATTAATATATTCTATTTGACTATCTACTGGTGCATACTTTGGCAATTTATCTTTCAATATCTCAGAGGCTGTAGGTACCAGCATAAAGGATACATTTAAACCATTATTTTTATTTGCAAAATTATTAATGTTATTTATTTTCTCAGTTAATATACTATTATCATTCTTTTTAAAATCTTCAATTAAATAATTGTCCTCTCCTAGGTATACATTATTTATCTTATTTTCACCAACCATAATTTCAGTTTTTGCTTTAAGCTTTATCCAAAAGTCTCTGCCTGGAAATTGATCAGATATATAATTTTCAAATTTACTAGAAAAATCTCCTTCAAAAAAACTACTCATTGAAAACTTTGGCATTTGTTGTAATGTTCTATTTTCCAGTACTGATATTTGTTTATTTTTATGTATAATGTTCATAATTGATATTTGGCTAATTAAAAATAAAAATGTCAAACTCAATGTAATACAATATTTACTCTTCTTTCTTTTCCTTTTTATTACCTTTTTTCTCTTTTTCCTTACAGTTCTTCTTTCATTTGTATATTCCACTTATTAGCCCTCCTTTATTAAAACTTAAAATACAAGAAAGGATTATAACTTGCACCTACTAAATAAGCAGTTGCAATAATTACAATTAATATATAAAAAATAATAGTAATTATTTTTCCAATTCTATTTCTTTTAAAAAGCTTAATAAATACCCCAATTATTGGTGTAGAGCAAATAAAAGCTAATATTAAAAATGTTTTATTAGTACCCAATAAGTATAGTGATAAACTATCATACCACCCTGTCGTATTTGCACCAAACATGGCTCTGATATATGTAAATGCATCTTTTACATTAGTAAATTCAAAAAATACCCAGCCTATTATTACTAAAAACATTGTATAGATATTTCTTATTAATCCCGGAAGTTTTTTTAATATTTTAAGAAAGCCACTCTTTTCTATAAATAAAATTATTCCAAAGTATAACCCCCATATTATATAATTCCAACTAGCACCATGCCAAAGTCCTGTTATTAGCCAAACTATAAATATATTCCTGATTTGTTTTGCCTTGCCAGTCCTATTTCCTCCTAAAGGAATATATATATAATCCTTGAACCAAGTGCCTAAAGATATGTGCCATCTCCTCCAAAAATCAGTAATGCTTTTAGATATATATGGATAATTAAAATTTTCATAAAAATCAAATCCAAACATTTTTCCAAGACCTATAGCCATATCAGAATAACCACTAAAATCAAAATATATCTGAAAGGTGAAAGAAATTATTCCAATCCATGCTGTCAAAATTGAAATTTCAGAAATAGAATTACCTATAACTTGATCCCAAATTAAACCTATGTTATTAGCAATAATAACTTTTTTTCCAAGACCACTTATAAATTTTTCAACCCCATCAGAAAATTTTTGTATTGATTCTTTTCTATTAGTCAATTGATTCTCAATAGTTGAATATTGAACTATTGGTCCTGATAACAGTTGAGGAAACATTGAAACATAGGTCGCAAAATTTATAAAATTCTTTTGAACTTTTACCTTTCTTGTATATACATCAACAACATATGAAATAAGTTTAAATGTATAAAATGAAATTCCTAATGGTAATGGCAATGTCCTAATTTTCAAATTTAATCCAAAAATCAAATTAATATTATCTACCAAAAATCCGTAATATTTGAAAAATATAAGTGTACTTAAAATAATGACAATTGTCGTTACTAATATACATCTCGATTTCTCTTTATCTTCTTTATATTTATCAATAAAAATTGTTCCTATATATCCTATTAAAATTGAAGCCAACATTAGATTAATATATATAGGTTCTCCCCAACTATAAAACAGTAAACTCACTAACAATATTACAAAGTTTCTCATTTTCCTAGGAGAAAAATAATATATAATTAATGTGAATGGGAAAAATACATACATAAATAATAAATTACTAAATACCAAATATAATCACTCCAAAAACACACTTTTACTTTACTTAAATACATAATCTAATGATTGTTTAATTTTTTCATTATCTTTAGAAATCAATAGTATTATATACCCATCTTTTTTTTCTAAAATATGATTTGATAGTATTTCATACTGCTCTTTATTATAATTTCTAAAACTATCCGATTGTGTATTTATTCTATTTGTTATAGCCTTTTCAATTTTTTCTGTATCTGAATCATTTTTAGGTTTTATAATAAGTATTTCATTAGCTTCCATATTACTTTTAGGTCCGTAATAAATAAATTGATCTAAATCATACTTATTTACACCATAAAGTTTCCTTAATTTTGTTCCATCATCTTCATCCATAACACTTACATCAGTTGAATTAATTATTGCATTTCTGATCTCAGATATATTTATATCTTTAACTTCCAAAACTTTATATAAACCCACAAATACAACAACAACCAGAACTGCTAATAAACGATAATATATCTTATATTTAAATTTCATAGTTATCAGCTTTTCTCCTCCTTATTTATTATGGTAGTTAAGTCTTTAAATAATAGCTCATAAAAATTTCTTTTAAAATGTATTCCATCTGTTTCAAAACAATCATTATTTGAAACAATGCCAGTCAAATCTATATAAGTTGAATCAGTTTCATCAGATACTTCTTTAGCAATCTCTCTAAATTGTGATAATCTTTCATTAGTAAATCCATCATTCTTTCTTTCAGCCTTTACTTGAATTGGTGTCGGAGACTCTATATATATTTTTGCATTTGGAACTACTTTCTTCAACTTGTCTATTAATTTTAAATAATTACTTCTAAAATCCTCTTTGTTTTGGAAATATATAACATCATTCATTCCAAATAATAAAATAATTCTTTCTGGATTAGCATATTTAAGCCTCTCAATATCATTGTCTACATCAATAACTGTCTTCCCTTTTTCAGCGTAGACATTATTTTCAGGTAACATTTCAACTACTTTCAGATATTCTGTTATTGAATCTCCAATGAAAACAGTATTTTTAAAAAACTTCTTATAATCAATTTCACCATTATCATTGATATATTCTTGAGATTTCCTAAGTTTATCTGCTTCATTCAATTTATTTTCTACTTCAGTGACATCAATCTGCTCACATTTTATAAGATAATTCCTATTAACATGTCCATCATCAGTCATTGCATGTACAACACCAATATCATTAGTAAATATATTTACCTTATTAAATATACTAGCAGATATATAACTTATAATTAAAAATATCAGTAACTGCCTTCTTTTTATCATGATAATTATATCCCTCCTATTAGTTTTTCCAATACTAATATTTAATCCCTCTATCGTCAATAAATATATCAAAATTTTTATTTATATATTTTTCAATTAATTTTCTACATTGTTATATTCTCATATTTACTTAAACAGCGAATATCTTAAATAATTTCATTCTTGCAACACATATATCATGATAAGTTGAATTTAATCATATTATACAATAATTTAGTTGAGATTATCGACAACTAGATTAAATACGCTATTAAAAAACAATCTTTGCGTATTTTACCATCATTTCTTAGTTCATATTATTTCTTAATTTTATTTTATGAAAAAATTAATCAGTTGAGCTAGGTGCTATACTAACCATCTCACCATTCAACTGCCATTTTATGTCTATTATTTTTTATTTTCATAAAATCACATCATTATTCTTTAATGTTCTGCTAATTTCCCACAAAAAAATAAGTTCCATTATATAGACGATATTCATTTTAAAAAAGTTTGTATTAAAATAAAAAAATAAATATATTTTACAGACTATATGTCTCTGCTACTTTCAAAAGTTATCCACAGATTTGACTTTATTATAATTTGATAAAAAATAAAAAACGCCCCTCCTTACGATAGACATCTTTATTATTTCATGTCTCTATCATAAGGAAGAGGCTATTACCACTAATCCTACAATCCTTTTTCCTGTTTTTTCAATCAGTATTTCTTTTACCATTCCCCAGGACCAGCAATTATTGTTACATTTACTTGCTTCAATCCCCAATCACACGACTCTTTATAAGAGTTAAAATAAAGATCTACTTTATTTCCCTTAATTGCTGTCCCAGTATCTGCTGCAACAGCATAACCATAGCCCTCAACATATACTTTACTTCCCATAGGAATAACTGATGGATCTACAGCTATTGTGCTCAATCCACCTTCTACACGCGCAGGCTTTCTTCCAGACGATGTTCCCCATCCTCCACTATATGCAGTAGCAGAACATGAAATTACTCTTCCAGAACTAATTCCTCCTCTGCTAACAGAAAAATTAGTGGTTCCTTTTATAATAACTTCATTTTTTGGATTCACCAATACCTTTGCGCTTTTTTCAGTTCTTGAATATTCTTGTCCATCTTTATATATTACCTCGTATGTCACTTGCTTTTCACCATTTATTCCAGCAGATTTGACTACTTTATAATTGACATCCAAATCGGAATTTTCTTCAATTACCGTGTCATATGCAATGGGCTCATTTTCAGTGACAATACTTTTTTTTACTTTCACTATTTGAACAATTTGATTTTTTTCCAATTTAGAGTCTAAGGCTGGAGTTATTTCATCCATATCTTTGTCAAATTCAATTCCATTAGCATTTAAATCTTTCTTATTATATTCTAACATTTCAAGTACTGATCCTTCCAAAGCGTCAATATTGAATGTTTTACCATTTCCTTTAATTGTAATCGGAATTGATCTTTTTATCTCTATATTTTCATTATTTGATAGTTGTGAATCTAACGATGGTTGCACTTTATCTTTCTTTGACAATTCTATGTTATTTGATTGAAGAACATCTTTGACGGTATTTTTATATGTTACAACGACTTTTTGTTTACCATCTACACTAATTGTTATTCTCTTTCGCATACATCCAATTGTAATTATAGTTGCAACTATAATTGAAAAAGTAATCACAATTATAATCGTTTTATACTTTACCATTTTACTGTTGTGGAAAATCTGTTTAGCAATGTCTTTTAATCTGCTTACCAAAATTTATCCTCCCTTATAAATAGTTTTAGTACATATTATATTTATGATTTAAAATTCTGTCAAATTACTAAAACTTTATGCACAATAATAAATTTAAAATTTTAAAATATCTAGATATCTATACAAGATATTTATTTTGAATAAGTTTAAAACCAACATGAAGTATTTATAAATTAGTAGAGTCACCTAAAATTATAACCTTTACATCCTTTTTCCCCCAGTTGCAGGCTTCACTATAACTATTAAAAAACAAATCAAGTTTATAACCTTTAATAGCAACACCAGTATCTGCTGCAACAGCATATCCATAATCCTCAATATATAAATATGTTCCATACGGAATCATTCTAGGATCTACAGCCACTGTGCTAATGCCATTTTCATTCCTAACTGATTTTATTCCACTAGCTGTCATAGTTCCTGCTGCATAAGCTGTAGCTGAACAAACTATTTCTTTATTCGCTGTAGCAGCTTCTGCCTTGTAACTTGAAAAATTCATAATTAAGATTCCAAATATGCTTAAAGCACCTATAGAAACTCCTAGCTTTTTCATCACTCTTTTCCATTTGTAACTTTTTGACATTAAATCTCTCCTTTTCAATTTGCAAACCATCCATGATATTATAGCATAAAAATTATATTATTGGAAATTTATATAACTTTTTATAATTCGACTTAACTTTTTAATAAAAAATCGCCAAAATATCATTTGATACTTGGGAATATAAGATAAAATGGTTCAAATGCTTATGCATTTGAACCATTTTGTAAACAATCTGAATGAACATACATTATGTCCATTCTACTATACATTATTTAAATTTATCCATCTACCATCTAAGAATATCATTCCTGTTTTCATAGCACCTTTAGCATCAAAATAATATCTCTTACCATTTATAGTCTGCCATCCTCTAACCATTTTTCCTGTAGAATCTAAATAATACCATGTAGTTCCTGTAAATATCCATCCATTTCTCATAGTACCATCATCATTTAAATAATACTTGTTCTTATCATAAGTTATCCAACCCTTTTGCATAACTCCTTTTTCATTTAAGAAATACCATTTTCCTCCAAATAATGTCCATCCTGTTTGCATTTCTCCAAGATCATTAAATAAATACCAATTTCCATTTAGAGTTATCCATGAATTTCTAGCCATAGATCCATCACCATATAGATAATACCAGTATCCTTTTTCATATAGCCAGCCTGTTTGCATGATTCCATATTCATTTAAGAAATACCACTTATCACCTATTTTTAGCCATCCTTTTTCCATATGACCATTTATATCTAGATGATACCATTTGTTGTCATATTTAACCCATTGATTTTTTACTTGTTGACCATATCCATTATAGAATGTCCATTCCCCAGCAACTAAAATCCAATCATTCTTACCTTCAATATCGCCTCTAATTACACTTATCTTATAAGTAGTTGTTGTCTTATTATCTTCTGCAACAACTTTAACTGTTACTAAGTTTGCTCCAATATCTAGTTTTATAGCATCAGACTCTTGTCCACTTACATATTCCTTACCATTAATAGTAATCTTAGCTTTATCATTTTGGCATGTAAACTTAACTCTTACCTTATCTACGCCTCTGTCTACAGTTGCACTATATGCATATGTTTCCGGATCAAATTTAGGTGAGAGCTTCCCTTCTGTAAGAGATAATGAACTTAAATTTACATTATCCTTACCATACCTTCTACTTACGTTTAATATATATGTAGAAGAATTATCTTTGTCATCAGTTACTTTTATTGTTATTTTATTTGCTCCTTCATCTAAATTAATGTACTTTGAAGGAACCCCACTTGATACTTTTTTATCATTAACTTTAATTGTTGCATTTGCATCTTCAGCAGTTGGAGTAACATAAATTGAAGTAACGCTATTTTCAACAGTTACACTATACTCCAAAAGTTCTTTATTAAAACCTGGATTTAAAGATCCACTGCTTAAAGTTAATGCACTTAAATATGAACTTCTATTTTTTGGCGTTCTTGTTACCGCAACAGTATAAGTTGAAACTTCACCTTCTTTAGTAGTTACCATTATGTCTATTTTATTCATTCCTTCATCTAAAGAAATATCTTGACTTTTCTTTCCGCTTTTAACTACTATGCCATCTACTTTTATTGTTGAAGAGTTGTCCACTGAAACTGGAGTAAATGCTATCTTTTCTACTGTTGTTGGAACTGTAATATCATAATCATATACATCCTTATTAAATGATGGCGATAGTGTTCCTGTTGACGGAGTTAATGATTGTAAGAACGCTTCACCTCTTTTAGTAACTACTAAATTATAGATTGTTTGTATAGATCCCTTTGTTATAGTAATTTTAATTTGATTATCTCCACCAGTTACATTAACAGTATTACTAGATGAACCATTATAAGTAATTCCTTGGCTTACAATGTATCCATCATTATCATAAACTTCAATCTTTACTTTTGAGGTATCTTTTCCAACTGATGTTTGATAATACCCACCTTCATTAATTGAATCATATTCTACTTTAGTATAATCAGTAATGTTATCTGCATCACTTACTATAATCTTGCTAAATTTCACAGTATTATCTACTTGATAATACATATTTACAACATATTTTTTAGAATCGACAACAGTTCCTGAACTATCTTTCTTTTCAAGCTCTATAGTTAGTGTAAATCCGTTTGCCTTATCAGTTCCCGCATTATATTGATATGATATATTTTCACCACTACCAGTAGTTTTTTGTACCATACTTGAATCTGAACTTATTACATTTTTTATTGACCATGCACCATTATCATAGGTTTTATCCGGCTTAATTGTAAAAGTTTCTGTTCCCATATTAATGTATTGAACCATATGCTTTCCATTGACATAATCTACAGTTAATTCCTTACTATCTGCCATTAATACAACTTCTGGCATAAGTGTTGAGTCTCCATCATCCGCATAAGATGCACTCATATTCCCAAATTGGAAAGTTGAAAATATTAATGCGAACATTAATAAGTATGATATAACCTTCCTTACGTTTGCTTTACCTTTCATTACACTATGTCCTCCCCTTGCTTATATCATAAGTAATCTCGCCTTTAGACAAGCTTTACTTATATAATATCATTTTTTATATGTATTTTCACTATATAGTACAAATTTTGCTTTTCTTCTTAGTACTTTTTCGTAAAAGACCCAAAAGAACTTTATGTTTTCTTTTGGGTCTTTTTATTTTTTATTATTTAATAATTTTTAATCAACATCTACTGAACCATCTTTATTAAATCTACATATATAACCATCTATAATTTTAGTATCTGTATTCATTGTTCCATCACTATTAAGATAATATAATTTATCATCTTTAGATAACCAGCCAGTTCTCATTGTTCCTGAATAGTTTATATAATACCAATTACCTTGATTAAATATCCACTCACCATTTTTCATAGCCCCGTTTTTATTATCCATATAGTACCATTCATTATTATATCTTAACCAGCCAGTCTGCATAGCTCCATCATTATTTAAATAATAATATTCATCATCATATATGATCCATCCAGTTTTCATGCTTCCATCTTTATTTAAAAAGTACCAAGTGCCTCTATCCTGCATCCATCCTGTTTTCATTTCGCCTTTATTACCTAGGAAATACCACTTATTCTTATCTTTAATCCATCCTTTTCGCATTACGCCATTTTCATCTAAGTAATACCATTTACCATTGTCAATAACCCAACCTGTCTGCATAGCTCCATGGTTATCTAGATAGTATGTATTACCATCATCATACTCTAGCCAGCCTGTATGCATATATCCTCTTGAATTTAAATAAAACCATTTGTAGTACTGATTATCATAAAACCATGTGTCTCTTAAATAATCCCCTTTATAATCATTATATCTCCATCGTCCATTTACAAGTATCCATTGATTAGGCTTTAGTATAGCATTAATTGAGCCTGTAACATCTGGTGATATAGGTATTCCCAAATAAAAATTTAAGACATACTTACTTTCTTTTTTTGTGTCATCATCAATTAATGTAACATTTATTACATACTTATTTATACCATCAAATTTTAATCTTATGGTATTTTTTTCACCTAATAAAGTATTGTTTACTTTCACTGAATAATTTCCTTCTTTAGGAACACAATTTAATCTAATTATTTCCTCATCTTCATCAAGCTCTATATTATAAAATCTTTTATTAGGCTTGAATCCAATATTTCTATCATCTATATTTATATCATCCAAAGTTATATAATCTGATCCACCTCTATATACATACAACACATATCTATAAGTTGTCCCATCATATGAATCCTTAACATCGATATTAAGTATATTTTTCCCATATTCTAAATTTGCAAATATTCTATACTTATCCTCTTTAAGAACTTCTACTCCATTAAGATATACTTTATCACTTCGATATTTAGGCTCTAATTTTAATAATATATCTTCATCGAATGCCGAAACATCTAAAGAATAGGTAAATACATCTGGACTAAAATTAATGGAATAATCACCAGCTATATAAATATCTTTTAATAAATAATCAACTTCATCCGTTTCATCTGCGTACACTGTAGAAATAAATAACCCACTTTCATCAAAATATTGGATACTACTAATGGTCAGACCAAGTGTAAAGAATAATATAAATATTTTCAATATTTTTCTCCTCATTTACTTCCCCCTTTACACATTTACAAGTTATATTTTCTCTCATTATATTTATGTTAACACTTTAAAATTTTAGTGTAAACTTTAATTATCTTAAATTTATGTGAAATTTTTAACTTGAATTAATCTAAAATTTATAGAAATGAGCGCTCAATATAAATAATGGACGTAGAATCAAAGATTAGTGGATAAAAACCGAAATTCAATATATGATAGGCTCGATTATAGGAAAATTTCAGCAAAAAATATAGCCCTATCAGGAATTTATCCCAATAAGGCTATATATATTATATCATTCTGTCATTACTCTAATGTCATCTATGTTATAGATTATCTGATCCAAGCTCCGTTAGATCCTAATCTGTAACCATCTATTGTAGTGTTTTTAGCCATTGCTCCGTTTGATTGTAAGTAGTACCAAGTTCCGTTATCATTTAACCAACCAGTCTTCATAGCTCCATTTGATTGTAAGTAGTACCAAGTACCATTATCATTTAACCAACCAGTCTTCATAGCTCCGTTTGATTGTAAGTAGTACCAAGTTCCGTTGTCATTTAACCAGCCAGTTTTCATAGCTCCGTTTGATTGTAGGTAGTACCAAGTTCCGTTGTCATTTAACCAACCAGTTTTCATAGCTCCGTTTGATTGTAAGTAGTACCAAGTTCCATTATCTTTGTACCAACCAGTAGCCATGATTCCATCAGCTTTGATGTAGTACCAAACTCCACCTAAGTTTAACCATTGTCCTTTAACTTGGCTTCCATCGTTATTGAAGTAGCTCCAAGTTCCATCAGCATTTTGTACCCAACCTGCTTTTACAGTTTCGTCTGCACCATCTTCATCTGTAGCTGATTTTCCTGAAATGATTGAGTAAACTTCATCATCTTCATTCCAAACAACCATGTTGTCAGCATCGTAAACATTTAATTTTTCCATAGCTCCGTCTACTTTGTATGCTTTTACGAATTCTTCATCATTGTTGAATTTGTAAACAAATCCACTCTTTAATACCCAAAGGTTTCCATTAGCATCTACATCATAAGCAGAGATATCTTCTAATTCATCTGCATCATTAGTTTCAACAATATAGTTTCCTCTTGTTGTTTTGAAATCAATTGTTTGAGCTGTTACAGTTTCACCTGCTACATCATAAACTACAACTTTGTTTCCGAATGCACTAACACCTTCAGCATCTTCAAATAATTTTACTTGATCTGATTCTAATGCATATGTAGTTACAGTTTTTGCATATTTAGCTCCATCTACATCTCCTGAAGCTTGTGCTTTAGATATTTTTTGAATAACTGTTATAGTGTTATCAGAATTTACTTCAACACCATTTACTGTGTTAAATACAACATCACTAGTTGAAGTTAATTGGATAGTTGCAATTCTGTAGATATAGCTAGCATCTTGAGCTACTACTTCTGCAGATTTAACTTCTGCACCTACTTTTGCATCACTCTTCTTAAGTTTTTCTGTATCTTCAGTGTTTGTTAATGTAACACTTTCAGCTGTTGTATCAGCTCCTACTTCTAACTTAAGTTTTCCTAAGTTATAATCAGCATCTATGTAGTTTCCTTTTACATCTGTGTAAACTCTAGATATAGCATCTTCTTTATCTGCTAAGTTATATGAAGTTTCATACCAAGTTTCTGCGAACTTGTTTCCTTTTAATTCTGAAATTGAGTCAGCATCTAATTTAGCGTGATCAGAATATCTGTCATCAGCATTGTTTCTTATAGCTTTTCTTAAAGCTAAAGCAACATCATCTTTTGCATCTGATTCTAAATCTTCGTCTGTTACTTTTCCAGTTGATAAATCTAAGAAGTAATCTCCATTATCAACGTTTAAGTATCTGTCTCCATATACTTTAACGTCAGCACCTGTATCAACATCATCAATTTCAGTGTACTTACCGTTGCTTAATACATAAGCCCCATCAGTTTCACCATCTTTTAAGTTACCATCTATGTAGAAGTTACCATCTTTGTAAGCAACTGCTTCATAAATTATTCCGTCTTTTGATTCTACTCTCTTGTAATCAGCAGCCATAACACCTGTTGCTGGTACTAATGAACTTACAGCAGCAGCAGCTACTAAAAGAGAAGTTACTTTGTTTAATCTTTTTATCATATTCTTTTCCCCCTGTGTAATTATCTTTTGTAAAATTAGAACATAATAGTTTTTACATAAATTACTTATTATGTTTTTTATTAACTTTTCGACCACATTTTTGATTCTAACACACGAGTCGAATTTTGTAAATAGTTTTTTTACTTTAAATTTGTTTTTGTATCAAAACTACTAATATCAATTTATCAGTAGTTTCTTAATATTTGCTTAATGAACTAATTTTTTATAATTAATTTTCTTAAGCTTGAATACATCATATAATACAAAAGCTTTTCTATAACTTGGTACCTTTTTTAAAAAAATTATTATTTTTTTAAATTAAATTAAATTTATTTTATATCAAATTCATATAGCAAAAAAATCCTCATTAAAATACGACAAAAAAGACGAGGTATTTACCTCGTCTAATTTTAAATATTACTATTTGATCCAAGCTCCGTTAGCACCTAAAACATAACCACCAACAGTTGTGTTAGAAAGCATAGCTCCTGAAGCATTTAAGTAGTACCAAGTACCGTTGTCATTTAACCAACCAGTCTTCATAGCACCATTAGCTTGTAAGTAGTACCAAGTTCCTCTATCGTTTAACCAACCAGTTTTCATTGCACCAGTTGAAGTTAAGTAGTACCAAGTACCATTATCGTTGATCCATCCGTTTGACATCATAACACCGTTAGCATCCATGTAGTACCATAATCCTGAAGCTGGGCTTTGTAACCAACCAGTTACTTTGTTTCCTTCAGCATTTAAGTAGTTCCAAGTTCCATCAGCATTTTGAACCCAACCTGTTGAAGTAGTAGTTTCTTCTTCTTTATCTTCTTCATCTGTAGCAGATTTTCCAGTGATTATTGAGTAAACTTCATCATCTTCATTCCAAAGAACCATGTTGTTTGAATCATAAACACTTAATTCTTCCATAGATCCGTCTACTTTATATAGCTTATCCCAGTCATCAGTGTTATCGAATTTGTAAACATATCCGCCATCTAATCTATAAACATTTCCGTTTACATCTGTATCGTAAGCTACTGCGTCTTCTGTTGATTGCTTTTCAGCATCTACATAGTAGAAACCATTCTTAGATTTTAATGTAGCAGCTTGAGCTGTTACTGTACCATCTTCATTATCAATGCTAACTATTATTTTTCCGCCAACAACGCTGAAGTTTGCTTTTTCTTCTTGTGCTAATTTTACTAATTTTTCTGCATCTTCAGATACTTTTCCATCTTCGTCAGCTATAACATAGTTTGTTACAGTCTTAGCATATTTAGCATCATCAATATCATCTGAAGCTTGAGCTTTAGATATCTTTTGGATAACTGTAACTTTAGCTGCTTCACCTGTAGTTATAGCATTTCCATCTTTTCCATATACTTTTGCTATGTTAGCACCTGTAAAGTTGATTGTAGCTAATCTGTAGATGTTGCTGCTATCTTGTCCTAAATATTCTACATCTGATAATGAAGCTTTAACTTTTACTGAACCACTTAATTTTTCTTCATCTTCAGTATTTTTTATAGTAACAGAGTCACCAGTTGTATCAGTAACTTTGATTTTTCCTAAGTTATAGTCAGCATCAATGTAATTACCTTTAGCATCTGTGTAAACATCATATCCATAGAAATCAGTTGAATACCATGTTTCAGCAAACTTAGTTCCTTTGATTTCTGTTAATGTTGGTAAACCAGTTTTGCTATCATATCTATCAACATCTTTTGCTTTCTTTCTTAAAGCAACTTCAGCATCATCTTGAGCATCTTCAGCAACATCATCATCAGTTACTTTTCCAGTTGTTAAATCAACATAATAATCTGCATCATCAACTGATACATATTTATCTCCATATACTTCAAATTCAGCACCTGAATCAATATCTTCTAATTCAGTATATTTTCCATTTGATAAATAATATACTGCATCTGTATCTTCATCTACAATGCTTCCATCAATAATGAAACCATCTTTGTGAGCAACTGCGCTGTATATTACACCGTCTTCTGATTGTATTCTTTTATAATCAGCAGCCATAGCTCCTGTAGCAGGTACTAATGAAGCAACTGCAGCAGCCGCAACTACTAATGATGTAACTTTATTTAATCTTTTTATCATTCTTATATCCTCCTCAAGTCTACCTTTTAAGTTATTGCTAGTTCATTATAACAGGCTTGTCATTACTTGTCCAAACTTGTTATGCTATTTTTGTATTTTTTTGTCATTATTCGTAATGTTTTTTTATTCTATTATATTTATTTTTAAAATTCTTGGGTTTGTTAGTATTTTTCAACATATTTTTATTTTATTTTCATATAATCAAATTTTATTTTAAATATATTAAATTTTTAATATATTTATGAAATTTGAACAAAAAAAGTTATTTTAAAGAGGTCTTTTATCAATCTCTTTAAAATAACTTTAAATTACATAATTTTATATTTATTATTTTTATTTAATCCAAGCTCCTGTAGGACCTAATTTATATCCATTAACTGTAGTATTAGATAGCATAGCACCTGAAGCATTTAAATAATACCATGTACCACCATCATTGATCCATCCAATTGCCATAGCTCCTGATTCTTTTAGATAGTACCAAGCTCCATTAGAATATAACCAGCCTGTCTTCATATCACCATTTGCATTTAAATAGTACCATGTAGCTCCATCTTTATACCATCCAACGGCCTTAGTTCCATCTTCTTTATAGTAATACCATTTAGCATCTTGTCCAAATACCCAGCCTTTTAATGCTGTTGTGTTGTTATTATTATTATCAGCATTGGAATTATTATTGCTATCACTATTGTTATTGTCTTTATCTGTAGTAGATTCTTTAGAAGAAACTATAGAATAAACTTCATCATCTTCACTCCATGCAACTATATTGTTCTCATCATATACACTTAATGATACAAAATCTTCATTAACTTTATATACTTTTTTCCATTCATCTTTATTATCAAACTTATATATGTAGTCTTCTGAAATTCCCCAAAGGTTGCCATAACAGTCTTTATCAAAAGATGTTTCTCCATCATTAAGTTCTAAGTCTTCTCCATCTTCAACTTCTACATAATATGTAGATCCTCTAGACTTTAAATTAATAACTTGAACAGATACATTATCACCATCTATTTTATAATTAAGAATCTTATCTTTTCCTACTACAGAAAAACTATTTTCCTCTTCATTTAATAACTTTTCTGCATCTCCATCTTTATCTGCTAAAAAATAATTATTTACTGTCTTAGCATACTTTATTCCATCTATATCACCTGATGCTTGATCCTTTGAAATTGCTTGAATCACTTTAAAGTCAACCTTTTTTCCGCTATCCTCTATCTGGAATAATTCTGTATTACCTGCAACCTCTATTCCATTTACCTCTTCAATTTCTTTACCTGCTTCTGATGAATCTACACACATCATAGCAATTCTATAAATGTATGAAGAGTCTTGTCCTATTTCTTTAGTATCATATACATTTACTCGTACATCATCATCGTCATCACTTGTATTTGCTATTTTTGCCGTAGTTCCATCCTTTAATTTTACTTTTACACTTCCTAAATTATGATCAGCATCAACATACTTACCATTTGCATTAGTATAAACAGTAAAACTATTCGCATCACCATTGATTGAATTCTTAGCTTTTGATGTTTCATACTCTGTTTTATAATATACTTCTCCAAACTTTGATGTTGGTATTGTAGTTAAATTCTTATAATTCTTACTATCAGTACTTTGATATCTTCCATCATTATCATCCTTAACTTTTTTTCTTAATGCTTCAGATGCCTCATCTGTATTGTCTTCCTTAAGATCATCCTCAGTAAGTTTTCCTGATGATAAATCAAGATAATATTCACCCTCTTCAATGTTTATATATTTATCTCCATATAAAGATATATCACTTTCATTATCAACCTTTTTTAATTCAGTATACTTATCATTTTCTAAATAGTAAACAGCTTCATCTTTTTTCTTCGGCTCTCCATCTATATAAAACTTCCCCTCTTTATAAGCAACTGCATTATAAATAATTCCTTCTACATCGTCAATTTTTGTATAACTTGCAGCTAATGCGCTAACTGGCATTATTGAAACTACAGATGCTGCTAAAATTAAAAGTGATGTTGCTTTTTTGACTCTTCTAAACATTTTTTCCCTCCATATTTACATGATTATTTATATTATAAGATAATTATACCATATCTTTCATTATAGTATGAACACTTGTTTGATTGAATAATTAAAATTAAGATTATTTTAATTATTCAATCACCAATGCTTAATGATCAATGGTGATTGAAATTTTTTCGGAATTTCTTTAATATATTTTTTTAATTTTTCCCTATCAAAATTATCACGCATCATCCATTTATATTTGGCACTTTATAATCAGAAGATTATCGCGTCCATGCGCCATTATCTCCTAAATAATATCCATTAACAAATGTATTATGGAGCATTGCTCCACTTTCACTACAATAATACCATGTGCCTTTATCATTAATCCATCCTGTTTTCATTGCTCCACTTTGTTCTAAGCAGTACCAGTTGTTATCAATATAATTCCATCCAGTCTGCATTGCTCCATTTTCATTGAAGTGATACCATTTATCATTATCTTTAATCCAGCAATTAGATACCATAACTCCATCTGCATTCATATAATACCAAAGCTTACTTGATAAACTTTGGACCCATCCAACTTTTTTTGTTCCATCATCATTTAAATAATTCCAGGTTCCATCATCATTTTGAATCCAGTTATCAGTTACTTTATTTTCTTCTTTAATTTCTTCACTTTTATTTAATATATCTTTTGTTATTATTGAATAAATCTCATTATCTTCATTCCAAACTAAGATATTTTCTTTATCATATACTGAAAGTTCATTCATTGACCCATCAACTTTATATACTTTTTCAAAATCATCATCATCATTAAATTTTTTTATGAATCCTGATTCTAAAATCCAAAGCTCACCGTCTGTACTTACATCCATGTCTTTTACATCATCTGAATCAATGTCAACCCCGTCACTAAAATCAGTATAATAATATCCATTTTTTGATTTCAGGGAAATAGAATAAGCTTTTAATTTATCATTTTCAAAACCATAAGTAATTATTTTTCCATCATTAACAGTATAGTTTTCTAATAATTTATCAGTTTCAAGGTTTCCGCCTTCATCTCCAGTAAGAAAATATATCTCTACACTTTTAGGATATTTAGCTCCATCAATATCATCTTCTGCTTGTTCTTTTGATATTTTTTGAATCACTGGAATAGCATAGAGTTCTTCTCCTGCATTTTCTATTTTTACAGTATTTACTTTATTATTGTTTTTATATCCTCCAAAAGTAATACTTGAGTCAGTTGTAACGTTACTTATTACATTGTTATCATTATATATTATAGATAAATATGCTAATCTATAGATGTAATTTTTATCTTGGCATAAAACTTTTTCATTATATATATTAGCTTTTAAATTTTCTTGTTCATCTTTGGTATTTTCAAAAGATACTCTCCCATTATTCTTATTTATTAATTTCTTAGAATATAATGAAACTTTTCCAATGTTATAGTCAGCATCTATGTAGTTTCCTTCTTTATCTGTAAATACCATAACTTCTTTAGAGTTAGTATCTTTTAAATAAGTATAATACCAAGATTCCAAAAATTTATTGTTTTCAATAATATATATATCATTATTTCTTACATCTTCATCTTCTGAATATCTGCCATCATTATCTTTTCTTATTTCTTTTCTCAAATTTGTTAATGCATCGTCTTTTTCATCTTCTTCTATATTATCATCAATTATTTTTCCTGTATTTAAGTCAACATAATAATCCCCATTTTCAATTTCTAAGTACTTTTCCCCATATAGATTGAAGTTATCCCCAGAATTTATTTTTTTCAATTTTATGTATTTACCATCTGATAAATGGAAGTTTCCTTCCCCTAATTGATTTACTTTACCATCAATATAAAATATTCCATCTTTATAGGCTAGTCCATCATATACTATTCCTTCATTCTCTTGTATTCTTTTATAGCTTTCTGCCTCTGCCGGAATTGCTGAAAATACAGATGCAATTACAACTAATGCGCTAGCAGCTTTTGCAGTTTTTTCGTAATTCATTAATTTCCCTCCATCTATAATTATATTAAGTAAATTATACCATATAATAATAATCAATTATAAATATTCAATGCTTAATGCCAATCAAAAGTTCTTTGTAATTTTTAATTTTTTTATCATTACATTCTGTAACTGATAATTAACGATTAAATAAACCTATGATTTATGCAATAAAAAAGAGTACTTTTTTTCAAAATACCCTGTATATAATCAAAATATTATTTATTTTATTGCTTTTAATTTAGTTATATCCTGCCAATTTTTAGCTGTAATTGTTTCAACTGTATTTAAATCAGATTTTATGCCTGTAATATCTTCAGCTGTTCTTGCTACTTTCTCATACGTTATATCAATTTTCTTTTCTATTCTCTTTTGGCCACCTTCTAGTCTTTGTTGACCATTTTCTAGATTATCTACTTTATTTTCTAATCTTTTTAAAATTTCTAAAATTTCTTTATCCAATTATTTCACCTGACATAATAATATTGAGTAGTTAATTATATCATATTTTTTAACTTAATAAAGTCTCTTTCAATGTATATTATTCTTTGTTCATTCACAAGAGACATCAATTAGATATTGTAAATTTCACATACAATCTTTGGTTAACAATATTCTATATATAGAAATTCTATATTTTTCTGTACAAAAAAGGCGAGACATAAGTCTCACCTTTTATATCGCATCTACAACAGATGCTTGTACATATTAATCTTAATTAATACTATTTAATCCAAGCTCCATCTGCTCCTAAAACATAACCACCTACAGTTGTGTTAGAAAGCATAGCTCCTGAAGCGTTGCAGTAGTACCATTTTCCACCAGTTTGAATCCATCCAGTTTGCATAGCACCTAAGTTTCCAGCTGTGTTCTTTAAGAAGTACCAAGCTCCTCCAGTGTAAACCCATCCAGTTTTCATAGCACCAGTTGAATCTAAGAAGTACCAAGAACCACCGTCTTGAATCCATCCGTTTGCTTGCATAACTCCGTTAGCATCCATGTAGTACCATAATCCTGATGTTGGGCTTTGGAACCAACCGATAGCTTTTGTTCCATCAGCTTTTACATAAGACCATGCTCCAGTTGTAGCATCTTGAGCCCAACCAGTAGTTGTAGTTGTTGTATCTTCATCTGTAGCATCGTCTGATTTAGCTTTACCAGCTACAATAGAGTATGCTTCATCGTCTTCATTCCAAGCTATGATATTATCTTTATCATATACTGATAAATCTGTACATGCCCCATCAACTTTTGCAACTTTTTCCCATTCTTCATCATTATCGAATTTATATACATATCCGCCATCTAATACATAAAGATTTCCATCTACGTCTGTATCTACAGCTGCTTCTGATTCTCTTCCATCTAGATCTGATTCTCTTGTTTCTGCATCATTATCATCTCCATCTGAAGAATCTACATAGTAATATCCGTTTTTAGATTTAAGTGTATAAGCATATGCTTGTACACTATCATCCTCAGTTGTATAAGCTATAAGTTTACCATCAGCAACAGTGAATTTAGTATTATCATCATAAGCTACTGCTATTTGGTCATCTGAATTCTTACCATCCTCATCTGTTACAAAATAAGTATTAACTGTTTTTGCATATTTAGCGTCATCTATATCGCTTGAATCTTGTTCCTTAGAAATTTTTTGAATAGCTAAAACAAATTTTCCACCATCATTTAATTTGAATCCAACAGCATCAGTTGTAGTTATATCTACATCATCGTCAATATTTTTAAATTTTACCTCATCAGTTACATTATTACCATCTAAATCAGTTACTACTACTGCAGCTAATCTATAGATATAATCCTTATCTGATGCTATTGTCTTTATATGACGAACTGCAACTTTAGCTCCTGCATCATCATCATCAGTATTCTTTAAAGAAGCACTTCCATCTGTAGTTGTAAATGATATTTTTCCTACATTGTAATCTGCATCAATGTATTTTCCATCCTTATCAGTATAAACTGCAAATGGTTGATCATCACCATTAATGTAATTACTATCATAGCCTGCTGCTCTGTTATATTTTGCCATGTACCATTCTTCACCAAATTTGTTCTTTGGAATAGCAACTAAATCTGATACATCTTTTCCAGATTCAACTTTTAAATTTGAAGAATCAACTACATAGTTATCTTCATCATAATCTGGTAACACATCAGGATCAGCATATCTATCTGATGGATCATCTTTATTTACTTTCTTTCTTAAAGCTGTTGATGCATCATCAAATGCATCTTCTCTTACAGTATCATCAGTTACTTTTCCAGTTTCAAGATCAAGATAATAATCTCCTTCTTCAGCTTCTACATACTTATCTCCATATGCTTCTGCATAATCACCTGAATCTATATCATCTAGGTCAGTATATTTTCCACCATCATTATAATATGCGGCTTCATCCATATCTTCTAATTCACCATCAATGTAGAATTTACCATCCTTATATGCAACTGCATTGTAAACTGTTCCGTCATAATCCTCAGCTCTTTTAACATCTGCTGCCATAGCTGGAACCATAGTAGCCATTGTAGCTGCTATAGTTATTAAGCTTGTGATTTTTGTTGTTCTTTTTAACATAATATTTCTTTCCTCCTAAATATCAGTTTCATAACTCTATCTCTATCAATATAGAGTTTAATAACTCTACATGCTAGAATTAAATAACTCTACACATTGAGTCTATAGTCCTATTATAACCATCTGTTTTTTTTAGTCAATGTTACAAAAAAGTGAAAACTTTACCACGAAACAAATTTCCATAACCTTCATATTCTCCTTAATTTTAGAGATGTTAAATGTTTTCAAAAGATCTAAAATAATGTGATTTTTGAATATTTTATTAACTTGTTTACATTTAAGTATATTCTTTCAAAGTCCCAACTTATAGCAATTTTGATGCCAACTCAGCTATATATTAGTTTGTATATGAACTTTTTATTAACTTATTAAACTTTTTATTAATTTTATTTTTTCTACATCGTATATTTTTTCGTATTTTCTTATCTAACATCATTTATAAGAATTACAATTCTTATAGATCACTCAATTAAATTACTAATACAAGTTATGAATATAATACATTATTACGCATTATAAGGTTGTAGATATCTTCATTTTAATATATAAAAATAGCTGCCCTAGTTTTATTTTAAAAATCATTCTAGAGCAACTTCCATTAAAAAAAGCGAGGCATAAAGCCTCACTTCTATATATCACATCTTTATAGATGCTTGTACATATTAATCTTAATTAATACTATTTAATCCAAGCTCCATCTGCTCCTAAAACATAACCACCTACAGTTGTGTTAGAAAGCATAGCTCCTGAAGCATTACAGTAGTACCATTTTCCACCAGTTTGAATCCATCCAGTTTGCATAGCACCTAAGTTTCCAGCTGTGTTCTTTAAGAAGTACCAAGCTCCTCCAGTGTAAACCCATCCAGTCTTCATAGCACCAGTTGAATCTAAGAAGTACCAAGAACCACCATCTTGAATCCATCCGTTTGCTTGCATAACTCCGTTAGCATCCATGTAGTACCATAATCCTGATGTTGGGCTTTGGAACCAGCCGATAGCTTTTGTTCCATCAGCTTTTGTATAAGACCATGCTCCAGTTGTAGCATCTTGTACCCATCCAGTAGTTACTGCATCATCAGTTGTAGTATCTTCTTCTGTAGCTTTACCAGCTATTATAGAATAAGTTTCATCATCTTCATTCCAAACAACTATATTGTTTTTGTCATATACTGATAATTCATCCATAGATCCATCAACTTTATATATCTTATCAAAATCTTCATCATTATCAAATGTCTTAACATAACCAGAATCTAAGATATATAGAGTTCCGTCTACGCCAACACCATATGCATTTGAAGATTCTACATCACAGTCTGCTCCATCTGAAATATCAGTATAGTAGTAACCATTCTTAGATTTTAAAGTAATAGCTTTAGCATATACTTTTCCACCATCATATTCATAGTTTACTAATTTACCATCAACAACTGAGAATTTATCATATAAATCCTTAGCTTTTCCTTCATCATTAGTTACAAAATAAGTATTAACTGTTTTTGCATATTTTGCACCATCAACATCATCACTATTTTGAGCTTTTGATATTTTTTGAATAACTGGTATTGAAGTAAGTCTTACTGCATTATCAGTAGTAACATTTATTGGATTATTTTTACTACCAAATCCAGCTTCAGCAGTAACATCTTTACCATTATATGAAATTGTTAATTCAGCTAATCTGTAGATATAATCCTTATCAGATGCAATTGTTTTTACATGCTTTATAGCACCTCTAACATTATCATCATCATCATTTGTATTCTTTAAAGTTGCTGAATCATCTGTACTAACATTAATTACATTGATTTTTCCTAGATTGTAATCAGCATCAATATAGTTACCGCTTACATCAGTATATACTGTAAAGTCAGTAGCTCTACCATTTTTATCAGCGTCAATCCCATCAACTCCGTAAGAAGTTTCAAACCATACTTCACCGAATTTATTTGTTGGTACATAACTAGCGTCTGTATCTGTATCGAATATTTTATCTTCGTCAGCTTCTAAATATCTGCCATCATTATCTTTCTTTACTTTTTTTCTTAAAGCTGTTGCTGCATCATCTTCAAGATCACCTTTAACGTCATCATCTGTTACTTTACCAGTTGAAAGATCAAGATAATAATCTCCATCATCAACTTCTACATATTTATCTCCATAAGGATTTACATTATCTCCTGAGTCGATATCATCTAAGTCAGTATATTTTCCGTTTGCTAAATAGTAAGCAGCTTCATCTTTATCTTCTAATTCACCATCAATATAGATTTGTCCATCTTTATATGCAACTGCATTATAAACAGTACCATCTTGTGAGTCTACTTTTTTAACGTCTGCAGCCATAGCTGGAACCATAGTTACTACAGAAGCAGCAGCTACTATTAAACTTGTGATTTTTGTTGATCTTCTAAACATAAGTTTTCTTTCCCTCCTAATTTTTCATAATTCAGATAAATTATAACATGTTTGTACTTTTATGTAAACATGTAATATTTATATCTTATATGGATTTAAATAACTTTTATTGAAATCACTATACTATACAAACGTAATTTCTTTTTTGGGTACTTTTTATTAATTTTTATTTAAATTAACTTTAATACCTTAATTATCTAAATCACGTTATATTATACAATATCAAAATAATATTCTGGTACTTTTTTAGAAAATTTATAAAAAATATTTTTATTTGCCTAAAATATTTTTTTATCCCTAAAATACCTTTATTAACTAATTACGCTATATAATACAAAGTATATTTTGTTTTTTGGTACTTTTTTAACTATTTTTTTATTTACTCTCAAAAATTAAAATGAATTTATTATATAAAAAAGAGAGATTTTTTTAATCCCTCTTTTCATATGACTATTTAATCCATACTCCATCATTTCGAAGTATATATCCATTTATTGTTGTATTAGATAACATCACTCCATTATTAGCCAAATAATACCACTTATCATTAATACATAACCACCCTGTTTCCATTGCACCAGACTCATTTAAGTAATACCATTTAGAATTTATTAAATTCCATCCAGTTCTCATTATCCCATTGGCATCCATAAGATACCATTTATTATCTACTAGTTTCCACCCCTTAACAAGATCACTATTTTCAATAAATATCCATGCATTATTTTCATTTAGATTCCATCCTGATTTGATAACCCCAGGTATTTTTGTTTTGCTTAAAATATAATCTGCACCTCTAAGTACTTCAATATTTATATTATTATTTTTCACTTCTATATTTTCAGATAGCAACTCTAATTTATTTAACTTTTCATTATAAATATATAAATTCATTATTGAATCATTATATTTAGAATCTACATTTATTTGAACACTAGCCTTACCTGGTAATAATCCTTCATAGTCAAAATGTAAAGTTAAAATGTCATTACCTTTTGCCAATTTATTTATTGATTCTTGTTTTGGCGAAACATTACTTATTGTTGTAACAATATCTTCAGACAAAACCATAGAAGAATTAATATCACTACCTTTAAATGTCCACGAATATCCATTCCCTATTAAAGTTATTGTCTTATTTGGATTTTTAGCTAAGAAATCAAATACATCTTTTTCAATATACGGTTTCTTAGAATCTATATTTATATTTCCTTTTATTGCATTTGATAGTGCATCTTCTACTCTAGATATTGTTATAGGCTTTGATGTTTTCTTCTTTGAGCTAGAGCTTGAAGTTGATCCTGAACTACTTGATGAAGATTTCTTTTTAACTGTAACTTCAATTGAAGCTGGTTCTTTGTCTTCTTCGGTAGCAGTTATTGTTATAACAGTACCTTTTTCTTGTTTAGAGATATTAGCTGACCATCTTCCATTTTCATCAGCTTTTGCAGAACCAATTTCTTTCTTTTCTACATCTTTTATAGTCTTTAAGGTAACTCCATCTGATGTTGTAGTTTCCACTATTTCATCTACAGTTAAAATCATCTCTGCATTTGCACCAGCTGTACCAGTTACATTTGTAGTTGTTGTATAAATATCACCATTTATCTTAGGTGCTTTTGATACTTCTTTATTGTCATTATCACCATCATCCGGATCTTCTGGATCTGGATTTGGTTTAACATAATCTCTCCAGATTCCATCTTCAAATATTATTGAACTTCCAAGTTTGACAGGAAACTCACTCTTACCTTCTGAATCTGTTAATTTATTCTTTCCATCATTAATAATTATGCTAACATCTCCAAATGATTTAGGAATTTCACAGCTATATATTCCATTTCCTTCATCTTTCATAGCTTTTCCAGGCCATTCAGTTTGTCCACCTACTACATTCCAATAATGCATATTAGGAATTCCACTCCATCCTTCTGGAAGTTTAACATAAACTGTTGATCCTACTTCCTCATCAGTATCTGGTTCATCTGGATCTGGATTTGTACTTGAATTTGAAATATCACTTTTTTCAAAAACTCTCCATTCACCTTCACGATTATCATCTGAACCAGTTAAAGACGGTATAAAAATTAAAGTTTCTCCTTCTTTAATCTTTACAGTTTCACTTTGCATTCCATTAGAGTTGTTATTAAATATAACGTTAACATTTTGAAAATCATCAGGTAATGTATAGCTATATAAATCATCACCTTCATATGTCATAGACATACCTGGCCAATTAGTACTTGCTCCACCATCTATCCAATAATGAACTTTTACTTTATCCCATTTTTCGGTGTTCTTAAAATAAACCTTACTTAAACTCTTTAAAACATCATTTTCTGCATCATATATCATTGTATGACCAGCTTCAGTTTTTAAGTTTCCTGTTTGATTGCCTTCTCCACCACTGCCATTGTTAAAAATAACTGTAGCACTCTCAAATCCATTTGGTAAAGTATAACTATAAAGATTATCACCTTCATCCTTTGCATTTACTCCAGGCCATGCTTTAACCTCATCTGAAGTTCCATCATTATAAGCATATACTTTTACTTTATCCCAGCCAAATGTATTTTCAAAATAGACCTTTGTTACTCCTTGTTCCTCATCATCACTTGGTTGTTCTGGCTCTTCTAAATCATCTAAAGTAAAATCTCTTAATCCATCATTATCATAGATTTTAACATCACCTACTGATAATGCATATCCTTCCTTTGATGGGTATTTATTAGAACCATCATTAAATATTACATTACAATCGCCAAAGTTTTCTGGCAAAGTATAAGAATATAAAGTTTCAGTGGCAGAGACCTTTTCCATCTTTGCACCTGGCCATTTTTCATTTTCTCCACCTGAACTTTTGTAAGCATATACATTAGGTTCTCCCCATTCAGCTGGTTTCCTAAAATAAACCTTTGATGAATTTTCTGTATATTCTTTCCAGCTTTCATCATATATCATTGTAGTATTAGCGGGCGCTTTAAAACCAGTGTCTTTTGGCACTTGAACAGAACCACCATCACAATTAAATAAAACCATTGCACCTTCAAGACCCTTAGGTAAAGTATAAGTATATAAATCATCTTTTCCTTCTACTTTTTCCATTGGTATACCTGGCCAAGCTGGTCCACTTGCACCATTTTTATAGAAGTAAATATATATATCATCTTTTTCCCAGTCTGCTGGTTTTTTTAAATATACTTTTGAAGTACTTTTTTCTTCTACATCAGGTTTAACATTCGGATTAGCTTCTATATCTTCTGTTGCACTCCATTTATCAGATTTACTAGAATCATAAAGCATCTTTCCTGTAGCTGTTAAATCTAGCTCTTCGGTTTTATTTCCACCATAGAACCAATCATTGAACATTACTTTTGAATCCGTAAATCCTTTTAGTTCATATTTATATAAATCATCATCAATCTTTGTCATCTTATTTCCTGGCCATGCACAATCTTCTTCATCAAGTTCATTATAAATATAAACATATGGTGCCATCCATCCATCTGGCTTTCTAAAATAAAGTGTAGCCACAGAATTACTATCTTTCTTTATATAATTATATTCCTCACTAGCTTTTCTATCTTCATTTACTGCTTTAACTACAACTTTTATTTTATCTCCTGCCTCAGCATCTTGCCCTATTGTTATTTGTTGTCCATTTGTGTAGACTATCTCTTGACCATCATTTATTGAATAAGTTGCATTAGTAGAATTTGTTACATTTAAAGTTAAATCTAAAGTTCCTTCAAATGAACAATCTTCTTCAGATATAGAAACTTTAGGAGATGTGGAAGGCTTTTCTGGTACTCCATCTTTGTATAGAACTGTAATCCCTTTTGATAAAGTTCCTGATATTTTTCCACCCTTTACAGAAAAAGTTCCACCAGAAGTAGCACAGTTGTTGTAAATTCCATCTTCTAGATTGATATCTTGATTGATTGAGCAATCGTTTGCAAGATTTACAATAACAACACCTTTATTTCCACGTTCTATCATCAAAATTTCTTTGCTTACTTTAACTAAATTTTCATCTTCATCTGCCATATCATTATGGAACTTATTTACTGCTACTACATCTGGGTCCTTCCAATCATCATTACCTGCATCACCAATATTACCTTGAAGTTTTTTTCTGCCTGCAGTTCTGTTAAAATATAATGGTGTTGAGTCAGCACGTGCAGCAATTATTGCCCATCCATCTTTTATCTGCTCACTTGTCATGCCAGTTGATTCTTCTGAATCATTTGCATAAGTATCATGAGATTCTACCCATGTAACTAATCTTGATGGATTCACTTCTGGTGGTACATCATAATCAATAGCATTAGAAACGTTTGCACTGGTTCCCAAACCAACAGCTTTTCTTATATTGTTTCCATAATTACTTGTAGTTACATGCATTATTTTAGTGTATTCAGCATAATTATCAGCTCCACCTTGTAATACTTCACCATATATATAAGGATTAGTTCCATCTGTAGTTTTTAGGCCATCTAATACACTTGGCCAAAAATCACTACTAATACCTTCTTTATCTGTTGGAAGCTCTATATGCTTAGCTGCATCAAATCTAAATCCATCTGCTCCATCCTTTAAACATTCTTCTAAATAATTTCTAACCATTTTTTGAACATCTTTATTTGAAGTATTTAAATCTGGAAGTCCAATTCCACCATGTGTTACTTCTTTTCTATCATCCCAATCTGTAACTCCATGAAGTGGATTATGCCAATAGTCTTCAAACCCTGCCCCTTGGAATTTGACTTGTGGGGCTATAGTAGTATTTCCATCCCCTTCATTATTTCCAGTATGATTTGCTACAACATCTACTATTATTTTAATCCCATATTTATCAGCTTCATCACACATTGCCTTAAATTCTTCTTCTGTTCCAAGCTGCTTATTTCCAATTTCAAATGCAATTGGCTGATATAAAATATACCATTTAGAATTTGTTGTATAATTATCATTTTTGCTTGGTTGTATTGGTGATACTTGCACTGATGTATAGCCTGCTTTAGCTATATCCTCTAGATTATCTTTTACTGTATTAAAAGACCAATCCCATGCATGAAGTATTACCCCATCTTCTGTATTACCAGCAAGTCCATAGTTGCTTGTAACTGTATTATTTACAGTTTCGGCATTCGCTACTATTTTAAAGTTAAGTCCACTTGTTATTATGGTAGTAACAACTAATGTCATTGCAATAATACTTTTAATACGTTTTCTTATTTTTCCCATTTAAATTCATTCCCCCTATTAGATTAGTATAAGTACTTTATAAATATGAAATTCACCTCTTTTCATAAATGTAATCTTTTCAATCTTTGTTTAATAAAGTAATTTATCAAATCTATATTAATCTTTAATGAAATCCATTTCAATACTCTTTCAAAACATCTTTAAATATTGATATGATTCTGAGAAATTTAATATATTTCAAATAATAAAGAATGTCTCTCATAACATAAATAAGGGACGTACTGAGTTTAAGGAAATACCTACTCACATAAATTCGTAGGTATAAGCGATTCGCAGAAAATATAAAATTGGGGCTCTCTGCTTACGAATGTACACTTATAAGAAGATCAGCTATGCTGCAATTCGTATCTTTTCTTATTTATTGGTGGATACCGGTGTTTTATAAGTAGCTTTCCAAATTATTACAAATGATTGAAAACTATATTTTTAGACTCGTAATATTCCTAAAAACATAAATTATAACTAAAAAAAGTTAGACATCTATGATTTTAGAGCAAAATAAAGAAATTCAATATATGAATACCCGACTCATATTCATTCGCTGGTTAAGCGATTCACACCAAATCACAGATTTGGGTTCTCTGCTTAGGCGTAGTATTGTATTAAGAAATTTAAACTTTTAACTTCTTAGAGATAGGCTGTTCCAAAATACTTTGTCCAACACTTGCTGTTGGAGCAAATTGTTTTGATCACAGCCTGTGTCTTTAAAAGTTTTAGCTGAAATTTCCTTACAATCGAGCATATCATATATTGAATTTCGGTTATTTCCCACTAAACTCTGATTCTACACAATATATTTATATTGTCTAAATCCATTTAAAATACTTGCATGCATATTCAATTCCTTCTTCTACATCTTTTTTAGTTATAAAAGAAGCTCTATTCTTTATCTCTTTTCTTGCATTTCCCATCGCAATAGAGTTTTTTGCATAATCAAACATCCCTATATCATTTCTTCCATCTCCAAATACAACAATATCATCTAGCTTCAAATTATATTTGTTTCTTATGTATTCTATACCATTTTCCTTAAACTCAAATTCAATTGAGGTACAAAAAATATTATTGTAAATAGTAAAATTTCTAATAGATTCTACCTTTTTAATTTTTCTGTAATTATAAAACATAAGCTTTTGTGTTGGTTTATTTAAAAAACTTTCTTCATCTATATGACTAATGTTTTTATAACTATTAAGTACATTTCCATCTACTGATCCAACTTTAAAAAATCTTGTTTTTTGCAATAACTTCATTAATAAAATGTATGGCTTTAGTTTCAAGCCATTGTATGATGTATAACATTTTTCATTTGAAAGACTAACCATTATTATATTATATTTCTTACATTCATCTAAAATATTCTTCAATTTATATCTATGAAAAAATATCTCTTTTTCTATATTATTATTAATAACAATTGTCCCTCCACCTGAACATACAGCATCAGCTATTTCTAATTCCTTCATTATATTAATAATTTCACTATATCTTCTACCTGTCGCTAAAAATACTTTGTGTCCATTTTCTTTAAGCTTTCTTATAGTATTCTTTGTTGTATCAGATATATGACGCCCATATGGCTTTAGTGTTCCATCAATATCAAAGAAAAAGTATTTCATAGTAACAGCTCCCTTAATTTAACTATCAATTATCAATTTTTAATTATCAATCAATGTAGAAATTCTTTTATAATTTCTTAAAAATTATTTTTAGGGACTGTCACACAAAGAATAAAAACTACAATATATTGTATTCGAACTTTGAATTCTACAACAAAATGTTGTAGCTACATTTCTTAATGCGACAAACTCATCCTTCATTGAAAATTGCTTTCATGTATTTTTTCGAATTCGTCTAAAGATATAAAATGATCAAAGCGTAAATCCATCTTCTCACCTTACCATTATTAATTTATATTAAAATTATACCCCACTTTTAGGTACTCTAAAACAAAATACATATAAAAAATAACCATAAGAATTAAATAATACTCAAAATATTATTTAAATTCCTATGGTTAGATAATCGATAATTAATTAAATTTTTATTCAAACAGCTCAATCAACTCTTCTTTAGAAAGTGACCCTAAAATATTATCATGTTTATAATCACTATCAAGAACATCCTTTATAAGTTGTTTTTTCTTTTCTTGAAGGCTTAGTATTTTATCTTCAACTGTTCCTTCTGAAATAAGTTTAAATACCTGAACAACATTTTCCTGCCCAATTCTATGTGCTCTATCTGTTGCCTGATCTTCTACTGCTGGATTCCACCATGGATCAAAATGTATTACTATATCTGCACTTGTTAGATTTAAACCTGTTCCCCCTGCTTTTAATGATATTAAAAACACTTTAGTTTCATCATTATTGTTAAACTGCTCTACAAGCTCCATTCTTTTACCTGCATTTGTACTTCCATCTAAATAAAAATGTTTAATATTCTTTTCACATAATCTTTTTGAAATATTTTTAAGCACTGATGTAAACTGTGAAAATAACAGTATTTTATGATTATCTAAAACATTATTTTCTATAATAGAAACAGCCTCTTCAATCTTTCCGCTTTTCCCATTATAATCATCCAATACTACAAAAGGATCTAAGCACAATTGTCTAAGCTTTGTTAAGTAAGAGAATATTGTTATTTTATCGTCACTAAATTCATCATTCTCCATTTTTTCTTTTATATCCTTCACATATGATGCATATACTTTTTTCTGCTCTTTAGTAAGCTCAACATAATAATTTTTTTCAATCTTTTCTGGAAGCTCTCTAATTACATCTTTCTTTAATCTTCTAAGCATAAATGGCTTTATATATTTTTGAAGCTCAATTGCTGTATTCTCTTTATTTATAAATCTATTTTTAAAATTATGTACATTGTCTAAATATCCTGGCATTATGAAATCAAAAATACTCCATAATTCTATTAAATTATTTTCAATTGGAGTTCCTGTAAGTATAAATTTATTTTCAGCCTTAATATTCTTAACACTTTTTGTACTTTGAGCTAATGGATTTTTTATATTCTGCCCTTCATCTAATATACAGTAGTCAAATTTTAATTTTTCATATTTGTCTTCATCATTTTTTAATGTTCCATATGTTGTTAAAATAACATCATAAATTTTCACATCATTTAACATTTCCTGTCTTTCATCTTTATCTCCATGAAGAACGCATATTTTCATAGTTGGAGCAAACTTCTTAAACTCATTTTTCCAATTGTAAATAAGTGAAGTTGGTGCTACTATAAGAGATTTTTTCTTCTTCTCTGAAAGTAAAAATGCTATTGTCTGAACTGTCTTTCCAAGTCCCATCTCATCTGCAAGAACTCCACCAAATCCAAGATAGCTTAAATTTTTAAACCATCTAAATCCAGTAATCTGATAAGGTCTTAATTCTGCCTTTAACTCTTTTGGTAGCTCATAATTTACTTTATCAATATTAATGATTTTTTTTGATATATCATCGATTATTTCCTTACCTTTAACAAATGAAAGCTCTTTTTCTTTTAAATAATCACTTACAATTACAGCTTTATTTTTGCTCAATTTAATATTTCCATCTTTATTTTTAGGATCAATACTGTCAACAAGTTCAAGGAAATCATTAATTTCTTTTTCTTCCAAATTTACAAAACTGTTATTTTTGAGTTTATAATATTTTCTCTTATTTCTTACTGCTTCTAAAATCTGCTTATATTCTGATGGGCTTATATCTTCAATATTAAAGTTAAATTCTAAATAATTATTATCTGTTTCATTTATTCCTGCAGTTATTTTAGGACTATTATAAACTTTTCTTTCTTTGAATTTATCAGAATAATACACTTCTCCAAGTTCTTCAAGATGTTTATATTTTTCTTTCAAAAATAAATATAATTCATCATCATTTCCATTAAATATAAACTTATCTTTATCATAAGAAAAATTTAATTCATTTAATGTATCTAGAATTTTATTTTCCTTTTTAATGTCACGAATAATTATTTTCTCTGTTTTATCAATATTTGAATAGAGTTTTACAGTTTCATTTCCATATTTTAAATCTGCATTTAAGATAACAAAATTTTTTCTTACGTCAAGGAAAAACTCTGCCTGCAATTCTTCTTTTACTAAATTTTCTATGCTTTCATCTATTTTAACCTGTGATACAGCACCGTCTAGTTTTGATATTGCAGTATTAAACATTTCGACTTCATTTTCTTTTTTAAATTCTATTCTATTATATTTAGCTATATACCTAAAAAAAATCTCCAATATCTTTATTTGTTTTTTTGATGGAAGATATATCGCTCCATTATATACAAATACATCATTTCTCGGTGTTAATACTACAATATGTTTATCCATCATATCCAAGAGATACTTATCTTCATTCTGCTTTAATTGAAAATTTAATGGAATATCTTCTTCAATAATTTTAAATTTTTCATCATTTAAGATTATTTCCCTGCCTTTTAGGAGTAATAGAAATCTTCTCAAAGACACATCAGAAATAAACAATAATTTTCCTTTTACAAAACTTTTTCTATAGCTTTCAGAATGCTCCTCATTAATTAAACACTCTTCCATGTAATCACATAATGCTTCATCTACTGCATCAAAACAATTTTTATATGGTGAATATGTAAATGCTTTTCCAAAAGTCAAATCCTGATAATTGTTTCTAGAATTTATAAAATCTTGTATGCTTTTTAACACATACATTTTTTTATTTCCTATTTTAAAGCTGACTTCGATAAAATCATCATGTTCATATTTTGTTAAATTAGCTTCAAGCTTTATTTTTTCCTTAGGCCTATCCAAATCATTAAGCTCTTTAAGAAGATTCTTCCCCATATTTTCGTATGCTTCTTTTTCTTCTTTTTGTCTTCTTCTTACCTCAGAAATATATAATGTTACTAATGCAGCCACATGCTCACAAATTTGCTCTTTTATTGTTTTCTTGTAAATACTATATGGCTGACATCTGCAATCACATTCTTTTATTTTACTAGTTCTGGAATCCACCAATATACTTGCATAAGTTGGATATCCATATTCTGACAAAACCTTTCCCTCTATTCTAATAAGTTTAGAATTTTCATTATATCTCACATCAGAAATTACTGCCCTATGATTTTTAATAAACTTTTCTGCAACCTTTGCACTAGCTCCTTTTATTTTGCTATTAATATCTTTTTCTAAAAAATCTATGTTAAAAGCCATTTTTTTCTCCATATTTATATTAAAAATTGTATTTTATTAAGCTCTTCTCTAAAATAACTCCTCTAGACTTACCGAGAAATCTTCCAAAACTTTTGATTTAATTTTTCCATTCAATGTTTTCATGTCAAACTGCTCATACATTCCATCATTATTTAATGTATATACTATGATAGAATTTAGCATCGGATTTACTATCCAATATTCCTCTACCCCATATTTCATATATAAATTAAATTTAGTTATTAAATCATGGGACTGATTTGATGGACTTAATATTTCTACAATTAATTTTGGAACACCGACATATTTATTTTCTTCAAATCCGCTTTTATCACATATGACACTTAAATCTGGAATTACTATTTTATTTCCTTCTATGTTATCCTTTTTCAATTGTATATCATATGGTGCATCAAATACTTCACATTCTTTCCCATCTAAATATATTCCTATCTTTATTTGAAGCCTACTTGATATTCTTTGATGCTTTGTTGATGGAGAAGGTGACATATATACTATTCCATCAATATATTCAATTATATTATTGTTTTCTTTCCTCATATCCTCATATTGCTCTAATGAAATAAATATATTTTCTGCAACTGCCACATCAATTCCACCTTTCAATTAATTTATATCAATATTATACCCTATTTATATCTGGTCTTAAACAATACGATTATTAAAAAATAAGACTTTATATTTTTCATAAATACTTCTAAAGTATCAAAAGCATATTTATTATAATAGGAACTCTGATATCTATATAATTATATTTTAAATAAATGTTCTTAGGTAAAGTAATATAATACTAATACTTGTTAAAACATTTAATAACAACATTTTCTTAAAACATCTATATATGTATTAAAAAGAATATACTATAATTTATATGAAAAATTCATATTACATAAGATAAATAAAGGACATAGAATCATGGTTTAGTGGATAACAACCGAAATAAAGCATTTATGTTGGCTCGCTTGCTACAAAAATGAAGCTAAAAATTTAACCATCAATGATTGTGCCCAAAAATGTTTGCTCCAAAAAGCAAGTTTTTGGACAAACAATTTTGGAACAATCATTGATGAAAAATTTTAAAGCTTCATTTTTCAATGCAAGACACCGCCAACATAAATGCTTTATTTCTTTGTTCCATACAAACTCTGAGTATCCAGATATATTTTTGTAAATAAATATATCTTTAAATTAAGGAATATCTATTTTTATATGGTAAAGATTTAAAAAGTTAATATTTCATCATTTTTTAAAAGGTGTAATTTTATGAATATATGAATTTAAATTCTTACAAATGTGCACTTATAAGAAGAGCAGCTATGCTGCAATTCGGATCTTTGCTTATTTATTTGTGGATACTGGTGTTTTATAAGTAGCTTCCTAAATTATTACAAGTGATTGAAAACTATATTTTTAGACTTGTAATATTCCTAAAAACATAAATTATAACTAAAAAAAGTTAGACATCTATGATTTTAGATCAAAACAAAGAAATTCAATATATGATAGGCGTAGTATTGCATTAAGAAATTTAAGTTTTTAACTTCTTAGATATAGGCTGTTCCAAAATAATTTGTCCAACACTTGCTGTTGGAGCAAATTGTTTTGGGCACAGCCTGTGTCTTTAGAAGTTTTAGCTTAAATTTCCCTACAATCGAGCATATCATATATTGAATTTCGGTTATTTCCCACTAAACTCTGATTCTACACAATATATTTATTTTGTAATAACGTTGATGGCTAGCGCTGGTGACAGTCACCTATCGAATATGTAGAATAAAGTGAATATGAAAACTTCTATTAAGTATAAAAATTTCTATATTGTATAAAATAATTTTGAGTATTTACTATTACCATTATTAAAAGCACAATGAAAGGATGATATCTTAATGGTTGAATTTAATACAAGTAAAACAAAAGAAAATTTGATGAGAGCTTTTGCTGGAGAAAGCCAAGCTAGAAATAGATATACATTTGCGGCATCAGCTGCCAAAAAAGAAGGTTATTCAATACTAGAAGATTTATTTAACTATACTGCTAATCAAGAAAAGGCGCATGCTAAACAGTTTATGGGAAAACTAAAAGAATTCTCTGGTGAAGATATAGTTATAAATGCAGGCTATCCAGTTGAAGTTGAAACAAATACACTAAAATTACTAAGATTGGCCGAAAAGCATGAAAATGATGAATTCAGTGCTATTTATGATGAATTTGCAAAAATAGCAAGAGAAGAAGGCTTTAATGATGTTGCTATATTATTTGAGAATATAGGCTCTATTGAAAAAGTACATTCTGATAGATTTAAAAACTATGCTGATAGATTAGAAAATGGTACATTGTTTAAAGATAATACTCAAACTTTGTGGATGTGTACAAATTGTGGATTCATTTATGAAGGTACTGAAGCCCTTAAAGCTTGCCCTGTATGTGCACATCCACAAGGATACTTTATAAAATTTGAAGAATCACCATTTGAATAAACCTAAATTTATAATTCCATCTTGGTAATTAAATTTCTTTAATTTACTCGCTTTTTCTTAGAATATCGTATGCATCTAAATTAAAGTTAATTATTTCTTAAATTTAAGAGCAGATAGGCCCCTATGTCCTACCTGCTCTTACTTATTTGTATAATTAATAAATCCAATAATAAATTATTCTATTTAAAACTTTATAATCCATTATTTTTTATTACATTTTGATACCAATAAAAGCTATCTTTTTTAATTCTTTTTAAATCTAATAATTCATCATCTGTCCTATTTGTATAAACTAATCCATAACGCTTTCTAAAGCCTTGTGCTGAACTTAATAGATCCATAAATGACCAAGGACAATATCCAATCATCTCAACTCCATCTTCTATTGCTAAAGCACATGCTTCAATATGACTTCTTAAATAATCAATACGATATTCATCATGAACCTTACAATCTTCAGTTAAAATATCTGGTGTTCCAAGTCCATTTTCAGTAATTATAAGTGGAAGATGATATCTCTGCCAATATTCATTAAGTGCAACTCTAAGCCCAGATGGATCTATTGCTGCTCCATATTCTGTTGCTTTTAAATTAGGATTCATTGACATCTTAAATAATCCATACATATTAAAATCAACAGTACCTTCTCTACTTCCAAAAGGATGCTCATTATTCGCCTTAAGTGCTTCTGCACAATTAGTTCTATAATAATTTACTGCAATAAAGTCCATTTTAGCTTTCTTTAATATTGACTTATCGCCTTCTTTCATTACTGGCATTATGTTTCTTTCTTTTAAATAGTTCATATAATATCCTGGATATTCTCCATATTGATGCATATCAAGCATATAGTAAACTTTAAAGTTATCATTCATGCGTGCTGCATAAACATCTTCTGGCTTGCAAGTTAATGGATATGTTACTGAAGACGATACAGCAGTACCTATTTTGCTATCTGGTATCATTTCATGACATGCATTAACAGCAAGTGCATGTGCAAGGCACATATTGTAATCCATTTGTGCTCTCATTTTATCTATCTTATATTCATCATTCTCATCATAAATATTAATTCTTTCATTAACTCTTACAATTAAGTTTTGCTCATTATGCGGCTGCCAGTACTTTACTCTGTCTCCAAACTCCTTAAAACAGATTTTTGCAAATCTTTCAAAGGCATATACTGTTTCCCTGCCTTCCCATCCATTATATTTTTCAACTAATGCAAATGGCAAATCAAAATGATACAAGGTAACAAATGGCTCGATATTATTTTCAATTAATTTATTTATTACTTTATTATAGAAGCTTATTCCTTCTAAATTTATTTCACCTTCACCATCAGGAATTATACGTGTCCATGCTATTGAAAATCTATAAGTTTTCATTCCAAGTTCTTTCATCAAATCAATATCTTCTTCGTAGTGATGATAAAAATCAGCTGCTACCTTTGTATCTGCTTGAATATGTGATTTTTTAAATGAATTAAAATCAGCAACGCTTAATCCCTTATTATCTTCATCATAAGCACCTTCAATTTGAAATGCAGAGGAAGAAGCTCCCCATAAAAAGTCATCTGGAAATACTTTTTTCATATATATTCTCCTATCTTTTATCTGTCAGTAATTTTATACATATATATGTTGCAATAATAAAATTTCATTTAAGATGTCTACAAGCTAAGTAAACACTAGCATACAAAACGTTGAAAAGTAATTGCAACATATATATAATTGAAAATTAGCTCAATATTGAAAACTGTTCTTGACAAAATCATGTTCATATATTTAGAACTTAGTATAATCTATATTTATGGGATTCGAAAATGTCAAGTGCACATTTTGATTATGAGCCTAAAACTTTATATATTAATATCTTAATTATATTCTCTTTTCAATATCTTAATTATATTCTCTTTATAATATAAAATGTTTTATTCACAAATTAAATAAATTATATTTAGTTAGTTTATTGTATCTTTAGTTAAACTATTAACCTACAACCTTTTAAAAAATTATATACTACTCAATTATATCTTCAAATCCAATAATATAAGTCAAAATTGCTGATCCAAAAAATGCAATAGCGCATCCTCCCAAGTAACTTAAAAAGGCAGTCATACCTGCTTCTGCATAAACAGGTATTGTTAAAATTCCTTGGTTAGCAAAAGCATTACCATAAGCTCCACCAAATCCCATTATTCCTCCACCTATTGCTCCACATATTACAGCACATATCATTGGCTTCTTCAATCTAAGATTTGTACCATAAATAGCCGGCTCAGTTATACCAAATAATGCAGTAATAGATGCAGACATAGCTATTGTCTTAAGTGATTTATTTTTTGTTTTAAAGAATACTCCAAGTGCTGATCCTGCTTGAGAGAAGTTAGCCGCACCAGCAAAAGCTAATAAATTTTGTCTTCCTGTTTGTGCTACATCATTAATGCCAATAGGCAATAATGCCCTATGAGCTCCAAATATAACTAATACACACCAAAGCCCTCCAATAAATGCTCCACATAATGTTGGACTAAATCCATAAATAGATTTATATATCCAGCTTATTGTTTCTCCTAAATATATTCCTATTGGTCCAAATATAAATAATGTTGCTGGAAGCATTATTAATAAACTTAGTGTTGGTACTACAATTATCTTTATTACTTCCGGAATATATTTTATTAAAAATCTTTCTACATATGATAATACCCAAACTGCAATAATAATTGGAATTACAGATGAAGTATATGTAGCTTTTGTCACATTAATTCCTAAGAAACTTACAAGCTCTTCACCTGTCATAAGTGCAGTAAATGCTGGATAGCATAAAGTTCCTCCAATTATCATAGCTATTATTTCATTTGTCTTAAATACTTTTGCAGCTGTATATCCCAAAATAATAGGCATAAAGTAAAATACTGCATCTGAAAGTGCATTTAATATAATGTAGCTTTGAGTTTCTTTTATATTAATCCCATGTTTATTCATATAATACATTGCAAGAACTGATAAAATACCTTTTATCATACCAGAACCTGCTATTGCTGGAATAACTGGTGTAAAGATACCTGCTATTGTTGATAATATCTTATTTCCTAAGTTTGTATTATCTTTCTTATTAGAACTTTTATTTAATTCATTACTTCCTTCTTGCGGTGCAAGCTTTATTATTTCTTCATAAACTTTAGTAACCTTATTTCCAATAACAACTTGAATCTGCCCCATACTTTCAACTACAGTTATTACGCTTTCAATTTTTGATAATTTATCTTTATTTACTTTTGAAGAATCAATTACTTTGATTCTTAATCTTGTCATACAATGTGTTAATTCATTAATATTCTCTTTTCCGCCAAGGTTTTTAAGAATATCTTCTGCTATTCTCTTATAATCCATAAGTTTCTCCTTTCTAGATCAATTAATTACCTATTGTTAACTAATAATTATTATCTATTAAATCATTTTACTAAATAAAAAAAATTAAATCAACTAGATCCAATAAATCTACTAAATCTAATTACACAATTATATAATTAATCCAAAAAGATATAACTATAATAAAATGGTTGGCAAGTCCGATTTAATTACATTATTACATAATTAAACTTGGTTAAATAAATGTTTTTGTCATTATATAGTTATGTTTTAAATAAATGTTGTTATATATATTCAGTCATAATATCCATGTTGATGTCACACAAATTAGAATTTGAACACTAGTAACTGTGAAATATTAACTAACTACAAATTATTATCTACAAAAATCTCATATTTAATAACAACATTTTATTAAAACATTTACATATGTATAAAAAACAAATTAGATGTCTATGATTTTAGATAAAACAAAGAAATTCAATATATGAATACCCGACTCATATTCATTCGCTGGGTAAGCGATTCACACCAAATCACAGATTTGGGTTCTCTGCTTAGGCGTAGTATTGTATTAAGAAATTTAAGCTTTTAACTTCTTAGAGATAGGCTGTTCCAAAATAATTTGTCCAATATTTGCTGTTGGAACAAATTGTTTTGGGCACAGCCTATCTTTTTAGAAGTTTTAGCTGAAATTTCCCTACAATCGAGCCTATCATATATTGAATTTCGGTTGTTATCCGCCAAACTCTGATTTTACTATCTCCACTTTTTTAATTCTTCATCAGTCGCTAAAACATAATGTGTTCCATCCACATGCTGTTTTATTCCATCTTCATATTTAATTCCACTTGTAAAATAATCATAAGTTTCTGATTTTCTTGTTTTTTCAACTTTAGGATTTGGATGTGGAATTGCTGATATTAATGATTTTGTATATGGATGAATTGGATTTGAGAATATTTCTTCTGTAGTACCTGTTTCAAGTAAATATCCTAAATGTAATACTCCAATTCTATCTGAAATATATTTAACCATTGATAAATCATGGGCAATAAACAAAAATGCAGTATTAGTTTCTTTTTGAATATCCTTCATTAAGTTTACAACCTGCGCTTGAATTGAAACATCAAGTGCACTTATTGCTTCATCAGCTATAATTAATTTAGGATTCATTATAAGCGCTCTCGCAATACCAATACGTTGTCTTTGTCCACCTGAAAATTGATGAGGATATCTATTTGCATGTTCTTTTGATAATCCTACCTTTTCTAATATCTTATATACCTTTTCTTCTCGTTCTTCCTTAGTCTTATATAATTTATGAATATCTAGGCCTTGAGCTATAATATCTAAAACTTTCTTACGTGGATTTAAACATGCCATTGGATCTTGGAAAATCATCTGCATATTTGTTCTTAAATGTTTCTTATCCTTTTCTGATAACTTTCCTGATATATCTGAACCATCGAAAATCATCTTTCCAGCAGTTGGATCATAAAGTCTTATTATTGAACGTCCAATTGTAGATTTACCACTACCTGATTCTCCAACTAAACCATATGTTTCTCCTGGATATATTTGAAATGAAACTCCATTTACTGCTTTTACAGTAAACTTTCTGCTCACTTTAAAATGTTGTTTTAAATCTTTGACATCTAATAAAGGCTCTCTATTTTCCATTTTACTCAGCCTCCTTTAACATTCTGTCTATTCTTTGTTTTAATTCAGCAGGCATTTCTATCTTTGGCGCATTTTCATGTAAAAGCCAAGTTGCTGCATAGTGAGTATCACTTATTTTAAACATTGGAGGCTCAAGTCTATTATCTATATTTAAAGCATAGATATTTCTTGGTGCGAAAGCATCTCCTTCTACCTTATTTGCAAGGTTTGGAGGGCTTCCTGGTATTGTGTAAAGTTTATCATCATTAGTCTCTAAATCAGGCATAGCTGATAATAAGCCCCATGTATACGGATGTCTTGGATCATAAAATATTTCATTTATTGTTCCTTTTTCAACTATTTTACCTGCATACATTACAGTAACATAATCAGCAACTTTTGCGACAACACCAAGGTCATGAGTAATATAAATAACTGATATATTTAATTTCTTTTGAATGTCTTTTATTAATTCTAATATTTTTGCTTGTATTGTTACATCTAAAGCTGTTGTTGGCTCATCACAAATTAAAAGATCTGGATTACATGCAAGTGCAATAGCTATAACAACTCTTTGTCTCATACCACCTGAAAGCTGATGAGGATAATTCTTCATACGATTTTCAGCATCAGTAATTCCAACAAGTTTTAACAGTTCAACTGCTTTATCATGTGCTTCCTTTTTAGGTGTCTTATAATGCCATATCATTCCTTCCATTATTTGAGCACCTATTGTCATTGTTGGATTAAGTGATGTCATTGGATCTTGGAATATCATAGCTATTCTCTTTCCATTAATCCTTTGTCTCATTTCCTTCTTTGAAAGCTTTAATATATCAACATCAACCTTTTCTTTATCCCTATAATATGAGAATTTAATATTTCCAGAATTAATTTCTCCATTGCTGCTTAGTATTCCCATAACAGCTTTCATTGTTACTGATTTACCACTTCCACTTTCTCCTACTATCGCAAGTGTTTCACCTTTGTATAAATCCAGGTTTACGCCTCTTATTGTATTTACCTTTCCAGCTGATGTAGTGAAGGATATTGATAAATCTCTTACTTCTAGTACTTTTTCTTTTTTCATCTATCTTAAACCTCCTTCTACATTTCTTTCATCTTAGGATCAAATGCATCACGAAGACCATCTGCAAGCATATTAAATCCAAGCATTAATAGCGCAAGAACCACTACTGGTGGAATTATCATATATGGATGAGTTGTGAAAGATTTAAATGCATCACTTATTAATGTTCCGAGTGATGCCATAGGTGCTGGCACTCCAAGACCTATAAATGCTAAAAATGCTTCAGTGAATATTGCATTAGGTATAGAAAACATTGTATTTGTTATTATCTGTCCAAAAATATTAGGAAGTATCTCTCTAAATATAATGAAGAAATCTTTTGCACCTAATGTTTTTGATGCTAATACAAATTCCTGCTCTTTAAGCTTAAGCACTTGTGCCCTTGCTATACGGCTCATTCCAATCCAGCCTGTAATCATAAGTGAAAAAGTTATTGTAAGTAATCCTGGTTTTAATACTATTATTAATAATGTAACAATTACCAGACTTGGTATACCATTTAATATTTCGGCAAAACGCTGCATTGCATTATCAATTGCTCCGCCAAAATATCCTGATATTAGTCCATAACTTAATCCAAATAAAATATCAATTGCAACCGCAACTAATGATATATATAATGATATTCTTGTTCCCATCCATGTTCTTGTAAAGATATCTCTTCCAAGTACATCTGTTCCAAACCAATAATATGTATCTTCAAGGCCTGTTGTTTTTCCTTCTTGTACATATTTATTTGTTTCTACAGGACCAGCTGTTGTATTCATTGTTTCTGAACCATCCAATATTCCTATGTTCTCTAAACCTGGAACTCTTGGTGCTAAATTTTGATGTGATATTATCTGTGAATCATATGTATGTCCATTTAAATGAATACCGATCACTGCCATTATTGTGATTAATATTATGAATATTAATCCTATTATTGCACCCTTGTTTTTTATAAATCTAGTTAAAACATCTTTCCAATATGATTGACTAGCATAGTTTTTATCTACATGAGATACATTTTCTTCACCAACTAACTTAAAATCATCAGCTAAGAAATCATAGTGAACATCTTTTTCTACAATATTACTACTCATGGTCATCCCCCTTTGCTAATCTTATTCTTGGATCTATAATTCCATATAATATATCTACAACAAGCATTATTCCTATATACATAGCACTATATATAAATGCTATTGCAACAATAACGTTATAATCATTTGACTGAATTGCAGTAACTAACAAACTACCTATACCTGGAATTGAGAAAATCTTTTCTATTACAAGGCTTCCTGTCATAAGCCCAACAATTAATGGTGCCAAAACTGTTATTATAGGTATCAAAGCATTTCTTAATTGGTGTTTTACTATTAATTGAACACCGCTTATTCCCTTACTTTCTGCAAGAAGTATATAATCAGAACCTAAAACATCAATCATCTCTGTTCGTGTAAAACGTGCTATTGTTGCAATAGTAAACATACATAATGCTATTGTTGGAAGCACTGATGATTTAAACGGAGTGTCCGCTGAATAAAGAAGTGGAAATAATGTTAACTTAAATCCTAATGAATATGATAATGCTAATGCAAATACATATGAAGGCAAGCTTACACCTAAAACTGAAATTATAGTAGTTAATGTATCCCAAATTGTATTATGTTTTAAAGCTGCAATTATTCCTAAAACCAATCCAACTACTGTTCCAAGAAGTACAGCCTGGCCACCTATTCTTATTGATATTGGCAGACGTGTTTGAAGCAAAGTGGAAATTGGTGTATTTTTCGAAATTGTATAAGAAACTCCAAAGTCTCCTGTAAGCATATTTTTCACATAGTTAAAAAATCTTATTAAAATAGGTTTATCTAACCCATATTTTGCATTTAATAATGCAATTTGATCCACCGTTAACTTCTCATCATTAAATGGAGAACCAGGCATAAACTCTAACATTAAAAATAATATTAATAAAATTGCTAATAATGTCGCGATAGATATTGCTATTCTTTTAAGTAGATATTTTTTCATTCATAATCGCTCCTTATATAATTAACAATTGACAATGAACAATTAACAATTAAGAATTTCTTCCTTCATTGCACTTTGTGTACCCACAATGGGCATCAATTGTTCATCGTCAATTATAATTTGAAAAATTTATATTTTCCTAGTTTTTAGTTGCATTTTTATAAACTCTGTTAATTGCAACTGAGTGGAATTCAATTCCTGAAACATTTTTCTTAATCATAACTGCATTACCCTTTTGATAAACTGGGAATATAACAGCTTCATCCATTACCATTTTTTCTGCTTTCTTTAAAGCATCCCATCTTGCATTTACATCTAATGCAAGTTCACCCTTTTTAGCTGATTGAATAATTTGATCAAATTCAGCATTTGACCAGAAACCATAGTTGTTAGGACTATCAGTTGTCCACATATCTAAGTATGTCATTGGATCTGCATAGTCAGGTCCCCATCTAGTTAATCCAAGTTCAAATGTACCTTCTTGCATTCTTTCAACTCTGTTCTTCTTTGGCATTGTTTCAATATTAATTGTTACACCTGGAAGAGTTTTTTGAATTTCTGCTTGAATAAATTGTGCTACATTTTGAGCTGATTCTGTATCTTCAACAATCATTGTGTATGAGAAAGAATCTTTTCCAAGTTCTTCTTTTGCTTTATCATAATATTCTAAAGCTTTTGCTTTATCTGTTGAAAGATAAGTATCTGTACCGTCTCTAAAGTCTTTTCCATCTGGTCCTGTTGCAAGTAATGTTGGTACTGCAAAATCAGCTTTAATTGAACCATCTTTTAGGATGTTATTTACAATAGCATCTTTATCATATGAAAGTGCTAAAGCCTTACGTAAGTTTTCATTTTCTAAACCTGGTGTTTTTAAGTTTGGTGAAATGTACCATAAGTATCCTGCCATGATGCTTTGGAATTCAGGATCAGCTTGGAATTGTTCTACTTGTTCTCCTGAAAGTGTAGCTACATCTAAATCACCATTTTGGTATGCAAGCATTGCTTGTTGAGAATCTTTAATTACTTGATATTGAATACCTGATAATTTTACTTTATCAGCATCCCAGTAATCCGCATTCTTTTCTAGGTTTATTGTAGTTGCTGCTGGTTCATATGAAGTAACTTTAAATGCCCCATTACAAAGAATTGTATCAACAGTTGTTGCAAACTTGTCCCCACATTTATTATAGAATTCTTCATTAACTGGGAAGAATGAAGGAAACGCCATTAGTGATTCAAAGAATGGAACTGGAGTATCTAATTCAATTACTAAAGTTTTATCATCTTTAGCTGTAACTCCTAATTGGTCTGGTGATACTTTACCTGCTGAAATATCATCGGCATTTTTAAGTCCAGCTATTCCACCCATAAATGCATATTCACTTGCTGTTTTAGGATCAACAAGTCTTCTCCATGCAAATACGAAGTCATTAGCTGTTACTGGTGTACCATTTGACCATTTTGCATCTTTTAAAGTAACAGTATAAGTTAACCCATCTTCGCTTTTCTCAACCTTATCAGCCATAGCTGGGATTGCAGAACCATCTGCATCTAAAGAGTATAACCCTTCTGTAACTGCTGCCAATACTTCAAAAGAAGTACCATCAACTGCTACTTGTGGATCCATTGATGCTACTTCAACATCAATATGAACTTTTAACGGATCCCCAGCTGCTGAAGTGTTTTCTGCAGTAGCTCCCGCATTAGGAGTACTTGTCCCACCACCACAGGCAGTAAAACTAAAAGCTAGAGTCGTTATTGATAACATTGCTAGTATTTTTTTTATGCTTTTCATTAATTATGCCCCCTATATTTTTATAAAAAATGACGAGGCTATAACTTAAGTGATTAATTAAGTTATAACCTCGTTGTTATATTATATATTATAAAGAAATAAATAAATTTGTCAATAAAAGTTATATTTTTATTTCATTTTTATAATATTTTTATTAAAATATTATCTTTTTGTTATATTAATTATGATATTTCTGCATCCATATTGTCATTTTACTAATTACAATATTACGATTAATACAGTGACAGTCACCTACCGTCTTATGTAGAAAATCATTATTGGCTTTCTTCCATATATATCCTTATAATATTGAAAATAATCTATTGTAGCTCTATAGAAAATCCTATTCATATAGATAGTCATAATGCAGCTTAATTTAAACAACCCCATGAATAATTCATCATTATTCATGGGGTATAAGTAATTTTTTTATTAATTTTTCTAGAAATATTATTTAATTTTTAGTTGTATTTTTATAAACTCTGTTAATCCCAACTGAGTGGAATTCAATTCCCGAAACATTTTTTTTAATCATTACAGCATTTCCTTGCTGATAAACTGGACAAATAACAGCCTCATCCATTACCATTTTTTCTGCTTTCTTTAAAGCTTCCCATCTTTTCTCTGAATCTAATGCAAGTTCTCCCTTTTTAGCAGATTGAATTAATGAATCATATTCAGTATTTGACCAAGCACCATAGTTATTGGGACTACCTGTGATCCACATATCCAAGTAAGTCATTGGATCTGCATAATCAGGTCCCCATCTAGTTAATCCTAGTTCAAAATCATCTGCCCTTAGTCTTTCTAATCTATTTTTCTTTGGTAAAGTTTCAATATTAATCTTCATTCCTGGAAGATTAGTTTGAATTTCTGCTTGAATAAATTGTGCTACATTTTGAGCTGATTCTGCATCATCAATTAACATAGTGTATTCAAATGAGTCTTTTCCAAGTTCAGTTTTTGCCTTATCATAATATTCTAAAGCTTTAGCTTTATCTGTTGAAAGATACGTATCTGTGCCATCTCTAAAATCTTTTCCATCTGGACCTGTCGCAAGTAATGTTGGTACCAAAAAGTCAGCCTTTATAGAACCATCTTTTAATATGTTGTTTACGATAGCTTCTTTATCATAAGAAAGTGATATAGCCTTACGTAAATTTTCATTATCTAAACCTGCAACTTTTTTATTTGATGCAATATACCATAAATATCCTGACATAATATTTTTGAATTCAGGATCAGATTGGAATTGTTCCACTTGTTCTCCTGAAAGGGTAGCTACATCTAAATCACCATTTTGGTATGAAAGCATAGTTTGCTGAGAATCTTTAATTACTTGATATTGAATACCTGATAATTGCACTTTATCAGCATCCCAATAGTTCGTATTCTTTTCTAGGTTGATTGTAGTTGCTGCTGGCTCATATGAAGCAACTTTAAATGCTCCATTACAAAGAATTGTATCAACAGTTGTTGCAAACTTATCCCCACATTTATTATAAAATTCCTCATTAACTGGGAAGAATGAAGGGAATGCCATTAATGATTCAAAGAATGGCACTGGAATATCTAGCTCTATAACTAAAGTTTTATCATCTTTAGCTGTAATCCCTAATTGATCTGGAGTAATTTCTCCATTTACAATGGCATCTGCATTTTTTATTCCTGCTATTCCTGCAATAAATGAATATTCGCTTGCAGTTGCTGGATCAACAAGCCTTCTCCACGCAAATACAAAATCTTTCGCTGTTACTGGAGTACCATTCGACCATTTTGTATCTTTTAGTGTTACAGTATAAGTTAAACCATCTTCGCTTTTTTCAACTTTATCTGCTATAGCTTCAACTGCTGAACCATCATCACTTAAAGAATAGAGTCCTTCTGTAACTGCTGCTAATACTTCAAAAGAAATACCATCTGTTGCTATTTGTGGATCCATTGATGCAATCTCAGCATCAATTTGAACCTTTAATGGGCTTCCAGATGTGGATGTATCTTCTACTGATTCATTATTTCCCTCAGCCTTAGAATCTTTTGTTCCTCCACCACAAGCAGTTAAACTAAAAGTTAAAGCTATTATTGATATTATTGCTAATATTTTTCTTGTGATTTTCATTATTTCCCCTCCTACATTTTTATAAAAAAATAACGAGGTTATAACTTAATCACTTAAGTTATAACCTCGTCGTTATGTTATCTATTCTATACTAATTAACAAATTTGTCAATAATATAAATAATAAGTATTTATATTACTTTATTGTATAAAATCTTATTTTTACCATATACTTAGTAAGTTTCTAGGTTACTTGTATAATTTCGCTAAAGTTTTAAAAGCATTTTCTATTCCCTCATTTTAATCTATAATTATTCCTCATATCCTTCTTAATCTCAACAACATAATCCTTACATATTTCATATATTCTTGAACCAACACCTTCATCAAAAGTAAGAAGCTTTTCTATGGTAAATTCACTGCTTACTATTATAGGTAGATAATTTAAGTATCTATAATTTATTATTTCAAAAATTATATTCACATCACTTTCATTTACTCTTCCTTTAAATAGGTCATCAATTAAAAGTACTTCACATGTCTGATACTTTGAAATCATTCTCTGATAATATTCTTCATCAATCATGTTTTGTTTAATTTTTGTTACAATATCCCTATATGGCATATAAAGAACCCTTATATTTCTATTTAATAAGTTTAATGCCAGAGCAATGCTTAAATGACTTTTTCCACTGCCAACTTGTCCACAAAGCAAAATGCTGTTTTTTCTAGTGTTTTTTACTTTCTCAAAATAATTATAATAAGCAATAGCTGTACTTTTAGCCATTTTAGATGATTCATTCCATACTAGATAATTAGAAAACTTATAATTCACCATTTCTGAATTTAAGCCACATGATTTCCATTGCTTCTTTATTCTGCCCATTTTAGTACATTCACAATATAAAGCTAAAGGCTGAGCATTATCTTGCTTTACCAAAATCCATCCTGTATCATGGCATTTTTCACATTTATATGAGATTTTTTTCTGCAGACTTTCGTTCTTCTTCAGTAAGCTTTCTTGGTTCCTTTGGTTTGAATCCTTCAAATTTTCCTGTATCCTGGATATTACCTTTTCCATAGCTGTTTGTTCCATTTATACTTTCCCCCTTACTATCTTCATTTGGATACCCCTCTCTTTTCCAATTCTTAAGTATGCCATTAATATATGCCATATTAAATTTACCTGCTTCCATTGATTTATCTATAGCCATTTTTACATACCTTTCAGTATGAGTATTAATAGCATATTTCAATGCATTAAGCGTAATATTTTCCGGTATACATGTAACAATGTCATTACAATACTTCAAAAGTATTTTTGCACTTTCTTCACTCTTATATTCAGAATCGAAAGTCTTAAAACTACTTACAGGTTCTTCACTATTATGTCCAGCATACGAAACTTCAAAGCTATTTACCGTTTGTCTATTACTATTCCTAACATGAGAAACTTCAAAACTATTTACTTCTTGTCCAATCTCATCCCTAGAATTATAAATTTCAATACTTTTTATTAACTGCTCTTTACAGCTAATGGCACCATTCATTTCAAAACAGGTTACAGACTGCTCATCAGGTTTATAACTTTCTGAAACATCAAAAAAAATTGTGTTATTGTCATCCCCTATCTCATCACCAAACCCTGATTCTTCACTTACAAAGCTTTCACAAAACAAATCTTCAACATTATCATCACTAATCTCAAACTCATTACTATCACATGAAAATTCTATTAAACTGCTATTCTCTTTTTTCTTACTCTCTCTCTTATCTTTTTTCTTACTTCTTTTCTTTCCTCTTCTCTTATTCTGCTGCGTTACTGTAACGTTACGCTTTGAATCATTATCATTTGTATTTTCTGCTTTATCTTTACTAAGCATTTGATTATTTGAATCAATATTATCTATTACACTACTTAAATCTCTTATTTCATTTATGTAATGTACTTCATTTTCTGAGTTATTATTATTTATTATGTTGTCTTCTATATTATTAAGCTCCTCACCATTACAAGAAGCATTACTTTCAACATTATTATCACATCCATAATTAAGTTCATCTATACAATCCAATTGATCATCAAGCGTATCTTCTTCGTCCAAACAGCCTTGGTCTTGTATTAATTTCTGTTTACTTCCTTCATAATTTCCTTTACTATCTTCTTTAGATCTTTTAGGAAGTTCAGGTTTCTTTTCTTCTTCAACTAGCTTATTATATTCGTTAGCTTTCTTTGCAGCCCTATGTCTTGCTACTCTTTCACTAGTCTGCTTTCTTATTCTTTCAAGTCCCTCAATATTTTGATCTATTTCCCAATCGCTAATTTTTAATACTCTATCTTCTGTTATTTCAATAACTTCAAGACTTTTAAGTACCTTTACTGCTTCTTTTACCACTTCAAAATCCCTGTTAAATTCTATTGCTAGAGTTTTAATTGTATATGGCTTTGTTTCTGTCATATATAATTCGCCATTTCTGTTAACCTTTCCAGCAAGTGCATTAAGCCTTCCTCTAATATAATGAATAACATCTCTATCATCACGTGCATCTATCATCTTACTTGGTGTATCATCATAACTATTTACATATGTTTTTATCCACTTACCTTCTCCCATTATTCCCACACTCCCACAAATAGAATTTTCTGAATTTATCTAAGCCTTCAAATGAAGGCTTAGTGTTTAGTTCAATGCATATAATTTTATAAGCTCTAAAAATCTTAAAATTCATATCCTTTAGGCCATAATTTGAGATTTATATCCCATTTTAAATACCATATATACTGTACTTTGCAATGCAAAAGCTATTCTTTCCATTACAGAAAAACTAGGATTTTTTCTTTTGCCTTTAGCTAACTGGCATATATATGCTACAGATACTTTTGCTATCTCTGCTATTTCCCTATACGTCATTTCATTTCTCATTTTTAATTCTTCAATGTTGTTTTTCACAATAATTTTTTTCATTTTTTATCTTTACCTCCTAAATATTTATGTTATTTAATTTATCTCATATTTGGGAAATATTTTCAATTCATTTTTCAGCCATATCTGATTATTTTGTTGTATTTTTTACCTTATTTTTCTTATTCTCTTCAAATATCATAACTATTTATCGTCATTTTTTTACTGTCAGCAAACAAAAGTCTTAAAAGCCTTATATATTCTTTGTTTTCAAAAAAAGTTCACTATAAAAAAATCGCCAAGGCGACTATGATATAACGCCATATAAAATATAAATCCAATAGAATATGGTAACTTAAATTCAAAAAAATCCTTTAGCCGTCGATTTTTTTCAGCGCATTCTGAATTTTCTGAGCTTGCCGAAGAAAAGGTCAGGCGCATATATTTTCTTTTTTATTCTTTAGGTTAAATAATATTAGTTTATTGCAATATTTTTAAAAACAGTTTATACACAGATTGTCCATAAATATAATTTCCTAAAGAATAAAAAATAGGGGCTGTCGCACAAAGAATAAAAACTACAATATATTGTATTCGAACTTTGAATTCTACAACAAAATGTTGTGGCTACATTTCTTAATGCGACAGCTCCTATTTTTTTATATCTATAATTATTACTTAATAATTAAATACATCTGATAAATTTATTTCTAAATTTTTTAGTACTTGAACCTTAACTTTATCAACTTCACTATATAACTCTGGTCTTCCATACCTATCGTCTTTATTTAATGTAAAAACACTAAGTAATTTTATATCAGGTTCTATTATCCAATATTCTTTTATTCCAAACTTTTCATACATATTAAATTTATAAAATTTATCACTTCTAGCCGTAGACGGTGATACAATTTCAATCACTAAATCTGGAATTCCAGTATACCCTGTTCCTATCAATTTACTAGAATCACAAACTACTAATAAATCTGGTTGAAATACATTTTTGCCATCCATCTTGTCTTCCTCATTAGTTAGTATTAAATCAAAAGGTGACGAAAAAACACTACACTTTTTCCCTTTTAAATAATTTCCAAATTGAATTATTAATTCCCTTGAGATAGCTTGATGTTGCCATGATGGTGCCGCCTGCATATACGGAATTCCTTCTATAAGTTCATATCTTTCATCTTCTGGCCACTGTAAATATTCTCTATAAGTATATTTTTTTTCTTCACTAGGTAATAGCATATATAATCACCTCTCTCATTCTATATAAAATCCTATCTTCATTATATCCCATTTATGTTTATCTTAAAAGAAATAGTAATTAAATCTCATTACAAATCTTAACTTATTAATCTATTAATCACTTAATCCATGCCCCATTTTTATCAACTTCAAATCCATCAGATGTTATGCAGTCATAATACATCTTTCCTTCTTCATCAAATCCATAACAAAATCCATCAATCCAAAGCCATAATGGTTTATCCTTAGTACCTGTAACTCTTTTACATCTTTTATCTAAGTAGTACCAAGATTTCTTATTTTCATCAAAATACCACGATAAACATAAAGCATAACCATCTTTATCAAATGTATACCATTCATTATCAATATGCTGCCATCCATTCTTTGATGTGTAATAATATTTATTATTTAAATCTGTGCAGTACCACCATCCAATATTATTTTCATTCCAGCCAAGCTTCCACTCTTTTGTGGTATCATTTGTATTACATAATGCATCACATATAGCATTTGCAATCTTGTCTGGATTGTATTTTGCTGCATCATCACTATCTGCAAAAAGACATTCTACTAAAATTGCTGGAATGATTGTTCTATTTAATACAATAAGACTTCTTATCTTTACACCTCTATTTCTTATTCCTAATGAATTTGATACTCTGCTGCTTACTTTTTCTGCATAAGCTTTAGCATAATCTGACTTTCCTGTGATACATACCTCTGTTCCAGTGCCTCCCCCTGCGTTAATATGAATTTCTACATAAAGATTAACTTCTTTTGTTTTAAATATTTTATTTGCTTCATTTACTCTGACATAGCAGTCTTCATAATTATAAGTATTCCCATGATCAACTCTTAAAAGATATACATTATGTCCCTTCATCTTCAGATTTTTAAATAAAAGAGCACAGATTTCTCTTGTACAGTTACTTTCATTAAGCCTTGAAATAACGCCGCACCCCTTAGTTCCGCTTGCAGTATGACCAACAGCTATAATAAAGTTTTTCATTAAAAATCACCTCCATAAGAGATATACGCGCAAATAAATTTAAACACTAAAAACTTTCACACTAAATTTTTACAGTTTTTTCTATTTCGCGCGTATATACTATATGTAGGGTATTATTTATGTTCTCTACAATATTTTGTATTGGAGGTTTTTATATGGACTATGACTATATTGAAATGTTGGTATTACAGGCAAAAAATCAAGATTATAATGCAAAAGAAAAGTTAGTTGATGAATTTACACCTTTTATTGTAAATCACGCTCTAAAATCATTCATTTATGGATATGAATTTGAAGATATTAAAAGTGAGTGTTATAAAATTTTATTAAAATGTATATCTTCATATAATTCAGAAACACATAGATTTATATCATATGCAACTAATAGCATAAAAAATGGTATCTGCACTATTGCAAGAAAGAGTAAAAGGCGGTGTGTTTGTGATGGAATTGAAGCTCTTTCAATACATGATGATGGTATGGAAAATATGGATTCAAAAGAATTAAACCTTGAAGAGGTTGTTTGCAACAATGCTGAATATGAAGCCTTGAATACTATTATTAACAAACTTAGCTCTGAGGAAAAAGAATTAATTAATTTCATTTTTTTTAATGAAAATACAACCAAAGAGTATGCAAGCCTAAAAAATATTTGTTATTCAACTGCACTTCAAAGAAAAAGTACTGTTTTAAATAAACTTTCTAAAAATTTAAAAATTTATTTTTAACCCGAATCTCCAACTCATATAGGTTTACACAATATCTAAAAATTTTTCCAAAAAATTTTTTAAAAAAATTATGTGTTTTTTTCATTTCGCGCGTATATCTCTAATGGGAGGTGAAATTCATGGAATTTAATGAACTGATTGGGATAATAGGCAATGTTGGTTTTCCTGTTGCAGTAAGCAGCTATCTTTTGATAAAACTTGAAAAACAAATTATTACACTATCCAATTCAATCAATAAATTAAACACTATAATTTCTACTAAAGTAGGTATGGTCATTGATACAAATGATGATCTTTAACTTCTACTAATCCTAAATCTTAAATTAAAATTATAAAAAATGAAGGAGGATTTTATTATGGCAGTAAACAAAATCATCGACTCAACATCACTAAGCATTGAGGTACAAAACGGGACAGATAAGGCAGGAGACGCCACATTCACTAAAAAGACTTTTTCTAATGTAAAAAATGATGCTGATCCAGAAGGAATCTATGCAGTAGCTTCAGCTATAAAAGACCTTATGGATACACAGACTCGTGAAATCTTTGTTAATGTAAGTTCAGTTTTAGAAAACGCTTAATTTTTATCTTTTTAATGAAACTCACTACTAATATACATTAGTAGGAGTAAGTTCGAGCAGCCAAATATAAAATTTGGGCTCTCACTTAAATCAAAATTTATGAAAGAGGTGTAATTTATGGAGTATATTTTAGCAATGACATTTACAACTGAAGGTGGGAAAAACACAACTTTAAGCATAAGCGGAGTAAAAAGTGACATAACTTCTCTTGAGGCAAACAGCCTTATGGATTTAATAATTTCTAAAAACATCTTTCTAGTTGATGCTGGTGCACTTATTGGCAAAGATAGTGCTAAATTAACTGAAAGAAAAGTTACTAAATTTGAAGTAGCTTAAACTAAAAAAATCACCTTAGAGGTAATCTCTTTGGTGATTTTTTAGTTATTCAATAAGTACTTTAACATTTACCTCATTATATTATTGTCAGTTTTTGTTGCATTAATTATTTTTTCTAAATCTTCAATTATAAACTCAATATTAATCTTCTTATTTTCGTAAAAGTTTTTTATATCTTCAACACTTGGCTGCTTATATCTATAACATGCTGAATTTCTATATTTATTAAGTATTATAAAAAATGAATCATCAGTTTTAGTAAAAACCCCATTCTTTCTGCACTCATTTATCATGTCCATATTATTTGAAAACTTATTAACAGATATTCCTGAGCTTTTCAGAATACTTGATACAGCAGAAAAAACTTCTTCTCTTATTTGCACAAAGCTCATTCTTATACCATTGGCTATAATATCTTCAAAACCTGAATCATTTAATGTATCATAAGCTTTAAGTGCCGTTACTGAAAACTTATAAAAATCTATAAAATCTTATGTTTCATTCCTTTTTCGACGTATCTGCTTTGGTAATAGAAAAACTATTACTACTTACATTTGATATAATACTCCAAAGGCGTAAATTCCCGACTAACGTATCGGTACATATCAATAGTGTTGTTTAGGTAACTAAGCTATTGATTTACCATAGTTATATAAATTTATACTTGCATTCTTATCTCTGTCAATTACAGTATTACAATTATCACATTTATAAATCCTGTCACTAAGTTTTAAATCTTTCTTTACTGCTCCGCAACATGAACATATTTTACTGCTTGCATAGAATCTATCTACAATTATGAATTTAATATTATTCCATGATGATTTATATTCTATTTGTCTATAAAATTCATAAAAGCATTGCTCTGCTACGGATTCTGATAAGTGCTTATTCTTCATCATACCTTTTACATTTAAATCTTCTAAAACAATAAACTTTGGTTTTCGGTTTATTATTTCAGTAGTTGTCTGATGTAAATAATCATGACGAATATCTGTTAATTGGTGATTAAGTTTTAATAATTTCTTTTCAGCTTTTATAATATTACTTGTTTTACAGTAACTATCTCCTTTCTTGCTTATTAGATATTTTTTAGATATCTGACGTTGTAATCTACGTTTTTTCTTTTTTAATTTTCTTATCTTTTGAGTTTTATTTATATTTTTATAAGGCTTATCAATATCACTACATATTGCTAAATCCTTGATACCTAAATCTATTCCTACACCATCATTAACTGGTGGTTCTGCATTATCAGCATATTGAATACCTACACTAATCCACCAGTTGATACCATCAAATGTTATTCTTGGATTAATGTATTTACCATCTATAGGTATTTTATTTCTTTCAGCAAGCCTTATCCAATTAAGTTTCTGTTTATTTTTCTTTCTGCTTAATGTTATTTTTTCAAGTTTAACAGTTTTATCTGTAAACTGAATTTTATCAGTATCCATATAAAAGCTTGGTTTTGATTTTCTTCTGCTTTTAAACTTAGGAAAAGCAGATTGTCCTTTAAAAAATCTTTTATAAGCTAAGCAAGCATCTTTTATTGCCTGTTTAGTTATATTATTAGAATAATCATTAATCCATTTATATTCTTCTGTAGATTTTAATTTTGTAAATTCTTTTCTTAAATCATAATCAGATAGAAAATTGCCACCATTTTTATAATTCTCTTGTTCTCTGCCTAATGCCAAGTTATAAGCGAAACGGGCTACGCCTGCCGATTGAAATAATTTAGACTTCTGTTTATTATTAGGAATCAGCATTATCTTTAATGTCTTTATCATAGTGTATCACCTCACTTTTATAAGTTTAGTATACACTGTGTTTTTATCAATGTTAATGAAAAAAACAGAACATATATACGTAAATCTTTATTTCTATTTTTATTATGATAATTTTTAGCATATTTTAATAGATTTTTATAGATTATTTTTAACTGTTAAAAGCCTTCTCCATATCATTTATGCTTTCCTTTAAATTTGCAATTATTCCTTTAAGTCTTCCAAAATTATAATACCCATTAACCATAACTGCCTCTTACATCATTGAAATCAAATCAGCCGAAATATACATTATTTCATCAATATTGTTATCAAACCATTGACAAAAATGTTTTGATAATCTTCCTATTGGTTTTCCTGCAAGTATTTCATTTAAAATTAGTATTTTGTTTTTATTAGGAAATACAAGATCAACTTCTCTTCCTATTTTTTGTTCTAATTCATATTCTAGAAGTACGCGTTCTTCTTCACTTACATTATTACAAAACCATCCTATATCAATATCAGAATCATCGTGAAAAAACTGAGTATTATAGCTTCCAAAAATATATATAGCTTCTGTTTTATCTTGTGGCAAAGTTTCTAATATGATTTTTTCTATTTTTTCTTTTTCCAAAAACATCACCAGCCTTCTAATACCCTTATCAATTTATTGTTACCTTTATTATACAAGAATATACGCTATTTAACAATAACAGGACTATGGCTTAAAATCTTATACGGTTCCCTTTCTTCTCTATGAATACATCTTTTATTAGCTTCTTTTTCTTTTAATGTAAAATAATCCACAATTCATCAATGAACTGTGGATTATTTCTATTTTAAAATTTATAATTCTTTTCCATTTGTTTTTATAACATTTTGATACCAGTAAAAACTTTTTTTCTTAATTCTTCTCATATCCTTTAAATCAAAATCTTCACGATTTACGTATATAAATCCATAACGCTTTTTAAATCCAGAATGTGTACTTACTAAATCAATAGCTGCCCATGGACAGAATCCAAACAGATCAACACCATCTGTAATAGCCAATTGAGCTTGTTCTATTTGCTTTCTTAAATACTCAATTCTATAATCATCATTTATATTTCCTTCTTCATCCATTTCATCATAAACACCTAATCCATTTTCTGTTATGATTATTGGTAAATGATATCTTTCATATACACTTCTTAATGTACTTCTAAATCCTACAGGATCAATTTCCCAATTAAATGGAGTTCTTTCTAAATATTCATTATATACTGCTTTATAGACACCTTTTTCTCCAAGTTCAATTTGTTGATCACCATCATCTGGTCCAACTTTTGAATCAGTGATTAAGCTTTCTGCTACTGTAGATGTATTATAATAATTAAATGCTATGAAATCTGGTTTCCCTTCTTTTAATATTTCAAAGTCTCCTTCTTCAATTTCAGGAATTACGCCTTTTTCCTCCATATAGCTCCAAGCAATTGGATTATATCTTCCATAAACTGCAATGTCTAAATACAGCCAATTTCTAATTGCATTTAAATTTTGTGCTGCAATAAAATCTTCTGGACGAGATGTTGCTGGATATACTTCACTAATGTTGGGAGCTGGCCCTATCTTAGCATTTGGACACATTTCATGGCACATTTTCATTACTTTAGCTTGGGCTACAAGCATATAATGGTTTTGCTGATAAAGTTCTTTTTTTATGTTGCTTACCTTAGTATTAACAGTTCCTATTGCTGCTCCATGCAATGTCATCATGTTTTGCTCGTTGATTGTCAGCCAGTACTTTACACGATCTCCATAGCTTTCAAATAATACTTTTGCATATCTGCAAAATGCATTTGCTGTCTCTTTATTTCCCCATCCACCTATATTATTTAATGTATCTGGTAAATCAAAATGATACATAGTTACTAATGGTTCAATACCGTATTTTAAACATTCATCTATAAGATTGCTGTAAAATTGAACTCCTAATGGATTTACATCCCCAGTACCATCTGGAATTATTCTAGTCCATGCAATTGAAAATCTATATGTTTTAAATCCCATTTCTGCAAATAGTTTTATATCTTCTTTATAACGATGATAATGATCACTTGCTATCTTAAAATCAGTTGTACCTTCAGTAATTTTTTTTGTATCTTGAACTGATAATCCCTTACCATCTTCATTATATGCGCCTTCAACTTGATATGCTGAAGTAGATGCTCCCCATAAAAAATTCTCAGGGAAAGCTTTAAGTTTATTGTAATGCATTTGCGTTCTCCTTCTCTTTTTCTAAATTAATTAAGTCTACTTTTCTTATAAATGGAAAATAAATACAGAATGATATTACTAAAATAACTGCTTGTGATAATGCCATTTTCCATCCACCTAATAAAAATCCTGAAATAATAGCAGGGCATGTCCATGGTACAACTACTCCGCTAAATGGTGGTACAAGGCCACTTCCAACAACTAAATACATTAGTATTCCGACTACTGTTGGTGTTAATACAAATGGTGCTAAAAGGAATGGATTCATAACAATTGGTGTTCCAAAAATAACTGGTTCATTTATATTAAATATTCCTGGTATTAATGCTAATTTACCCATTTGCTTAAACTGTTGACATTTTGCAAAAAACACCATATAAATAACAAGTCCTAATGTTATTCCTGTACCTGTAAGATTAATATAAGCTGATGTAAATTGGTCTGTTACAATATGTGCACCGTTTTGAATAGTTAATGCATTTCCACTATCTACTATAGCTTGGTTTGTAGATATATTTGATAATAATATTGGCAACATAATTCCTGTTACAATAGTTCCTCCATGCACTCCAAACCACCAAAGTATAGTTGCAATTAAACAATAAGCAATAACTCCATAAATAGAATCGGTCATTCCTTGTAATGGTGTTTGTATTATTTTATAAATAAATTCAACCATAGTTGTATCCATTACATTTTTAAAGAATATATAAATTATTAAAGCTCCAGTAATTAAAAATGCTCCTGGTATTAAAGATGCAAATGAATTTGCAACGCTAGATGGTACTCCCTCAGGCATTTTTATTGTTATTTCCTTTTTCATGAACCAAGAATATATACTACCAACAACTAATCCAATGATTATAGCAGTAATCATTCCTTGCCCAGATGTCCATTCTTTTGATATTACATTTTCTACAATTGCTCCATCTGCATTTGTTGCATATGAATTAGTGGTAATTAAAAATACAGCAAAAGCAATAAATCCTGCTGACATTGGCTCATAGCCTTCATTTTTAACATAGCAATAAGTAACACCAATAACTGCTACTAATGCTATAATTGAGAAAGTCGCACCATTTACTTGTGCTAATGGACCTGTTAAGCCTTTGTCAGAAAGAAATTCTGTAAAAGGAGCATATGGGAAATTGGCTATTAATAAAAATATTGATCCAATCATAAGTAGAGGAAGGGTAAATAATATTCCATCTTTTAAAGCTACTATTGGCTTTATATTAACAAATTTCATCATATTAGGTATTATAATCTCATTCATTATTTTATTAATTTTATCTTTCATAATAAAAACATATCCTTTCTTTTTATGAATGTTCTATTGTAAAATCAAATGTCTTTAAGTTTGCATGTAATATAGCATAATCTTCTTTATATTCTCTTATAATTTTTAATTCATTACTATTTTCTAATTCTACCTTAAATGATCCATCTAAATTAAATGCTGGATGATTATTTCTAAATCTCATTAATTCTAGCAATTTATGAACAACTGGTCTTTTGATTTCCATCTCTACTTCCTCTTTAGTATAATAGTGACGGTTAATATTTCTTCCAACCTTTGTTTCTTCTAATAGCTCTAAATCATTTTTACCAGCCAACATTCCGACATAATAAACTTGTGGTATTCCTGGCGCAAAAAATTGAATTGCTCTAGCCAACAAATATGCATTATCATTGTCTCCAAGTGCAGAATAATATGTACAATTAATTTGATATATATCTAAATTGTTGTATGCAGATGTATTATATATCTTTTTAACATTTGCTCCAAATTTAAATATATCTTCTTTAGTTTTATTAATTTCTTCATCTGGTAACAAGTCCTTTACATCAACCACACCAATACCATCATGTGTATCAAGTGTTGTAAATTGCTTTCTAGGACATATTTCTAGCCAATTTTTTAAATACTTTCCTTCTCCATAATAAAGAGCATGTATTAATAACATAGGAAGTGCAAAATCATATACAAAATATCCTTTTTCAGCAATCTTTAATTGCATAGAGTAATGTTCATGTATTTCTGGTAATAGTAATGCTCCATAATCTTTTAAAACCTCATCACATTGTCCTAAAAGATTCCAAACTCCTGGTTCTATAAAAAAGCAACTTGTTCCTGCTTTTTTAGTGGCATAAGCAAATGCATCTAATCTTATTAATGATGCTCCATTACCAGCTAAAAATTTAAGATTTTCATTAATGAACTTTTTACCTGTTTCAGATTCACAATCAATATCTATTTGCTCTTCATCAAAGGTACACCAAACCTTTTCTTCTGTCCCATCCGCAAACTTAGCTGTTACATAAGGTGCTCTTGGCTTTCTCTTATAGATAGCATCTACCTGTTCTTGATTTGGTTCTCCATTCTCCCAAAAATCCTTATAACGTATAAATAAATCCTTATATTCAGAATTGTCTTTTTTACTTAGGAAATCTTTATAATAAAAACTTTGAGCTGAAATATGATTTATCATATAATCATACATTAAGAAATATTTATTACTTAATTCATTTATATCATTCCAATCTCCAAATGATTTGTCAACTTCTCTGTAAGTCATAGGCGCAAAACCTCTATCACCCGAAGATGGGAAGAACGGTAGTACGTGTATACCTCCTATTGCATCACTTATATGTTCATCTAATACATAGCTTAATTCTTTTAAATTTTTCCCTAAAGAATCTGCATAAGTAATTAACATAATCTTATTTTCAAATTTTTTCATAAAGTAATCCCCCTTTCTTTAGTTTCTAAATTCGTTTACATGAATTAGTATATATAATATTATTTTTCTTGTCAGTAATTCAGACACCATATAAATCAATGTAGCCTTCAAAATAATTTATTACAAAATAAAAAATATATTTTTTATTTTGATTCAAAAAAAAATTTGTTTAGAATAAAAATATTCTAAACAAATTTTCTCTTAAATAATCGTTTACCTATGCTTTCAATAATGTACATTACAGGCATCTGCGTAGTCATATCATTCATGTTATGCTTGAGATAAGGAACGTAATATGAAATGTTATAATCTGAAATTTTAGCCAATGTACAATTTGTTTTATTGGTAATACTTATAACTTTACAATTTAAAGATTTTAGAGTATTAACGATTCTAATTGTTTGATCTATTTCACCTGAAACTGATAAAGCTATTACGGTACATTTTTCAAAAACATTTCCTTCAATTTGAAAGTATGGATCATCAATTGCTAAACTAAACTTTCCTGTACCAGGTAAATATCTTGCACCATATCTACATAATACTCCTTAAGTTCCCAGACCAACCCACAAGGTTCCATTAGAGTTTTCAATTATATTTACTATGTTTTCTATACTTTTCTGAAATTCTACTTCTTTATATTTTTTAAGACTATCGATGATTTCATCTAAGTCATCTTCTATATCTATATCCTTTTGGTCATCTAAATAAAGCTTAAATTTAACTTTAAATTCAGAATAACCATCACATTTCATTTTCTTACAAAATCTCAATACAGTTGTGGTTGAAACATGTGCATTATTTGCTAAATCCTTTATTGTCATTTTTAGTACTTCATGTGAATTTTGTATTATATAATTATACACCGAAAGTTCTAAATCGTTTAAACTTTGAATCTTTTCATAGTCAAACATAGCCTTATCACCTCTAATACTTGCATTTATTACTAATCTATCACATAAGATTCTTCAAGGCAAGGATAATACTTCCATATTAAAAGTTAATCATTCTCTTCTATCAATTCAACATCAGATAAATCTACTACTAAATCAGAAAATCTTATAGATTTGAATTTATCATTTAATGTACAACTATGTTTTAATTCATACTTATCATCAACTAATGAATAAATCCATACTTTTTTACTCATTGGTGATACAATCCAATATTCAGGTACTTCATATTTTTCATATAAATCCTTTTTTACGATCAAATCATCATCTGAATTTGAAGGACTTAAAACCTCAACAACTAATTGTGGAATCCCAATATATCCTCTATAAAAAATTTGTTCTTTATCACAGTAAACAGCAACATCTGGTGCTATTTCTGCTTTTTTAGATTTAACTAATTTATCTATTTTGTTCTTATCAGATTTTATATCACTAGGACTTTCTTTAGTTAAAAATAACGCTGCTTCAATTGAAACATTACATTTTTTCCTAAAATACTGTTTCAATTGTATATATACTTCTCCCTGTAATTCTATATGATTATATCTAGGTCTTGACGACATATATTTTACTGTATCTATCCACTCTTCTTTTTGAAGAAAATCTTCTTTAATATCTACTCCCATATACATTCCCACCTTGGTATTATAGTGTTTTCCTTAACTTTATGTATATTATATCCTATATTTACTCTTCTTAAAACAAAAATAATTGCATTTATCAAATTGATACATACTATTTAAAGTATATCCTTACAATAATTATAACAAGGATTTATCATAAGTGTTTTTTTATTTTATTCAGTTTTAAAATTATTCGAGTATTTTTGCACTATTATAGTTTAATTTCATTAGAAATACCATTATTTCTAGTTTATTATTAATAAATAGTAGTATATAATATAAATACAATGAAGTAATAGATATTTTATAGAACAGAAAATATAAATGTGAAAATATTCTATATGGAGGTGAATTTAATGAATATACCACACAATATAAATTCATATTATACCGAAACACAATTTGAAGAAATTCAATCTAAATTTGATGGAAAGGCTGAATATGAAAATGGTGAAATCGTATTATCTTCTAATACATCAATTAAACATAATTCTATAAAAGGAAGTATTCTAGCGTCATTAATTATGTATTTTAAAGGAACTAATTGCAAACCATACGATGAACAAATAGAAGTTATATTCAAAAATGAATCTGAACTCCATAAATATAAACCTGATGTTTTTGTTATGTGTGATAATCCTAAAAAGCAAGGTGAGAGCTTTATATCTCCTCCTAAAATTGTATTTGAAATAGTTTCTAGAAGTACTGCTAATCATGATTATATTACTAAACTTTATGTATATCAAAAATTTGGAGTTCTTGAGTATAACATTGTTGAACAAAATGGATTTATTGTTCAATATACTTTAATAGATGAGCAATACCAAATAACAAATACTTTTAAAAGTGGTGATGCATACAAAAGCAGTATATTTAAAGATTTAACTATAGATTTAAAAGAAATATTTGAAGATTAACTATTTTTTCTTCTAAGTTCAAATTTATCACTCCTTGTTTATATTATATCCCATAACATATTTTTCTTAAACAAAAAGCAGAGGAATTTAAAGCCCCCCTCGGAAAATTTGCCAAGGGGGGGCTTATTATGTATTTTATTATCTCATAGGTGATTATTAGGATTTTGCTCAAAAACTACTATAAATACATTACCCTAATATACTGTTTACTTTATCCATTATAGCCTCTTTAAATTTTTGTAACTTTTTCCATTTCTAAAGCTAACTGAAATACCTTTGGCTCTTCTGGATTTGGATATGGAGCTGTTAGAAAGTTTCTATCTGGCATTTCTTATTCCTTTACTCTCTTAAAATGATTTTATTTCTATTGGCTATATATGGATACTAATTGGTAAAAATTCAAATTATATTGATAGTCTTATTTTCTTTTTTATTTCTTTATTGTCTATTTGAATTCCTAAATATTTTAAAATTTATTTACTACAAATACATTAGCTTTACTATTTCTAGCTGCTTCTATTCCAACATAAGAATCTTCAAATATGATAGTTTCTTTTGGACTAATATTAAAATATTTCATAGCTTTTATAAATCCTTCTGGATCAGGCTTAACATTTTTTATGTCTTCATGCGATATAATTAAATCAAATAATTCTCTCTTATTAAAATATTCTAATATATCTAAACAATTTTTCTTCGAGGCAGTGGTGACAACTGCTAAATAATAGTCATTTTTTATTAACTCAATAATATTGAAGAGATGTTCATTAACTTTTGCTTTTCCTAAATTTTTTGAATATAAATCTTTTTTTAGTTTATGTATTTCTTCTAGTAAATTTTCATCATTATTAATTATTGGTGGCAAAAACTTCTTATAGCTTAGTCCATTACATTCTCTACAAAAATGTTCATATTCTAACTCATATCCATAATAATTTAATGCTGATGAATATGCTGCAAAATTAACATCTTCTGTATTAAATAGCGTGCCATCTAAATCAAAAATAGCTAATTTATTTTTCATTATTCTTTCTCCCCATATGTATTTATAACTTCATTAATTACTATTATTAATCCTGCATAAAACATAGCCACTCTTTTAGAATCCTTTTCTATTTTATATGGCATAAGTCTTAACCAATGTATTATTTCATGAAAGAATATACTCTTTACTTTATTATACGAGAATTTATTTTCTAAAAACTTCTTATATAATTCAAATAATTCATTATATGCTGCTGATTTTATGTATAGATAATTAATTTGATTCTTATTCACCTCTACTGTTTTAGTGTTCATTAAAAACTCGTATCCCCCATGTAAGGATTGTAAAAGCTTAGAATAATCCAAATTAGGCGAATCATGTACATTTCCTGTATTTGGATCAATTATATAATAATCTTTCTCTTTCTCAGATTCTCTTCTACATATTAAATTTTCAATAGTTAAATCACCATGTATATCTGAATACATATCATCTTTAAAAATATTATATAAATAATCAAATTTAAAATATTTTGAAAAATATTTTAAATTTTTATATCTCACACCGTTAATTATTAATTCATCATATTCTAAAAGATTTTTTAATCCTTTTGCTTTTGTAATCTTATCAATATTCTTTAACACTTTCGTTTCTATATAATTATGTATGGTGTCCTTATCAGCTTTTCTACTATTTATACAATACAGTTTATCTTCAAGTTCCCCTAAAGCTTCTCTCATAATATTCCAACTTTTATCTACAGACATTGAATGAATATAGTTGAAAAATCCAACACAAGAATTATCATACGGCATATCATAGTAACAATACCCTTTACCATTATCTTCAGAAATAATTTTAGGTAAAGTCAATACTTTTTCATGTTCATGCAACCATTTAATTTGATCATATAATTTTTCTCCATCAGCTCCAAAAGCATACTTTCTAAAAAAGGTTTGTTTTCCATCCGTACACAACATTGTAGTTGCATTTGATCCTGCTGAATAATCATGTATAATAGAAATATTACGATTTATTGATAAATATTTTCTAAAATATTCTCTATCTAAACCAGAAAAATACGCTTCTAAAAAAGCTAATTTTTCTTCTGAATTAATATGTGGTAACATTTTTATATATTTAGCATCAAATTCATCTTCTAATTTATCAGTTAATATATTTCTATTTTTACCATCAACTAATGATGTTATATATAAAATTACTAATGGAGTTAGTATATAGATACTTATAATTAAAGGAAATCTCACTACTAAATTATCAATATTTTGTGAAACCCCTATTGTTGACATGAATATATTACTGCTATTGAATAGTAAATTAAATACATCAACTAAATTTATATTTTCTTTAAAAGTCGATAAAAATAAGCTGAACAAATAATATGAAACTATATATAATCCCCACATACCTATAGTATTTATAGCTATCTTTTTTCTTTCTACTTTCTTATACATATCTTTAAATACAGATATAATAGACCAGAAAAAATATAATAAATTTAATTCTATATCATCATTAAATATTGAACTAATTTTTTTAGCTAATATTTTTAAATACTTATTATATTTTATAGCTAACACTGATAATATTAACAATATTATAGAAAAACCAAAGTAAAATAATACTGAATATAGTAATGAGTTATTATTTATATTGAATAGATAAAATAATATGAATAAAAAACCTACTACTATAACATCCAAATATTTATCTACTATTACGGTAGCAATAGAAAAACAAATACCATTTTTCATCTTTCTTCCAGATAAAATTGCTCTAACAATATCCCCTATACGTAATGGAAAACAAAAATTAAATAGATATCCGATTGTCAGTGATTTTAATAAATTATCATTTTTAGGCCTTTCATATATTTCTACAAATTGTCTCCATCTTAACATTTTAAAGTAATGTCCTAAAAATAATGCTATTATTGCAAAACTTAATGTTATTACTTCCATTATTTTAACCCCTCAAATCTATCTGACTTAACAGCTTCTTCATACTCTAATGGTGTACCAAAAGGCAAGTGATAATCAACATCAAAATTTCTAATTATGTATCCATTTTCAGCCATAACATTATATACACCACTTACAAAATATTCACTATAATCACATATTTCTAGATACTTTTTTGTGGATTCTATAAATATATCTTTACTCCTAAAATAATATGCTCCACAAATTGCATCATTACTGACAACCTTCTTTTCCACAGTTTTTATAACATTTCCATTTACATCACATTGTAAATAACTAAATTTAGGATCATCTGACTTAAATGTTAATAATCCTCCATCTAATTCTGTAAATTTACCACTATTACAATAATTATTAAATGATGAACATAAGAAAAGATGATCACAATCATTAAATATTATAGGTTTATCATTTTTTATATTTCTTAATCCTTCAATACATGTTAATACTGCACCATTTAAGACTTCCTTAATTATTTCAATTCTTGCCTCTGGAAAATACTTTAATATTTCTTTATCTATAGAAAATTTATCTATATGTTCTTGTAACACTACAAATGTTAAACTTTCTAATTCAACAAATTTTCTTATTGATTGTGTTGCCCAATAAAAGAATGGTCTATCTTTAATTTTTATTAACGGCTTAGGAACTTCAAATCCTTCTTTAGTAAATCTTGAACCTTTCCCTCCCATTGGCATAATTAAATTAATTTTAGTCTTCATTCTACATTCCCCTTTGCTTAATAAATTATTACTTTAAGTTTGATAATAACTCAATCTCATAATTAATAGAATTTCTTAAACCTTCTTCTATAGAAACTTTAGGTACCCAACCATACTCTTCTTTAGCATAAGTGTTATCACACAATGAATATTTATTTACTTCATGTTCTAAAATTTCATTCTTTATTGGATATTCACCACTGTATAATTCCGGATATTTATTCCAATACTTGTCTGATGTCATATATTCCGCTTTTATATTTTTATTCATTATTTTACATGCAATATCATATAATTCATTTACTGAATAGTTTGTATTTGAACATACATTAACACAGTCAAATCCTTTATGATTTTGAACTAAAATAGCCAAATCAATTAAATCATCGACATATATATAATCTCTTCTTTGCTTTCCATCTGAATGAAAAACTGGTACTCTATCATAAAATAATTCTCTTATCATATAACCTACAAATGGAGGTTGTTTTCTTAAACAATCTATATGTGGTCCATATACATTCGCAAATCTTAAACAAGTAACATTCATATCATATGTTTTGCAATAAGACTCACAAAAACGTTCTGCAACATATTTAGTATTTGGATATATTAATGTAGGTAATTCGAATCCTTCTTCCTTAGTTGGAAATTGAGTTACATTTTCATACATTGCATTAGTACTAGCAAATATAATTTTTTTCACCCCAAATTTGCGGGCATTTTCAAGTATATTTACTGTTCCTGTTACATTAACATCAATAGCTTCTTGTGGGTTAATTTGACAATCTGGTAATGGTGCTATTCCTGCAATATGGTAAACATATTCTACATCATTATTTTTAAAGATATCTTCTATTCCTTCTTTATCACGTATGTCCATTTTAATTATCTCATTATTAAAATCATGATCACTAAATACTAAATTATCCTTTGATCCATATGAAAAATTATCAATCAAAATTAATTCTGATCCTTGTTTCCATAATCTATATGCTAGTTGAGATCCTATAAATCCTGCTGCTCCTGTAATCAATACTTTACTCATAATTATCCTCCTTATACGATTAATATTATATTTATTAACTATTAACTTTTATGCTATAAATATATTTTTCTATTTTATTTCTTTTAATTTTTAAACTTGCTTTTATTATTCTCATACTTTGTTTTAATTTAGATAATAATCCTGTATTCCAAGATGATTTTCCTGCTTTTCTATCCCCTAAATTAATAGGTACTCTTATTATCTTCTTATTTATACTTTTTGCAATATAATATACATATAATTCAATTGCAAAATCTCTTGGTGGAAATTTTATATCTTTAATCATACTTCTATGGAAAATTACTGGAATTGCTCCAATATCATATAGTCTCTTTTTAAATAAGCATGTTTCAAAAATACTCATCCCAAACGTGAATAAATTATCTAGGAAAGGCCTATTTTTTCTTTTTCCTTTAATGAAAACATTCTCTGGATTTTCTTCTTTTTCCAAAACAGAAATAGCTTTCAATAAGTTACTTGGATCTAATTGCATATCCGCATGAATCCATCCGACAAATTCTCCATCTGCGCTTTCTAATCCTTTTAGCAGCCCATATCCATATCCTTGATTAATCTTAATATCAACTATCTTAATGTATGGATATTTTTTTGATTCTTTCTCCAAAACATATAGTGTTTTATCCATTGATCCATTATTAACCAATACAATTTGCATTTTTTTATTTTTATAAATTTCATCAAGCTTTGTGATTAATGGTACTATATTTTCCTCTTCATTATAACATGGAATTATAATAGAATATTTCATTATTAATCCTCCTTGACTATAAATACATAATATTTTTGTAACAAGAAATTTACAATCATAGCACATAATGTTGCAATAATAAATGAAATCAACTTTTCTTGCGTAATTTTATATATTATTGTGTTCGTTGTAACATTACATATTATATTAATTATTTGTACTATAATATATTTTAATATTAATATCAAACTCATATTTTTATTATATTGGAAAGTCCAATTCTTATTAATTATTAAAGAAATAATACATGCTATTGTTGTCGATATTATTTTTGATAATATGATATTAACTTCACTACTTAATATCATATATATGCATAAATCTATACTTGTACTTACAGAACCACTTAATATAAATTTAATTATTTTCTCATACCTATATAAATCTCTAAGATTAAATTTATTTATCATAATCACTATTCCTCATTATATTAAAATTTAATTTACTGAAGGTATTCTAATCTCCTTCTCTAGCTACATATAATGTGTTTTGTAAATATGCTGGCTCCCCATCTTCATAAGTAAACTCAACTTTATCTACATTCTCTAAAGGATTATCAATAATAAATCCTATGTATTGCCTGTACTCATCATTTGATTGCATTACTTCAGATATCTTATTGTTATTACTATCATACATAGTCATTATATATTTCCTATTTTTCAATTGATTTGTATATAAATATTTATTGGCATATATCGCTATGACACGTTTAGATTTATCGCCTACTTCTCTAATATCTACTTCATTATATATATTATTATCATTATTAATAGAGCTAACTGAACTATTTTTAGTTAAAAACCACCCTTCTGGTGCAACTCTTATACAATAAGTATCTTTATTTAAAGCTTTTGAATAACTTTTCCAATCACTATGACTTAATTCAGTATTGGTAAAATCCGCTACATTACTCAATTCATAATAGTTACAGTATATAACCATACCACATACAACTAGTATTATCTCAGCATAACTAATAAATTTATTACTAATATTAGGTCTTATCTTATCACTTATGTACTCTTTTAATATAAATAAATAAACAATAGAAATAAAAATAATTGATATATATGAAAAAATAAAATGTCTATTTTGATAAATAATAACGTTACTATTCCAATTTATATCACTTAGTGGATTGATACTTGCATTGCTAACCAAAGATAATCCACATTGAGCTATTCCTAGAACATATAAGATAAGTATAATTCTCCCATATATTTCATACTTATTTTTTCTATAAATCCAATACATTGATGAGCTTATACTAAATAACAAAACTAACATTAAAAATAAATTAATCATATATGGATAATTCAGATTATTTTTTCTTATAAACACAGAATATACTATTTGAATAAAATAATATATTGTTTTTTCTATTAATTCAAATATAGGCGGAGTCGATATGTCTCCTAAATTTGTTCCTCCAATTAATGATGTACTATTAAGTTTTTTTATTACTAGCGATAATAATCCCTCTAAAAAGGAACTTACTGCTATTATAATTAAGTAATTTCGCTTTCTTATATCTAGCTGTTTCAAAAATAAAATCAAAGTAATTATAGCTGTAGGAAATAAAATAACATAACTCATTTTAGATAAACATATTATTACAGTTAATAAGCATAACATTATATATTTTACTTTATTCATTTGCTTCATATCATATAAACATGAACCTATTATAAAAACTATTGCAAAATAAGATATTCCAATAAAAGCTCTAAATTCACCATCAAATAAAAAAACTCCCACAAAAATTGATAGAAGTACTCTAGACAAATCTGAAAAATACCTTCTAAAATATTTTAAACAAAATATTGAAGAACATGCTGCCGAAAATACTAAAGCACACAGTTGAGTGAATAAAATATAATTTTTTCCTAAAGAAAGTAGCTTTACAGAAATTGTTGATAGTAATGCATTAAATAGTGATATATAAAGTCCGCCTTCTAAAGCTGTTAAATTTTTTATTACACTTTCTTCACTTGCTAATTTATAAAAATGTACTGCTGATTCTGCCCATGCTTCAGCTTTGAATGTTAATGTTGGATATTTAAATGATGTTGCCAAAGCAATTATTATCATTGTAAAAATGAAAATATATTCTTTTGAATCATTGTAAGCCATACTATAAGCTAATATTCCTATAAAAATAAATATAAGAGCTAATATAACTATTCTATATTCATGATCTAGACTCTTTGTATATTCTTCATATGTTATACATAGAGGACCTTGCAAATCTTCTCCATTCAATTTAGCTTTTGGCAAATCAGATATATTATCAGAACCCACGAAATTAAAATATATTGATTTACCTGCGTCAGTATCTATACTTTTAATTTTAATTGTTGCTATTCCATTTTTAAATTTGGAATAATCCATATTTAAATCAATATTTACCCAATCTCCTATTGAGTTTATATTAAATTTTTGAGATTCTACTATATTATTTTGAGAGATAGATATTTCAACTGTTCCTTCATTAATTGCTCTAGCTCCATTTGCTACTAATAGTGAAACTTTTTTTAATCCTTTATCTATAACTATATCTTGAGTAATTGAATCTCCAGCTAATATTTCATATGAATTAACATCAACCTGCGGAACTGTTATAGTTTTAGTATCACTTTCTATTAATAATATTGTTAGTGGTAATATTATAATAAAAGAAAGAATACTATATACTAATGCTAGTTTTAAAAATTTATTATTAATACTATGTAAATTCATTTTTTGAGCACGACTCCTTTTCACAATAAAATACATTTTAACTTTTTAAAACAAAAATATTCTTTATTATAATCTCCAATTCAGATTATAATATAAATTACCTGTTAAAGCTTTTTCTCAACCTTTTTAACATATCAATTTCATTCATGAATATGTCTATTTTCTATGTAACATCATCATATACAGATATATTAACAATAATATATAAATCAAAAGTTAAAATTTTAAATAAAAAGAAACATGATAAAGTTTAAAATTAGCTTATAACAATCTATTATAAAAATAAAAATCATATTAAAAATAATTTGATTATTTTGTTATATTTACGCTACTACAATAGCATATTCAGTACAATATTTTAGTAATAATTGTTATTATAAATTTAATAACTAGATAATAATTACAATGTATTTATTCTAAATATAGAATAGCTTATGAATATGAAGTTGCATTTGAAATTTACAAAAAACTATTGTAAAACAAAATATTTTCATTATTATTGTAAAGTTCATATATTAAAAATTTAATGCCTAAAACTAATAATTAAACTTTCATTGTTTTCATAATATTCATTATTATTTTTGATATTATTACTTCCCATTAAAGTTATTGAATAAATAATTATTCAATTTTAAATTTTTTATATAGATTAGACTAAATTTTTATATCTTTTATGAAACTAAATGCTTGAATATTCTCAACATAATTTTCATTAAACTTGCAATTATCTACAGCTTCTTTATATTTACCAACAATTCCTATCAATTCATTAGTTATAATATCAGGACTTAAGCTGTTTAATGAAATAATATTATCATTAAAATTACTTATATCTTTATTTGCATAACTATTTGTAATTACCTGCATACCAAAAGTAGACATTTCTAAAGGTGGATAACTTGGATGTGGCGAAATCATAAGTGAAATTCCAACATAAGATTCCGCCATTAAATTAGCATATTCTTCCAGAGTTAATTTTCCTAAAGATTCTATTTTTATTCCATTACCTAAGTTTACTTCTGGATGTTTTTCTCCTACAGAATATATCCTCCATTCTCTCGCATCTGGTTGTTTCCATACCCAAAGTCTAAGTGATTCTGCTATTAATTCAAATGCATTTCTTTGTACTGATGGTCTTCCATATATAAGTATTTGCTTTTTCTTTTTAAATGTTTTAAATGTTAGTAATATATTTTTTAATCCTTCATTTAGAGTTGGCTCAAATGAATATTCTTCACAAAATTTATAATTATTTATATTAAAATATTCCTTTAGTAATTTTGTATTAAAAATTGCTATTTGTGGTAATTCACTTCTATATGTGCTATCTGCCAATGCATATCTACTCGACCATGCGTAAAAACCTGGTTCAAAATCTTGAATAAAATAAATGGATTTCTTAACTTCATTTTTATATTCTTCTGATTGCCATTTTATTAGATTATGTGCTGCATATGCAGTCCACCAAGCAGTTGACATAAATATATCATTTTCACCTATAGGTATTGTCTTATTATATCTATCATTAAAAACTACCACTTGATAATCTTTTTTTTCATCTTCATTAGCATTTACTAAACTATAATTTTTAAAGTGAATCATATCATCATATGATGGTGATGCATCGGTAGTTATAATTCTTCTTTTACATCCTAATGAATCTGCTAACTGTTCATAAAATTTTATTGCAGTTGAAATTCCACCAAATATATGCTCTTGATTAATGGATGGTACTAATAAATTTAACCTTTTTTCCGACATCTCACTTTTTCTTGCGCATAATGGTGTTATTTCCCCTATATTAGAATTAAATGAAACCTTATTATTAATTTCTCTACATACTTTCTCAACATTTTTATTTTTTTTTATTATTTTTTTTATACTATCTATCATACAATTTTCCTCTCTTACCCTTTTATTCTTGGAGATGTACTTTCAAGATCAAGTTGTGAATTATAATATGGATCTCCATTTTCTAAATATTCATGATAATGAATCTTAGACATTTCAAAGTCAATTGGTGGAATATATGAATCTCTTGATTTAGATTCTAAATGATACAATCTTACTTTTGAATTATAAACATTGTTTAAATTATATTTTCTAGCTCTTAAAGAAATTTCTACATCACTTCCACATATTATAAATTTCTCATCAAATCCTCCAATTTTTTCTATCACCTTCTTAGATATTGTTAAACATGCGCCTGTAGATGCTAATACATTTCTATTAACCATTGGTGATACATATGGTGAACCAAAATGTACAGGTTCCATTCCTTTAAATACATGATCTGCCCAACCTCCCATGCCTAAAACAACTCCTGCATGCTGAATTGTTCCATCTTCATATAAAAGTAGTGCACCAACAGTTCCAACATCTTCTCTCATTGCATTTTCAGCTAATCGTCTTAGCCAATCTGGACTAATTATAATTGTATCATTGTTTAAAAATACATATACATCACCATTTGCTTCTTTAATACCATGATTATTAAGCTTTGACCAATTAAATTCATAGAATGCATCAATTACTCTTACATTAGAATATTTATCTTGAATGTATTCAAACCACTCATATGTTTCATCTTCTGAGGAATTATTATTTAATATTATTATTTCATAATTTGAATAACTTGTTTTAGATAGTATGCTTTCTACGCATGGTTTTAGTAATTCTAATTTATCTTTTGTTGGAATTATAATTGATACTTTTACTGCCTCTTCTTTTAATCCAAATCTTGCATCATAAACAAATAAATGATCTGTTTCATTTGCATATGCATCATTTCCATATTTCTTCTTTAAATGTTCATCCAATGCTTTTAGTCCTGCTATATGAGCATATGGTTTTGAATTTGGATTCATAGCTGTTGAACTTGGAATTTCTCTCCATGAGTACAATACTTTAGGTATATGATATATATTTTGTGTTATTTCACTCATTCTTAGCATTAAATCGTAGTCTTGGCTTCCATTAAACTGACTTCTAAAGCCATCTACTTTATCAAATATTTCTTTTTTTATAATTAGTAGATGACAGATATACATTTGTGAATATAATAAATCAGGAGACCAATCTGGTTTTAAAAATGGAAATCTTCTAACCCCATCTAGAGTAATCTTATCTTCATCAGAATATAGAATATCAGGTTTCTTTTCATTAATAGCAGTAGCTATATGATATAATGCCTCTTCTCTCATTTCATCATCATTATCCATAAGTATTAAGTATTCACCAGTTGCCATTTTAGCTGCACTATTAGATGCATATGATATCCCTTTATTTTCTTCCAATATTAATTTTTTAATTTTGTCATCTTTTATATTTTTTATATATTCTATTGTTTCATTCTTTGTAGAGTTATCATCTACAATACATATCTCCCAATATGGATATGTTTGATTAATCACAGAATTTATTGCTTTATCTAACCATTTTATATCGACATTATATACAGGCATAATTATTGAAAATTTAGGTTTATAACTAAATTTCTCAATTCTATTATTTATTTCTTCAATTGATATTTCTTCTTTTTGAATATTTTGTTTATTCTCATAATTTGAATTTCCCTCTAATGAAAGTTTTTTTCCTTTAATTTTAGCTCTTACACCTTGTATCCCTGATTTTTTTAATTCTGATAGTCCTTTAAAAATAAGTTTTGGATTTTTAAAAATCCAATATACTAAAGAAGTTTTTTTTATCCCTATTCTTTTTAATATCTTTTTAATTCTTCCTTTTAGAGTAAGTTCTTTACATACTACTTCTAACTTACTTATATGTTCTAGTGTTGTATTTAAATATTTTTCAATATTTTCTTTTTCTTCGCTAATGTCTCTAAAAATTTTCATATCTTCTATCAAAATATTATTTTCAGCTTCTAATTTATTACTTAAATTATACAATCTCTCATTCTCTTTAAACAATTCTTCTAGTAATATAATTGTATTAATGTCTTTTGTGATATACTCAATTTTTATCAATATTTTACTCAAATTGTTTATATTTTCATTGTTTTCAATTAATATCTGAGGATCACTAACCTTAAATATATAAATATCGTCTTTTAATATTCTTTCTCCATTTGTTTTTACATTTTTAGAAAAATCAATAATTTCACCATTACTTAATATACCTTGCAATAATAAAATTTTAATAGCACACTGATTCACACTCGGGTCAATGCGTATTCCTTTGAGATTATTTAGTTTTTTTATTTCTAGTTCCTTATAAAAAATATTCCTATTTTCATTTAGTTGTAAAATTATACTTTTTTCTTCATTATAGCTATCTTCATCCCTTATATATATCTGTACATAATCTTTTTCTTTTTTTATGCTTAATTCTTCTAATTTATTAAACATTACCGTCTCTTTTTCATTGATAAAATTTTTTAAAATTGTAACTATATCATTTTTATCTTGTTTTAATAATTTATTATTAAACAGTATATTAAATTCGTCTTCTAATTCGTTTAGCTTTTCAAGATTCTCTTGTGGTATTTTTGAATGTTTAAATTCTGTAGTATTCATATTTATATTTTGCTTATAACCTATTATAAATTTTCTATAACTATTATAATCATAATCATATGGCTCTATATACTGATTATAATATTCATCTATATACATTCTATAGTTTCCTAATTCATTATCTATTACTGATAAAAAATGTATTCTAGTTAGTTTTTCCCAAATCCTCAAATCTCCATGTTCATAAACATAATATGGAATTTTCATTGCTTCAAGGTTTTTTTTAGTTGTTTCTAGCATAGGTAAAGTATTTTCTATATGTTCTTGAAGCCATCTATATTCTGTATTATAAATGACTTTAAATAGCTCATTTAATCTTTTTTCTGATGCCTCTACTTCTTGTGAATAAAATGGTGCTGCCACTATAAAACATATTTTGCTAACTCTATATAATTCTTTTATAAATTTTTCTCTTTTTTCTATAGGAATATGTTCATATACGTCTAATGCAATAACAATATCATATTCATTATCTTTAAAAGACATATCCGTAGCATCCCCTAGTACATATTTAGGGTTGTTTAATAAATTTTTAGGTAATTCTATATCTAGGTAAGTTATATCATCATTAGGAAGAAATTTTTCCAACATTTGGTGTTCATTTGCACCAACTTCTAAAATCTTAAATACTCTTTTTTCTCCATCTCTTACCAATTCAATTAATTTTTTAGTGTTATTATATCTTTGATACTGGTCAAAAGGTACCCTCATTATTTAATTACCTCCCATTCATGATCTATAAATACTTTTCCTTCTGAAAAATAATTCTTATTAGTTATTAATAATCTTTTTATATCTGTCTTATAGTCAATACATACAATTCCTTCATTATTAAAAATACCTACATCTAAACTATAACTTCCACCCAGCAAAGGAACTTTAGGTATTATATACTTAATTCTATGCTTACCATATTTATTAGGTATATCTACTTTATCTAAATAGGAATTAGGTCCAAAAATATATTGTCTATCAGGTGTATATAATGCTACTCCTATTAAAAGTCCAAGTATTTCCTTCTCATACACATCATAATCAATTGTTACTTCTAATCTATCAAAAGTTTCGATTCCCAATAAATTACAATCAATCTTAGTAATTCTAGCTAATACATCTTTTGAAGGTCTAATAATATTTTCTTCTTTTTCTATTTCTTCTACCTTTTCCAGTTCAAATTCTTCCTTATCAATAGTACCTTTTATCTTCTCACCTTGAATCATATATGCTTCATACTTATCTACTATTGCACTCGACTCTCCTATATCAATTACTTCCCCACTATCTATCCATATTGCACGATTACAAAACCTCTTTACTTGTTCTGTTGCATGAGAAACAAAAAGAACTGTAGTGCCACTATCTTTTAATTCCTTCATTTTATCAATACACTTTATTTGAAATCTAGTATCTCCTACTGCCAATGCTTCATCAACTATTAGAATGTCAGGTTCTACATTTATAGCTACTGCAAATGCTAATCTAGCAAACATTCCACTAGAATATGTTTTTACTGGTTGATTTATAAAATCTCCTATATCAGCAAAATCAATTATTTCATTTAACCTATCTTGCATTTGAATTTTCGAATATCCCATCATTGTACCATTTAAATAAATATTTTCAATTCCTGTATACTCTGGATTAAATCCTGCTCCCAATTCTAGTATCGCTGATATTTTTCCATTTACTATTTTTGTTCCATCTGTTGGTGAGAGCACCCCTGTAAGTATTTTTAATAAAGTTGATTTTCCAGATCCATTTTTTCCTAATATCCCTACTGCTTCACCCTTATCAACTTGAAAGCTAATATTCCTAAGAGCATAATGTTCTTTATAATAATTTTTTTTTGTTAAACTTAATGATTCTTTTAACCTATCTATGGGCTTATTATATAATCTATAGACTTTACTTAAATTTTCTATACTAATTGCTATATTTGACATATGTTATCTCCTTTTAAAGTACATCTGCAAAGTGTGGCTTTAACCTCCTAAAAATTGTAGTTCCTAAAATAAATATAAATGATATTAACACCCAAAAATATACTGTTTGGAAATATCTTTGAAAAAACCAAACATGATTTATAAATGTATCCCTATATCCTTCTGCTATATAGTACATTGGGTTCAATTTTACTATCCACTGAAATTGTTTTGGAACTATTGTATAACTCCACATTATTGGTGTCATCCACATTCCAATTTGTAAAAATATATTAATTATTTGTCCAAGATCCTTAAAAAATATTACTATTGCACTTGTCGCATATGATATAGCAAGTATCATACAAAATGTACAAAATGAATAATATATTAATTGTATTGTATACTGTGATGGATAAAAACCATATATTGCACAAACAAAAAATAAAAATCCTATGAACACTAAATGTACAAATAAAGCTGATATTATTTTCACTATTGGAAGTATACTTATTTTAAATACTACTTTTTTAACTAAATAGCTATACTCAAGCATACAATTTGTAGCATTAATTAATGCTTCTTGAAAGAAAAACCAGGGTATAATTCCTGATACTAACCATACTACAAATGGCACTCCTTCCATTGGCGATCCTGCTTTTAATCCAAATTCAAACACAAACCAATATACTAATATAGTTACTATTGGCTGCACAAAAGCCCATGTTATTCCTAAATATGATCCTGCATATTTTGTCTTAAAATCATTTTTAGATAAATTCCATATAAGTGTCTTATTATTTTTTAATTCTTGAATTATTGCAGCAAGACTTCTTGATTTTTTTACAAGCATGAATCCTAATATATCTATAACTATACAAATAAATATCTTTAGTATATTATTTATGATATTTTCATGTTTAAGAAGGCTTAAAACCATATCTGAATCCAAGTTATATATTATATACGGATCATTGCCTGCAGTTTCTATGTTTAAACCATTTCCTGTATCCTGTATTTTCTCTATTTCATTCTGATTATTATTATCTAATAATTTACTAATATCTATAGCCATATTTTTTCCAAAATATGATAATTTAATATCATATATATTTATATTAGAAGATTGATTACCAAGATCCAATCTTAGTACTTTAGTATCTTTAGGGATTGCATACTTTAGTGTTTCTTGAATATTAGCATGAGTATAGATCTTTTTTTGAGATTGTTCCTCTACCCATGATGAATTATTTCCATAAAACACTTGATAAGTATCTTGTTTATCAGATATTAATCTATAACTTAAAGTTATATTGTTACTTTCTAGATTGCAATAATTAAATACCAATAGATTTGATACAATAATTAAAAATAGCAATATTATTAATTTTATAAATTTTCTTTTTCTCATACTCATATCACTTTCTATATTAAAATTTATTTCTTATTTGATACTATTTCCTCTACTATTTTAATTATTAAACAATAAAGTTACTAAATTATCCTATTTACCTGAACAACTAGCTTAGTTATTTTATAATCTCAACTAAATATCTATTCAAAGCATCTTCCCAACTTGGCAATAATTTAAATCCATTTTCAATCAAGCTATTTTTAGACATTCTAGAATTGAATGGTCTAGTAGCCTTAGTAGGATATTCACTTGTTGGAATAGCACTTATTTTACAGTTCATCCCTGCTTTATTCATAATTTCTTGAGCAAATTCTGCCCAAGAGCAAAAACCTTCATTAGTTGCATGATATACTCCATACTTTTCTGATACAACCATCTCACATAAAAGTGGTGCTAAATCAGCTGTATATGTTGGACTTCCTATTTGATCACATACTACATTTAAACTTTCTTTTTCTTTACCAAGTCTAAGCATAGTCTTTATGAAGTTGTTTCCATTAATACCAAATACCCAAGAAATTCTCACTATAAAATATTTTTCTAATATTTCTTGTACTTTTAATTCACCTTCATATTTTGTTTTACCATAAACAGAATGTGGTTCTATATGTCCATTCACATCAAAAGGTTCATCACCTTTTCCATCAAAAACATAATCTGTAGATATGTAAATCATCTTAGCATCTATTTCTTTACATGCCTTGGCTATATTTTCAGTACCATCTACATTAACTTTCTTACATATTTCTCCTTCATCTTCTGCTCTATCAACAGCTGTATATGCTGCACAATGTACTACACCTTCTGGTCTTAATTTTATAATATATTCATTAACAGCCTTTGAGTCTGTTATATCTAATTCATCTTTATCTATTCCTAAGCACTCTATATTTCTTTTATTTAGTTCTTTAACCACATCATAGCCTAATTGTCCATTAACTCCAGTTACTAAAATCATTATCTTTCCTCCTTACAACATTCCTTTTTTAGCTAACTTAATAATATATTTAAATATAAAATTCGGTATAAAAGGTAATACAATCTCTATTAATATAGATACCTTGTGAAAATCCCTATATTTTATCATAATTTTCAAATCCTTAATTGAAACTCTAGTCGAATAATTTTTTCTTGCTTCAATCCATTTTATACTATTTTCTATATAATTTCTTAATTCATCAAAACTTGCAAGCCTTTTTTTATAAGCAACATACCTATAATAAAAATCATGTATTCTCTTTTTGTAATAGCTTTCTTTATCATATACATCTTTTAATATGCCAGTCTGATTATCACTATGTTGCCTATATCTCACAAGTCTTTCATCTACAAATTCTATCTTTCCATTTAAAGCTGCTATAATGGCAATCCATTGATCATGCACTAATTCATCTAAAAATGGCATTCCTTTTAATGCTATATCTTTTCTTACAATCATAGCACATCCAGTAACAAAATTACTTATAAGCAAATCTTTTGCTAACCCATATCCACTTTTATAAATAATTCTTTTTCTAATATCACGTATACTTTCATGTGTCTTTTTGCTATTTTCGTCTATTATAGAGAGATCTGAGCATACAAGAGTCACATCTTCTTCACTGAATTTTTTCATCATTAATGCAATTTTATCTTCTCTCCAAATATCATCCTGATCACAATAAGCAAAATACTCACCATTGCCCATCTTTGTAAGTTCTTCAAAGGCAATATTTGATCCTTTGTTTTCTATCCCTCTAATTATTTTAAAGGAAAAGTTAGTAATATTACTAGCAAATAATTCTTCATTGACTGGATATTCTGGACAGTCATCATATACTATTAACTCCAAATTATTGTAACTTTGCTCATTTAACGAAATGAGCTGTTCTATAAGCCATTTTTCATTTGGCTTATAAACAGCTAATAATATTGAAACTAGTGGTTTATCTATTTGCATACATTTGCTCATAGTAATTTTGATACTCTCCACTAATAATATTTTCCCACCAAGCTTTATTATCTAAATACCACTTAATAGTCTTTTTTATTCCTTCATCAAATGTTGTCGTTGGTAACCAGCCAAGTTCATTATGAATCTTAGTAGGATCAATAGCATATCTCATATCATGCCCTTTTCTATCTGAAACATATTTAATTAAATCCTCTGACTTACCTAATTCTCTTAAAACTGTTTTAACTACTTCTAGATTGCTTCTTTCATTATGTCCGCCAATGTTATATACTTCTCCAACTTTTCCATTATGAATGATTAAATCAATTGCTCTGCAATGATCTTCAACATAAAGCCAGTCCCTAACATTTTCTCCTGTTCCGTATACAGGTAGCTCTTTATCATTCAAAGCATTAGCTATCATTAAAGGTATCAACTTCTCTGGAAAATGGTATGGTCCATAGTTATTAGAGCATCTTGAAATTGTTACCGGCAATCCATATGTTCTGTGATATGCTCCTACTAAAAGATCAGCAGATGCTTTACTTGAAGAATATGGGCTTGATGTATGTATTGGAGTTTCTTCTGTAAAGAAAAGATCTGGCCTGTCTAATGGTAAATCGCCATATACTTCATCTGTTGATACTTGATGGTATCTCTTTATCCCATATTTTCTACATGCATCCATAAGTACAGCTGTACCTATAATGTTAGTTTGTAAGAATATTTCTGGATTTTCTATTGATCTATCCACATGGCTTTCTGCAGCAAAATTAACTACCATATCTGGATGCTCTTTTTCAAACATATCATATACAGCATTTCTATCAGCTATATCAATTTTATAAAAAGAAAAATTAGGATTATCTTTTACAGGTGCTAATGTCTCCATATTACCTGCATATGTTAAGCTATCTACTACTACTATTTTATAATCATTATATTTATTAAGCATATAGTGAACAAAATTACCACCTATGAATCCTGCTCCACCAGTTACAACAATTTTCATAAAATATTCTCCTTAATCAATAATTATTCATATATAAATGTACAATCGCTATCCTTTAAAAGTGGTGCTTTTTTATCTTTTTCTGAAAGAATTGGATTATCTATTCCCCATTCAACACCAATTTCAGGATCATCAAACTTAATACTTCTATCACTTTCATGATTGTAATAATTATCTGTTTTATAAACGAACTCTACATCATCACTTAATGTTACAAATCCATGTCCAAATCCTCTTGGAATAAATAACTGCTTTTTATTTTCCGCTGAAAGCTCAACTGCCACCCATTCCTTATATGTTGGTGAACCTTTTCTTAAATCTACAGCAACATCTAAAACAGCACCTTTTACTACTCTGACAAGTTTAGCTTGAGCATGTTCTCCATTTTGAAAATGTATTCCACGTAATATTCCTTTTCCTTTTGAATATGATTGATTGTCTTGTACAAAATCACAAGCTATTTCTGGAGTCTTTCTAGCAGAGTAGGTTTCCATAAACCATCCTCTTTCATCATTAAAAACTTGTGGTTCAACTATATATACACCTTTAATTTTTGTTTCTGTTAACTTCATTTTTTTAAACACTCTCTTTCAATAAACTATGATAACTAATGTTTAATATATAACTTTTCCTTCTGCCACATTCTTTAAATGCTGACCATACGGACTTTTTCCATAAGCATTTGCACTTTCAAGTAACGTTTCTTTATCTATCCATCCATTTTTATATGAAATCTCTTCTAAACAAGATATTTTTAGTCCTTGTCTATTTTCAATAACCCTAACATATTCAGAAGCTTCTGATAAACTATCCACAGTTCCTGTATCAAGCCATCCATATCCACGGCCCAATGTAAGTACATCTAATCTTCCTTCTTCTAAATAAATCTTATTTAAATCAGTTATTTCAAGTTCTCCTCTTGCTGAAGGTTTTAAACTCTTAGCATATTCACATACTTTATTATCATAAAAATAAAGCCCTGTAACAGCATAATTTGACTTTGGATTTTCTGGTTTTTCTTCAAGTGATATTACTTTTCCATCTTTATCAAATTCGACTACTCCAAATCTTTCAGGGTCTTCAACGTAATAACCAAATACAGTCGCTCTTCCTTCATTTTCAACTGCTTTTTTAAGCTGCTTTGTAAGTCCATTTCCATGGAATATATTATCTCCAAGAATCATAGCACAGTTATCATTACCAATAAATTCTTCACCTAAAATAAAAGCTTGTGCTAACCCATCTGGAGACGGCTGAGCTTTATATGATAGATTAACTCCATATCTTGATCCATCACCTAATAATTTTTCAAAATTAGGTAAATCTTGTGGTGTAGATATTATTAATATATCTCTTATTCCAGCAAGCATCAAAGTAGATAATGGATAATATATCATTGGTTTATCATATATAGGTAATAGTTGTTTTGACGTTACCATAGTTAATGGATAAAGTCTTGTACCACTACCACCTGCAAGTATTATACCCTTAGTCAAAATATCTCACTTCTTTCATAATCTATTTTTATACAATTCTTTCTCTATTTTAACATATTTCATTATATAAATAAACTAATATTGCTTATTCACTCATATTTAATAAATCTTTAAGATTATCTGCTACAATGTAAATTGTATATCTATTTACAAACATTTTATATACACTTACAATTAATTTAAGATTCAATTTATAATATATGTAAATCAAAATATATTAGGAGATTTTTAATTATGAAAAAAATACTTTTTGCAGCATCAACTTTATCTCACATAGAAAACTTCCATATTCCATACTTGAAATATTTCAAAGATAATGATTTTGAAGTACATATTATGGGAAAAGGAAATAATAAATCACCTATACCTTATGTAGATAAAGTTATTCCCATAAATTTTGAAAAAAATATGTTTTCTTTAAAAAACTTCATTAGTGCATTTAAAATTTCTAAACTTATTAAAAAAGAAAAATATTCTACTATAAGCACACATACAATATTAGCTTCATTTTTCACTCGCTTAGGTATAATGCTTTCATTAAAAAAGCACCCTTTAGTAATTAATACGGTTCATGGATATTTATTTGATGAAAATAGTAATTTTATAAAAAAAGTAATTATGATTCTAGCCGAAAAATTTGTTCGTCCAGTAACAGATACTATTTTAGTAATGAATTCAACTGATTATGAAATTGCCAAAAAGTATAATCTATATAAGAAGAATTTGTATTCAATAAATGGTATGGGAATAAATGCATCAAAGTTTCCTTTTTCTACAGAAGAAAACAAATCATATTTAAGAGAAAAATATAATATCCCCAAAGATGATTTCTTATTAATTTATGTAGCTGAATTTTCTAAAAGAAAAAATCAAAAATTTCTAATCGAAAGTTTGAAAGGCTTAATTAGTGAAGGATATAATAATGTAAAACTGCTTTTGCTTGGTGATGGGGTTCTTTTAGATAATATGAAACAGTATTCAAAAACTTTAGGCATTGAAGATAATATTATCTTTAAAGGATATATAAAAGAAGTATGTAATTATTATCAAATTTCAGATATCTGCGTTTCTTCAAGCAGAATTGAAGGATTACCTTTTAATATAATGGAAGCTATGTCTACTGGTCTGCCTGTGATAGCATCTAAAATAAAAGGTCATATAGACTTAGTGAATCCTGGAGAAAACGGATTTTTATATGAATATAATAATATTAATGAATTTTGTAACCATGTGAAGGTATTATATAATGATAGAAATTTATTAAATAATATGAAAATTTCTAGTCATGACTTATCAAAAAATTATTCTTTGGAATCTGTGTTTACTGAAATTACTAGAATAATGATAAATGAGATTAATGATATATAATTTACAAAATCTAAATCCACCTTTACAATTAATATTATAAAATCATTAAAGGAGGCTGAATTCAAGAGATGATAAAAGAAAATCAGACATTATTAAACAGAATAAATGCTTTAAGCGATATTTTAATTTTATTTATCTCAATATCTTTAGCGTATTTTATTCGTTTTTTCATTCTTAATCCTGCTCCTGGAGTTGCTTATATAGACTTACATAAATATCTGCAATTTACACTTATAATAATACCAATAAATATTATAATATATTACTTTTTACATCTTTATGATTCTTTTAGGACAAAATCATTTTCAAAAGAACTTTCAAACATTGTTAAAGCAAATACTATATTGATTGTTGCTTTGCTTTCTATACTATTTACTGTTAAGCTGGTACATTTATCTAGATTAGTATTAGTTATATTTTATTTTATAAATATAGCCCTGATCTCAGTAAAAAGATATACTCTTAGAAAAGTCTTATGGAATATACGATCAAAAGGTTTAAATCTAAAACATGTTATTATAATTGGATCAGGCCAAACTGCAAAGGAATATCTTAACATAATAAAAAATAATAAAGAATATGGATACAACTATGTTGGGTATGTTTCTAATAATCTTGATTTTGATGGCGAAAATCTTGGAACTTATTGCGACTTATTAGATATTTTATTAAAACAGAAACCCGATGAGGTTATTTGTGCACTAGATGTTGAAGATGCCAAATATCTAGAAGACATTGTATCTGCATGCGAAAAAAGTGGTACAAAGATCTCTATAGTACCTTTTTGTTATAAATACATACCAAGTCAGCCATACATAGATGTAATTGGACACATGCCATTAATTAATATTAGAAGAATTCCTTTAGACAATTTAGGAAATGCTTTTTTAAAAAGAACTTTAGATATATTCGGTTCATTATTTTTAATTTTAATTACTAGTCCAATTATGTTATTTACAGCAATAGCAATTAAGTTAACTTCTCCTGGTCCTGTTATATTCAAACAGACTCGTGTTGGCTTGAATAAAAATCCTTTTATTATGTATAAGTTCAGATCAATGAGAATTAATTCAGAATCTAATACAGCATGGAGCACAAACGTTGATCATAGGAAAACTAAGTTTGGATCATTTATAAGAAAGTTTTCTATAGATGAGCTTCCTCAATTCTTTAATGTATTAAAAGGAGATATGAGTTTAGTTGGTCCAAGACCTGAGCTGCCACATTTCGTTGATACCTTTAAAGATGAAATTCCACTATATATGGTTAAGCACCAAGTTAAACCTGGCATAACAGGACTTGCTCAGGTTAATGGCTATAGAGGTGATACTTCAATTAAGAAAAGAATAGAATATGACATTTATTATATTGAAAATTGGAGCATTTTTATGGAAATAAGTATTTTGTTTAAAACTGTATTTAAAGGTATTAAGAATAATGAAAAGCTAGAGCTTAAACACAAAGAAATATCACAAAACAAAACTATTAAAAGATAGAATATTTCTATTTTTTAATGTATATACTATTAACATATTATTTGCTATAATATTCTCACTAGAAATTGTTTTTACAAAAGATAAACTAGAAATTATTATTAAAATAATGTAAAGTGAGGTTTTTATTTATGGATAATCAAATCTTAGAATTACTACAATCTATGAATTCAAAATTAGATCAAAATGCTTCATCTATTGATAGCATGAAATCTGATATTACTGAATTAAAAGCTGATATCACTGAATTAAAAGCTGATGTCTCTAACATAAAATCCGAAATCAAAATTATGAATACTAAGATTGATAATTTAGAACAAGGTCAAAAGGATATTAAAATCACAGTAGCTTCCATAAAATCTAATATTGAAGAAATGACCCAAGATATGCATAGAGTGGAAGTCGCAACTGCAAAAAACTGGGCAGATATTGCTCAATTAAAAGCTATAAGATAAATTTTAGGATATATGAAATAAAAATTTTTCATATATCCATTTTTATAATCTAAATTATTAATTAAATAACTTTATTAAGAGTATCTTAAAAATATATAAATAAGATAACTATATAATAGTCAAGCTTTACTCAAAATGCTATAATAGAAAATAGTTTAAGCATATTTAATACATGTAATATAATTACTTATTAATGTTGAATATGACTTCTCAAAAATAAAATATAAGAAATAGGATGTGTTGACTTTGGAAAATTTGAAAAAGTATCTTAAAGAAAATCCCATTGGTTTTTTCTTGCCTATATCTTTTGTGCTAGCTATAGTTCCATTAATAGTTCGTGCAAAAGAAGTTAAATTAGATGAATTTTCTCAAACAATATGGGGTGTTTCTACCCAGTATGAATTATTTTCACAAAATAAATTTCTTTTACTAGCTATATTTACCATAATTTTAATCATTATTTCAGCAATTTGTTTTAAACAAATTTTCGAAAAGAAAGATAAAATAATACATATTATATTAGCACTAAGTGTTGTATTTTTATTATTCTGTCTGCTTTCATCTATTTTTTCTCCTTATAAGCATATAGCATTTTGGGGTGTATATAATAGAGCTGAAGGTTTTATAACTATTACTTGTTACTTATTATTATTTATATATTCAATTTATACATTTAAAAGCACTGAAAATTATAGATTTATTATAATTCCAATATTGATTGTAGTGCTTATAAATGCATTTTTAGGAATGTTTCAATACGCTGGTCAGGATTTAATAAATACTGAACTAGGAAAACTAATTTCAGTTCCAAACAGTATTATTGAAAAAACTGGTGGGCAGTTTAAGTTACTATATGGTGAAGGTGGTAAACTTTATGGTACATTATTTCACTATAACTATGTAGGAAGCTTTGTTGCCGTTCTACTTCCAGTTATTTTCTGTTCAATGTTTATTGAAGATGATGTTATATATAAAATAGTAATTGGAATAGGCTTTTTAGCTGCACTTTGGTTATTGTTTGGTAGTACATCTCGTGGTGGCTTAGTTGGAGTACTAGGAAGTATATTCATTGCCATTATAATGTTTGGGAAATTAATATTTAAAAATAAAAAACAGCTTCTAATAGGTATAGGCTCTATCGCTGTTATCATTATAGGTCTTAACTTTATGACAGGTGGAAGTGTATTTTCAAGAGTTCCTTCGCTTTTTAAAGATGCGTTCAGTATTTTTAGTAATACAAGCGGTGTTAACTATAAAGATTTAGTTCCTGTTAAAGATATAACCAATGAAAATGGCGCTGTTCAAGTAGTCTTCCAAAATGAAACATTAAATATTTCATTTGAAGATAATAAATATAAATTTACTGATTCTTCTAATAACAGACTTTCAATCTCTAAAGGTGAGGACTGTTATTTATTAAATAGTAATGCCTTTGCTAATGTTTCATTCAAGCTTTTTAAATCGTCTGAAGCAGCTGATAAAATGGATATACTACAATTATCACCTACAGGTGATAGCAAAATATCATTCTTATTTAAAGTAAAAGAAGATGGTAGCATACATTTAATAAATCCAGCTACTTATGAAGATATGGATATAGAATTTCCTAAAACATTTGGTTTTGCAGGAAAAGAAAAATTAGGTTCTATGAGAGGTTACATTTGGTCAAGATCTATTCCATTGCTTAAAGATAATCTAATACTTGGTAAAGGTCCTGATACATTTGTACTTGAATTTCCTCAAAATGACCTTATAGGCAAATACTACGCTTATGATACACCAAATATGACTGTAGATAAACCTCATAACTTATATCTACAAATAGCATTAAATAATGGCTTAATTGCATTAATTGCCTTCCTTGGAATAATGCTAATATACATTATTGACAGCTTAAAATTATATGCATTAAAGAAAGAATATAAAACTTCTGAGCTCTTTGGAGCTGCTATATCACTAGGTGTTATAGGATATTTATTAGCTGGAGTATTCAACGATTCAGTCATAAGTGTTGCTCCAATATTCTGGATTCTTTTAGGGGTTGGAGTTGCTGTAAATTATATGAACAGAAAAAATGCTAAAGCTTAATAAAGCTAATTAAGTCAAAATAATGAGCTGAATGAAAATTGGTTAATAGCCTTCATTCAGCTCTATTTTTTATTTGTAACTAAACCTTAAAAATTTTTATTAATTCATGATAATAACTTTCTATTTCTACATTCCATACTGTTTTTCTCTTATTATTTTACCCAAGCACCATCATTTCCTAATCTATATCCATCTACTACAGTATTCTTAGTCATAGATCCTGTATTTGTATTTAGATAATACCATTTATTTTCTAGTTGAATCCATCCTGTTTTCATTGCACCATTTTCATCAAAATAATACCATTCGTTATTTATATTTTTCCAGCCTTTAGCTAATGTTCCATCAGAATTTCTATATAGCCATGCTGCTTGCTGAACATTTATGGCTTTATTATTACTCTCATTATATTTTATCACTGTATTTTGTGATGAATTATTTACAGTATCAGCCTTAGATACATTATTATTATCATTTTTATTTGTAGTAACATTATTTACAGCTTTACCTCTAACTATGTTTAAAAAGTATTCTCTTTTTACATAATTGTCACCAATTACAGATACCTTAACTACATTTTTCCCTTTTTCAAGATTAACATCCTTTTTATATTTATCATCGCCTTTTTTATCTAATGTATCACCATTTACCTTTACTCTATCCCCATCTGTTTTAGGCACAGCTTTAATTGTAAGATACCCTATACTCTCATCTACATTAATATTATATATAGTTTGATTTTCATCAAATAAAAAGTCAATCTTCTTACCATCATTAAGTAATGATATTCTATCTAAATATACATCACCTTTAGCGCCATCTAATTGATTTTCTTCTTCTTCAACATAAGTGTCATAATCTTCACCTTCATCACGATCAACTACAATCTCATACTCCTTAATATCATCATCATCAGATGCAGCTTTGGAATCATATATTCTTATAAATATTTTTTCTTTACTATCGCTTTTTATATTGATAGCATCATTTATGCTATTTAATTTTTCTTTACCCTCCCCAACAAATACTCTAATATCTGCTGCTCCAGTCTCTATAGTATCAATTTTTATAGTTTTTTGATTACTTGATAAATGACAATATATAAATTCTGGAAGCTTATCATATTGATATATTTTATTTTCACGTTTATAATTACGACTTGAATACAGCCCAACTCCTGATTCCCCTGACTTTAATCTTAATTGAGATATAACATCAGATGATACAGCATATACAGCATTGTTAAAATCCAGTAGATTAATATTAGTCATTACTCCAAATGACATTACTACTGTTATAAATACAGTTATTCTTTTTATATATTTTTTCATTTTCATCACCTCTATTATATAATTATACAATATTCTGTATACGTTTAACAGCGATTCAAATATATTAGTGTATATTCTATAAACTTTTATAGAATATACACTAAATCAATAGCTCCGAAATATTAAACTTTTTTATAACATTTTATTGATCATTGTCACTACTTAACCAATGCACCTCTGCTGTCCAATTGATACCACGTTTTTCCTAAACATATCCACCCAGTTTTTCTTTCGCCACTAACTAAATCAAAATAATATTGATTTCCACCTACATTAGCCCATCCTGTAACCATATTACCATCAGCGCCTAAATAATAGCTCTTTCCCCTTGCATCTGTATACCAGCTATTCTTATATAGATTTCCATTTACATCATAATATTGCCATTTTCCATTTGTATACTTCCATCCATTGTTCTTAGCTGAGCTAGTGTTACTAGATGTACCTGTTGTGTTTGATGTAGTATTATTTGATGAAGTTCCATTTGTTGAAAGTCTAGTAACATTTATAACATATGTTCTTTCATTTTCTTGATCTTCATCACTTACTTCTATCTCTATCTTATTCTTTCCTTCTTTTAAAGATACCTTAGTTTCCCAATCATCTTCATCCTTAACTCTAGTTCCATTAACCTTAACCCTGTCATCATCATCTTCAGGCTCTGCGGCTATTCTAAGGAAGTTTACTTTATTCTCAACTTCTATATTATATTCAGTTGTTTTTTGTTTGAATCCAAGTTTTACAGTATCATAGTTATAAGTTAATGTAATGTCATCTAGATAGATATCATCATCTATGTCATCATCATCGTCATCGTCTTTTTCAATTTTTATGCTGTAAGTCTCTTTAAGAGTATCGCCTTCAAAAACCTTTACTTTTAATGTAGTATTGCTTGAAGCTTTTACTTCTTCATCTAAATCAATCTCATCACTACCCTTATATATCTTATAAGAATATTTACTATTATCTGTTAAATCAACTTTTGTTATTTTAAGTTTTTTTACACTGTCAGATACTTCTCCATAAAGACTTGTAGGAATTTTATCGTCATCATCTAACTTACTTAATTTATAATCACTCTTACAATTACTCTTAGTGTATAATGTTACATTTTTATCTTTATTTGTTTCTACTTCAATCCCCTCTAAATATCCACTTCTAGTTGCAGCCTGTACTTCTTGTGCACCTATAGATAATGTTGTAGGAACAACTCCTGAAATTATATTAATAGCTATAGCTAGTCCCAATATTTTCTTTAATCTTTTATTCATATTTTCCCCCTCCTAAATTACAAATATATCATAACATTATATGTAATAATATATACATATATTATACTTTAAAATAAAGCTGCTTCAGATTAAGATATTCTCTTTATTGAAACAGCTTTATTAATATTATTTTATCTTATCCATGCTCCACTAGGCCCTAATTTATATCCTTGAACAGTTGTATTCTTAAGCATAGCTCCTGATGCATTTAGATAATAGAATTTTCCATCTTTATCTTTAAACCATCCTGTTTGCATAGCACCAGTACTATCTAAATAGTACCAAGTTCCACCAACATTTTGCCATCCTGTAGTTTTAGCTCCATTTGTACCTAAGTAGTACCATTTAGAGTTATTGAATAACCATCCTGTTGCCATAGAACCATCTGCTTGTAGATAATATGTTTGTCCATAAGTTCTATCATAGAACCAAGTATTCTTTGTAGGCGAACCATTAGCATCATTATAATACCACTTTCCACCTGATTGAACCCATCCAGTCTTTACATTATTATTGGTTGTACCATTATTTGAAGAATTATTATTTGTTGAATTTGATGAAGAACTTGATTCTCTAGTAATATTTAATGTATAGTCCCTCTTATCTCCATCATCATTTTTTATTTTAACAACAATTTCATTTTTTCCTTCTTTTAATGAAATCTTCTTACTTTGCCAATCATCATCATCATCTACTGTAGTACCATCTATTTTTACTGTATAATCATCATCTTCTGGCTCTGCAGTTACTTTAACATAACTTACTTTGTTTTTAACTTTTATATCAAAGCTTGACTTATCTTCATCAAAATCAAAATCTATATCATCACCATCATATTCTAAAGATAAATCATCTAAATAAATATCATCATAATCGTCATCGTCATCATCGTCATCATCACCATCTGCTCTTTTTACTTTTATAGTAACTTTAGATTGTTCTTTTCCATCTTTATCTTTACTTATTACATAAAGAGTTTTTGTTTTTCCTTTTTTGATAGAAATATCCTCTTTATTGATATCTTCATCATCATCATCTTTATCAACGACTTCTACTGTATAGTCACTTTTTGCTGTTGCAGTTATTTTAAATTTGCTTGTACTTTCTGATAACTTTATATAATATTTATCTATACTATCCTTGTAGCTTGTCTTTGAAGAATAGTCTGATTTTTTATACATTGTTCCCTTACTAGATTTAATATCTTTGATACCTTCATTATCAGAAGAAGCATATGCTGCTTTTGTACCAAGATTAAATGGTAGTGTTGTTGGTGCTATTGCAGAAAAAGCGCTTACTGTTAACGCAACAGCAACTATTTTAGTAATATTCTTTCTATTCATTATTTCTTTCCTCCCTTTTAATATCTTAATTATAATTCTATCATTGTACAATATTACTGTAAATCTGGATTTTCTTAAATTATCCTTAAAAAATTCCTTCTACCATATTATACAATATTTTTAAATGCTTTTAGTACTTTTTTATAATTTTTCTTGCCAAATATAGCCTTGTGATTGTAAATAATCTTTAGAAACTAAAAAATATTTATTACTTTTAGTAGTATCATTATTTGTTATATCTAGATAATACCAAATCCCATTAACTTTTACTTTATTCCAAACATGTTCTCCACCATTTAATGTTCCTTCAATTATTCTACATTCTAGTCCAGCATATTTCATCATTTTATAGGCAGTCATAGAGTAGCCTTGACATACTGTCTTTGATGTTTTTAATGCTGAATATACATTTATTCTATTGTACACTTCCTCAATATAATTTTCATCTGTTACTGCACCTGAATTTACCTTTGTAACTCTGTCTAAAAGATCATAATCATATTCATATCTATTTACTAAATAATCATTGATAGCCTTAACTTTCTCATAATCACTCATATTATTTCTAATTATAGAATTAGTAATTGTTTGCAGCTCTGCATCAATATAATCTTCTTCTTCTTTTGTTGTCATAAAATCAGTATTAACTGTAACCTTTATATTCTTTCCATCATCGCTTGATGCACTGTATCTTATTCTACTCCATGATTTGTTTAAATAATCATCCTTTGAGTATGTATTTTGTATTTCTTTAATTAAAGATTCTTTTATATCATCTTTATCTCCAGAATAGATAAACGAATACGTTGGCTCCCTATTTAAAGCACTATTATATACCTCATCATCAATTTCAGATAAGTTGTAATATTTATATGTAACAGCATTAGCGCAGAATGATACTGTTTGAGTTATAGTTAAAGCTGCTAATAATATTTTAAATGATTTTTTCATAGCGAATACCTCCTTAATATATATGTAGATTAAAGGCTTCTTAGTTTAAATCTATTATTGTTAACCAAGAAACCTTTAAAAATTAAATCATTAAATCTTTTCTTATTTCAAATTATTATTCTATCATTTGTCCTTTTGTATTAAGTATATATCTATCAATTGTAGTGCTTTTTGCCAGGCATATAGCCGCTTAACGAAGTATTAGTTTAGCGATATAGCCCGCATTTCTCTTTAGGAAATGCGTTTCTACTCAATCCAATACCCTTTCGAACCAATTCTATATCCATTGACAGTTTCATTACGTGCCATTTCACCAGTACCTGTAAAGTAATACCACTTTCCATCAGTGTCTTTTACCCATTTATTTGATAACATATATCCTGTCTTATCAAAATAATACCAGCTTCCATCAATGAATCTCCATCCTGTTGTCATATAAGCATTAGTTTGGAAGTAATACCACTTGCCATCAGAATCCTTAAACCATTTATTTCTTAAAGGATTCCCACTGTTGTCAAAGTACTGCCAATTAGTTCCATTCTTAACCCACTTATTTTTTGCATCTACAATTTTATTAACATATCCAACATACGATAAATTATTTGTTCCTTTATCATAGAATGAAGAATCAGCAATATCTATTCCTGTAGCCATTGTTTTTCCATCAACTATTGTTGCTATTGAATTATTTGTTGATTTATCACTAGTCGATGTAGTATTTGATATTGATGTATTTCCTTCCCTTTTTATATTTATTGTATATTGTCTCTTTTCATCATCTTTGTTTTCTACTGTAATTTTTATAGTATTATTTCCTATACCTAAATTAACATCTTTTTCATAATCATCATCTTCTTCGTTAACTCTTATTCCATTAATTTTTACTTTATCGTCATCATTGCTTGGCTCAGCAACAATTGTTACTTTATCAACTGTATTACCTACATTTACAGAAAACTTTTCTTTGTGACTATCAAAATCAAAATCTATATCTTTGTCATTACTCTTTATCTTTAATTTATCTAAATATATAGCATCATAGTTATCTTCATCATCGTCATCACTGTCTGATGATCCTTCTCCAGCTCTTGTAACATTTATTGTTATTGTGTTAACTAAAGAATCATCTTCATCATCATATACTTTTATTTTTGCATTTATTGAAGATCCCTTTGATATAGGTATTCCATCTTTTGAATTATATCTTTTTCCATCTGCTGTTATCTCAACAGTATATCCGTCATCTTCTTCTACCTCTATATTAAACTTGCTCGTATTTTCAGGAAGTTGAGCATAATATTTAGTTATACTACTTTTTATATTTGTAGAAGATTTAAATTCAGAATCTTTATATAAAGTTAATGAAGATGAACTTTCTCCCTTGCAAACATATAATGACTCAACCCCTGTAAAAAGACTTGATGCCATAACCTCTGATGTACTTATACTTAATGTTGATGGCAACACTGATGATGTTGCACTTATTGTAAGTGTTAACGCTATTATTTTAATTGCATTCCTATTCATGGCACTTTTCCCTTCTTTATGTTTTAATCATAAATTTTCTATATGATAGTAGAATCTTATAAATCATATTTAAAAATATAATGTATTCATATAATTAATCTATATGTTTCAAATAATTTCTATTAAATTATTTATAATTATTTAATATACTCGCCTTTGCTATTTAATTCATATCCATCGATAGTCTCATTACGCGCCATCTTTCCATTTTCCTTTAAATAATACCAAGTACCATCTTCAGTTTTAACCCATCCTGTAGTCATTGCACCACTTTGATTGAAGTAATACCAATCTCCATCTATAAATCTCCATCCAGTTGTCATATATCCATTAGTCTGCATGTAATACCATTTTCCATTAGAATCCTTAAACCATGTGTTTCTAAGCGCTTGTCCTTCTTCATCATAGCGTAACCAATAATCACCTTTTTGTACCCATTGATTTTTAAATTCAGTAGTCTTAGCTATATCTGTTACATTAATTTTAGGTAATACAATACTTGTACTACTATTTGTTATGCCTTCTGTTTCATCTTTGCTTATGCTTCCTTCTCTTTTAACAGTTATTTTATAAGACTCAGCACATTGTGTTACTCTCTCATCATTATATACATCATTAAACTTACTCTTTGATTTATATGTTCTTACATATATAGTCGTACTATCATCTTCAATACTTAAATCATCACCTGCATCATATGCTTTAGCATCACCCTTATCAGATGTAAAAACTTTTACTACATATTTTCCACCATTATCATCATCTTTATCTTCATCACTTTTTACTGCAGCACTTATTCTTATTCCATCACTGTCTTTTGGTAAAATAATTTTATATTCTTTATCTTGGCTATCATATTCTACAACATCATCTTCATCAAAACTGCTTAAAAGATCTAGTTCTTCACCTTCTATAGTTTTAACTGACAAATCTTTTAATTCTCCTACATGAACAACACTTGATATTGCATTTGCCTTTTCAAATAATTTTACTCCTGTAACATTTCCTATACTACAAACTGAAATTAGCGATATAACTAAAGCTATTATCCTCTTTATATTCTTATTCATAAAAATTCCTCCAATTTTATATTAATTCTATTGTATCTTTTAAATGTAATAAAATTATTAACATTTTCTTAATTTAGTATTAATTTGCCATTAATTATAAAATAAATTATTTTATATACTATATATTATATCTCATACTTTACCATATAAATAAATATTTTGTATATATCATAAAATTTAATTATGTTTTTATAGCTATTTTAATTTTATAATTAACTCTTTAAATTTATAATACTTTAACTTTAAATATTTATATTTATATGTATAGCTATATTTATATTTTTAATGTTGTATCTACCAATTTATAAAGGCATAGATAAATATTCTAATTCATTAATGTATAAATTAATGATATTAGTATTTACATTAATAGTAAATAAATATTATTAGTAATATAATGATCCATATAAAATTAATCTGAATATTATTTTAGTAAAGATTATACATACCAGTTGATAGTATTAAAAAACAGATAAGATTCTAAACTTCTATCTAGTTTAGAATCTTATCTGTTAAATAATACTTAATTATATGCGATATGCGTTATTTTATATCTTATCTTAATCCCCATTAGAGGCTAATTTATAGCCATTAATAGTAGTATTTTTAGCCAGGCATAGAGTCACTTAACGAAGTATGAGTCTAGCAATATAGCCCACATTTCTGTTTAGAAAATGCGTTCCTATTTAATCCATGCCCCATTCGAACCAAGCTTATATCCATTAATAGTCTCATTACGTGCCATCTTTCCACTTTCTTTTAGGTAGTACCATTTACCATCTAAATCTTTTAACCAGCCTGTCTTCATAACTCCTGCTGAATCTAAATAGTACCATTCGCCACCAACTAATTGCCATCCAGTTCTTTTAGCTCCACTATTATCAAGATAATACCATTGGCTATCCTTGTAAAGCCATCCAGTAACCATGTTGCCTTGAGCATCTAAATAGTAAGTTTGTCCATATCCTCTATCATAAAACCATGTATTCTTTATTGGATTACCTGATGCATCATTATATTGCCATTTTCCATTTACTGTCACCCATTGATTTGCTTTTACAGTGCTTGTTCCATTATTAGAATCAGTTGTATTGTTTGAATTATCATTATCTGTATTGCTTGATGATGAGCTTGCTTTTCTTGTAATATTTAAAGTATATACTCTTTCATCACCATCATATTTTATTTTAACAGTTATTGTATTCTTTCCTTCTTCAAGATTTACTTTCTTTTCCCAGTCATCATCCTCATCAACTGTTGATCCGTTAATTCTAACTGAATAATCTTCATCTTCTGGTTCTGCACATACCTTAACATATGTTACGCTATTTTTTACTTCTATATTATATGTAGATTTATCTTCTTCAAAATCAAAATCTATATCATCATCCTTATATGTCAATGTTAAATCATCTAAATATATATCATCATAATCATCATCGTCGTCATCCTCATCTAATGATGAAACCTTTTTAACATATACCTTGTATTCTTTTACTACATTATCTTTAACATTATCTTCATCAAATTCACCATCTTTATAAGTTCTTACATATAAAGTAGTTGTCCCAGATTTAATGCTTATTTTTTCTTCTGGATCAAATGCATCTGCACTTGAACTTGAAGTTTTAAATATTTTTGTTTCATATCCATCTTCTTCAGTTACTCTTACATTAACTGAACTAGAATCTGTTTTTGCATAATATTTTGTTCTACTTTTTTTAAATTTCACTGAATCTTCATAATCAGAATCTTCATATAAAGTTATAGTCTTTGAACCTGAAGTTTTGCATAACTTTAGATTAGTTATTCCATATTCTGATGCAGCTTGTACTTCTGTCATCATTAAATTTGAACTACTTGCAGGAATTATTGCTGATAATGCATTAATTGCAAGGGCTGCTCCAATTATACGTTTTGCATTTTTTTGCATAATTATACCTCCAATTGTATATTTTTCATTAGTTATAACCTAAATTTTTTAGATTTATTATATTATACAATAAAATTTGGTCATATTGGTATCATTTTTATGACAATTTTCTTGGTATATTTTACTATATAAATAATACATTTTTTTTACTAAAACTGAAATACTAAGAATATAAAAATTTTATCTTAAATAGCTAAAATAGTTATTTCTATGAATTATTTTAGTTATTAATTTGAAATATAAGGAGGTTAGGGGCTGTTGCACAAGCTAAAATACATATCAATGTACATTGCATTCTGTGTACCCACGAGGGGCATCAATTGTCAATTTTTAATTAAATTTATTGAGTGCAACACCAAAAAAATATTATGAATAAAAAAGATTCTAATTATTTACCAAAACAAAGAACTAACTATCATCCAGCAGAAAGTGAAGTTGAAAGTGCAACTGGAGTTGACTTTTCTATTAATATGCCAAATCCCGCTGTAGATTCAATCGTTGTTAATAATATCGCTAATCAGGAGTTTGATTATACAGAAAGTATGTTAGATACTGAAGAGTCTTTTATTAATGAGAAAAACTCTGCTAAAAGAAAAAATACATATTAAATTAATTTTATAAAATACAATCAAAGAATTTCATGAAAATACTGAAAGAAAAATAGGAATTAATTTAATAATATGAATATTATTAGTTATATATGGTAACAATATTAATGTACCCCATAATACCATATATGTTGAAATTAGATTTTTTTCATTTTTTCTAATTTCTCAAATAGAGTGACTGTTTACAGCACTCATAGGCCTCCCCTTTAGGGAGGCAATTTTTTATTTCTAAGTAAGTATAAAAAATTCTAGAAATAAATTTACTAATAAATGTAGTTTGAATACTGTGATATGTTAACAGTATTAATTAGTAAAGGTCGTGACTTACTAACTTGTTTATATATTAAAATTAGTTTTCTACATTATACATCCTTATATTTACTTAAACTCTAAATATCCTAAATCTAAGTTTATTATTGCAATATATATATGTTCTAATTATGACTTTTCATTTGAATCCCTACTGAAGCTAGTCATGATGTATATGTTGAATGTAGAAAATTTATTAGAACTTATATATAAAAAATACTCATTCCAATATTAAAATTAGAACGAGTATTTTAATTAAATTATATAGATTTATGATTTATATATTTATTATAGATTTACTTTTTTTAATGTAAATAGCTTACTTTGAAAATCGCCAGATATTTCAGCTGTTTGTTGATTTGCTCCATTAAAATCATAAGGTAGACGTATACCTATATTCATTAATGCAGAACCAGAATATATAATATCATCATCATTTACTTTATAATAAGCTTCATTTTCTAATCCAACTAATTTCAAATAGCTTTGATTACGTTGATTAGGCTTAGCCAAAACTTTGTACCATCCTACAAGTATCTCTTCCTTATTTTCAGAGATTACTTGCCAAGCAGTTTCATTTCCATCAAACGGACTTCTTAATCTCCAGAACTCTCCTGAAAGCATTAATTTTTGTCTCTCTCTATATTCATCTGTTTTAGCTTTAATTTCATTTAATTCTTCTTCAGATAATTTTGCTAAATCAAGTTCATATCCTAAAACACCAAATGTAGATACATTATTTCTAAAATCTAATGGAGTTACACGATCAATTTGATGATTTGGAACTGCAGTTACGTGATTACTCATTGTGCTAAGAGGATAACACATAGATGTTCCATATTGAATTTTTAAACGCTCTACTCCATCTGAATCATCACTAGTCCAAATTTGAGGTGAGTAATATAGCATTCCTAAGTCAAATCTACCGCCACCACCTGCGCAGTTTTCTATAATTATATTAGGATGATTTTCACATATATGTGACATTAATCTATATACTCCCATCATATATCTATGTAACAATTCCCCTTGATGTTCACTATCTAGATAATTTGAAAAAGCTTCTGTTATGTTTCTATTCATATCCCACTTTATATAATCTAATTTTGCACGTTCAATCATCTTATCAATACTTGATATTAAGTAGTCAACAACTTCTGGATTTGCCATATCAAGAACAAGCTGTCCTCTTCCAAAAGAACGTCTTAGATCACTTCTTCCAATTGCCCATTCAGGATGTGCTCTGAATAAATCACTATCAGGATCTACCATTTCAGGTTCAAACCATAATCCTAACTTAAGCCCTTTATTATGAATTTGTTCAGCAAACCATTCCATTCCATGAGGGAATTTACGTTTATCTTCAAACCAATCTCCAAGTGATTTTTGAGTTGAATCACGTTCTCCAAACCATCCATCATCTACAACTAAAGTATCTGCTCCAATTTTTTTAGTTAAATCAGCTAATTTAAGTAGAGAATCTTCATTAAATTTAAAATAACTTGCTTCCCAGCTATTTACTACAATTGGACGTTTAGAGTTTTTCCATCTTTTTGCAACAACATTATTATTTATTAAATTGTGGAATGTTCGACTTATACCATTAAATCCTTCTTTAGTTACAGCAAAAATACATTCTGGTGTCTTAAATTCAGTGTTAGGTTCTAATTGCCATGCAAAATTCATAGGATTAATTCCAATAAGTGTTCTTGAAACATTCCATTCGTCAACTTCAGTTTGAGCTAAGAAACTACCACTATATACTAATGATGCAGCATATACTGTTCCTGCAAATTCATTAGCATCTTTGTCAGCCAACATTACAAATGGATTATGTTGATGAGAACTAGCGCCACGAGTACTTTCAATTAACTGACTTCCCATTCTTAATGGTCTTTTAATTAAATGTCTTTCTCTAAGCCAAGCCCCTGATAAGGAAATAAAATCAAGATCAGCATCAGGAATATCTAATGTACCACTCATAAATTTAGAAATAGTATATGTCTCTTGGCTATTGTTAACTAAACTACTGCTACGAACTACTGCTGATGATTCCTCAGTTATGCTGTAATTTAATTTTAAATATAATTTTAGATTTTCATCATATAGTGTTACTGTAAGTGTTTCATATTCATCACCATATACACATGGAAATTCTGGTGTTCTTTCTTTTCCACAAGTAATTTCATGTTCAACATATGCAAATTCACCATAACATAGTTGATTAGAAATTCTTAATTCTATAGCTGGCTGACGAAAGTCACTAGTTCCATTAATGTTAAATTCAGAAGTTTGTGCCCCTAATGAGAATTTACTATCATTTTGATAATACTTAATTGTTCCAGCAGCTTTATTATCATCATTAATAAGATAATCAAAATTCTCATTTTCTGCTAAAGGCTCTCCATAATATAAGTGTCCAAGACTTCCATTTTTTAAAATTCTAAAAACATAACTCATTTTTTTAGTTCTTAAATGAAAGAACTTTTTCTCTTTATCTATAATAATCATGTTGCTTAACCCTCCAAATGTCTAAATTAAATTTTACCTACAATATAATCTATTCTTTTTTTCACTTGTCTATTAAAAATATACTTATAGAAAAGTGAAGTTACTGTATAGCTATATGTAGCTGTTTTATCATTAAAAGTACTATCTTCTGAATAAGTTACTATAGTGTGAGATTCGTCTACACTTTTTAATGAAAAAGCTTGATGAATCATATCATTATCTCCATATAAAGTACGTTGCTCATACTCATAAGGATAATTAATCTTGAGAACTTCCAATTTAGCAGGGACAACAGTATTTAGTTTTGTCTTCAACTTAGTATTTACACATGTACCTGCTTCAATTTTTTTAATACTAGAATCAATATTAGAAAAATATTCTTTCTGCACTTCTATAATTTTTTCAAAAAATTTCTCAATTGGAACATTTACCTCTTTCTTATATTTCATAGACTATCTCACCACCATATTATATTTAAAATATTACTATTTCATTTCTTTAACTTTACTTTCTTCATTTTTATCAAGTTCTGCCTGCTCTTCTTTCAAGAATTGATTATCCAATACTCTTAAGAAAGGAACCCATATTAATGTAACTAAAACTACATTGAAAATTTGTAATAATCCACCTCTAATTGAGTTTGTAGCTAACCATCCACCTATAAATATTGGAGTAGGCCATGGAATTGCTACTCCAATTGGTGCTGGTACAAGTCCCATCTTAATAACGTAATAATCAATAGTTACAGCTATCATTGGTCCTATTATCCAAGGAATCATAATTACTGGGTTTAAAACAACAGGCAATCCAAATGTAATAGGTTCAGATATATTAAATATAGATGCCGGAAAAACCATTCTTGAGAATTGTTTTAAACGAGCTGATCTAGCAATAAATATTGCTAATATAATTACACCAAGTGTCATACCATTTCCACCTATAATAGGGAATACTCCCATAAATGGTGTGCTTATAATATGTGGAATAGGCTCACCAGCTGTATAAGCAGCATAGTTTTGTAATTGTAAAGAATTCCAGATTGGATCCATAACTGAATTTACAAGAACTTGTCCATGTACACCAAACCACCAAAAAGTTTGTGCCATAAAAATAGCAATTAAAGTTGATGGTAAGCTTCCACCTAAGTTTTCCAATGGAGCTTGGAAACCTTTATAAACTAAATCAAAAACATTGCCATATGGTGTTAAAGTTAAAATAAATCTTATAATTGTAAATATAAATAATACAATACAAGCAGGAATAATTGCTTCAAATGATTTTGCTATTCCAGGAGGAACTTGCTCAGGCATTTTTATTTTAATTTTGCCTCCTTCAAGTTTAGAATAAAGTTTCCCTACAATAATACCTATTGCAATAGCAACAAACATTCCTTGAGCACCAAGCTTACTAATAGGTATATATGTACCTCCATCTTCTGTTGTATAAAATGGTATTAAAAGTATAAATGATGAAAGTGATACTGCACCTGCAAAAATTGGCTGATTACTAGTTTCTTTTGCTAAATAATATGCAATTCCAAAAACAACAAATATAGCCATAATATTCATTGTTGCATTAGGTACTGAACCTATAAAATTATTCATAAAGTTTGTATATGCTTCTGGTAGATATTTATCAAATCCCAAAGCAGAAGGTATATTTTGAATAATTACAATTATAGATGCAAACATAGTAATTGGAAATGCCAACATAAATGCGTCTCTTAAAGCAATTAAATATTTATTATTCGATATAGCAATTGATAATGGCATAATAAATTTTTCTAATATTTTATTAAATTTTTCCATAATAAAAACGTCCCTTCCTAAATAATTAAATAAAATAGTTTTTTTCTCTCGAGAGTGTTATTAAATTGTACTACTTGCTCTTTTCAATTATTATTATAATGGTTTATAATATATTAGAATACGATTTCATGTTGCTAGTTCATAGCATAATGTTGCATCTTGGAGGTATAAATCATGGAAAATTTTAAATATTCTAATCTATCTGGCCAATTAACAAGAGATCTGAGCTGCTATACATGTGGAATAGAACAGTGCTTACCTGGACATGCTTATGGTCCAACTGTTAGACGTGGATATATGTTTTACTTTATATTAGATGGAGAAGGCACTTATCAACTTGGTAAAAATTTTTATCATTTAAAATCAAAAGAAGGCTTTTTAATTATACCTAATACTCTTATACGTTTTGAGGCATCTCAAAATAAACCTTGGACATATCTATGGATTGGTTTCGTAGGTAATCAAGTTAATAATTATTTTCAAAATATATCACTTAATGAAGACAACCCAATTTTTAATTTTGAACTAGATTCTGAAATACATAAATTAGCAGAAAAGATTATTATTAATTATAGATCTTATTCCATTAATAATTTGAAATCAACAGCAGAATTGTATAATTTTTTATATACTTTTTCTAAATGCTATCCTTGCTCTAAAAAAAATGACTTACATGCAGATAATAAAGATATTCTTGAATCTGCTATATTCATAATAAATAATAATTACTATGATAGTGAACTTAGTATTGATAAAATAGCTACACAATTGCACATCAATAGATCACATCTATATCGATTATTTAAAGCTCGTTTAGGTGAATCACCACAGCAATATCTTATAAGGTATAGACTTTATTGTGCAAGAGATTTAATAGACAATGAGGATCTTCCGTTTAATGTAATAGCTACTTCTGTAGGCTATAAAGATCCATTAAGCTTTTCACGAGAATTTAAACATAAATTTGGTATCTCCCCATCAGAATATAAGAAATTTTATATAGGTAAGGATATAGATAAAAATTAAATTTGGGATTAACACTAAAAGTGTTCTTGAAAAATGTTTAAGATAAATTTTCTAAATTAATAGTCAAAGCTTATTTAATTAGAAGTATATAAATGTATATTTTTAAGATACTTATTAAGTTTTTACATTAATCAGCGCATAAAAAATAATGAGCTACTGAATTTTCAAAAGCTCATTATTTTTTATATATTAATTTTCCATATTCATCAATATGCTTCTTTAAATTATCATTTGTTATACTTTCATAATGTAACAGATCAAAAAAATATGGCAATGGACATACTTCATTTAAATAGTCATATAACTCATTTAAAATATCTTTAGTTATTTCTGCTCCACATATAGTCAAATCTATATCTGATCCTTTCTTAAAATTACCAAGAGCTCTGCTTCCAAAAATTATAGCTTTATCAATTTCACTATACTTTTTTATTCCATCTACAATATAAATTAAATCTTTATCTGTTAATCCACACATTATTCTATAATTCCTTTTCTAATTTATCATGCATGATTTTTATTTCCGGAAAATATCTATCAACTATTTCATGAACTATTTTATTTGCAAGCTCTGAATCATAAGTATGAGTAGTTAAATTTCTATTAGCTAACGCTTCTATCCATATATGACCATCATTTATTAAATCATTTTGAAATGCCTGTTTAATTGTTTCTCTAGGGCTTTTTACTATAAATCCGTCTTTCTCTAAATAATCTTTTAACACTTTCCATGCTAGCTCAAATGTCACTTCAAAAAACTGTATTATTCCTGCTTGCTCTAGTTCTGATAGATTTTGCTCTTTAGAATATTTTTCCAAAAGAATATATACCTTATTAAAATTTTCGAATCTCTGCTTCCATCTTATATCTTTTAATACATCCACATTAAAGCCCTCCATATTTTTATACTATTCATTATATATTATACCCCATGTATATTTTTCTTAAAACCCATTAAAAATAAACGACGTAGAATCAGAGTTTAGTGAAAAATAACCGAAATTCAATATATGATAGGCTCGATTGTCGAGAAATTTCAGCTAAAAATTCTAATGGCAGAGGCTGTGCCCAAAAATGTTTGCTCCAAAAACAAGTTTTGGACAAACAAATTTTGGAACAGCCTCTGCCAAAGAATTTAAAAGCTGAAATTTCCAATACAATACTACGCCTATTCATATATTTAATTTCTTTGTTTTTTCTAAACCCATAGTTTCTAAGTTTTGTTAATCATATTTTAGGATATTGTATATATAAACATTTCCTAATTAAATAATATATTTATTGACAACAATAATATAGAGGTTATGAGTTTAGATTGACCAAAGAAATAAAACACTTATTTGGTGCGGTGTCTTGCATTGAAAAATAAAGCTGTAGAATTTTTGCATTAATGATTGTTCAAAAATTGTTTGTCCAAGGAATTTAATCATTGATGAAATACAAATTTTACAATAATATACTATATTAATAATAGAAATATTCCCCATTTACCTTGGAGCAAACATTTTTGGGCACAATCATTGATGGTTAAATTTTTAGCTTCATTTTTTCAGCAAGCGAGCCAATATAAATGCTTTATTTCGGTTGTTATCCACTAAACTTTGATTCTACATCCTATATTTATTTTCCAAAAGTCCAATTTTCTTCAGTTGCATATATTGAAACTCCATCATTAGCACTTGTTTCATATAAGCTTACTCCACCATTTATCAAATCTTTATAAGCTCTGTTTTCAGTAACACTCTCTTTTGCTCTGCTTATTATTCCAATTGGTGCTTTAACATATGCTACAAAATTCCCCGTTGATGAAGTATCATTTCCATGATGTCCAACTTTTAATACATCAACTTGTCTTCCATCTAATAAGTCATTATTTATAAAGTTTGCTTCAGCTGTCCATTCCATATCAGCTGTAAAAAGCATTTGGAAATCTCCATAATTTAAATAAACTATTGCTGAGTTATTATTTATTCCCCAATAATCTGCTGTAAGCTTATCTGGCCCAGCAGGTCCAAAATATGAATCAGATTGTACAAATTGAAGTATATTTTCTTTATCTATGTACTCACCTTTTACTGGATCAGTAAAGTCAATTCCATATTCATCCATTGCTTTTATAGCATCTTTATACACATTATAGTCATATCTTAACATTTCTAATTGTTCTTTATTTTCATCTGTTTCTTTTACGCCAGCTGCCCAGTTTTGCATTTTTGCTATTTTAGGCATATACACATTCTTTACTTTAAAGTTTTCTAAAACAGCTCGTAATCCTCCAATATGGTCTGAGTGTCCATGAGTTATTATTACATGATCTATTACATATTTATCCTTTGATTTTTTAAGATTTTGTTCTTTTAAAAAGTTAACTAATTTTTCAGAAGATTCAGGAGTACCTGTATCAATTAATACAGTTTCACCATTTGGAAGCTTTATAAATGCACAGTCAGCATCCCCAACATCTAATTGTTTTACAAACAAATAATCGTCATCAAGATCTTTAGTGTCTATATGTTTTCCTGATTCATCAAAAATTTCTAACTTATTATCTATTATTACTTTACCAACAGCAAGAGAGCTGTCTGTTTTAACATAATAATCATTTCCATTTATTGAGATCCACTTGTCTGATACCATAACTCCATCTTTGTTAGAATAGTATATTTTTCCATTATCATAGTATCTTCCAACTAAAAGTTTTCCACCTTGACCAAAGCGATACCAATTTCCATCTATGTATTTCTTGCCTACAGCCATGTTTCCTGACTCATATAGATAATATTTGTCACCGTTATCTTCTATCCATCCTTGTTTCATTTCTCCATACTTATCAAAATAATACCAAGAATATTTTATTTGCTGCCATCCTGTCTGCATAACACCATTCTCATCAAAGTAATACCATTTATCTGAAAATTCTTTCCACCCTACAGCTACAGTTCCATCATCTTCTATGTAATACATCTTATTTTCATCAGCTTCTGGATTAATATCATGTTCGTTAAACCATCCTGGCTCATTGTATTGCTTACCATTTACATAATAAAATAGCTTATCATGAACCTTTAACCATTGATATGATGGTACTTCTTCCCCATCCTTATCTTTATCTTCATTTTTATCTTCATCTGTACTTTTTTCATTATTTAAACTTTCTTCTTCGTTATTCTCTTCTTTAACATTTTCTTTATCTTTTGATACCACTTTTTCAGTAGTTTCTTTTTTATTTGATTGTCCACTTTCTGAAGATATCGTATTATCTTCTTTCCCCTGTGATGATGCTACTTGTACACTTTTTTCTTTATCAATAGCCTTTGCCTCTGTAGATACTGTGGAAAAGCTTACAAGTAAAGCCATCGCAATTAAGCTTGACGTCTTTTTTAAGTTGATCATCTATTTAGTATCCTCCTTATTTAATCACATCCTTCATTATACAATAATTGATAATTGCTTTCAAATATTTATGCTTAAATTATTCTTAAATTAAATAAGGGAGGCATTAAGTTTATAGTGAAATAACCGAAATTGGGCTCGCTTGCTACAAAAATGAAGCTAAAAATTTAAACATCAATGATTGTGCCCAAAACCGTTTGCTCCGATACAAAAAGGAAAAATCTTTATAAGTATATGAAGATGACTATACTGCAAGGATAATATCTTACCAAGCATTATATGCATCGGACAAACAATTTTGGAACAATCATTAATGTAAAAATTCTAAAGCTTCATTTTTGAAGGCAACTCTCCGCCCAATATGAGAGCTTTATTTCTTTGTTTCATCTAAACTCATAGTATCTAATACTATTATTGTCGTGAATAGATACATTTTTAAATTAATAAAGTTAATATTTTATCATTTTTTAAAAGGTATAAATTTATAAATATAAGGATATATATTCTTAAAAATGTGCACTTATAAAAGGAACAGCTATGCTGCAATACAGATCTTTTCTTATTTATTGGGGGATACAGGGAGATAAGTAGTTCCATAAATTATTATAAGTGATTGAAAACTATATTTTTAGGCATAGAATATTCCTAAAACATAAATTATAACTAAAAAAGTTAGATGTCTATGATTTTATAGGAAAACAAAGAAATTCAATATATGAATACCCGACTCACATTCGTTCGTTGGGTAAGCGATTCACACCAAATCAAAGATTTGGGTTCTCTGCTTATGTGTAGTATTGTATTGAAAATTTGAGTTATTAAATTCTTAGACAGAGGCTGTTCCAAAATTGTTTGTCAAACACTTGTTGTTGGAGCAAACATTTTTGGTCACAGCCTCTGTCTGTAGAATTTTTAACTCAAATTTTCCTACAATACGAGCATATCATATATTGAATTTCGGGTGTTATCCTCTAAACTCTGATTCTACGTCCCTTATTTAAAATGTACTTCTATTTTAAGTTTACCTAAGTTTCTAGGAATTATCATCTCTTCTTTTACTTCGCCATTTATGATAATCATATTTTTATCACTTCTTATTACTTTTATACTATAATCTTCATTTTCATTTTTTATTTTTAATTCATACTCATTCCAATCGCTTGGTACACATGGATCAATTATATATCCTTTTTCATGATGTTTCTTGAGTCCTAAGATATCTTCTATTCCTACCTTATACATCCAACCTGCTGCTCCAGTATACCAGCTCCAGCCGCCTCTTCCTCCGTGCGGCTCTCTTATATACACATCTGCTGCCATTACATAAGGCTCGAGTTTATAAGTCATACATTCAAGTTCTGTTTTTGCATGATTTATTGGATTTATCATATTATAGTACTTAACAGCTTTATCTCCTAAATTTAATCTAGTTAAGGCTAATATTACCCAAACTGCAGCATGTGTATACTGTCCTCCATTTTCTCTAACTCCAGGTACATATCCTTTTATATATCCTGGTTCTAAATATGAATTATTAAACGGTGGTGCAAGAAGAAGAATTATTGATTTATCTTTTTTAACAAGGTTATTAGTAACAGCATCCATAGCTTCTATTGCACGTTTACTGTAAAACTCTACTCCTCGTTTCTTTGTTTCTTCATATTTCCCATTATCCTTTACTCTTGTAGCATCAGAAATAACAGACCAGCTTTGTGCAAGTGAGTCAATTTGACATTCTGGATTTTCTCTTGATCCAAGCGGAGTACCATCATCAAAGTATGCCCTTCTATACCAGCCGCCATCCCAGGCATTCTTTTCTAAATTTTCTCTAATAAATTCTTTTTGCTTAATAAAATATTCACTGTTTTTAATATCCTCTTTTTCTTTAGCTATAATTGAGAATTTATCTAAAATTGAATACAAGAACCATCCAAGCCATACACTTTCTCCTTTTCCCTTATTTCCAACTGTGCTCATTCCATCGTTCCAGTCACCGCTTCCCATAAGAGGAATGTTATGTTCACCAAATTTTAATGCTTTGTTTATTGCCTTCAAACAATGTTCATAAATACTTCCTTCTTTTGATGAATTATTAACTATTGTGTATCTTTCATCTTCGCCTTCTCTTAAAGGTTCATCTTCAAGATAAGGTGCTTTTTCTTCTAATATTTTATAATCACCAGTATTATTTATGTATTCTGCTGTAACATAAGGTAACCATAATAAATCATCGCTAAAACGCGTTCTTATTCCGGAGTTTACAACAGGATGCCACCAGTGCTGGACATCTCCCTCCAAATACTGTCTTGATGCACTTATTAAGATTTGATTCTTTGTTATTTCAGGAGCTACAACTCCAAGTGCTATAGAATCTTGTAGCTGATCCCTAAATCCATATGCACCTCCACTTTGATAAAATGCCGTTCTGCTTAAATATCTGCAGCTGAATGTCTGATATAAGAGCCATCCATTTAAAAGATAGTTCATTGAGTCATCTGGTGTCTTTACTTGTATATTTCCTAGGAAATTTCTCCAATAGGTCTTTACATTATTTAATTCAATTCTAGAATTTTTTATATTTTTATACTTATTAATTATGATTTCTACATTTTCTTTTTCATCTTCGCCTAAAAGTATAACTATTTCTTTTTTATCACCCTTCTTAAGAGTTATCTTACCTTCCACGACTAAGCAAGGGTCATATATGCTCCCACATCTATTACTTAGAGCACTCTTACTTAAACCTTGTGGTGATGCCAATTCTCCACCCACACCTAAGAACTCTCTTCTATCTCCAGTAAATGAAGTTTCTTCAGTACCAATCATACTTAAATAAGCATTCAGTCTTCCAAAGTATTCACTATATGGATTTACTCCACCTATGAAATCATCTTCTATATATGTTGATATATATCTTTCGCTGTCATAAGCATATACTCCAAGAACTAATTTAGCATAATAGAAAACTGATATTTCTTTATCTTCATCACCTAAATTTTCTAATGTAACAATCTGAATCTTCACTTTTTCATTTTCTGGTGCAAATATTTCAAGTTTACCATTTATATCATAAGCTTTATGCGTAAATTCAGAAAAACCAAAACCATGTCTTATAAAATAATCTCCTTCATCACGAACTGGTTTAGGTGTTATAGAAAAATATTTTCCACTTTTATTTTCCCTAATATACAACGCTTCACCTAATGGATCTCGTATATAATCATTACTCCATGGTGTTATTTTATTCTCTCTTGAATTTCCACACCAAGTATATGATGCTCCACTTTCCGAAATATGAAATCCAAAATCTTTATTTGAAATAACATTAATCCATGGTGCTGGAGTATTTTTAAATTTAGATAACTTAATTAAATATGTTCCATCCTTTTTATCAAATCCACCATAGCCATTATAAAAATCTAAATTATCCTTATTAAATAATCTATCTATACTAAGAAGCTCATTTTCATGTAATACTGACTCTATGTTATCATGTTTTTTCAAATCTGATTTTGCATTGTTAGCTTTAATACTTTGTTTTATACTACCAGTATTATTCATTCCTGCAATAACATCGTCTGTATGGATAACTTCTTCATCATGATCATATTCTTCATAATTTATTTTATTGGAATCACTAACTTTATTTAAATTATTATTTACACCATTATCTAAAATATTTTTTTCTTCAATATCATAATTCTTATGATTTTCTTGTAACTCAGAATCTATTGCTTTCATCTCATCTATAAATAATGTTTCCTCATCTATATCTTCTAAATCAAATTCCTCATCTTCGACAAATTCAATTTCACTCTCATTATTTAGTAGAACATTTTCTTCTTCTGAGCTATTTTCTATTTTCAAATTATCTTTTATTTTCGAATCATCTTCTATGGCATTATTTCGCTCTAGTTTATTAGTTAAAGAAGTACTATTATCTATTAATTCCTCACTATTAAATTGATTTATTAATGATCCTTTTTCACAGTCTATATAAATTCTACATATTCCCATTAATAATTCTTTTACATCATTTATCATAGTAGCTTTATTATGAATAAATATTCCTCCAGCCACATTAATACTATTATTTTCATTATTTAAAGATATCTCTTGCATTATACTTTTTTGCAGTGGCTCATCATAAGATGCAACTTCTTCATTGTATATGACAAGGTCACTCTTTATACCTTTTATCTTTAGATAATGATGAAAGGTTATCACTGAGCTTAAAATATGCACATTCTTTTCATCTCTTATTGTTGTGAATATAATTGGCAAATCTCCTGAAATTCCATATGCCCATAAATCCTTTTGATGCTTCGAAATATTTTTTATACTTTCTTCTCTATCTTTTCTATTATTACTTAAAAATAAAATATTTGAAGCTAATGTCTGATATAGATTTGCTTGAGTACTTTTTATTCTTAAATTCATTAATTCTAATTGAATTGCAATGGAATATTTATTAAACAATTCTTCTAAAGCTGTAACGTTACACTTTTCCTTTGAAATGTTTATAGCTTCATCTCTTGAATTTGTAGTTCCTGTTACAAAATATATTGCTTTCTTTTCTTTACCTTCAAGTCTTACTCTGACTCTTAAACTCATTATAGGATCTAGAACTGTACCTACTGTATTTTCTAAAGTTCTGTCATTATCCATTGCTCTTGGATGTTTAAGCTCTCTATTTCTTCCTATAAAATTTATTCTTGAAGTTTCATATGTTATATCTCCCTCTGATGCTCCATTAACTACTACCTTGTGGAATATATAAGGAACTTTTCCACCCTTAACTCTGCTTCTTCTGCTTCCTATCAATAAATTTTCTTCTTCATCATATTCTGTTTGAACAAATAAGTTTGAAAAGGCTGGATGAACTATATCAGCACTAAATGTTGTTAAAGTAATTTCACCATAACTTGTTACTTCAATGCTTCTGCCTTTATCACTCAAGTTATTTATTGTGATTTTTCTTACTTCATAATTATCTTCATACGAAATAACGCTTTCCATTTTTGTTGCAATATTACCATCTTTTCTTTCAAACTTAGCTTTATCAAGTTCAAGGGTTACTTTATAGTTTTCTCCAAAACTCTTGCAAGGCTCATATGAAGCACTCCAAAAATCATTAGAATTTAGATTTTTTACGTAAAAGAACATACCACTATCATCGGCAGTTGAATCGCCTTTATATCTATATAGCATCATATCATCTTTTTTAGAATACCCACTTCCAGTGAAAGTTACCATAGATGAATATTCTCCATTGGACATTAAAAGTACCTGTGGATTTTTATAGTTTATGCTGTTAAAGGTTCTTGGTACCAATTCTTCGCTCTCTATATATCTATATTTTATTGAATAATCCTCTCCTCTTTCATATGTCACACTATGAGATACTTTTTCTTTAAGCAATAACTCAGTCGCCTTAACCTCTGGTAACTTATGAAATCTATTAATTAATATATTATCTAATAAAACATTATCTAAAGCCATAAAGGACATTCCTAAATGATGTACCATATATGTTCTTATAATGTATGGTCTCAAACCATCATTATAAATATATTCACACTGATCATTTACACCTGTGCAATTTTCTCCTTCTTTTTCAGATAATCCACAACCTTTTTCTACACAATCCACAAAGTTATTCACATAATTGTCGTTTGATGAATTATTATTCTCACCCTCATCATTAGAATTATAGAGCATCTTTTTTCTATCATTTTTGTGATTTTTTAAGTTATCCACATTATTTACACAATGAACATCATTAGTTTTATACACTTTTTTATAATTATTCATAGAGTTATGCACACTGTCCACAGAGTTATCCACATTTTTGTACTGTTTATTAACACTATGTGCACATTCATGTACAAGTTGTGTATTATTTTCACTTTGATGTTCTTCATATGTTTTTGAATAATTTTGTAGAATTCTATCTTCCCTTGCTTTTGTAAAATCGACAGATTCTACAAATCCATATCTGCCAACAGCACCTATTTTTTTAAGTCTATTAAGATTCTTTATAGCTATACCTTGATTAAAAGGCAAAATCATAAATGTTGAGTATGGAGAAACAACAACTTCCTCTTCAAGTCCTCGTTTTAATCCTAAGCCAGGTACTCCAAAAGCTTTGTATTGATAATTATCTTCTATATCAAATTTATAAAAAGCTGATTCTGATATTCCAAATGGAATCTTTTTTTGCTTTGCATAAACTCTTTGTGCTTTAATTACACCTTTATAAGTTTCATAAAGTAATGTCTGTGGATAAGCTTTCATAATTAATGAAGGCATAAAGTACTCAAACATTGTACCAGTCCATGAAACAAGAGTATGGGTATGAAAAGCATTTGTTATTGATCTGTTTAAGCTAAACCAGTTTTCTTTAGGAACATCATTTTTAGCTATTGATATAAATGATGCAATTCTTGCTTCTGATGCAAGTAGATCATAATAAGTTTCTCCAAATGAGTCTTCGTCAACATTATATCCAATGTAAAATAGTTTCCTTTCATCGTCATAAAGAAAAGAAAAATCCATTTCATTTGTTATTTCATCTATTTCACTTATTATATTATCTATCTTACTTTCATAATCTTTTAAATATAGTAGTTTAGCATTTAGTTCTCCGCTAATACTTCCATTATTACTTTGTTTATGATCTTCAATTCTTTTAATTATCTCATGAATGTTTGGGACACCTTCAAGAAAATCTTTGCTATAAAGCTTATCTAACCCTTCAAATATGCAATCATAATTATTTATTTTCTTATTTATTTCTTTAATTATTTTATATATCCAATAATTAATTTCAGATTTATTTTTATCATCTTCACATAATTCTTCCTTAAAATTTGTAATTTTAACACATATATCGCTTAATGTTGAAGTATATTCATTAATATTTATATCATCATTAAATCTGCAACTAACACTGGGATTTTCTTCTTCTATTATCCTATATATATCATGAATTGCTTTGACTTCTTCCTTTCTTATAAGCTGATTATTTCTCACTTCCTGCAAAGTAGATTTTACAACCCACAAGTTAGCTAAAAAGTTTCCATTATCAACAGTTGATATATATCTTGGATACAGTGTTTTTTTACTTCTTGTATCATACCAATTTAGATAATGTCCTTTGACTTTTTCTAAATCCCTCATATTATAAAGAGTAATATCTATCTTATCTACAAGATCAAATAATGTTATGTAGCCCATGTCATATGCTATTACATGTGACATAAGTCCCATTCCAATATTAGTTGGTGATGTTCTATATGCTACTCCTTTAAACGGACTCTCCTGATAGTTATCTGGAGCTAAATAATTATTTTCTTCATTAGAAAAATCTTCATAATAAGCATATGTTCTTCTAGCAATTGTTCTTAAATAATTCTTATCCTCTTCTCCTATTTCCTCTTGCTTATGTTCAATGTTTTTACTTATGTTGTATGCAAAATAAGGTGAGCATACCCATAGAGTTGCAACAATCACACTATATAGAACTATTGGAACGCTAATATATACTGAAAGATATATTAGAACAGATCCCATTACAGGAGCTATCCACATTTCTTTTAGGTACCCCTTAAATGAATTTCCACTTATGGTTTCTCTTTCACATTCAACTTGAGCAGAACTTTTCCATTCAAGTAAATTCCTTTTAGAAAAAATAACTCTATATAATGTTATTAAAATAGCATCAAGCATTAAAAAAGCCTGATATGGGATAAATGATACTATCAAAACTATTTGTTCTAAGCTTTTAAATGTACCTTGTAATTTATATTTAGGTGTAACAACAAAATCCGTTATTCTAAATACCAATGGAATAATTAAAATTAAAAAACTAAGCAGAACTACTCTGTTACTTCTCAAATAAGTTAATGAAAGTATGATTGTTATAAGCATTATTGGTGCAATTAACGATCTTCTTAAATTATCAAATATCTTCCATTTATATAAAGATGATAATCTTCTAGAAAACAACCATCCTATTAGCTGCCAATCACCTCTTACCCATCTCTTAAGTCTTGAACAACTTGATATATATGTTGATGGATAGCCATCTATAAATTCAATATCACTAACCAATGCGCTTCTTGCAAGGCCTCCTTCAAGAAGATCATGACTTAAAATCTTATTTTCTTTTATTGCACCATTTACCATGTTATAGAATTCATCTATATTTATTATACCTTTTCCGGTGAATGAACCTTCTCCAAAAAGATCCTGATATGTATCAGAATAAGCAGTAGAATATTGATCAACTGTATAATCTCCACCAAAAATCTTAGAAAAATAAGTTTTATTTTTTGCTTCTAAAGATATTCCTATTTTAGGCTGCATAATACCATAACCACGTACAACTTTTTTATCTTTTACATATGGTATATTTAATATATGCGCCATGGCACCTATTAGCTTGCTTGCAGTCTCTCTTGGCATAAACGTATCATCATCTAACGTAATCATGAATTTGACATCAGCTAAAATTTTTATATGGCTGCTTATAACATCAAATGTATTATTATCACTGCCTCTTATAAGAGATATAAACTCCATTAACTTTCCACGCTTTCTTTCTCTACCCATATAAACTTTTTGCTTATCATTATATACTCTTTTTCTGCTTAAAAAGAAAAACTTATAATCATCGTGATTTTTCTTACAATATTTCTCATTTAACTTTTTAGCATACTCTACACCATATTGTGTTATTTCTATATCTTCTTTTTCATATTCATTCTTAGAGTCATTAAAATCTACTAAAAGTGCAAAATATAAATTTTTATCTTTATTCCCACAATACATAACTTCTAATTTTTCCATAAGTAACTTAACACGTTCTTTACTATTTAATATTGTTGGAATAACAACTACTGTTTTATTATTTTCTGAAATTCCCTTACTAAAATCTAGTTTAGGAATAAATTTTATTGAAACACTTTTTGAAACAATCCAGTTCACAGCACTCGTTATAACTTCGCTCATAGGAATTAAAATAAGTAAAAAGGACACTATAAACTTTGCTTTTGTAAATACTGTTCCAAAAATCATGCTAATAAATAACACAAGAATAGAAAGAAGTATACTTCCAAAAATATTTATACCTAAGTATCCCCCCTGCGATATAACTTCATTTAAGTTATGATAACATCCCTTAAGTTCTTTGACACCTTCATCTATTATATAATAACCAACATGATGCTTGTATTCTGGTTCATTGTTAATTTGTGCATTTATACACTTAGTTAGAATATCCTTAGTAAGATTATATTCACTAAAATTGATTACTTCACACATTTCTTCAATCTTATGCCTATAATAATCTTTTGAGTCAAAATCCATACTGCTATAAGTATTTGATGGATCCATATTTAAAAATTTCTCAATCACGCATGTATTTTCAAAAAAAACTTCCCATGGTATATTTTCAACTTTTCTTATATTAATAAAATACTCACTCATTTTTTGATTAAGAATCTTTTCTTTAAGATTACTTTTAAATAGGTGTTCATTAAACTCACCTTTTATATTAAATCTATCATTTAGGAATTTATATCCAACACTATCACTTATAGAGTTGTTTCTTAAAGTAATAAAAAATTCCTTTAACAAAAAGTCTTTATGCTTATCTTCCTCAATATGTTCTTCTACATTTTTATTATCAATTAACTTTTCTGCAATATTTCTCCCTAAAACAATTCTCTTTTGTATAAGAACTAATTCTTCTATATGTTTAGATAAATTTAAAATTAAATTTATCTTGAGCATAAGTGGAAAAGCCCATAATTCACTCATATTAAGTAATAAATTTTTATTAGATATATTATAACTAATAGACATAATTTCTTCGGATTTTATTTCCTGAATGTTGTTAATATAATCTGAAACTTCTTTTATATTAAATTCTGCACTACTATTTATATAATTCTGAGCTATATGAAATATACGTGGAACATTATATACTTCTCTATCATTATTCTTTCTAGTTAATGTAGGTAGAGTTTTAAAATATTCATTTCCAATAGATTGCTTTATGTTTTTATATTCTCTTTCAATTAAATATAAATTATCAAGAACCCAGTTAGCAGATTCAATTATCTTATACTTATTTTTAGATAACTTCTTAAAATATTTATAACTCTTATGTATAGATGAATAGCTTTGTGAAAGCTCATTTAAAATATTCCTTTTTAGATTATGTGAATCTTTCTTTTGTGACATAAAAAAACTCCCTTCCCAAGTACAACTATAAATTAACTTATGGAATAGAGTTATTTTAGCCATTTTCTCAAAAAATAATTCATAAAATTAAAACCTAAGATTCTTAGCTTAATGGGGTGCATGAATCTTAGGTCATATTTTAACTAAAATTCGATAAGAACATGTTTCTTTATAAAGTGTAAGAGTTAAATATAAAGAAAAGTATTTTAGGCACATTCATAAAAATAACAAGTCCAAAGTTGTCATTTATTTTCATCTGCCTTAGAACTTAAACAAATCCTACTAAAATCAAAATATTATTATAAAAATATTAACTTATAAAATTTCTCTTTAATTCCTTTATAAAGTTAGTACTAAAAAAGGCGCTAAGAATTCCTTAAGAATCTTAGCGCCATTGCTAACTTATCTGATATAAATTTTACATTCTAAATTTCAGAGTATCAACGAATTTTTCTCTACTATATTTACTTATTATTTATATAAGGTTTGATAGGTATAATCCGCCTATTTACCATAAAAAATATTAAATAAGTTAAGTCTTTAATGTTAAAGGTAATTTTATAAAACTTATCTTATTATGATAGGAATTCAGTAAATGCCTTAATTGTATATTCATTATCCTTAACAGATGCTAATTCTTTTATTGAATGCATGCTAAGAAGTGGAGCCCCCATATCAATTACAGGTATATTAAGTTTTCCTGCTGATATTGGCCCTATTGTAGTTCCACCTTTCATATCAGAACGATTTACAAATACCTGGCATGGTACGTTTGCTTTTTCACATACAGCCTTAAATATTGCTGATGCATAGCTGTCTGTTGAATAACTTCCACTTGCAGCTATTTTAAGAACTGGTCCTCCTCCAAGTACAGGTTTATTTGTTGGATCGCACTTTTCTCCGTAATTAGGATGAACTGCATGAGCTAAATCAGCTGAAATCATTATTGAATTTGATACTGCTCTTCTAAACTCTTCTCTTCCTTTACCTAATCCTAAAACTATTCTTTCAAGTATGTTTTCTAATATATTAGAATTTGCACCTTGCTTTGTTAAACTTCCAATTTCCTCATTATCCAATGCAACTAATACTTTTGTTGCATTAATTGTTTTACTTTCAGTAATTGCTTTAAGTCCAGCAAATACCATCCATAAGTCATCTAATCTTCCTACTGAAATTAATTCTTCATTTAATCCTACTAATGAGCCTTTTTCATATTCATATAAGAATAAGTCAAAATCTAATATATCACTTGCTTCAACATTTAATGTTGCTGCTAAAAGGCTTAATAAATATCCATCCTTTTCAAGATCAGCTTTAGCTGCATCTGCAAAAAACTTTCCTGATTCTTCATTTTCGAGGCCTAATAATGGTAATGTATCTTTTTGTGCATTGAAACTATACCCATCATTAACTCCTCTATTCATATGAATAGCTAAGCTTGGAATTATTAAAACTGGTTTTTCAATATCTACTAATCTTACTTCTGGTTTAAATACATTATCGCTCTTTAAAGTTACTCTACCAGCAATTGATAAAGGTCTGTCAAACCAAGTGCTAAGTATTGGCCCACCATAAACTTCAGTATTCAATTTAATATAAGTTCCTTCTGCTTTAATTTCAGCATTAGGCTTTATTCTAAAACCTGGTGAATCTGTATGAGCACCTATTAATCTAAATCCTTCTTCTTCAATTTCACCATTTCCTATTTCAAATCCTATAAGAGCAGAATTATTTTTCATAACATAATACTTTCCACCCTCTTTTAAATCCCAGCTGTCACTTTCTTTTAATTCAGTATAACCATTTCTATCTAATATGTCTTTTACCTCATAAGCAGCTTGAAATGCAGTTTTACTTTTATTTATAAAGTCTAATAATTGTCTTGAGTTACTCATGTGTCATACCTCTTTTCTAATTTTAATATATATATATTATATCCAATCCCTATACTTTATCAAAGAAAAGTGTACTTTTAAATAATACTTATAACCTTACTAAAGAAAATGCCTCATACATTTAAATAATTATTAAAAAATTTTAATAATTATTTAAATGTTAATTAATTATTTAACTTATTATTTATATTATTATATAGATATACTAATAAAAAATATAAAGATTGGTGGTGAATTTATAAATCCAGTGCTTAAAATATTAAAAAACAATCCCCAAAAAATAAAAAAGATATTTATTATCTTCTCAATCATATCATTCTTAATGATTATAATGTCTTTAATATGCTATTATATATTTGTAAAATCTAACTTGAATTACACTGAAAGTCAAGCAGAAAATATTGCACTAGAATTAATAGATGGTGCCATACTTAGAAGAGAAAAAGAAATTGATGATGGAATTTTAGAATACAAATTTGATATTATTGATAAAAACAATATAGTTCGTGAAGTAAGTGTAAGTTCAAAGACAGGTGCAATAATTGATTTTGATTAACAAATTATAATATTCAATCATGTGAGGTGTTATATTGAAAAAAATATTAATTATTGAAGATGAAGCAAATATATCAGATTTCATAAAAATGGAACTTGAATATGAAGGCTATGAGGTATTTATATGTGAAGATGGAAAATCAGGTTTAGAATCTGCACTTAATAATGAATTTGATTTAATAATCTTAGATTTAATGCTTCCAATTATAAGTGGACTTGAAGTATGCAGAAGACTGAAAAGAAAAAAGAATACCCCCATTATAATGCTTAGTGCCAAAGATGACGTTATGGACAAAGTAGCAGGCCTTCAGATTGGAGCTGATGACTATATTACCAAACCTTTTGCAATAGAAGAATTACTTGCAAGAATCCAAGTAGTTTTTAGAAGAGAGAACTCTAAAAAAAGTTATAAAGTAGTTTTTAAAGATATAGTTATTGATTTAAATTCAAGGAAAGTCTGTAGAGCTGGTGAAGTTTTGACTCTAACTAATAAAGAATATGAACTCCTTATTCTTTTAATAAATAATAAAGATACAGTTATGAGCAGATATGATATATTAAACGAAGTATGGGGATATGACTATGATGCAGGTACTAACGTTGTAGATGTGTATGTCAGCTATTTAAGAAATAAATTAGATGAAAAGAATAAGGAACAGTATATCCAAACAGTCAGATCTATAGGATATATTATGAAACTATAGTTCTATGCAAAGAAAAATACATATATTTTTTGAATTCAGTATTATATCATTAGTCATAATAACAGCAATAATTGTAATATATACAATAGCTCAAGTTGCATTAATAACTCTATTTAGTAAAGAGCATCAAAAAGACTCTATTGAAAATAGATATGAAGTTCTATGCTTTCTACTTTCTAATATTAATATTGATGAATATACTATAAATAATATAGCTAGATATGATGAACAAAATATTCGTATGTATAAAGAAGATTTCAGTGAATGTTTTGCAAGTAATTATGATGAAGATATATGGGAAAATATTGATTTTTATTTTGGAAGAGATGTTAAAATTGAAACAGAATATATATCAGATGATATCTATTCTGTACTAAGTGGTCCAATATATATAAATGGAGAAAGATATATTTTACAAATAGTATCGGATGAATATATTGGTGAAGATTTACTAGAATCATACTACCCAACATTTTTTGCCATATTTATATTTGGTATTATTTTAAGTATTTTAGGATCTATTCATTTATCTAAAAAATTTTTAAGAAAGCTCAATAGATTATCTAATGATATAGAAGAAGTAAAGGAATTTGGTATAAGCCATAGGATGAATAAGTCAAATTCAAATGATGAGTTTGATAGAATAGTAACATTATTTAATTCTATGATGGATGAAATAGAATGCTCATTTGAAGAACAAAAAGTCTTTATTTCAAATGCATCACATGAGCTTAGAACTCCACTTACAGCTCTTAAAGGTCATCTTTCAATGATTAAAAGATGGGGAAAAAATGATAAAGAAAGAATGGAAAAATCCATTGATATATGCATTGATGAAACAGATAGGTTAATTAAGATTGTAAATGACTTATTGCTCCTTACAAGATGTGAAAGAGAAATAATTAATTTAGATGAAATAAACGAAATTAAAGTATTGCAAATAATTTTAGATTGTGTTAATCATTATAAAATATTAAATGAAAACATTCAATTTGATATTGATGTAAAAGAAGAAGACTGCATTAAAATCACTCATGAACACTTGAAACAACTTTTAGTTATATTTATTGATAATTCAATTAAATATAACGACAAAGAAATATGTAAAATAAAAATAAGCTTAACCCAAAATAATGGTAGGAAAGAACTTTCTATTACTGATAATGGAATGGGAATCCCCCAAAATGATATTCAATATGTTTTAAATAAATTTTATAAAGTGGACAAATCAAGAGTAAATAATAATTCATATGGTATAGGTCTATCTATCGCCAATCAAATAGTTACTAATTACAAAGGTAAAATTAATATTTTTAGCACTGAAAAAGTGTACACTACAATAAAAATATTATTATAAATTATAATATATATGTTGAAAATTTAAATCTACACTATAACAGCATAATCTATGTCTAATTTTATGAAAGAATGATCTTGTAACATATATATTAAAATTAAGTTTATGATTACTTTATGCTAAGTAAATACCAGAACATAAAGTATATATGTTCTAATTAAGAATCTTCATTAAAATCTGCCCTAAACCCAAAAGGATATATGGTTCATATGAAGTAACTTTATTGGAACTTATATATAAAAAATAATTTCAATATATTATTAAAAAATTTAAGTTTAGAGGTGAATAAAATGAAAAAGAAAAATTTATCAAAATTAATAGCATTATGTTTACTATCATTGTCATTAGCTTCAATATCTCCTAAAGAAGCTGATGCAGCATGGATAAAGGATAAAAATGGATGGTGGTATTCAGAAGGAAATTCATGGGCTACAGGATGGAGATATATAAATGGATCATGGTATTATTTTAATTCACAAGGATATATGGCTCACGATACTGTAATTAACGGATACTATGTAAATGGTAATGGTCAATGGATAACTACAAATGCTAACTCAGCAACAGATATAGGAGAAGAAAAAGCAAAGCAAATAGCATTTAATCATGCTGGAGTATCTTCAAATGCTGTAAATTATGTTACTGTTGGTGTTGATTATATATTTGGAGCTAAGTCTTATGACATTGAATTTAAATCTGGAAACATTGAATATGATTATGACATTGATGCTTCAACAGGAAAAATTATAAAATATGATAATGAAATAGATGACGATTATATAAATATACCACAAAATAGTACTTCATCAACAGATATTGGTCTAGAAAAAGCAAAACAAACAGCATTTAATCATGCTGAAGTATCTTCAAATTCAATAAGAGATTTAGATTTAGATTATGACTATAAGAATGGAATTAAAGTCTACGAAATAAGTTTTAAAGTTGGAAATATGGAATATGACTATGACATAAATTCATCAACTGGAGCAATAGAAAAATACGACAGCGAGTATGATGATTAATATAAAATATAAATTGAATCCATACATATAAATACTCACAGTGAAATAAAACAATTACCAGAGTGTTATTTAAACAAAGCAAAAAATCTCCTTTAGGATAGTGCATGTAGTATCCTAAAGGAGATTTATATATTAAAAATTATATTATGAAAGAATACTATGTTGAAGGTAATACAAAAAATGAATTATCAATTCTGTTCTTTTTACATTAAGTATAAAAGAGTATGACTATTGTTTGAATATACTTTATACAAATCATTAACCTAATTCCTACTCTGTTATATATACACAACTTTAATACTTTTTCTAAATTAATCCATATTCCTTTAAGCTATCTTTCAATGTTTCTAAATTTTTACCTTCCATGGCAAATAGAGGCATTCTCAAATTTCCAACATTGTATCCCATAAGTCCTAACGCAGTCTTTACTGGTATAGGATTAACTTCAATAAATAAATTATTTATAAGTTCTAAATAATCAGTCTGCATTTTTGCACTTTCTTCTATCTTTCCTTCAAAGTAAAGGCTGCAAATTTCGTGTGCTTCCTTAGGCATAACATTTGATAATACGGAAATAACTCCTTTACCACCTAATGATAATATAGGAACTATTTGATCATCATTTCCAGAATAAATATCAAGATTATCTCCACACAAAGCTTTAATTTTAGCTACTTGAGATAAATCTCCACTAGCTTCTTTTGTAGCAACTATTCTTGGATGCTTAGCTAATTCTACATATGTTTCTGGAAGAATATTAACACCAGTTCTTGATGGAACATTATATAGAATCATTGGTACATTAACTCTGTCTGCTATATATGTAAAGTGTTTAACTAAACCACTTTGAGTTGCTTTGTTATAGTAAGGTGTCACAACTAATATTCCATCTACCCCAACACTTTCAGCATATTTTGAAAGTTCAACAGCGTATGCTGTATCATTTGAACCTGTACCTGCTATTACAGGAATTCTCTTCTTTACATATTCTACTGTAAATCTAATGGCTTCTTTGTGCTCTTCATCTGACATAGTTGATGATTCACCTGTAGTTCCAGCAATTACAATTGCATCTGTACCATTATCTATGTTGAAATCTATCAGTCTTTTTAATTCCTCAAAATTAATTCCATTCTCATTAAAAGGTGTAACTATTGCAACTGCTGCACCAGTAAATATTGTTTTCTTCATAAAACATGCCTCCAAATCGTTAATCCTTATATAATTAATTTATTTTATAAAGAAAAATTATCAATATAGAAAATTTTTCCCCATTTTTTAAATAATTCAATCATTTTTATATATTTTATATTTAAAATTCATAAGTAAATTATATCATAGTAAAATAATATATTGTGATATTTTATGCATATTTATTCTAGTATTTTCTATTTATATATTTTAACATAATGTATATATAAATGTTTTAAAAAAATGTTGCTAGTTTAAAAATCAAGAAAAATCGCTTGTATCAAGCTAATGTAAACATCTTGATACAAGAATATGTGAATTTTGAATGCTTAAAAAATATACTAAAAATCTATTAAAATTTTATATTTTAGCATATACTACTGTTATCAAAATTAATTAGATTATGAAATATCCATATGACAAATTAACTTTCTAAGTTAATTAACACAAATATAAAATTTTACTGTTAATCAAATTTCATAAATACAAGATTCTTTTCCAAATTAGCTCATAAGTCAATATGAATTAATTGAACATTCATGATATAATTATGGTTATACTTTAATATACTTTGAACAAAAATAATAAATATTTATAAATATCCTAAATCATAATAATTTTTATATTTAAATTTAGGACTTATATGAGGTGAAAAAATGTTTTTTGAATTACTTATCAACAAATTTATAAAAGACAAAAATAATATTAAAAACGATAAAGTAAGAAACTCTTATGGGCTACTTGGAGGAATAGTAGGCATATTAGTAAACGTACTTCTATTTATAATAAAGTTATCAGTCGGTGTTATTGTATCGAGTATTGCAATTACTGCCGATGCCTTTAATAACCTTTCTGATGCAGCATCATCATTAATAACTATATTGGGATTCAAATTATCCAGTATGCCTGCTGACAAAGAACATCCTTTTGGACATGGTAGATTAGAATATTTATCAGCTCTAATAGTTGCATTTATGGTAATGTTAGTTGGATTACAGTTTATTAAAACTTCTTTTAATAAGATAGTTAATCCTGAACCTGTTATATTTGATTTTATTCCATTTATATTATTATTTGTCTCTATATTTCTTAAATTGTGGCTTTCAAAATTTAATAAGTATGTAGGCGATAAAATAAATTCTTCTGCATTAAAGGCCGCTTCTGTTGATGCTTTAGGAGATGTATTTACTACAAGCTGTGTTGTACTTTCTTTTCTAGCTTCAAAATTCACCGCTCTTCCAATTGATGGATATGTGGGTTTAGCTGTAGCTATATTTATAGTCTATTCCGGATTTAATCTTGTTAAAGATACTATTAATCCTTTACTTGGTGAAGCTCCAGACCCTGAATTAGTTAAATCCATAGAAGAAAAAGTTCTTTCATATGAAAATATATTAGGAACTCATGATTTAATTGTTCATAATTATGGTCCTGGAAAATGTATGGCATCTATTCACGCAGAAATTCCAAGTGACATAAGTGTCGTTGCTATACATGAAATAATAGATAAGGCTGAAAGAGAAATATCTGCTGAACTTAAAATATATCTAGTAATTCATATAGATCCAGTTTGTAATATTGAAGGGGAAGTAAAAGAAGCTTACGATGAGATTCAAAAAGTTATCGATGAATATGATTTTATAGAGTCTATACATGATTTTAGAGTCGTTGGTGAAGGCAAAATAAAAAATTTAATTTTTGATGTAGTTTTAGATGTTACAAAAGATTCTCATTTAAGCAATGAAGCATTAATTGATTTAATTTCTGAAAGAGTTAAAAAAATACACCCATGCTATAATTGTGTAATCACAATTGATAAGCACTATGTATAAAATTATAAATTATCAGTTCTCAATATAAATAAGGGACGTAGTAAGTTTTAGTGAAATAACCGAAATAAAGCTCTCAAATTTGGCTCGCTTGATACAAAAATGAAACTAAAAATTTAAACATCAATGATTGTACCCAAAACCGTTTGCTCCAAGGCATATAATGCTTAGTAAGGTACGAACTTAGCAGTATAGCCCATCTTTATCTACCGATGAAGATGGTTCCTTTAATATGCCTTAGACAAACAATTTTGGAACAATCATTAATGTAAAAATTCTAAAGCTTCATTTTTGAAGGCAAGTCTCCGCCCAATATGAGAGCTTTATTTCTTTGTTTCATCTAAACTCAGAGTTTCAGATATTGTTGTTATACATAAATACATTTTTTAATTAATGAATAGTTATTTATACATGTTAAAGATTTAAAAAGTCAGTATTCTATAATTTTTTTAATGTACTAATTTATAGATGTAGGAAGATAAACTCTTACAGATTTGCTTATTTATTTGTGATATAGTGATTCAATAAGTAACTTTATAAATTACTACAATTTATTGAGACTATATTTTTAGTCATGTAATATTCATAAAACATATATTCTAGCTAAAATAAGTTAGATATCTATAATTTTAGAGGAAAACAAAGAAATTCAATATATGATAAGCGTAGTATTGTATTAAGAAATTTAAGCTGTTAACTTATTAGACAGAGGTTGTTCCAAAATTGTTTGTCCAAAACTTGTTTTTTGGGAGCAAACATTTTTGGGCACAACCTCTGTCTTTATAAGTTTTAGCTTAAATTTCCCTACAATCGAGCTTATATATATTGAATTTCGGTTGCTATCCACTAAATTTTGATTCTACAAAATATATTTATATTGTTGAAAGTTACCATATTTTTAACCTATCCTCGGGCTTAACATACATTTTATCGCCTTCTTTAATTCCATATGTTTCATAGAACTTTTCATATTGTGATAAAACTGCATTTACTCTGTATTTATATGGTGAATGAGTATCCCACTTTAACATTTGTTGTTCATATTCAGGTGACCTTGCACATCTATATCCTATTGCATAATTTTCAAAGAATTCTTTATAGTTTGCATTAGGCATTGTTTCTAATATATCTAATAAACATGCCATTGATGTAATATCTGCAATATTTTCACCTAGTGTGCTTTCACCATTAATAAATTGACCTGGTAAAGCTTCTATATTGCTATAAAATTCTTTAAATTTCTCTGCCTTCTCATTAAATTTATTATAATCTTCTATATTCCACCAGTTTTGATAGTTTCCATCTGCATCATATAATGCACCAAGATCATCAAAGGCATGGCTAATTTCATGACCTAAAACAAACCCAACAGTTGCTAATTTTTTTTCCTTAGAATCATTAATATTATAGAAATCTGGCTCTAAAAGACCCGCTGTAACAACTAAGCTATTAGTTTCAAAATGATATTCTGCAAATACTCCTTGTGGCGTAACTGTTCCCGAAAAAATTTCATCATTTAAAGGCTCGTATAGTTCAGCAAATTCTTTTTTCCTTTGATGTTCAGTAATATTCATCATATTTTCAACTAATGAACCACCTTCAGCAAATGATTTAATTTCTACACCCGAATAATCTTCATAAGTTTCTGGATATCCTATATTAAATTTCAATTTATCCAACTTATTTAATGCATTTTTCTTAGTTAAATCACTTATCCAATCATTATTATTTATTCTCTTTCTATAAGTTGAAACTAATTCCTTTGCTAATAATTCAACATCTCTTTTTTCTTCTTCATTACAGTATTTATCAGTGTACAACTTTCCAAGTGCTTCTGTAAAATTAGCATATATAGTCTCGTAAGCATCATTTTCAGCCGATTGTGTACTATTACTTTCAGTTTGGTTTAAATAAGCTATATATTCATCATTTAATCTTACAAAATCATCATCAAGAAATTTACCTAATGCCTGTAGTATTGTAATTTCAATATAATTTTTTATTTTCGGAAGATTTTCTTCTGTATATAAAGCATTTAGACTTTGAAGCCACTTTTTCTGCTGAACTATTATCGTATTCTTACTTTTATCTATACCAAGTCCATTCATAACCTTAGACAATTGTAAATTAGGAGCCATTTTATTTAATTCATCCATAGTCACAGAGACATTAAGTGATTGATAGTCAATTTCTCCTCCATATAACTGATTCATTCCTATCATACTCTTTGCTATATTTTCTTCAAACGATATAAGATCATCAGTTTTCTTTTTAGCTTCATCTTCAGAATATCCACTTAGTTTTAAAGTACTTTCTATATAATTAATATATTTTTCTTTTCTTTCTTTACTTTCTTCAGTATCACTAAAATAATCGTTACTATTAACTAATCCAAGTAAAGTTGGCTGTATATATAGTTGATGACTCTTATTTGTATATAAAGGTGATACTTTAAATCTAAATAAATTATTAAATATGTCCATTTCATTAGTAGATAAAAGTTCTGTTAACTCATTAATTGAATTCACATTTTTAATTTTATCAACATACTTTTGGGCACCATCTACACCTTGTCTATTTCTTGCTTCTGTATCAAGTATGTTATTATATAAATTAATCATCTTACATTCAACAGTATCTGATGAATAATTAGACTGTTCCTTCAACATTTCATTAAATATGTCTCTCACGTCTACAGTACTTTTCGCTGTAAGATACGTATAATAACTGATTTCCTGAAGATCAGGTGTAATATATTGATTTACTCCATTAATCCAATCATTATTGATAGAACCATAAAAATCATCTTGGTATCCTGAACTTGTTTCTTTTCCATTATCTAAAACAGATCTTGTCCTATTACTGCTTGAGCTTGCAGGCGGCTTATATTTACTCCATATGATATCTTCAAAATCATATGGAATCCCTTGCTTATTTATATAAGAATTATTAATATTCTCATTAGCGGCTTTGGCATCTGTTGAAAATAGCGTAAATGTTGTCATAAAAGCCATGGTAAATGATATTACCTTAACCATTCTCTTTAAATTAATCATAGGCTTTAACCATCTCCCTTCATCTTCTTAAATTAAGCTTGTATATATAGTATAACATCTTTATATTCATAACTTCTATTAAAAAGAACTTAATATTTCTATTATCTATATTTTTATCTTTATAATGCAAAAATCCTAGAGTCTTTTTGCTCTAGGATTTTAGATTATTTATTTGCTATTTAAATCTTTTACAAATATGTGCTTATAAATTACTAAGTTAATTCATAAAGCTTTTGTTAATAAATAAAAATCAAATATATTATTTGTTTTCATAAGTTACATTAATATTTAAAAATCAGAAGAATATTTTTATAATTCCTAGTATCATTGAAGATACTATAAGAATTTTACTTAACATATAATATTTTTTTACTACAAAATAAAGTACTAATCCAATAATAGCTGGTACTCCCATCAACCAAGCAATACATTTTTCCATAACCCAATTTGTAGGTAAAGATGTTACATTCAATAATGTTATAATAACACTAACTGCTCCTGCAAAAATAAATGCTATATTTTGTTTATTTTTTTCTTTAGTTATAAATAACATTAATGCAGCACAAATACTAATTACAGTCATTGATATAAATAAAATTAAAAGTGCTCCCATGATAATTCTCTCCTTCCATATTTCTTTTATCGTTTTATTTAACTACATAATAGATTATTATTATATCATTAAATTTTACAAGCAAAAATATATATTATAAAATTTCAAAACTATAACTTCTGAACTTATACTTGCAAAAAAACAGAGAGAGTTATATCTAAAATTTAAATATAACTCTCTCTGTTTATAAATCTTTATTTTAAAGCACCTTTGATAAAAAATCTATTGTACGTGGATTCTTAGGATTTTTAAATATTTCATCTGGTGTACCTTGTTCTACGATTTTTCCACCATCCATAAATAATATTCTATCTCCAACTTCTCTTGCAAACCCCATTTCATGAGTAACAACTACCATTGTCATCCCTTCTTTTGCAAGATCCTTCATAACATTTAGAACCTCACCGACCATTTCTGGATCTAATGCTGATGTTGGTTCATCAAACAACATTACGTCTGGCTCCATAGCTAATGCTCTTGCTATAGCTATTCTTTGCTTTTGACCACCTGAAAGTGATGCTGGATATGCATCTATTTTATCAATTAGCCCTACTTTATTTAATAGCTCTTTTGCTTTTGCTTCTGCTTGTTCATTAGACATCTTTTTAACTCTCATAGGCGCTAGACAGATGTTTTGTTTTACTGTTTTATGTGGGAATAAATTAAACTGTTGAAATACCATTCCCATTTTTTCTCTCATCTTATTTATGTCAGTTGCCTTTGATGTTATATCTTTTCCTTCAAAAGTAATTGTGCCTGATGTAGGAACTTCTAATAGATTAAGGCATCTTAAGAAAGTACTTTTTCCTGAACCTGATGGTCCAATTACAACTACCACTTCCCCTTTAGCGATATGCTCATCAATTCCCTTTAGTACTTCATTTTTTCCAAAACTCTTGTTTAAATCTTTAACGTATATCACTAGCCTTTAATCTCCTTTCAATAAATCCTAAACATCTTGTTAATGTGAATGTAATTACAAAATAAAATACTGCTGCAACAATTACTGGTTCTAATCCAAGTGCTGTATTTCCTCTTACTATTCCAGCATTGTACATAAGCTCTGCAACACCTATTACAGAAACCATTGAAGATTCTTTAATTACTGATATAAATTCATTTCCAAGTGCAGGCAAGATATTTTTAAATGCTTGAGGTATTATAATATCAATCATTGCTTGCCCTTGAGTCATACCTAAACTTCTTGACGCTTCCATTTGACCCTTATCAACTGCTTCAATACCAGCTCTTATTATCTCTGAAACATATGCAGCTGAATTTAATGATAATGCAACTATACCAACTGCCATATCTGACATATCTAATCCAGTTAAATTAGGTAACCCTATATAGATTATATAAATCTGAACTAAAAGAGGTGTACCTCTTACAAATTCTACATATGCTGTTGCTAAGATGCTTATAGGTTTAATTTTTGAACGCCTAATAAGTGTTAATAACAAACCTAAAATTGTTCCAAATAATACTGCGCATAAAGCCAGTATTATTGTTATTTCTGCACCTTTTATATAGTAACTTGAGTATTTGTCTAAAAATGTAAAATTCAAAATACAACCTCCTTAGTCAATTCATCCCTATTAGGAACCCCCTATGGGTAATTTCATTCAATGTTTAATTCTATTGTTCAGCAGCTAAATCATTTGCATCTGAAACAAATTTTGTTATCTTATCTTCTTCTTTTAACTTACTTATAGTCTTGTTAACTTCTGTTTGTAATTCAGTAGAACCTTTCTTTAAAGCTATTGCAGCTCCACCATTTTCATCTGTTACTACAAAATCAGACATTGCTATATCTTTATTTTTATCACAATTAATCTTTGCAACACCTTCTTCAATTAAAATAGCATCTACTTTCTTGTTCTTTAAGTCCAATACTAAATCTGTAACCTTTGCTAAAGATTTAATGTTTGCTTCATCAAAATTTTCTTTTGCAATACCTTCTTGAATTGATCCTTTTTGAACTCCAATCTTTTTACCCTTTAAATCATCAAATGATTTAACTGAACCTTCTTCACCACTTCTTAAAATAAAACGATGAGTTGCAGAATAATAAATATCTGAGAAATCTGCATTTTCCTTTCTTTCATCTGTAGGAGTCATTCCTGCAAATACCATATCAACTTTTCCTGCTTGAAGAGCTACAAGCAACCCATCAAAATCCATATCCTTTACTTCTAATTCAACACCTAAGTCTTTAGCAACTTCCTTTGCTACATCAATATCAAACCCTACTATTTCATCTTTTCCATTCGCCATTGTATGGAATTCATATGGTGGATAATCTGCGCTTGTACCTACTACAAGTTTTCCTTTTGATTTTATATCACTTAAATTTCCTCCATCGGCTTTTTGCTCTACAGCCGCACCTTCTGTCTTTTCCCCTTCAGTTTTGCTACTACTTCCACATCCTATTGCACTAATTGCCATTGTAGCTACTGCAACAACTGCGATCATCTTTTTTAATATTCCTTTTTTCATTTATTAATCCCCCTTCTTATTTGCTATACTTCCCTTATTGACCATTTTCATAATGGCCTGTCTTTCTTTTGATAAACTTATTATAAACACTTATTTATAATTATGCAATAGTTATGTATAAAATTCTTTAATATTTTTTGTTAAATATTAAATTTCAGATCAATATATATTAATATTAGAATATCAATATACTTTATTTTATGTTATTTTAAATATTTTAATGTGCATATTGTATTATTATGCATACATTAAATAATTCATGTATAATAAAAAAATCGCCAAGGCGACTATGATATAATCTTTTAAAGAATAAAAAACGCCAAAGCCCTTTAAGATATTAAGCATTAGCGTTTAACAGTTCTATTTATTTAGTTTATTTTTTATATATTCTATGTCCTCAATAATCCCAAAGACATCTTTGTAACACTGCTTTCCATACTCAAGGACTAAGTCTGCATCACTTGTATATTTTTTATACAAGTCTAAGAATTTATCAAAGCTTAATTTTCCATCATTTATTCTATTATGATTATCCTCAAATCCATCATTATTATGAATATGATATGCAACAATCTTATCTTTTAACTCCATAATAATATTCTCTATATCCCATTTGTTTGCAAATGCATGCCCTATATCTATAAGTATATTATTAGGAATACTTTTTGCCATTTCTATAAATTCTTTTTCATTAAATAACATATTTTCATGTGAAATTACACCACAATTTTCTACTACAATTTTTGAATCATATTCCTTTGCATTTTCATTCAAATCTATTAAGTTCTCAGATGATGCCTCTATCATTCTTTCCTTATTTTCCTGAACAACTTTGCAGTTATTATGATGATATACGATATATCTACTATTCAATTCTTTTGATATTTCTAACGTACTATTGAAATATTCATTTGTTCTTATATATTCTAAAGATCCTTTTTCTGCCGAATGTTCTGTCTCATAATATGGTCCATGTAATGAAATTTTATAATCTTTAAGCCTATCAATATTATCATCAATAAACTTAATAAATACATCATTCTGCCACTCTACAAAAAGTTCTATTCCAATACTTCTATCATTAATTTTATCTAAAAGACTAAAAATTTCTTCAAGCTGATCTGGATTATATAAATTTGTACTTATATAAATATTCATAATTAAATCTCCTTCGGATATCCAATTGACATTGTTGTTTTTCTATCAAACAAATGAATTTTACTAAAATCCAGTTCAAAATATACAACATCATCAGATTTATATTTATTTTCTTCTAATATAGCAATTACTTCATTTCCTTCTACTTCAATATAGACTCCAACTTTATTACCATAATCTTCAACATATTTAACAAAACCTTTTAGTGAATTTTTTCCATTTTCAAATTGTAAGTTTATGTGTTCAGGTCGTATACCAATGCATAATTCTGTATTCCCATTATCTTCGACTAACTTAATCCACTCATCTGAAATACTAATTTTTTGATCGCCTACTACTATTTTTCTGTCATTATAATTAACTTCAAAAACATTTGTTGATGGCGAACCAATAAACTTTGCAGTAAATATATTGGCTGGCTTGTTATACACATTGGCTGGAGTATCAACCATTTGAAGAGTTCCTTTATTCATAAGTGCTATTCTATCTCCCATTGTCATAGCCTCTACTTGATCATGTGTTACATATACAAAAGTTTGATTATATAATTCATGAATTTTAACCAACTCTTTTCTTGCATGTCCTCTAAGTTGTGCATCAAGATTTGAAAGTGGCTCATCCAAAAGAAAATAATCACTTCTTTTTACTATAGCTCTTGCAAGTGCCACTCTTTGGCGTTGTCCACCAGATAAATCTTTTGGCTTTCTTTTTTCTAGCCCATTTAATTGAAGCATATCTATTGCAGAATTTAACCTATCTTTCACCTCTGAAGGTTGAAATTTATGCACCTTTAGACCATAAGTTATATTTTCTTCTACAGTCATATGTGGGAATAATGCATAATTTTGAAATACCATTGCTATATTCCTCTCGCCGCTCTTAACATTATTAACACATTTTCCATTCATATATAACTTTCCACTTGTTATATCTTCCAGCCCTGCAATCATTCTAAGAGTTGTGGACTTACCACATCCAGAAGGTCCAAGTAAAATCAATCTTTCACCTTCTTTTATTGTTAAGTTTAAATTATTAACTATTTGTGCTTTTCCATAAGATTTACATACATTTTCAAATACTATTTCTTTCATTGCTAACTCCTATCCTTTAATTCCTGATGATGTAAAAGTATTAATAATATACTTTTGGAAGATTATATAAAGTATTAATGGTATTATCATTGTTATTACAGATACTGCCATGGCAATAGTAAAATCAGTTCCGCCTTCTGAGCTTATAAATAATTGAAGGGCTAAAGGAAGTGTAAAATTTTCTTTAGATTTTAATATTAATACTGGCCAAACATATTCATTCCATGAATTAATAAAAAACATTATTCCAGTAGAAATTATTGCCGGCTTAACAAGTGGAATTACAATGTCTCTCATTCTCTTAAAATGCCCTACATTTTCAAGCTCTGCAACTTCAATTAATGCTTTAGGTATAGTTTTCATTGATTGTCTTATTAAAAATATTCCCGTAGCATCGCTTAACTGTGGAAGAATAACTCCAAGTAATTTATCATTAAGTCCAAGCTTTGACACAGTAAGATAATTTGGAATCATCGTAACTGTAAATGGTATAAAGATTGTACTAATTAATATAAAATAAAGTATGTTTTTATATTTAAAATCAAAATAAACAAATGAATATGCTGCAAGTACTGAAGTAATAACCTTAAATACTGTGACAGTAGTGGCTATAAAGAATGTATTTTCTGTAATTTTATAAAAAGGTAGTCTTAAGATTACTTCTTTATAGTTGTTTATTGTAGGATTCTTTGGTATAATTCCAAAAACATTACTATATGCTTCATTTAATTCTTTAAATGAGCTTGATATAGCAAACACTATTGGAAAAAGCGAAACAATTACAAATAAAATTAATAATATATGCCATTTATATTCTGATGTCATTTTAATTTTCATAATACACGCCTCTCTCTACATATTTAAATTCCAATATAAGCAATATTACAAAAAGTAACATTGTAATAATTGCAAAAGCAGATGCACTACCTGTTTTATATAGTACAAATGCTTCTTGATATGCATTATAGATGGCATTTGAACTTGCATAGTTAGGCCCTCCTTGAGTTATAACCTTTATTGGTGTAAATACATATTGAAGTCCTTGAACTATTGTCATTATTAGTACATAAATTCCTGTTGCACTACTCATTGGAATAACAATATCTAAAAATATTTTATACATTGGAATATTATCAATCTTTGCTGCTTCAATAATTTCAGTTGGTACTCCAGAAACACCAGCAAGAACAACTATAAAATTATATCCGAATATCTTCCATGATGTTATTAAACTTATAACCACAATAACCAGTCCATCAGTTTTGCTCCATATAGGCAATGTGATTCCAAAAAACTTTGCTATTATTGCTACTGGACCTGATATAGGATTTAGTATCCATAAGTATAGAATTGATCCTACAACTAATGAAATTACACTTGGAAGAAATATTACACTCTTATAAAATCCTTTTGCCTTTGTTATAACTACTGAAAGAATAAAAGAAAGAATGTATGGCGCAACAAAATTTAATAATAGCAGTATTAGTATATATAAAAGCGTATTTCCCATAACTTTGTATGTAATTGGGTTTGTAAATATATCAATATAATTTGAAAGTCCTACAAATTCTTTTACTGGTTTTATCATATTCCATGAAAAAAAGCTTAAATAAAATGTTCTAATAAGAGGCCAGAACATAAATACTGAAAAGGCTAAAAATGATGGCAATATTAATAAATATGCAATAAATTTTTGTTTGCTCTTGTAATCTATAAGTTGTTTCTTATTTTGCATTTTAATTCTCCTTAAAATAGTTTCATTAAAAATATTTTTATAAAAGGTAGGAATGAGGCACATGAAAATAAATAAGTCCAAAGCTGCTATGAATATTTTTCATCAGGCAAGGAAGCAAAGTGCCATCATAGCAAGTCTATTATGACATTTTGCTGACGCAGGATGATGGAAAATGAGCTAGCAGATGGACTTGTTATTTATTTGATTGTGCCTAAACCTACCTTCTATACAGTTAATCCAAAACTATTTACTTAACAATACATTGATATCCTCTTGTGCTTTTGTTAATCCATCTCTTGCTGATACGCTACCACTTAATATCTTATCTCTTGTATCTAATAGTATTTGTTCAGCTTCTAAACCAGCATCACCTGGGAATGATGTCCATGATACAACTCCATCCATTTGAGTTGTTGCAGCTTCCATCATCTTGTTTTCTTCAAGGAAGCTCTTTAATCCATTTTCAGCTTCAGCAACATCTTTTCTTGGAGGTACATATCCTGTTCCTTTTGTCCATTCTGCCATAGATTCAACACTATATAAATATTTTTCAAATTCCCATGCTGCTTTTTGTTCTTCTTCGCTTTGTGCAGTTATTGCAAGGAAACACCCACCTGCTGGAAGTCTCTTTTCTTTTCCTGACCATGATGGAGAATTAATTGCAGCTACATCAAACGTTGCTCCCTTTTGAACATTTGCTCTTTGTGCAATTGTTGTATAAAGCATTGCTACATTACCATCAATGAAAGATTGAACACCTTCTCCCCAAGATATATGAAGAGCTGATTTTGTATTAACAACCATATCTGCATAAACTTCATATGCTTTTATTCCTTCTTCTGATGCAAAGCTTGCTTTTCCATCGGTAATCATTCTTGCTCCATTACTTTCTAATAATGCTTGTGTAGCCCAGTTATCTGCTGGTTCTTGAATATATAAACCGTACTTTCCTGTTTTTTCTTTTACAGTATCAGCAAAAGCCTTCACATCTTCCCATGTCTTAGGACCATTTTCATCTAATCCAGCTTCTCTTAAAAGATCTTTATTAATGTATAATACTGGGGTACTAAGTGAATATGGTATACCGACTTGTGATCCACTACTGTTCTTTGCAAGTCCTAAAACATTTGGTAAAAAGTTATCTTGTAAGAATGTCTTATCTGCTTCATAATATTTATCAATAATTTTTTGTGGTTCAGTATAAGCAAAATTATTTGAGAAATAATCTAAGAATGCCCACCCAATTTGCACTACAGCAGGTGATTTTCCTGTTGCAGCTTCTGCCTGTAAATTCTGCATAAGACCTTTATACATATCTGGATTATACTTAGCAACTACCTCTACAGAATCACTTTGTTCATTAAACTTTTTAACAAGTTCCTCTACAGTCTGCCCCCCTTGAGTTTCTGCATTACAGTGCCAATATTCAATTTTTACTTTCTCACCTTTTGCAGCTTCTGTTCCTGTGTTTTGACTTTTAGTGCTTCCGCATCCTGTAAGACATAATGTTAAAAGTGATACAACTGAAATAAATTTTAATATATTTTTTTTCATTTAAATTTCTCCCTTCAAATATGTTTCTATTACTTCAATAACTCCAGACTCATACTCTCCCTCTGTTACATAATCAGCAATATCTTTTAGACCATCTACTGCATTTGCTACTGCATATCCCAAATGACCTTCTTCTATAAGTTCTTTATCATTCATGTGATTGCCTATTGTTACAACTTGATTATCTTCTATGTCTAAATATTCTTTTAACCTTTTTAACGCATCACCTTTTGAGACATTATTTTTAATTATTTCAAAATAATCATCTTCTGATATTACATACCTAAATTCTTCTCTTATGTTCTTATCTAACCTACTCCATAATTCAGTTATTTTGCTTACATCACCTATTAAAAGAATCTTATTTATTTGTAACTCAGAGTCTGTAATATCTTCTTTCGCTTCAATGCATGTAGTCTTTTCTTTTTTCTCGTATATTAAAATTCTTGATGTATGCTTTAAACAAATGGTTTGTCCATCATCATAAAAGATTACTGATACTCCAAAATTCTGAACATCATTTAAAAATTTTTTAAATATTTTTAAATCAAATTTTTCAGAATAAAGTTCCTTACCAGTAACATCGACTATTTTTGCTCCATTATAAGCAATATATGGTGATTTAATGCCTATAGTTTTTGCTACTTCGATGCTTGTTTCTACTGGCCTTCCAGTTGCAATAGTGAATATTCCGCCACTCTCTTCAAATTTATGAATTTTTTCTATTAATTCCTTTGATACTTCATATTCCTCTTTGTCACTATTAAATAAAGTTCCGTCTAAATCTGATACAATCATTTTTATGTCCATATAAAACTCCTTTAAAATTAGATATAAAAATAGGAAATTCAATAAACCATAGCTCACCTTCTTTTCAAATACATTTTATATATATGTTGCAATTACTTTTCTACATTTTGTATGCTAGTATTTACTTAGACTGTAAACATCTTAAATGAAATTTTATTATTGCAACATGCATATATTATTTTTACAAAGTTGATTAACGGTTTTCTCAAATCTCCACCACTAATTACCTAATATTAAGTTTTAATTATAAATTCATATTCCACAAATTCTTTTTACCAAATGATACACCATCTGCTCCTGAATTCAATCCATCTAAAATCTGTTTTTCATTTTCTACCAATCCAGCCATTATAACTGGTTTGTTTGTTAATTCTTTTATGCTCTTAGCAATAGAATGCGCTAATGCTGGCATTACTTCTACAATATCAGGATTATTCTCTTTTACGCTTTCTATGGCACTATTTAAAGATTTTGTATCAATAAGAAAAATCCTTTGTATTGCTATTAAACCTTTCTTCTTAGCAGATTTTATTACAGAACTTTTAGTTGAAACAATTCCTGCTGGATTAACATATTTTTTTATAAATTCTATGGCTTCTTTATCATTTGAAAGTCCCTTTAATAAATCAATATGTATGAATATAGGCTTCTTTCTTTTCAATTCCCTAAACTCTTCTTCTAACAGCTCATTTAATTTAGCTTCCATTAATATTACTGCACCTACATTTGAATTTACAGCTTCTCTTAAATCCTGTATTTTAGCAGCTGCAATCAATGGACTGACTTTTAATATATCTTTTACATTCAAATCATTTCATCCCTTAAGATTTATTCTATACTTGTATTTTACTCACTCTTTGTTAAGACTGTATTGATTCAATAATAAATCCATGTTAAAAAACCTTATTTGGATTTTAAGCGATCCAAATAAGGTTTTTTATTTCTATTCTTTATTATTTTTTATAACTGCAAGTCTATGAAGTGCTCTAGTGCACATAATATACTTAATTAATGGTTGTATTTCATCCTCTTCAATAATAATAGCGCCATCAAATTCCAATCCTTTTGCAAGATATGCTGGTATAAGCACTTTTCCTCCCTTATAGATACTTTCTTCGTTATCTAAATTTTGAATACTTATTCTTTCCTTAATAAGAGGAGCATATTTTCTAAGTTCATTTCTGCCTTTAAATATTACAGCTATATTTTCGCAATTATCTTCCTCATAATCTTCAATTATAGAGATAACAGTATCTATAAATTCACTTTCATCAAACACTTCTTCCTCCATTACAGGTTCACCACGTCTAACTAAAGGAACTATTTTTTCTTCCTCTAAGAATTTATTTGCATATTCCATTATCTCTTGAGTTGATCTATAACTTTTATTTAAACTAAAGTTCTTTATATCAAATCCTGCATCAGTAAATACTTTTTGTAAGTTAATCATAGCACATTCTTCATTTGTGTCTATTAATCTTTGATTAGAGTCCCCAACTATAGTATAACTTTTACAGCCTGTTATTTCTTTAATAACTTCAAATTGTAAATAACTATAATCCTGAGCTTCATCTATGACTATATGTTTTATTTCTCTTTTTAACTTTTTACCTTCTAGCTTAATCATTAAATAAAGAATTGCACTTAAATCCATATACCCAAGAGTTTTAGTATTAGTCATGCTTTTGTACAAATCTAAAATATCTTCATGATTAATCCAGTTATCAAGTTCTTCTCTAGAATTCATAACCATTCTTACAATTTCTCTTATTCTCATTCTTCTTAAGAATTCTAGATTATTGCTTTCTATTTTTAATTCTTCTTCTGATAATTTCTCTTTCTTTTCTTTTATTTCTTTAAGAAGTGCATAATAAAGTTCATCTCTTTTATCTTTAATCTTTGATGTTAATATTCTTTTTATCTTTTCACTTCTTCTAAATAAAGGCATATCTTTATAATATACATCAAATAATTCTTTGATTTCATTTACAGATACAATTTCTTCTCCATTGAATTTAACACTCTGAATATTGAAATATTCTTTATTCAACAAATTGATTTTTTCATTTAAAAATTTCACAAATTCTTGTGAGCTTTTATATTTATATTCTTCAAGCTCACTGGTGTTTCCATCAATCACATCTTCAACATAGCTTGAAAATCCTTTTATTGGTTCATTAACTATTCCTATTTCCTCTTTTGCAAAATTCTCAAATGTAGTCTGAGCTATATTACTTTCACCAAGAGAAGGCAATACCTGTGCTATATAATCCATAAAAACATCATTTGGTCCAAATATTAATACCTTATCTCCAAATTGCTTTCTAAAATTATATAGTAAATATGATATTCTATGAAGTGCTATAGTTGTTTTTCCCGATCCAGCTACCCCATTAACTACTACTACCTTATTTTTATCTTCTCTTATTATTTCGTCTTGTTCTTTTTGTATTGTCATAACAATATCTTTTAATTTATCAGATGAATTTTCTGTCAAAACCATTTGAAGTATTTCATCTTTAACATCAACTGCTGAATCAAATACACCTTTTAACTGACTCTTTTTTATAATAAGCTGCTTTCTTCCTATTATATCTGCATTCATTTCACCTACTGGAGTGTTGTAAGTTGCCTCACCAAGGCTCCCTTTGTAAAATAGTGATGCAATAGGTGCTCTCCAATCAACAATTACAGGTTCATAAGAATCTTCTAATGTCAAACCATATCTTCCTATGTATATTTCCTCGGGAATATTGTCGTCTTCTTTAAAGGTTACTTTGCCGAAATAAGGATTTTCTTTGAGCTTCGTAAACTCCATTAGTCTTTTATCTATAGTTTTATAAGCTTCTTCTTTTACATAATTTTCATGATCAAAGTAATCAATTACTTGATCTTCATCATCTTTATATTCTTCTATATACTTCTTTCTTGCATCTAATATATATTTAGTTACAACTTTTCTTTTTTCTAAGTATTTAAGCATCTCTCCATTGATAATTTCTAAAGTATTATCTAATTTTGCTTGTTCATTTAAAAAATCTATTTGATTATTCAAAAAACAACTTCCTTTCACTTCATAATACCAAATGAGATGAAAAACTCCCATTGGGAGTTTTTCATATATCTCTATTATTATATATTATCTTTTTTATCTTCTTCATTTTTTTCAGTTTCATCTGAAATTAATTCATCAAATATACTACTTTGATTTTCAATAATAAAATTATCTTCTTGTGTCTCTTGTTTTAATTCTACTCTATCTGTCTTGGACTCTTGCTTTAAATCTAAACTATTTTTATTTTCTTTAGAATTATCTTCCTCAATATCCCTATCTCTTTCTGCACGATTCTTAGCTCTTTGTTCTTCTAATTCTTTAACCTTTTTATCATTTTCATTCTTCTCTTTTTCTTTTTCTTCCTTCATTTCAGGATACTTTTCATATACTAAATTAAAGAATTCATCACCAAAAATAGTTTCCTTTTCTAAAAGAACAGCTGATATTTTATCTAATAAGTCTCTATTTTCTCTAAGTATTTGTCTAGCTTTGCTATGAGCTGTTTTTATTACATTTAATGTCTCTTCATCTAACACAGTTGATGTCTGCTCACTACAGTTTCTAACGGCTCTACCATCTAAATATCTGTTTTGTATTGACTCTAAAGCCATCATATCAAATCTTTCGCTCATACCATACATAGATATCATGCTTCTAGCTGCTGAAGTAGCTCTTTCTATATCATTTGAAGCGCCAGTTGATACTAAATTAAATACTTCTTCTTCTGCTGATCTACCACCAAGCATAACGGTAATTTGATTCATTAAATCTTCTCTAGATGTTAAGAACTTTTCTTCTTCAGGCACTTGCATAGTATATCCTAAAGCTCCCATTGTTCTCGGAACTATAGTTATTTTATGAACTGGATCTGTTCCTTTAAGCATTGCTGCAACAAGTGCGTGACCAACTTCATGGAATGCAACAACTTCTCTTTCTTTAGGAGAAAGAATTCTGTCTTTCTTTTCCTGACCAGCAATAATCACTTCAACTGCTTCTCTTAAATCTTCTTGAAGAACCATTTTTCTTCTTCTTCTAACAGCTCTTAAAGCACCTTCGTTTATTATATTAGCAAGATCTGCTCCTACAGCACCTGGTGTGCTCTTAGCTATCTCTGCTAAATCAACGTCTTCACCTAAGTTAACATTTTTAGCATGAACTGCTAGTATAGCTTCTCTTCCTTTAAAATCTGGTCTATCAACTATAACTCTTCTATCAAATCTACCTGGTCTTAAAAGTGCTTTATCTAGTATTTCTGGTCTGTTAGTAGCACCAAGAATAACTATACCTTTTGATGAGTCAAATCCATCCATTTCAGAAAGTAACTGATTTAAAGTTTGTTCTCTTTCATCATTACTTTGCATTTGATTATCTCTACTCTTACCAATAGCATCAATTTCATCTATAAATACAATACATGGTGCTTTTGCAACAGCATCTTTAAATAATTCTCTAACTCTTGATGCACCAACACCTACAAACATTTCAACAAAACTTGAACCTGATAATGAGAAAAATGGTACCTTAGCTTCACCTGCTACAGCTTTTGCAATAAGTGTTTTACCTGTTCCTGGAGGTCCAACTAAAAGTACACCTTTAGGAAGCTTAGCTCCAATTTCAGTATATTTAGCAGGACCGTTTAAGAAATCAATAACTTCTTTTAAAGATTCCTTTGCTTCTTCCTGTCCTGCAACATCATCAAATGTAACCTTTATTTCACTTTCCATATAAACCTTGGCGTTATTTTTACCGATGCCCATGACACCGCCTCCGCCATTTCCCATTTTAGAAAATAAAAATCTCCACATAAAGAAGATAAGTACCATAGGTAAAATCCATGAAATCATCATATTTAATAGAGGCGTCTGTTTAGGATTTCTTCCTGTAAAATATATTCCTGCTTCTTTAAGCTTTGGAATTAATTCTTCATCATTTATTCTAGCTGTATATAGAGTCTTACCTTTATATTCAGGATTATCACCTGTAGGTGTTATTTCTAAATTATCACTTGTAATAATAACTTTAGAAATCTCCTTATTGTCTAATAATCTGTAAAATTCATCATAGCTTATATCTTTAGTTGTAATAGCTCCTTTTGAATAATTGAATGCTATTAAAAACGAAAGAGCTATTATAAAATATGTAAGCGCAATACTAAAAGATTTATTATTTTTCTTTTTATTATTCTTATTGTTATTTTGCATACATTAATCACCTTCCTTGCATTTATTCCCATATATCGTTCATCATATTTTTTATTTTATCTTTTCTTTCTTTTGTAAGGAGTTCACTAACAGTAAATTTTTCTCCTTTTTTAATCAATATATCTCCCTCTCTAAAATTACCATCTATATTATCTATGTTTATTTCTATCATATTACCATTTTCATTTTCTAATATAGCATAATTCCCCTCTACTCTATCTAAAATGTATTTTTCCATAATACTCCCCCTCATAGTTATCATAATATAATAATTTATTATTACTTATAAGTCAAATTTTTTAACTATAAAGTGCCCATATTATTAAATGGATAGAATCTAAATCTAGCCTCACCCTTTATTTCTGAAGCATCTATGTATGAATTGATCCATAACCTAGCATCATTTGAATTTGCTCTGTTATCTCCTAAGAAGAAAAACTTACCTTCTGGAACATCAAAAGAACCAGTAAAATCATCATTATTCTTAACGTAATCCTCCTTCAATACTTCCCCATTTACGCTTACAACTCCATCTTTAATATCTATATGATCTCCTGGAAGTCCAATTGCTCTTTTAATTAATGTTTCCTGTAATTCTTCAGAGTAAAATACAATTATATCTCCTCTTTGAATTTTCTCTGGATTATAGATTCTGGTAACTAAAATCTTGTCATTTTCATTTATTGTAGGAATCATTGATCCAGTTGGTACATAAACATTGAAAAATATGAATTTATTAATTAGCACTGCTATAACTAATGCCGCAAATATTGGAACTATCCAATCTTTGAAAAATTTTTTGATAAATCCATTTTTCTTATTCAAAGATTCATTTGCTTCTATATCTTTTGAATTAATTGTAAAGTCATCATTCTTTTTCATATTTAAATTCTCCTTATATAAAACTTACATTATATTATATCTAATATTTGTGTCACTAAAGTGTCTTAATCTACTTTTCCTATTTCATTAAATGGATAAATTCTTATTTGTACTTTACCTTCAATATCTTTTCTATCCACATATGGGTTCTCCCAATACCTAGAATCATCTGAATTTGCTCTATTATCTCCTAAGAAAAAGTATTTTCCTTCTGGAATCTCAAAATACCCATCATATTCTTCATTATTTTTAACATATGGTTCTTCTAGCTCTGTACCATTTCTAAAAACAACTCCATCTTTTATTTCAATAGTATCACCTGGGAGACCTATTAATCTCTTTATTAATAATTTATCTCCATATTCATCGCATTTAAATGTAACTATATCTCCCTCTTTTAAGTTTTCTGGCTTATACACATTGGATACAATTAACCTATCATTAACTTCTAAAGTTGGAACCATAGACTCACTTGGAATATAAACACCATGGCCTACAAATTTTAATATTAAAAATGCTAAGCCACCTATTATTATAAAATTTAGAATATATTCCTTTATTATTGCCTTTTTATCTAGTTTTTTTTCTTCTTTTAATAAATTATTTTCTTCCAACTTATTATTGCCCCCATTCCAACTATTTTCACTTTATAAGTATACCATAATTTATAGTTTATAATGTTTATAAATTATTAAATTTCTTTCACTTTATTGCAAATTATCAGTATATGAGAAAATCTTAATCTTAATAGAATCTTTTTAATTATAAAATTTCAATTATCAATTTAAGTTAAATTCTTTCAAAATTTCTTAAAATATATATTTTCAAATTTTGCTCTAAAAATTATACTTCATTGATAATTAATCATTAACAATTGAAAATTAAAAAGATGGTGTACATGAAGTTCATATACACCATCTTTATATATATATAATAATCTTGGGAAAGAATATTAATAAAAAGCTTGTCCTAATTATATAATAAAGAATTATATAACATCATTCCTTATCATATCTTCATAAGTTTCTCTTCTGCATATTAATCTTGCCTTAGAGTCCTTAACCATAACAACTGCTGGTTTTGGTATTCTATTATAATTACTAGACATAGAATATCCATAAGCACCTGTAGTCATAATAGCTAATATATCTCCAGTTTTAACTTCCGGAAGAGTAACATCCTTTAATAAAATATCTCCTGATTCACAACATTTTCCTGCAATAGTAACCTTTTCCGTCACTTCACTATTAACTCTATTTGCTAATATACTTTCATATTCAGCACTATAAAGAGCTGGTCTTATATTGTCAGTCATTCCACCGTCTACAGAAACATATTTTCTAACACCTGGAATATCTTTTATTGCACCTATTGTGTATAAAGTAACGCCCGCATTACCTACTATACTTCTTCCTGGTTCTATAGTAAGTATAGGTCTCTCAATGTTTAATCTTGAAGATACCTCTTCTGCCTTATTTATTATTGCTTCACAATATTCAGAAGTTTCTAGAGGTTTGTCCTCTTTAGTATAGTATATACCAAAACCACCACCAAAATCTACTTCTTTTATTAAATAATCCATATTTTTTTTAATTTTTTTTACTAAATTAAACATTACCTCAACAGCCTCTTCATATGCCTCAAGTCCAAAAGTCTGTGAACCTATATGACAATGAATACCTACAAGGTTTATATTCTCTAGATTTATAGCCATTTCTATAGATTTTTCTATAGTATCTTCTACTGGTGCAAAACCAAATTTAGAATCAATTTGACCTGTTCTAATATATTCATGAGTATGTGCATCAATTCCTGGTGTTATTCTTAAATATATATTTTGAACCTTATTATATTCTTTTGCTATATTATTTAATGCTTCCATTTCATAAAAATTATCAACAACAAATTTACCCACACCAAGCTTTACCCCAAGCTCAATTTCATCTAATGTCTTATTATTTCCATGAAACATTACTTTTTCTAATGGAAAATCCGCTTTATATGCTGTATAAAGCTCTCCACCTGAAACTACATCTAAATTCATATTTTCTTCTTTTAATAATTTGCACATTTGTACATTTAAAAATGCCTTACCAGCAAATGCAACCTTATTATTATTTTCTTCACATTTAAAATATTTTCTATAATCTCTACAATAATTTCTTATAAGTTCCTCATCAAATACATATAAAGGACTTCCATATTCTTTTACTAAATCTGTCGCTCTATTCCCACCTATTATTAGCTCATTCTCTTCAACTTTCATTGTTCCAAATAGTTCCATAATATTACCCCAATCTTCTTTATTCATACTTCATAATTTAAAACTTATATTATTTCTAACTATAAAATATGTTTATTGCTTATTTTTATAAAAATAAACGTCACAGATATATCTGTGACGAGCTTTTTACTTTGTTAAAATAACAATCAATTATATGATTCATTATTATAACTGTGTAGCTCAACACTTTCGTGACAGTTATTCATATATTTTATGAATACCCAGAAATTGATTTTTGCATAAAAATCCATCTCTTCGGCTATAACACCTTTTATTATATATCCTAACCTGCCAGTTCAATATAATTACTCTTTGTTATAGCACCTCTACATCTATTAAAACTTATGCTATTATATTATTCAACTTGTTACAATTATGATACCACATTTTTCTTATATTTCAATGACTATTTTTTATTATCTCATATCATCTCTATATGTGTCCATAAGTCTCCCCATAATACTTGAAGCTGTTGGCGGTGTATATGTTATTGCATTAGCACCAGCCTTAATAGTTTCTTCTATAGTCTCTACTGTCGGTCCACCAGTTGCTATGATCGGGAAATCAGAATACCTTTCTCTTATATTTCTAACTATTTTTGCAGTACTTTTTCCGCCTGATACATTAAATATTGTTGCGCCTGCTTCTATTCTCTTATCTATATCCTCATCCTCAGATATTATTGTAACTATAATAGGAATATCTATTGTATCTCTTACTTGTTTCACTATATCATTTGATATAGGAGCATTCATTACCACACCCATAGCTCCCTTAAATTCTGCATCTAATGCTAAATTGATTACTCTCTTTCCATAAGTTGTTCCTCCACCAACTCCACAGAATACTGGTACATCTGCTGCAGTAACTAAAGCTTGTGTTATTATTGGCTGAGGGGTAAACGGGTATACAGCAATAATTGCATCAGCATTAGTATTTCTTATTATTGCAACATCCGTTGTGAATAGTAGGGATTTTATTCTTTTCCCAAAAATCTTTATCCCCCCACATTCTCGTATTATTGATGGGACTTCTACCACATGTTTTCTTAATGTACCTTTTATTTCTGGAACAAATTTTTCTCGTTTATTCATTAAACCCTCTCCTTCCCCTTATCTGTAATAATTAATTAAATAATTTAACCCATAAATTATCCACATTATCCACAGATTTTATCCACATAATTGTGCATACTGTTCCTAATTTATATATTTAATATTAATTTCTTAATAATTAATCGTCAATATAATATTAACACTGTTTTATTAAGGTAGTAACATTTATTTTATTAATTTTTTGTAACCTAATTAAATAAAAATCCTAGCATATTACTTAAATTATTCAATTCATATTTATTTATCCACAACTTATAATTAGATATAAACAATGATTTAACTAAGCTATATACCAATTTTTCTTAATCCACCATTCAAATATATAAACATTTTCCACATACTTATCCACAGAAATGTTTATATATCCAATTTTCTTAAAAATTTCTTAATAAAAAATAAACATCCTCAAGCAATACCTTAATAAATGATTAAATATCCTTCCAGTATATTGTAGTATCCACCTTCTTACTCTATACTCTATATCAGAACATATAAAGCTAATAAGGAGGTGTAATATTATTGAATAAAAATGAATTCTTTAATATTTTAATGGATGAGTTAAAAGATATTCCTGAAAAGAAACTTCAAGATATAATATGGCACTATGAAAATTTATTTGATTTAGAGATTCAAAATGGTAAATCAGAAGAAGAAATAGTGGAAAGTTTAGGTGATATTGATACTTTAATCAATAAATATAAAGATAGCGCCCTATTGACTGACTATATGAAAGATTCTTTAAATGATTCTTCAGATTCAAGGATATATAATAATGAATCAAACTATAGTGGAAATTATATAGTTTCAACTGAAAGGCATTCAAATACTTCTAATAATAAAAATAACTATACAGATACTAATAATAAAAATGAAAATAAAGATGATTCAAAATTTTATAAAAATAATAATACCAAAAAAAGTATTAATATTAATTCAATATTAAAAATATGTATTTTAATTTTATCTATTATAATATTCACACCAATTTTCACTACTATTATAGGAATTATACTAGGTATCTTTGGAACTGCAATTGGAATGTTTTTTGGAAGTATCGGTTTACTAATAGGTGGTACATTTACTAGTTTTGCTGGCATCCCAACTATTCCGAACTTTATTTCTAACTTTCCATATCCAGTATTAGTTTTATTCTGCTTAGGTACAGTAACGCTTTCTATTATTTTGTTTATACTTTTTTGCTATGTTTTTAAAGCATCAGTAATTGGAATCAAAAAACTTTATTCCATATTAATGTCTTAAGGAGGTGTATACAATTGAAAAAGAAATTTATGTCTACTAGTATAAAAATATTTCTATTAATTTTAATTTTGTTAACAATAGTCTTTTATTCTTCTGGATGCATTATTTTAGTTAATAGCGGTTATAAACTTTCTGATTATGCAGATGAAATAAATTTAAATGATTTTAATTTTTATTATAGTGACGAATTAGGATTCAACTATAAAACTTCAGAAAAAAGTTATCCTATTAATAATAATATAAAAAACATTGAAATATCTTTAGAATCACAAAATATAAATGTCAATGAATATGATGGTGATAATATATTAGTTGAAATAAAAAATAATAGAAATTCTAATGCCGAACTTTCTAAAACTGAAAATGGAGATAAAATGATTTTTAATTCAAATCATTCCATTCCTTCACGCTCAACTGTAAATATTAGTATCCCTCAAAAAATAATTAAAGATCTTTCCTTGAAATTAACAACTAGCAGTGGGGATATGAATTTATCAAATTTAAATATAAATTCAATATCTACATTCACATCAAGTGGGGAAATTTATATGTCAAATATAAATCTAGATTATATCTCATTGAATAGTTCAAGTGGTGATATAAGCCTTAACAACTTATTTGCATCTGATACTAAAATAAATTCTACATCTGGTGAGATAGATTGTATTGGTAATTTTGGTACCCTATATTCAAGCTCTACTTCTGGCGATATGAATTTTTCATTTACTGACACCTTAAAAAAATCATCTTTTGGAAGTGTGTCTGGAGACATTTCTCTAAATATCCCAACACAATGTGGATATAAGATTAATTATTATACAGTTTCTGGCGATACAAGTTTTTCTACATTATCAAATGGTAATGAAGAAGCACTAATAGACATAAAAACTACAAGTGGAGACATATCTGTAAATTAATTTTTATTTCTTAATAACAGAGAGTATCTCACAGCTAAATAATGGATGTAGAATCGAAGTTTAGTGGATAACAACCGAAATTCAATATATGATAGGCTCGATTGTAGGGAAATTTCAGCAAAAAATTCTAAGGCAGAGGCTGCACCCAAAAATGTTTGCTCCAAAAAGCAAGTTTTTGGACAAACAATTTTGGAACAGCCTCTGCCAAAGAATTTAAAAGCTAAAATTTCCAATACAATACTACGCCTATTCATATATTGAATTTCTTTGTTTTCTCTAAAATCATAGACATCTAATTTATTTTAGTTATAATTTATGCGGCTACTTAGAAAAACCATGTATTCCTAAATATATAAGAAAAATTCTGAATTGTAGCATAGCTGCTCTTTGGCATATAATGCTTGGTGAGGTACGAACTTAGCAGTATAGCCCTATTCATCTAATGATGAATAGTTTTCCTTATAAGTGAACATTCGTAAGAATTTATATTCTGATATTTATAAATTTATATCTTTTAAAAAATGATAAAATATTAACTTTTTGAACCTTTAACATCTATAAATAACTATTCCTTAATTTAAAAATGTATTTATATATAGCAACAATAATACCACTACTCTGAATTTAGATGAAACAAAGAAATAAAGGTCTTATGTTGGCGGCGTCTTGCATTAAAAAATGAAGCTTTAGAATTCTTCATGGAAACTTGTTCCACAATTGTTTGTCCAATTTTACATTGGAGCAAACATTTGTGGATGCAAGTTTCCATGTTTGAATTCTTAGCTTCATTTTTGTAGCAAGCGAGCCACACATAAGAGCTTTATTTCGGTTATTCACACTAAACTCAGTACGCCCCTTATTTATTTTATGTATAATAACTACTTCTATATTAAAATTCACTATAAAATTATACTTTAAACTTAGAGATTGCTGTTGTTAAATCTTTTGCACTTTTCGCTTCACCTGCTATTGTTCCTGATAATTGATTCATTGCATCTGAGACGTTATCTATTGATTCCCTAATACTATGTGTACTTTCTGCAATCTCTTCTGAATTTTTGGCAGTTAAAGAAATAGATGCACTCACTTCTTGAATTGATGCACTTACTGAATCTGACATAACTGATATTTGCTCAGACATTTCAGAAATAAAATCACCATCTTCACTATATCTATCTCCCACTTCTCCATAACTGACTAAATCTTGCTTTACATCAGTTTTTATAAAAGTAAGAATTTCTTTACTATTATTAGATAAATTTTTAAATGCTTTTTCTACTTTATCAACAGTATTTTGAATTGTAACTACTGATGCTGATGATTCTTCTGCAAGTTTTCTAACTTCTTCTGCAACAACCGCAAATCCCTTACCTGCTTCACCAGCTCTAGCTGCTTCAATTGCTGCATTTAAAGCAAGAAGATTTGTTTGTTCTGATATACTTGCTATTGATTCAGCCATTATCTTTATCTCTTCAACAACTTTAGATTCTTCTATAGCTTGTCTTATAACATCTTCTTTGTCATGATATATTCTAGTTGTATTTTCAATTGCTCTTTTACTATTAAGTGCAGCATTACTTGCTCGTTCTTGTATTTCTTTTGAGTTAGCGCTTCCAGTTTCCGCTCTTGCTGAAAGCTCTTCAACATTTGCAGTCACTTGTTGAATTGATGCATAAATTTCTTCCACTGTTCCACTATTATTTTGTCCACCTTCATCAATCTTTTCAATCTCTTTATTAATAAATCCTAATGTATTTGCTAATTCTTGAATTGTTGCTAAAATTTCTTCACTTAATTTATTTACATTATTTGAATTTTTCTCACATTCAATTAATAAATCCCTTATATTATTTTGAGCTCTATTAAGGGAATCTGATATAACTCCAAATTCATCATTTCTATCTAATATTATTTCTGTAGACATATCGTAATTGCTTAATCTATTTGCTAATTCCTGTATTTGTTTTAATGGCTTTAATATCTTTAAAGTATTTATAAATCCCACAGCAATACATAATGGAATAGCTATCACTAGCCAAATAATAGAATCTTCTATTCCTTTTGTAAAGCTAAATCCGACTATAATTCCTACTAAAAGCATAAGAAAAAATGATATTCTATTGGTTGTTGTAATAGACTTAAATACACTTACTTTTCTTTCTGTCTTCATATGACTTTTCTCCATTTCTATGTATAAAATAAATATATTAAATATCAAATTAAAAATTAGTATAATATAGGATAATATATACTTTTTACCTTTTTAGAATATCATTCTTTTCTAGTTTATTCAATGGATATTTTCTGTATAATTACGTGTATAATTTAATGTAAATATTAATTAAATTATTTAAATGTGATAAGATTATAATTAGATATTTAATTCAATATTAATTTATTATTAATTTTAAATAAAATTTATTATTTAAGGGGGCTTATAAATGATTTCAAATAAAATGAAATCTCTAGTTAACAATAGCTCAACAATACGAGCAATGTTTGAAGAAGGAAAAAGATTATCTGATATTTATGGCGAAGAAAATGTTTTTGATTACAGTATAGGTAATCCAAACGTTGAACCTCCAGAAAATATTAAAACTATTATTTCTGATATCTTAAACAAAGAAAAACCAAACCTTGTTCATGGATATATGAATAATTCTGGATATGAAGATGTAAGAGACGATATTAGCTCTTTTCTTAATAAGAAAAATGACTTAAATCTTACCAGAAATAATATTGTTATGACTTGTGGCGCTGCTGGAGGATTAAATATAATATTAAAATCTATATTAAATCCTGGTGAAGAGGTAATCACATTTGCACCATTCTTTGGTGAATATAAAAACTATACTGAAAACTTTAATGGTAAGCTAGTTATTGTACCTACAAATATAGATACATTCGAACCTGATCTAGACGAGCTTAGTAAAGTAATAAATTCAAAAACCAAAGCAATTATAATTAATAATCCAAATAATCCAACAGGCGTTATTTATTCAAAAGAGGCAATTCAAAAGTTAGCAGATCTTTTAAAAGAAAAGCAAAGAGAACTAAATAGCTCTATCTACTTAATTTCTGATGAACCATATAGAGAAATTGTTTATGATGATGTGGAAGTTCCTTGTCTTTTAAAATATTATGATAATACTTTCATAGGATATTCTTATAGCAAATCATTATCGCTTCCTGGCGAACGTATTGGATATGTTGTCGTAAACCCATCCATGACAGATTGTGATGAAATGATGGCTGCATTAAATATTGCAAATAGAATATTGGGATTTGTAAATGCTCCATCATTATTCCAAAGAGTAATTGCAAGGTCTTTAGGAAGTGAAGTTGATGTGAATATATATAAACGAAATAGAGATCTTTTATATAATCATCTAATAAAACTAGGATTCACTTGCATTAAGCCTGAAGGTGCTTTTTACTTATTCCCAAGAACACCTATTGAAGATGATAAAAAATTCTGCCAAGATGCAAAACAATTTAATCTTTTATTAGTTCCTGGTTCTACATTTGGATGTCCAGGTCATGTTAGATTATCTTACTGCATATCTTATGAAAAAATCGAAAAATCTCTTGAAGCTTTTGATAAACTAGCAAAATTATATTCAATGATTTAAATTTAACTAAATAAAAGGCAACGTTAAGTTATTGCAGCTTAACGTTGCTTTTTGAATAAGTTCTCAATGTTATGTATGCATCCCATAAAAAAATTATTAAAAATAGTAAAGTTATTTTTGATAATATAGATTCTGAACTTATATAAATCATTCTTATTATTGGCTGAAATAAATATATTCCTATGTATGTTAAAGCAGTCCAATATATAGAAAATTTCAAACATATATAGCTATTGAGATTATATTTTTTTTTAGAATAATCCCAATACTTCTTATTAAATTTATGATCTAGTATATAGCCACTTATATATTCTACTGTTGTTGGTATTAATATTAGAAGAAGCAGCATAGGAAATCCATATATATCAAACACTTCATGAAATATTATTAATAACGTCATTGCTATACCATACATAGGCTTAAACGGAGTCTTTAAAAATCCCTCTTTCTTAAACCTTTTTGTTGTTGCTAATGAATATAAACCTTCTATTATCCAACCTATAAAGCAGTATAATATAAAATTAAAACAAATATATAAACCTAAATTCATAAAATAGCACCTCATTTTTTTAATGCTATTAGTATTTGTAGGACTTATAGTAAATATTCTTTATACTATTAATAATATTTTCTGTTATAATAAATAATTAACAAAATTATAACTAATTGGAGGAAAAATCATGGAACAATTATATTATGAAAATCCATATCTTAAAGAATTCACTGCCAATATTATTGACGCAAAAGAAATTGATGGAAAATTCCATCTTATTTTAGATAATACTGCATTCTTCCCAGGAGGTGGTGGCCAATGGTGCGATACTGGGAAAATTGGAAATCTATATGTATTAGAAGTTTATGAAAAAGAAAATACAATTTATCATGTAGTCAGCACAGCCCCTTCCCAAATGACAGATTTAAAATGTGTTATTGATTGGAATACAAGAATTGATGGTATGCAGCAGCATTTAGGCCAACACGTCCTTTCAGGCTCTTTCTTTAATCTCTTTAATGCCAATACGTTTGCAATTCATTTAGGTGCTGATATAAGTACAGTTGATATTTTAGGAAACCTTACAGAAGAGCAGGTTAGAGAAGCAGAAAGACTTGCAAACAAAATTATAGGTGATAACGTTCCAGTCTTATCTTTTATTCCGTCTGAAGAAGAACTCAAAAATATAAAACTTAGAAGAGCCCTTCCAAACACTGAAGAAGATATTAGAGTTGTACATATTAAAGGCTTTGATATAAATGCATGTTGCGGATTACATCCTACTTCAACTAAAGATCTAAGATTAATAAAAATAAAAAGATTTACCAAACATAAGGAAGGAACAAGGATAGAATTCTTAGCAGGAAATAGAGCTGTAGAAGATACTCTAAAAAAAGATGAATTATTTAGTTCAATATGTTCATATTTAAGTTGTAATGAAAATGAAGCGTTAAACGGTATTAAAAATTTAAATGCAAGTTTAAAATATGCTAATGATACTAATAAAAGTCTAAATACTCTTCTTGCTAACTATCAAGTTAAAGACCTAATTGATAATGCTGAAAATATAAGTAACTATAAAGTTATAAAACAAGTATTTGATGGAGATATGAAATATGTAAATACTCTTACTTCAAAGTTGGTTGAAAATGATAATATTATAGCTTTAATGGCTGTAAAAAATGGTGAAAAAGCTAATTTAATTTTCTGCTGCTCTAAAAATATAAAAGATATCAAAATGAATGAGCTTTTTAAAGATGCAATTGCTGCTATTGATGGTCGTGGTGGCGGAAGTCCTTTTCAAGCTCAAGGAGCTGGTAAAAATAATGAAAATTTAGAAAAAGCTTTAGAAATTGCACTTACAAAAATAAAAAATTTTAATTAATAATCGTATTTTTATATTATTTAGATATATGTTAAAAAGATGACATGTAATAAACTTTATTATCATGTCATCTTTTTCTCATTTTAATTTATAAAAACAATCTGGTCAATATTGGAGTATTTAAATTAAATACTTGCCTTTTATAACATAATTATTTTTTAATATTTGACATTTTTCTACAGCCTGTAAAATTACTTGAATATCCTTGTTTATATAACTATTCTTCTATTTTAGTAACATCATATCCTGCATCTTCAATTACAGATTTAATTGCCTCATCTTTAACCTCTGACTTACTTTCAATTGATGCACACTTTTTATCTAAATCAACTTTTACTGAAGTTACTCCATCTAATCCTTCTAATGCTTCTTTTACATGAGCTACACAGTGGTTACAACTCATTCCTTCTATTGATATTGTTTTTTTCATTTTCTTTCCTCCAAATAAACTCATTTTTATTCCTCCATTTAATTATTATAATTTTTAATTTATGCTTTAAATTTTCTAAGCCTTAAGGCATTAGTTAATACTGAAACTGAGCTTAAGCTCATGGCTGCTGCTGCAATCATTGGGCTTAAAAGTGGTCCTCCAAATATATGAAGAACTCCCATTGCAACTGGAATTCCAAGTACATTGTACCCAAATGCCCAGAATAGATTCTCTTTTATATTTTTAATAGTTGCCTTACTCAATTTAATTGCAGTAGTAACATCCATTAAATCACTTCTCATAAGAACTACATCTGCTGACTCAATTGCAACATCAGTACCTGATCCTATTGCTATTCCTACATCAGCTTGAGCAAGAGCTGGAGCATCATTTATTCCATCTCCGACCATAGCTACTTTTTGATTTTCTCCTTGAAGTTTTTTAACTTCATTTGCTTTATCTTCAGGAAGCACCTCTGCAAGTACTATATCAATTCCTACCTGTTTAGCTATTGCATCTGCTGTCTTTTTATTATCTCCAGTAATCATTGCAACCTTTATTCCCATGTTATGAAGAGTTTCTATTGCATTTTTACTACTTGGTTTAACTGTATCTGCAACCGCAACTATTCCTCTTAAGATTCCATCAATCGCTATATACATCGGTGTCTTTCCTTCACTAGCCAATCTATCTGAATCTTTTGATAAAATATCTATTTCTATATTCTTCTCAGTCATTAATTTTTTATTTCCAAGTAAAATATCTTTTCCATCAATTTTAACTTCTATACCATGACCAGGTATTGCATCAAACGCTTCTATCGCCTTAAGTTCTAAATTCTTCTCTTCTGCATCTCTAACTATAGCTTCGCCTAATGGGTGCTCAGAACCTTTCTCTGCGCTAGCAGCCAAAATAAGAATTTCATCTTTTGAAATGTCATTAGTTATAATATCTGTAACTACTGGCCTTCCTTCTGTTATAGTACCTGTTTTATCAAAAACAATAGTATTAATCTTATAAGTTGTTTCTAAGGCCTCGCCACCTTTTATTAATACTCCATTTTCAGCACCCTTACCAGTACCAACCATTATAGCTGTTGGTGTTGCAAGTCCTAGTGCACATGGGCATGCTATAACGAGAACTGCTATAAATATTGTTAATGCAAATATAGGAGTTTCACCAGCAATTAACCATCCTATAGATGAAATAATAGCTAGAATTATAACAGTTGGTACAAAGTATGAAGATATAACATCAGCAAGCTTTGCTATTGGTGCCTTTGATCCTTGAGCATCTTCAACAAGTTTTACAATTTGAGCAAGTGCTGTATCCTTACCTACTTTTGTAGCCTTATATTTAATAAATCCAGTTTTATTAATGCTTGCCCCAATTACACTACTTCCAATCCCCTTTTCAACTGGAATACTTTCTCCAGTAAGCATTGATTCATCAATTGCAGTACTACCTTCAATCACTTCTCCATCTACAGGTAGCTTTTCTCCTGGCTTAACTAAGATTATATCCCCAACTATAACCTCTTCAATTGGAATTACTACTTCCTTACCATCTCTTATTAATGTTGCAGTTTTAGGTGCTAGTCCCATTAACTTCTTAATAGCTTGTGATGTCTTTCCTTTAGAGATTGCTTCTAAATACTTACCTAATGTTATTAAAGTTAAAATAACAGCCGCTGATTCAAAATATAAATGCATAGCATATTCTGTTTCTCCACTATTTATCTTATAGATTCCAAATAATCCATAGACAAATGCTGCTAAAGTACTAATTGCAATTAAAGAATCCATATTAGGACTTAGTTTGAATAAATTCTTAATTCCTATTCTATAAAACTTATATCCTATTATCATTACAGGTAAAGTTAATACTACTTGTATTATTGCAAAATTTAATGGATTCATCATAGAATCAATAATATGTGGAAGCGGCATACCAACCATGTGACCCATAGTTATAATTAAAAGTGGAACTGTAAAAATTAGTGATACTATAAATCTAATTAATAGCACCTTACTCTCTTCCATCTTTTCTTTTCCTTCTGCTTTTTCCCCTTCTTTAACTAACTTATAGCCTGCTTTATCTACTGCAGCCTTTATTTCTCCATAGCCAACTTGATCTTCATCTATGCTAACAGTAAGCTTTTCAGTTGCAAAATTAACAGATGAACTGTTAACACCTTCTACTTTTTGTGCAGCTTTCTCAACTCTATTTGCACATGCTGAACAAGTCATACCTTCTATTTTAAAAGTATAAGTCTTTAGATTTTTCTTTACTCCATATCCAGCTTTAACAACGGCATTTTCTATATCATTATCACTTAGTTTATTTTCATCAAAAGATACATTTAAAGATTCTGTAGCGAAGTTAACATTTGCCTCCTCAACACCATCTAACTTTCCTATAACCTTCTCAATCCTATTTGCACATGCTGAACATGTCATTCCTTCTATTTTTAAAGTTTTCTTATTCATAAATCGCTCCTTTCAGCTAATCGATACTAGTTATCTTACTTTATTTAGATAAGATTTTTTCTAGCACTTTGTTAAACTCTTCAATCTTTTCTTCTGGATTTTCTGACATACATGCATCTTTAACACAGTGTCTTAAATGCCCTTGTAGTATTGTTACATCAGCTTTTTTTATTAACGATTGAACCGCCATCAATTGATTTGCTATGTCAATACAATATCTATCATCTTCTATCATTTTTATTATTCCATCTATTTGCCCTCTGGCCGTTTTTAATGATTGTAATGCTTTCTTTTTTTCATCATTCATATTATACCTCCCCACCCCCCTGAGGGGGGTTTATATGAATTATTATAGATCAATTTTTTTATTTGTCAATGATTAGTTTTATCATTAAATTAATCTTTATTCTATTTTTATTAATATTCTGTAAAGTTACACAAAATAAAATAGAGTTAGCTATATATTTTAAAATTTAATATATAAATAACTCTACTTTATTAACTACGCACTCTCTAAACATTCTATGAACACTTTCACTATATTCGGATCAAATTGCTTTCCCGAATTCTTTTTTAACTCTCTAATTGCTTCATCTTTAGATAAGGCATTCTTGTAAACTCTATTAGTAGTCATAACATCATAAGCATCCGCAACGCTCACTATTCTCGCTATAAGAGGTATCTTGTCCTCTTTAAGTTTCAGCGGATATCCATTTCCATCCCATCTTTCGTGATGAGTTAATACACCTTTAGCTACACTTTCTAGATGATTTGCAGCTTTAATTATTCTATATCCCTTTTCTGTATGACTTTTTATAATCCCAAATTCTTCTTCTGTTAAATTATCTAATTTTAATAATATCGACTCATTTATCCCTATTTTTCCTATATCATGCAATTTTGCTACTAATATAAGCTCATCCATAACTGAAAGTGGCAATGATAGTCTTTCCCCTATTTTTATGGAATTTTCAACAACCCTCTCTGTATGTGCTTTAGTTTCTAAACTTTTTTCCTGCAATGTAGCCTGTAATGATGATATTACTGAGCTATTAAAACTATTTTTTTCTAATAATTTTTTTCTATACACCATATCTTCGGCTTCTTTTAAAGTATCATATATTGATTTATCTAAATCATAAGTAACTGAATATCCTAAAGCTATACTTATTTTTATTAAATCATGTTTATAATTATTGCAGCTATCTATTATATTCTTTATTAGAGTTTCACACTCATTTTCTTTTGCCTTTGGAATTATAATAGCAAATTCATCTCCACCAATTCTAAAAATTAGTTCATTCCCTTTACAAACATCTTTTAAAACTTTAGTTGTTAATTTTAATAGCTCATCGCCTTCTTCATGACCTAATGTATCATTAACTATTTTGAGGCCATTCGTATCTCCCATTATTATACCCATAGGTAAATTTTCTTCTTTAAATATTTTCTTTGCTTTTTCTTCAAAACATGTCCTGTTGTATACTTTAGTTAAAATATCCGTATAACTTAAATACTTTAATTTTTTTTCTATCTTTTTTCTATCAGTTATATCTAATAATAGCCCTATTATTCCACTTACTTCATTATTATCATTTAAAACTGGTGTCTTAATGATTTCCGTGTATAAATTTTCTCCATTCCCTAATTCTATTTTCTCTTCTTTTTTTACTGTTTTTTTAGTTTCAAAAACTTTTTTATCTTCTTGAATAAATCTATTCTTTGACTCACATATCGATTCATTTAACGGATTCTTATTTTCTATTATGCTTTCCTTATCTTTGCTAAGTAAATCATCAAATTTCTTATTAGTATACAGATATCCTAATTCTCTGTCTTTATAAAAGATTCCAGCTTGAAGCGAATCTAAAATCATTTCAGTAATACTTTCTTCTTTAGATATTATCGGAATATCTATTCCCGCTATTCCTTCTAATTTCCCATTATCATCTATCAATGGAAATACCGTAGAATCTACTTTTATTCCTTCATTTGTGTATCTCTTCTCTTTTACAGTAGACATACTATTCAATGCTTTACTGCACATTTCATTACTTTTATCAGCTATTTCTTTTCTGTATAAATCTTCTTCACATAACCCTATAATATTTCCCTTTTTTATATTATTTATATCTATATATCTCTTATTTGTATATATGAAGCGTAAGTCTTTATCTTTTATCCATATAGATTGCGGGACTGCATCAACCAAAAGCCTAAATATTTTTATATCCATAAATACCTCCTTCACACTAATTAATATATAATCCATATTATGATTATTAATGTAAATCGTCCCTTAAACAAATCATACCAAACATAATATTTCTCAATAATATCTAATTCTATATTATATAAATTATAACATTATACTATATCAATCAAAACTACTAGATATTACTTATTATAATATACTAAAAATACATAAAACAAATCTTCACTAATAAACCTTTGTTTTATGTATTTTACATATTTAAATATACATATATTCATTATAATAATCTTTTTTTAATAAAGTTTCAATTTTATCCATGTATTTTTCACATTTTACAAAAGTAAATTTATGAATAAACTTACTTTTAATCTCTAATCCCTCTCTTGAATTATCTTTTAACAATCTATATGTAGTCAATGCCAGCATTTTAGCTATAGCTATATATCATCGATTAATTCAATAATTTTTTCTTGAACTTTATCCATAATAAATTTCTCCTATAAATGCTTTAAATTATATCATCAGTTTTAACAGTGTCCAGTATTATCTCTTTTTTTATTTTTTAGATATTAATATATTATTTGGAAGCCAGTTAAATAAATTAATAGTATTTAATTTATATATTATTATAATAATTCATATAATTCCTATTATATTTCTATAAATCATTGACAGTCAAAATAATACATGTATAATATTAAATAACAAATAAATATTTATTACTCTTATTACGAGTGGTGGAGGGACTGGCCCTATGAAACCCAGCAACCTGATAAACTTTCATTTAGTTTATTGTGGTGCTAAATCCTGCAGGTTTACCTGATAGATAAGATTGTCATTGTTATTTATGTACGCATAAGTCACTTCTTATCTCGAAGTGACTTTTTTTATTACACTTTTAAGCGCGCAATGTAATAAAATTTTAATTTAATTATTAGGAGATGATATTTTATGAATATAGAAACACTTTCAGTACAGGGATCGTCAGGCGGAGATGAAAAGACAGGAGCTATAAGCTTTCCTATTTATCAAACTGCTACATTCAAACATTTAGGACTTAATAAAAGTACCGGTTACGATTATTCTCGTGATACAAATCCAACTAGGGAAGAAGTAGAAAAAACTGTAGCTAAATTAGAAAAAGGTATAGGTGCAATTGGCTTTTCTTCTGGTGTTTCAGCAATTGTCTGTTGCATTCATCTTTTTAAATCTGGTGATCATATAATATTATCTGAAGATTTATATGGTGGAACTTTTAGACTGTTCAATGAAACTTTTAGTGATTTTGGAATAACCTATTCTTTTGTAGATACTACTAATACTTCTAATATAAAAAATGCTTTGAATGAAAATACTAAAGCGATATTTATTGAAACACCATCCAATCCTACTATGAGAGTAACTGATATAAAGGCAGTTGGCAAAATCTCAAAAGATAATAATATACTCTTAATTGTTGATAATACATTTCTAACCCCGTACTATCAAAAACCATTAACACTAGGTGCTGATTTGGTCATACATAGTGGCACAAAATATCTAGGAGGACATCATGATTTATTGGCTGGCTTCATTGTTGGCAATGATAAGAATTTACTTGATAAGCTAAAAAGAACACATATGTCAATTGGAGCAACTCTCTCTCCATTTGACTCCTGGCTACTTCTTAGAGGAATAAAAACCCTTCATATAAGATTAGATAGAGCTCAAGAAAATGCGCTAAAATTAGCAGAATTCCTAAAATCAAATTCTAATGTTAGCAAAGTATTATATGTGGGCTTAAAAGACTTTAATGGATATGATGCTAATCTAAAACAAGCCACTGGTTTTGGTTCTACATTATCATTTAGGATTAAGGACAAGTCATTGGTTCCAAAGATATTAGAGAATGTCAAAATAATTAAGTTTGCTGAAAGTCTTGGAGGTGTAGAAACACTTATAACTTATCCATTTACTCAAACTCATGCAGATATTCCTGAAGATATAAGGCAACGTCTAGGAATAGACGAATATCTACTAAGATTGTCTGTTGGTATTGAGAATGTTAATGATTTAATAGATGATTTACAAAATGCCCTTAATTCATAGAAATAAAACTATATTTTATTTCCTATATATATAAATCTAATATCAGAAAATTATAGTCTATAAAATAAATTACTAATTAAATGAGGTGCTAAAATGAATTTTGGAACAAAATTAATACATGCAAGTGGAGATATAGACAGCGCCACTGGTTCTGTAAGTACTCCAATATATCAAACATCAACATTTCATCAATTTGATATAAATAATTTTGGAAAATATGATTATTCTCGATCTGGAAACCCAACACGTGATATTCTTGAAAATTTAATTTCTGAACTTGAAGGAGGTGTAAGAGGATTTGCTTTTGCTTCAGGAATGGCAGCAATTTGCTCAGTTCTTTCACTTTTTTCTGCTGGAGATCACATTATAATTTGCGGTGATGTATATGGAGGTACATATCGTGCTGCCACTCAATTATTTTCTAGATTTAATATCGAATTTACATTTGTAGATGCATCAAATATAGATGAAATCGCTAATGCATTTAAAGGAAATACTAAGGGCTTATATTTAGAAACGCCATCAAATCCTTTATTAAAAGTTACAGATTTAAGATTTGCTTCTAATATAGCTAAAGCTAATAGATGTATTACAATAGTTGATAATACATTTATGTCTCCTTATCTACAAAGACCTTTAGAACTTGGTGCAGATATAGTAGTTCATAGTGCAACAAAATTTCTAGGCGGACATAGTGATGTTATCTCAGGACTAGTTGTAACAAATAACGATGAAATTGCTAATCAAATATATAAAATACAAAATACTTTCGGTGCTGTCCTTGGACCACAAGACTGCTTCTTGCTAATAAGAGGAATTAAAACATTAAAAGTAAGAATGGATGCACTTCAAAATAACGCCTATAAATTAGCAAAATGGCTTAATGAACAAGATGAAGTCGAAAAAGTATATTATTTAGCTTTAGATTCTGCTGAAGGAAAAGAGCTTCATTTTTCTCAAGCATCTGGCGCTGGCGCCGTTTTGTCATTTAAATTTAAGTCTTTAGAAACAACAACTTATTTTTTAAATCATGTGAAAAATGTAGCCGTAGCTGTAAGTTTAGGTAGTGTTGAAACTATTGTTTCATATCCTGCAAAAATGAGCCATGCTTCAATTCCAGTTGAAAAAAGAAATGATTTAGGTATCACAGATACATTAATAAGAGTATCTGTCGGCCTTGAAGATATTGAAGATTTAATAGCTTCCTTCAAAGAAGCTATTGTTTAGAACATAAATATATTCTGTAGAATCAGAATTTAGTGGATAACAACCGAAATTCAATATATGATAGGCTCGATTGCAGGGAAATTTAAGCTTTTAATTTCTTAATGCAATACTACGCCTATCATATATTGAATTTCTTTGTTTTGCTCTAAAATCATAGATGTCTAACTTTTTTTAGTTATAATTTATGTTTTTAGGAATATTACAAGTCTAAAAATATAGTTTTCAATCACTTGTAATAATTTAGGAAGCTACTTATAAAACACCGGTATCCACCAATAAATAAGCAAAGATCCGAATTGCAGCATAGCTGCTCTTCTTATAAGTGCACATTTGTAAGAATTTAAATTCATATATTTATAAAAATATATCTGGATACTCAGAGTTTATATGGAATAAAGAAATAAAGCATTTATGTTGGCGGTGTCTTGCATTGAAAAATGAAGCTTTAAAATTTTTCATCAATGATTGTTCCAAAATTGTTTGTCTAAAAACTTGCTTTTTGGAGCAAACATTTTTGGGCACAATCATTGATGGTTAAATTTTTAGCTTCATTTTTGTAGCAAGCGAGCCAACATAAATGCTTTATTTCGGTTGTTATCCACTAAACTTTGATTCTACGTCCTTTATTTATATTTTCAACAATATATTTAAATATTAAAAAATATAAAGTTTATTAATATAAATGCGACATAAAAAATTATATAACCTATTGACCATTTATTAAAAAAACAATATCCTAACCTTTTTTTGAATGAAAATATCTTATTATTTTCCCTCACCATTAATTTAAAATCATTCTTATATTTATTAATAAAAATTATTAATCCTATAACACCACCCATAATAATTATAGTTGAAATTATTGAAGATAATATTTGATTGTATCCTGAAATACAACTTATCACTGTAGCTATTGTATTATTGAACATATGGATTATAATTGCCGGAACTATGGAATCTGTTTTCACAGTAACAAATGCTAATAATATTCCTAGTAATAATGGTGTCATAAATTGAACTAAATTTAAGTGAAACATAGCAAATATTATTGATGTAAAAATAACAGCTGTAAATTCTCCATGTTTTTTCATAGACTTTAGGACTATTCCCCTAAATATTATCTCTTCTAAAAGTGGTCCTAAAATACATATGTACAAAATGTATATTACTTGCATTGACATACTAGATGGGAACGTGAAATCTGGTGCTGGTATTGTTAAACCAATAATTTGTATTATTGTTGAATAAATCAAATAGATCCCTGTGCTTACTAACAGTACTCCCCCAACAGATATCATTCCTAATGGTATTATACTTTTTGAGTATTTTACTTTTTTAAATATATCTCTTTTTATACTTAAGTTAGCTGATTTTAATCCTATTATTATAACTAATATATCTACTAATATACATGGCACTATTCCTAAAACTATATTCAAAAATTCTTTATCTAAAATAAGTGAAGAATTCTTACTTATCATTGAATAAATAACTAATATAATTTGCGATAATATCACCAGAAGCTGAGGTAGTAATCCTAAGATAATCATAAGCCTAGTACACTTGCCTGCTGATTCCTTAATATGATCCTTTAAAATTTCGCTTTTTGTTGCAAGTTGTTCTTGAAAATCATCTATCATTAAATAAATCCCATCCCTTCTTTAGAAGCAATCTTATAATTTATATCTTTATATTATATCACATAGTCCCGATATATTCCTACTAACTCAATTATAGACAAACTTTAATTATATATAATCAAACTTTAAGAGACAGGAATTTATCACAACAAAATTCCTGTCTCTATATCTTACAATTTCTATACTATTTTTATTCAGCAATTACTTTTCTAAGTTTGTTTTTTCTCTTCTTAATTATTAAATAAATTACTCCACCTACGCTAAAGTTCATTATTGTAGAAAGGACTGCTGTAATAATTGCTATTTTCCATACATTTACTTGATTATTTGAGTTATTATTGTTTAAAGATGATAATTTTTCAGATAAATTAGTTACTCCCTCTACAATATCCTCATCTTTTTCTATAGTTCCTTCTTCAACTAATAGTAATGTATCTTCTAATAATTTAATTCCAAAACTAATAGTCATTCTCATAGGTTTTATATATATATATGCTTTTATCTCATCATTAATATCATTTATAGGAAATCTTAAAGATATTAATTCATTTTCAGTATCATTTAATATAACTGAATGAGATACTTCTTGACCATTAACTTCAAATTTAAAGTTTTCCATAGAATTAGATCCACTAAATGTAACTGTTGCGTATAACTTCCCATCAATTTCTTCAACTATACTAGTTTCATTTAAGTATTTTCTTGCCATTGTACGACCCATAGCACTGTCACTCACTACTTCATTGTTTACAGTATATCTCTTAAAGTATTCCTTAGCCTCTAATTCTGATTCATCAACCAAAATATCCTCATAATTTTCATTTTCTACATTATTTGTACCAGTTTTAAATCCTAAAGTTGACCCTAATATGCTTGATGAATTTCCATTTGATGCATCTCCACTTAATGTACCTGCAACACTTCCACCACTTATTTGTGACTCACTTTCTTCTGTATTAACTAATTCTAATGTTGATTCTAAGAATTTAATACCAAAAGAAGTATCTGTCCCCATTGCCGTAATATATGTCTTTACTGTAAGTTCAGTTGATAAAGCTGGTACTTTAAATCTTATTTCCATAGTATTATTACTTTTATCTTGATTTACAACATCATAATTTATCTGACTTCCATTTATAAAAATTCTTACATTTTGCATTATATTAGTCTGACTTAATCCTAATGTTATATAGTGATCCACATCATTTTCTACTTCATAGTAGGATACTTTATTTATTGCTGCTCTTGCTGCATTATACCCAATTGAACTTTCTGTTAATATTTCATTATTTACTTTATATGTTACTCTTTTATATAAGGAATTATTTCCAGAATTTAAGTTTCCTTGTTGTGCATTATTATTAGATATATTACTATCAACTGCTATATTTTCTGAATCAGATACCGTATTGTCATCTTCGTCATCAGTATCCTCATCATCTTCATCATCATAATCATCTGCATCATCATCTTCTTCTAAAGTACTCTCTCTTAACTGTACTCTAAATTTAACATCATCATGTACACCTAGACTTGCTATTCCAGTATCTATACTTGTAGTCACTAATATTTCATCATCTAATGATCCTATTTTAAATTTTATATAAAGTTTATTTGTAGTTTTATGTACTGTATCATAACTTACTTTTTTACCTTCAACCTTTACAGATATGTTAGACATCATCTTACGTTCTGTAAATTTTAAAGTAAGATATATTTTGCCATTCTTTACAGTAACAACACTTTCCTTATCTACATAATCTCTTGCGTGAGATTCAGAATTCGAATTTTCCTTTAAAACTTTATTTTTTATTGTGTAAGTTCCGTCTTCTAATTCATCACCTTCATCATCATCCTCATCTTCATCTTCTTCATCTTGAGTACCGTTACTATTTCCAGAATCACTTCCTGAATCAATTGTTCCTTCATTTGGAGGAGTAACAGAATTTCCTTGTTCATCTTTTAATGTACTTGTATCCAAAGTAACATTAAAATCTGTATTATTAACATAATTCATTTCAGTCACTGTAATTGTACATGCAATTAATATCTTGCTACTTAATTTATTTATATTAAAAGATACAGTCCCACTTTTGTCATTATTTTTAACAACATCGGCTTCTACTTGTTTACCATCAACAGTTACTGCTAGATTACTTAGAACTGACATATCTTTAATTTTTAAAGTAAATTTATATTTACCATTTTCAACCTTTAAATTTCCTTGCTTTTCAATATAGCCACTTGCATAAGATTGTTCAGTAGTTCCTGTCTTTAATATTTTATTTTCTATCGTATATGATCCATCACTTAAAACTTCTACCTTTGAGTTATTATCAGTACTATCCTCTGTGTCATCGCTTGCATCATCATCCTCACTATACTCTTTTTCAAATATTTTAAAATCAATATTATGATTCATAATATGTCCCATTGCATTTACCGTTACACCCATAACAATTTCATCATATAAAGAATTTATATCAAGTATAATAGTTTTTGTTGAATTAAACCCTTCCCCTTCAGATTCTACTTCATATTCTACTTCATTACCATTTACTGTTACAGTATTAAATGTCATATATGATCCCATACTGAAAGTAATAGCTAAGTTCATTTTCTGATTTTCAACTTCAAGTACACTTTCCTTTATATATTTAGATCCATTTGAAGTCATAAAATCTTCTAATACATATGTACCATCTTTTATTATATTATTTATAACAAAGTCAATATTATGTGTACTGTTATAAAGTCCAGCTTTAACAGCTACTCCTATACTTATATCATCTGAAATAGAAGTGATCTTAAATTCCATTTCAAACCTATCTTTACCTGAATTTTTTATTTTTGCAACTTCATTTTCATTTACAGTGGCAGTAGTTTCAGATATCATTGATCCTCCTGTAAATGTGATTACAGCTTTCATTTCTCCATCTTCTACTTCTAATACACTTTTTTCTATAAATTCCTTAGCTTTAGACTCTTCTTTTTTACCTTCTTTAAATATATCTGCATCTAAGCGATAAGTTGTGTGTTGCTCTATAAGTCCATTTATAATAAAATCACCAGAATATTTATTTGTAAAGAAAGCTGATTTAACATATGCTTTAATATTAATTGAATCTGTTACTGATTTTATTTCAAATTCTATTGTAAATTTGTTATCATCAAGTTCGTTTCTTTTCACTGTAACAGAATTATTATTTACTCTCACACCTAGATCAGCTATCTTTGCTGAGTTATTCAATGTAAGAACTACTTTTAAAGTTCCATCGTCACCAACTTGTAGCTTACTTTTTTCTAAATAATTATTTATTTTAGAATATTTCTTTTCATTTTCATTAAATAAACTATAATCCAAAGTATACTCTGATTCTATGCAGAAATATTCTTCTTGCTCTTCATCTATTACTGAGATTTCTTCTTGATTTTCTTCTCCTAAATTAAAGTCTCCTCCTATTATAAAATCTTCTGGCGAGACTTCTTCCCCTTCTGATTCTTCTGTATTTTTACTTTCGTCTTCTTCTATATTAACATGTGAATCTGTTGTTACCTGTGTATCTGATATTAATATATTGTTTATTTCTTCTGCACTAGCCGCTTTTATATTTGGTACTAATCCTACTATTATTAATAACGCCAATAATAATGATAAAAGTCTTTTATTCATTTTTCCCCCTAAATTATATAAAAAATTTTTTAAGTATTTATATTATTTTTTTAAATTACATATTCTCTTACAATGAGATTTAATCATTTTAATGTTCAATAATGCGTGTGCAATTATGAGAATAAACATCAATAGTGCCGCTTTTCTATGAATTATAGCCCAAACAGCTCTGTTAACTGTTGATATATTAGTAAATATAGTTACTGATACTAGTATTCCGCTAACAAAAACAATGAAGACTAGTACAGCTAATATGGCATTAATTATATACATTCTTCTAATTTTATTATTAAGGTTTTTATCAAATATTTTTAAAGTTATATTTTTTACCCATGAAAAATTTAATGCTAAATGTACTATTACAAGTAACGTTACAAAAATGCCTAATACTTCATGCATATGCATACCTGTTATTTTAATCTTAGTTAAGCAAACAAATATTATAGTCATAATTATGTCTACTAATATTTTAAAATATATTTTTTTACTGTGTGCATGCTTCATATTTACTTGTTCCTTTCTCTATAAACATTAATTAGGTTCTTTATCAGCAGTTTTCACTTTAAATACAAGATAATAAAATTTTAAAATCATAACAGCTATTATTATTATTTTTACTATCCATTTATCAACAAAAATCAGTGGAAATAACATCATAAAATATGCAAATAATAGTATTGTCCATTTTTGTTTTAAAGTCATTGACCTAGTCTTTACATAACTCTCTAGATACTTTTTATAAATATTTGTTCCCTTAAACCATTTATCAAATTTATCTGAACCTTTTGCAAAGCAAAAAGATGCTAACAATAAGAAAGGTGTTGTTGGAAATACAGGAAGTATTACTCCCAGCCACCCAAGTCCTAATACTAGGAAACCTGCTGCTATATATATTTTTTTTGATAGTTTATTCATTTTCTTTCCCCACTTTACTTAAACTTTATAATAAATCAATATAAACAATGCCTTATTAATTCAATTGGATTATAAATAAGAAGTCTTGGTCCTGAGAATTTCATAACCTTTTTGACTTTTTCCTTCATGTCTTTTTTATAACAGTGGATTGGACATTTGCCACAAGTTGTTTTGTCATCTCCAAACTTACAATGAGATAATCTTAAATGAGCATAATTAAGTAACTCTGCACATTCTTCACAAAGTTCATGTTTACATTTATGATTTTTTTTGCAGTAAATTTCTATCATTAACTTAATCACTTTTTTTTCATTTTCAACTCTGCCAAGCTTTCCCATCTATTTATCCTTTCTCGTTTGCTTTCGATAATCATTATCAATAAATATTTTTTAAATATGGAGGATCATAAATTAACCCTCCATATTACTCTCTTTTAAAGATTTATTATTTTTCTATCCTCAATTTTAAATACTTTATCACAAACTGCTGTTGTTGATTTTCTGTGAGATATCAATAGAATCGTTTTTTCCATGCAATTTTCTTTAATTGATTTTAATATCTCTGCTTCATTTAATGTATCTAAATTACTTGTAGGTTCATCTAAAATAAGAACATTACCTTCATTTACAAATGCTCTTGCAAGACCAATTCTCTGCTTTTCACCTGATGAAAGAAGTCCACCAAGCTCTCCTACTTTTGTATTATATCCTTGAGGAAGTGTCTCAATAAAATTATGTATTGAAGCTTTTTTAGCTGCTTTAATTACTTCTTCATTTGTTGCATTTCTATTACCTATTTTAATATTCTCCATTATAGTATCATCAAAAAGGTAAGTTTCCTGGCTTACTAAAGTCTGACTTTCTCTTAATGATTTAGTCGGAATATCTTTTATATTTTTATTATCTATTTTTATACTACCTTCATTAACATCCCAAAATCTCATAAGAAGTTTTACAAATGTACTCTTACCTATTCCACTTTTACCTATAAGTGCAACCTTATCACCCTTTTTTATATCTAATGAAACGTTACTTAGCACATCTTCTATTCTTCCTGGATAAGCAAATGTAACGTTACTATATTCTATAGAATTACTTTCTACAGTTTCTTCTCCACTAATTTCTTCAACATAAGGTTTTTCATCTAATAGATCAAATAATCTTTCTGCACACGCAAATGTGTGAAGCAGATTATTTGATAAATTGCTTAATGCAACTACAGGTCCAAATGATGATGCTATAATAACTATTCCTATTATCATTTCACTAAAGCTTATACTTCCACTTATATATTCTCCAAATCCTACTGCTACAAATGTTAATATTGCTATCATAACCGTTAAGTCTGTTAACGCTCTTATTATTCCTTCATGATCTTTTATTTTGTGCATGCTTTTATTTAAATTAATAGAATTTTCATTTATCTTATCTAGTGTCTTTTTACCATTATTAAATAATAATATTTCCTTTAATCCTCTTAAAGAATCAAGTAAGTATGAATTACTTTCTGCAAAATCTTTTCTATACTCTACACCTGCTTCTTTTGCTATCATAGATGAGACATATGGAATTACAAATCCAACTATTAAGAAAAATACCGCACCTAAAATACCAAACAAAGGATTAATTAGATATAATACAATTGTTATTATTAAGTTTGTTAATATAGCAATTGCTATAGGTGCTATTGTGTGAGCATAAAATACTTCTAACAACTCTATATCTGAAGTTATTAGAGAAATTAAATTGCCTTTTTCCTTGCTTTCTAATTTAGCAGGTGCTAATTTTCTTAGCTTAGTAAAAACTTTATCTCTAAGTATTGCTAATATTTTAAATGCAATATAATGCCCTGATAATTGTTCAGCATATCTTAATAGACCTCTTAATACTGCGCATACAAGCATAACAATAATAGAATTCTTAAATGATATAAATGTAATATCTCCAAGTGTAGTTCCTATTGCAACCGATCCAAAAACTGCAATTGCAATAGCTGCAAGATATCCTAAGACACCCATTGTTATAGTGATTGCCATGATTGGTGCTAAGGAATCTAACTCAACAATTAATCTTCTCATTATAGAAAATCCAGACCTTCTTTTCACTTCCTAGCACCTCTTTCTTATATTTTCTAATTCATTTTGTTTATTAATCATATTTAAATATTCGCCTTTAAGGTTAAGTAGTTCTTCATGATTTCCATGTTCAACTAAATATCCATTTTTCATTACATAAATGCTATCTGCTTTTGTAACATTAGCTAATCTGTGAGAAATAACTAGTATAGTCTTGTTAACTGCTAATTCATAAATAGCTTTCCATATTGCTTCTTCACTTTCAACATCTATGTTGGATGTAGCTTCGTCGAATATAATCATTTCTCTATCTGCAAGTATTGCTCTTGCTAATGATAATCTCTGCTTCTGACCTCCAGATAGTGAATTTCCACCTTCACCAACATTTGTATTAACACCATCTTTTAATGAATTTATAAATTCATCTAATCTAGATTTCTTTAATGCATCATCAATTTCTTCATCTTTTGCATTTCTATTCCCCATTAATAAGTTATCTAATATAGTTCCATTAAATATGTAGCTGTTAGTTGAAACCAATGAAATCTTTTTATATAAATCATCACTGCTTATATTTTCTATGTTGATATCATTAACCTTAATTTTCCCACTTGTAGCACTGTATGAGTTTAATATAAGCGAAGCTATTGTACTCTTACCACTTCCGCTTTCCCCTACTATTGCTACTAACTGACCTTTATTAACTTCAAGATTAATATTATTCAGTACTCTTCTTTTACCATCATAACTGAAAGTTACATCTTCAAATTCAATACTTACATCATCTAATTCATTTGTGATTTCTTTTGTATTCTTTTCTTTTTCTTCACTATCTAATAATTCAAATATTCTATCAGATGCTGTCATACCGTTCATTGCAATATGAAAATACGATCCAAGCAATCTAAGAGGTATAAAGAATTCTGAAGAAAGGAGTATTATAATTAATAAATCACCAGCTAAAAGCTGACCATTTCTAAATTGGTTAAGGGCTACAATTGTTCCAAGTGCAGCTCCCCCAAAAGCAATAAAATCCATTATATTTATAGAATTAAGCTGCATACTTAAAACCTTCATTGTAATTCTTCTAAATCTTTCCGCTTCACTATTCATTTGTTCATGTTTTTCTTCATCTAAATTGAAAACTTTTAATGTAGTTAATCCCTGAAGATTTTCTAAGAATCTTCCTCCAAGATTTGAATAGTTCTTCCAGTATGCTTTTAATATCCTTTTGGCAATCTTCATTATTGCAATTATTGATAATGGTATTAAAGGTACACAAACTATAAATACTAAAGCTGCCTTTAATGAAATGAATGAAATAAAAATAAATAATGTTATTGGTGCAAGCATTGAATAGAAAAATTGAGGAAGGTACTTTCCAAAATAAATCTCTAACTGCTCTACACCTTCTATACTCATTTGAACTACTGCTGCTGTACTTTCAACATTGCTATAGCCTGGTCCTAATCTTAATAATTTCTTATAAATTAATTCTCTAAGTGTTATCCTTGCATTTGCAGAAGCCAAGTGTGAGAACTTTCCATATAAAATGTTGCTGCTATATCTAATTATAAGTAATATTGCTATACAAATTACTCCATTAAACAATGATATATTATCTGTTATTTTGAAATCTTTCATAGCCTTAATCATGGTTAAATCATTTGCAAATTTTTCTCCTAAATAAAGACTATTTATGAATCCACCAATCAAAATAACAATTAATATGTTACATATAATTGAAATCATATTCGCTATAACTGTTAGAATCATATACTTTTTAGAATCTTTGCATATTCCAATCAGCCTTTTATTAATCATCATGATTGTATTTCTCCTTCATTTGTTGATAATCATTTTCAATTAATCCTGTGTTATATTATCACATAAGTTTAAAATCTGTAAATAAAATATTAATTCTTTCTATCTTTTTATTAAAATAATATTTTTTATGCCAATATAATCACTAATTGCAATTATATATTCCATTTATTTATATAATTATTATGGAAGTATTTTTCTTTATTTCAATTTTAAGAAATATCAAAAAAAGATTCTATCAAACTAAATCTTAAATTTGATAGAATCCTTTTTAAATTTATATTAATTTAATACCATTTTCATGAATTAAGAACATTATATATTTTTTAATTTAAATCTATTAATCATATTCTCTAAATTTTCTGCTTGTGCTGATAGTTCTTCACTAGCTGCAGCGCTTTCTTCAGATATTGCTGAATTTGATTGAACTACGTCTGCTATCTGATCTATTCCACCATTTATTTGTTTTATTGATAAAGCTTGTTCTTCTAATGATTTAGTTATATTATTAACCAACTCTACAACATTCTTTGTATAATCAACTACTTCTACTAGTGACATTGCTGTAGTATCTGCTATCACTTTTCCATTTTCTACTGATTTCATAGAGCCCTCAATTAATTCTGCAGTATTCTTCACCGCTTTTGAACTCTCTTCCGCTAATTTTCTCACTTCTTCAGCAACTACCGCAAATCCTTTTCCTGCTTCACCAGCTCTAGCGGCTTCTATTGCTGCATTAAGTGCTAAGAGATTGGTTTGTTCAGCTATACTATCTATTGTAGTTATAACTTCTTTAATATTTCTAGATGAATTTTCTATTTCATTCATTGCATATAACATTTCTTTCATTTTTTCATTACTTCCTTGTATCTGTTCACCTAAATCATATGCAATTTTGTTAGTATCCTTAGCATTGTTAGCTGAATTTTGAACCTCTTCATTAATTTCGCCAATTGATGCTGTCAACTCTTCAATTCCACTCGCTTGTTCTGCCGCCCCTTGTGATAATGTTTGTGCTGTTGATGCTACTTGTTCTGATCCACCTTTTACTTGTACTGTTGCTTCTTTTATTTCCTTAAAAGTCTCATTCATAGAAGATATTATATTTATCAATGATTTTTTAATATTTATAAAGTCACCTTTATATTCATATTCAATATTAATGTCAAAATTACCTTTTGCCACATTATCTAATGTTTTATCTATTTCTGATATGTAGTCTCTAAGATTCTTTATTGTATTATTAAATGCTTCTGCTACTTTTCCGATTTCATCATCTGATTTTATTTCTATAAGCTCACTTAAGTTTCCTTGAGAAACCTTATCAGCAAATATGCATATATCATCTATAGGATTAAGAAGCTTATTAGATATTTTATATATAGCTCTAGATAGTCCAACAACTAAGATGACAGCAATTATTAAAATAAACATCATAACCTTATTTACTGATGAAAAAAGTTCATTCTGATCAACAATATTAATAACTGTCCATCCTGTTGTCTCAACCTGTTCACAAAAAGCTACTTTTTTATTTAATCCATATCCTAATTCAACTACTTTTGATTTTTCTGAACTAATATTTTCTGCAAGTTTATGAATTTCTTTATCATCAACATCATTTATATTAACCTTTAATGGATACTCACTATTTGGATGAACAATAAATGTTCCATCTTCAGCTATAAGCATGCTATAACCTTTTTTCCCATATTTTAAACTGTTAACTTTTTGTTCTATTGATTCTATTGCTAAGCTTGCTGCTGCTCCTAATTTCACTTGATTTTTATCATCTTTCACCCATGAAACCATCATGACCATATTCTTATCATAAGCTTCAGAATATGAAGGCTTAAAAATAGTGTCATATGGCTCTCCTGTGCTTGAATACTTTGAGAAAGCTTCTTCTATAATTCCTTTTGCCCATGGTGATGTAGCACTCTCACCTTTAGCTACATTGTAATATCTTGCTTCTAATTTATCGCCATTACTTGCATCCTTCCATTGTTCTTTAGATAATGTGGACATTATATGTATTGCTGAATATTCATTGGGATATTCAGCATTAACAAAATTCCAACGTGATAGATTTATCTTATCTATAGTATTAATAGTTTCTTCATCAGATAGATCTAAATCCACTCCACTATTAGCTATATCTTTCAAAATAGGACTATATGTAGTTTCTTGCACTTCTGCAAGTCTTGATTTTAGCCATAAATTTATGCCTTCAGTAGATTCCTTTTGTCTTGCTGACATAGAATCGATTAGTTCACTTTTAACAAAACTATTAATACTTAAATATGTTCCTAACGTAAGTATTACTAATCCTCCTATTATTATTGGTAAAACTATTTTTAATAATTTTCTTTTTATAGACTTCTCATTTTCTATATTAACTTTAAAAAACTTTTTCATATTATTCCCCCATTTTTATAAACAAATTATTTATATTATTCTTGATAGATACCTTCGTTAAGCCAAATATGTTTTAGTTCATCAGAATTTCTTTCTAAAGTAATTCTGTCTCTAACTTTCTTTGCTGGAACTCCTGCCACAAGAGAATTAGCTTCTACATTTTTGTTAACCAAAGCACATGCTGCTACTATACCTTGCTTGTCCACATTGACTCCTGGTAAAATAGTTGCATTTGCATATATTTTTGCATAGTCATCAATTATAACTTCTCCGTATGTTCTTAATGAATGTTCATGCTCAGAATGAGAGTGAGTAAATATATTTACCCCTTCGCCTATTCCAACTGAGTTTCCTATTTTAATTCCTCCCTTTGAATCTATGAATGCCCCTTTATTTATAAAGGCATTATCCCCTATCTCAATATTATCTGGAACATTAAACCTAACATTCTCTTCTGCAATAAAGTTTTTACCACATGATTTAAATAACTTTTTAGCAAGTATTCTTCTGAATGGAATTGCAAAGTTTGCTACAATACACATAGGAGTTTTGTCTAAAATATCCCACAAAAAGTGTAGATATTTTTTTTCTTTATTGTAATTATCTTCTGTATTCTTAGGTAAATATTCTGTGTATAACTCCATCTCCTCTAATACTTCAATTGGAAATGGACACTTTAATATTTCTAGTATTTTCGCTAGCCCTTCTATATTTACTCCATCTTCAACTATTTTTCTTACTTCTACTAATGCTTCTTCTATTGCCATTAATTCATTCCTCCATTTTCCATTTATATTTAATAAAAAATGCTATTTATTCTGTGAATAAATAGCATTACCTTATACAATAAATCTGATTTAAATAACAATATTATTATTTAAAATAATAATTATTAGTAACTGGCTAGCATAGTTTTCACCTTAGCTCCTTTAGTTTTGCGTCATTAAATTTCTTTAATTTTGCCTTTAGTATTATTAATTTTTCTATATATTTTAGATTGGAATATACATAGACTTCTATATTTTTTCTATACTTTTTTACAGCACGAATTATATTCTACTATTTTTTCGTATTTTTCTCAATAAATTTATAACATTATTTTAATATTTTTCTAAATATTAAAAATCCAATGATATAGATTTTATCATTGGATTTCTTAATATTATATATTTCATTATATTAAAAGTTATTACCATTCCAGCCCCAATTTTCAACTTCTTCATATTTAACATAAATCTTGTTTTGAGGAATTCCAAGTTCTTCTTCATATATTGAACATATTGCTTTTGTTAATTTATCATAAGCTTCCTTACTTGATTTTCCAAAAATCTTAACTTCAACAAAAGCCCCTTTTTCTAATTCTTCACCTGAGAAAAATAATGAATATTCATCCTCAAAGCCAACCATTAAAAATCTTTCACTCTTACCTGGTACTAACTCTATTTCTTCACCTAATCTTTTCTTTATTATTTCTTTTTTCTCTTTAGAAACTTTTACTGTAATTTTAGATCCTATAAATGGCATACTCTATTCCTCCTTTATTCTCTTAAACAATAATCATCTTGCAATAATTTTATATTAAATCTAATATTATAAAAATCACTCACATCTAATAAATATTATTACGACATGTATTAATATTATATTAACACCAGTTGTTATATTTTTCTAATAACTGTTAGTCTGATTGGTGATTATTAGAACTGAAATTTATTTTATTATCTGCTTAGCTTCTTCTAATATCTCTATAAATTCTTTTGTTTCTTTAATTTCATCAATAGTCTTAGGTTTATATGGTTTAGCATCATGCTTTGCAAACTCTAATTCAAACCACTTTACATCATGCCATTCCCCCATTTTATATCCAACATTTTTACATACTCCAATTTCTTTAAATCCTAAAGATCTATGTATGCTTTCACTTTTAATGTTCGGTGATGTGATCAATGCATATGCATTGCAAAATCCCTGTATTTTCAAAGTTTTTAATAATGCATCATATAATGCTTTTCCTATATTTCTTCTTTGATATTCTGGGCTTATGTATATAGAAAAGTCAACAGACCAATCATATGCTGCTCTTTCATTAAATTTAGATGCATACGCATATCCAACAATCTTATTATCAAATTCGCATACAAACCATGGATATATGCTTTGAATATTTTCCATTCTATCTTCGAATTCTTCTAATGAAGGTACTTCATATTCAAAAGTTATTGTGGTATCTGTTATAAATGGCTTATAAATACCTAATATTTCTGCACCATCTTCTATAGTAGCAAGTCTAATTAATTTATCCATTATATCTAATTTCCCCCTAACTTGTAATAAAGCTCTTCTCTTCTATCCTTTTTAATATTAAATTGTTTTTTTACTTTATTAATCTTATCTAATTCTATATTTTTTATGATGATTCCTTCTTTAGAATTCACATCATTCAAGAATTCACCAGTAGGTGATACAAAAACAGATGCCCCATTATATTCTAAATCATCTCCTACCCCAATTCTGTTTATTCCAAAAATATAACATTGATTTTCTATTGCACGTGCTTTCAATAATGATATCCAATGATCTTCTCTAGCTTTTGGCCAGCTTGCTCCTACAGTTATAATATGTGCTTCTTTAGATGCAATTTGAAATATTTCTGGAAATCTTAAATCATAGCATATAAATGGGGCAATTTTAAATTCATTTATTTTACAAATATCTATATGGTCACCCTTAGAATATATTTTATCTTCTCCGCCAAAAGTAAATGGGTGAATTTTAGTATAATTAGCTAATACCTCTCCAGACTTTGATATAATAGTATATTTATTTTCGCCTTTTTTATCAACTTTAAGTGCAAATCCAAGTCCCATATTTATTTTATTATTAACGGCTATATTTTTTATTGTTTCTATTATTTCATCTTCACTTTTTTCTAATGAACTAATATTATTTGTAAATCCGCTTAAACACATTTCTGGAAATAAAATAAGTTCAACGTTTTTTGAGCTTGCTTCTTTAGTAAATGTCTTCACCCTATTAATATTTGTATTAAAATCTTCCCAAGCTAAATCCATTTGTGCAAGTGCAACTAACATAGCGAATCTCCTTTTTATTAATTTCATTGTGTTTTTTAAAACAATAAAAACTAATATTTGTTTAGTTTCATTGCCTGTTTAATACCATACCTTTTCTTATCTATCAAAATCCAATTAACCATAATATATCAGATATACTAATATTATTCAATTATATAGAATAGTTTTTTATATGCTAATTATTATATTAATTAGTTTTCTTAATCGTTACATACTACCGATTTAAATTATTTTTTCAAAAATATCTCATAATCACTTTACCCGTCATAGTAATTGTGAGAATATAGTTAGTATAACAGGTAAATTAATTTAAATGGAATATGAAATTAATTAGTAGCAATATGATTCGTCAGTTTTGCTTCATTTATACACCTCAATAAAAAGTAATTCTATAAAGTAGGTAAATTATATGCAAATAAATCGACTATTTGAAATAGTATATATTTTATTAAATAAAAAAAGCATAACAGCAAAAGAACTTTCTGAACACTTTGAAGTCTCTCAAAGAACTATATATAGAGATATAGATACTTTATGTGAATGTAGAATTCCTATATACACAAGTAAAGGAAAAGGTGGTGGAATAGGCTTATTAGATAGTTTCATACTAAATAAATCTATCCTTTCAGAAGATGAGCAAAATGAAATATTATGTGCACTTAAAAGCCTTCAAGCCACAAATTATAAGGATAATAATTCTGTTCTTTCTAAACTCAGTAATTTATTTGGTACAACTAATACCAATTGGATTGAAATAGATTTTTCTGGATGGAATTCAAATTCTGAAGAAAATTTTTCTCTCTTAAAACATGCTATTTTAAATACTAAAGTAGTTTCCTTTGATTATTACAGTAGTTATGGTGAAAAAACTACTCGTTCAGTTGAGCCACTTCAATTATGGTTTAAAGATAAAAACTGGTATCTAAAAGCATTTTGTAAATTAAAAGAAAGCTACAGAATATTTAGATTAAGCAGAATCAAAAATCTATTTATATCAGATGAAACTTTCATAAGAAAACTTCCTGAAATTCAACTTGAATCTAGAAGTTTAGAAAAAAATCATGATATTGTAAATTTAAAATTAAATATAAATTCTTCTCAGTCTTATCGTGTTTACGATGAGTTTGATTACGATCAAATAACCGTAAATGATGATAATACATTTACAGTATCTGCATCATATCCTCAAGGTGAATGGATCTATTCATATATTCTTTCTTTTGGTCCTGATGCTACTGTCTTAGAACCTGAATATGTTAGAAATATTATCAAAGTCAGACTAAATAAAATGATTAATAAATACTAAATTAACTTTTTAATATGACATATTGTTGTCATATTAAACCCATTATAATATCTTTAACAAATAAATTTAATTTTGGAGGTTATTATTTATGGAAAATCAAAATGTATCTTATTGTCAAAGCTGTGGAATGCCACTTAACACTGATGTTTTAGGCACAAATTCTGATGGCAGCAAAAATAATGAGTATTGTACTTATTGCTTTAAGGATGGTAAATTTACAGCTGATATATCAATGAACGAAATGATTGAATTTTGCATACCACATATGGTAAATGCTAATAAAGATATTAGTGAAGAAAAAGCTAGAAACATCATGCAGCAATTCTTCCCTAATTTAAAACGTTGGAAGTAGCTGTAGCACTTACAAATATAAAATGGTTGTCGCAGATTATTTAATGCGCAACCTCTTATTATGAGGTGAATTATGAATTATATTCCTGCTAAGACACTATTAACTCGAACAAAAGACTCATCCTGGTTTGGAACAGATTATACTATGAATATCTATAAAGGCTGCTGTCATGGATGTATTTATTGTGATAGTAGAAGTGATTGTTATGGTGTAGATAATTTTGACACTGTTCGTGCAAAAGAAAATTCCTCAATTATTCTTCAAAGAGAACTTCGGCATAAAATCAAAACCGGAGTCATTTTTACCGGCTCCATGAGTGATCCATATAATCCTTTTGAAAAAAAATATGAACTTACTAGAAATGCGCTCAGCCTTATGAATAATTATGGATTTGGAGTTGCTATTGCCACAAAAAGCAGCTTAATCTGCAGAGATATTGATATTTTACAAAGAATAAAGGAACACTCTCCTCTTATTTGCAAGATAACCATCACTACTTTTGATAATAGTTTATCTAGTCAAATTGAGCAAAATGTTAATCCATCATCTGAACGATTTAAAGCAATTGATAAATTATCGCAAGCTGGAATTTATTCAGGAATATTATTAATGCCTATTCTTCCTTTTATCAATGATAATAAAGAAAACATTATTAATATAGTACATAAGGCTAAAGAATGTGGAGCAAAATTTATATTTCCTGCATTTGGAGTTACCCTTAGAAACAATCAACGTGATTACTTTTTTAAGAAATTAGATGAGTCTTTTCCTAATATTAAATTTAAATATATTAATCACTATAAAAATTCATATGCTTGTGGTTCACCTAATGCAAATAACCTTTATTATTCTTTTAAGAATGAATGTGAAAAGCTTGGTATTTTATATGAAATGAATGATATTATATCAGATTATAAATCTAAATATGTACCTAAACAAATTTCCTTATTTTAAATTGCATTTCTCTTACAATGATTTGAAACAATTATGTATCAGAGTTTTAAGATAGTGAGAGTAATTATATTTAAATAATCACCTCTGGTGCACAAAAAAATTATGTATAAAAAAATCGCCAAGGCGACTATGATATAATCCCCTATAAAATATAAATTCAATAGAATACAGTAACTTAAATTCAAGAAAATCCTTTAGCCGTCGATTTTTTTTCAGCGCATTCTGGATTTTCTGAGCTTGCCGAAGAAAAGGCCAAGCGCATATATTTTATTTTTTTATTCTTTAGGTTAAATGACATTAGTTTATTGCAATATTTTTCAAAACAGTTTATACCCTCAATGGGTACCTCATCCACAGATTGTCCATCAATATAATTTCCTAAAGAATAAAAAAATCACTAAGGCAATTATGTCATTACAAATTTTTAAGAATTAGTTCAATAATGAACAACTGCTACTTAATAGAAAATTAGACTTATTGGGACTTGTCTAATTTTCTATAATTTTTTATAGTTATCTTATTTAAAATAATCTTTATTATATTTTGTTTTCTATCTCCTCTTTAAACATTATGGCAAAAGCTACTAACAAAATAATACAACAAAATAACACAGACTTCTCATTAAACAGTTTTGTTACTAAGGCTCCAATAGCAGCTCCTAGTATGAAAAATAGTATTATCCCATAATACTGAAGAGTCCTATGTAACATACTCTTATCCTTAGTTTTTTTATACTTATAAAGTTGCTCTGTTCCACTTCTTAGATTGCCTGTACACATAGTTGTTGCAAATGCATTTCCATGTACTTTACGAAAACTCTCTACCTGCATTGAGCATACAAAAGAAATAGCAACATTCACAATTACATTCATATTACCTGATGGAACAAATCCAACAATAAATAAAATTATTATTTCAATCACTATTATTATCTGTCTCCAATGAATATGATTGCTATCTTTATATTTACTTTTGATAACTTCCGATATTACAACGCCTAAGGCAAAAGACAATATTGGAATCAAATAATATATTGAATTTTTAAAATTTCCTTCTGCAATATTCAATCCTAAAAGTACAATATTACCTGTTTGTGCATTTGCAAATACTTCACCTCTTGATATATAAGTATATGCATCTAAAAATCCACCAACAATAGCCAATAATATTCCTAGTCTAAACGTTTCTGACATCTGCCTCTTTTTATTCATGATACAACTTGCCCCCTTCGTAAAAAATTATACAACATAAAACACAGAAATCAAGGACAAGCTTAATTTCTGTGCTTATATATTTTTCTTAAATTAAGCTATTATTTTAAATACAAATACTAGCTTAGTTATCTTCCTAAAATTAATGCTGATTGAGGCTGTATCTTTATTGTACCTGATACATATTCATCTTTTTCAAATTTAGATGAGCTTTCTGAATCAGCTAATACCTGCCATTTATCATTTGGAAGAGTTACTTCTATATTTTCTACTGTACTATTATATGCTACGTAAACCTCATTCCATAAGTCATCAGTTCCATCATCACTTTGTAGTGTATAAATTACACCCCCCTTATGTGTCACTGGTAGAAACTTTATTCTATCTACATTATCTAATTTTCCATTATAAAACGCAGAGAAGTTATTTCTAATTTTAATAAGTCCTTTGTAATATTCTACAAGATCACTATATTCATATGCTCTAGTCCAATCAAGCTTATTAAGTTCTGGTGATAAATTATAGCTATTATCTTCACCTAATTTTGTACGTGCAAATTCCTCTCCTGCTTGAAAAAACACAGTTCCTTGACAAGTAAATACTATAGCTGCAACTAACTTGTTAATTCTTATTAACTCTTTATCTGTTTTACGATAATCTTTCTCTGTTTTTAAGCACTCCATTAATTTATCATATAGAGTAAAATTATCATGTGCTGATACATAAGAAATAATTTGCTTTGGTGATTTTGGATTCCATTCCTCAACACTATTACACCAAGCCCTTACAGATGATTTAATATCTTCTTCAAAACCTTCTCCGCCATTTACAAAGCCAGGTACTTCACCATAAAATACATGCCCTTTAATGGCATCTCTTGTGCTATCACAAAATATTGCTATTCTTTCATCAAGTTTATCAATATTTTTCTTAAGAGCTGGAATAGCATTTTCCTCCATTGGTGATTCATCTGCAGCCCATGGCTCTCCATACATTAGAATATTCTTTCCATTTGGAAGTTTATCTAACTCTTGCCTAATCTCATTCATTAATTCTACATTGTGAAGTCCCATTAAATCAAATCTAAAACCATCAATGTGATACTCATCAGCCCAATAAAGAATAGAATTCTTCATATAATTACCAAACATTTTTCTCTCACTAGCAGTATCATTACCACAAGCAGAGCCATTGCAAAGTGTTCCATCCTCATTTTGTCTATAGTAATAATACGGAACTGTCTTTTGAAACCATGAATCTAAAGAATAAGTGTGATTATATACAACATCCATAACAACACTTATTCCTGCATTGTGAAGCGCTAATACCATTTCTTTGAATTCTCTAATCCTTACATCTCCTTTAAATGGATTAGTAGAATATGAACCTTCTGGAACATTATAATTAAGAGGATCATACCCCCAATTAAATTGGTTATCATCTTTACTTTCATCAACAGATGCATAATCAAATGCAGGTAAAATATGAACATGAGTAATTCCAAGTTCCTTTAAATAATCAATTCCTGTTTTATGAACATTATCATTATTCAATGTTGTTCCATTCTCAGTAAAAGCAAGATATTTTCCTCGATATTTATCACTTATTCCACTGGCTTTATCATAAGAAAAATCCTTTATATGAAGCTCATATATTATTGGACAGTCGACTTGTGCTCTTGTATGACTATCCTCATTCCATCCAGTAGGATCTGTTTTATTTAAATCTATAACCATACTTCTATTTCCATTTACTCCACATGCAATTGCATATGGATCTGCACTAACAAAGACTTCATTATCTATTTTTATCCTATAATCATAGTACACCCCATCTAAGTCATCCTCTATTTCTTTTTCCCATATTCCATTATCTGATTTCTTCATGTTAAATGAATTAAGTTGTTTAGAGTCTGCTTCTTCATCGCTTCCAGCATTATATAATCTAATAACAACTTCTGCTGCTGTTGGTGCCCATAATTTGAATACAGTCTTGTCTTTCAAATAAGTAATACCTAGGTCTTTTTCATTATATATATACTTGTTTTTAAATTCTTCTGATGAATAGTATCTTTTAAGTTCTAAAGGAGTCATATTAATATATCCCCCTTTCTTCTATTACTTTATATACTCTTAATATTGCAGCTACACTCCATGCCTGTGCGAAACATCCTTTTGAAATAGTAGGATTATTTCCATCATAGATTTCAGGGATTTGACCTATACATCCCTCTCTTAAACATGCTTCCATAACTTCGAGCTGATTTTCAACTATATTTACTGCTTCTTTTGAATAATCATTTACTTTTAAGTATGCAATGTAATATGCTCCAAGTGGAAATGCCCATACGGTTCCTTGATGATATGCCAAATCTCTTTTTAACTGCTCTCCTCCATAAAATCCTTTAAATTCTTTATCATCCATAGATAATGTTCTTAGCCCATATGGAGTATATAATTTTTCAAATACAGTCTGTACAACCTTCTTCTCTTTTTCTCTTTCAAGCATTGTAAATGGCATTGATACTGTCCATATTTGATTACATCTAACTTGATTATCTGCATCTGTTCCAGAAATAACATCTTTTAAGCAGTTTTTTCCTGCATTCCAAAATTTCTTTGTAAAACTTTCTTTTACTAAGTCTGCAAGCTTTATATATTCTTGATCTTTTTCTCCTATTAAATTTGATAATTCATTCATAATCATAAGAGAACTATACCAATAAGCATTTATTTCTACTGGCTTGCCATGTCTAGGTGTTGGAAGAATATCATCTATTCTTACATCCATCCATGTAACCTGATCATAACCACTTCCTGCTTGAATTAAACCATCAACATCCATTTTAATATCAAAGTCAGTTCCATTTTTATAGCAATTAATAATTTCTTGCATTACAGGATATGCTTCTTTAATAAATTCTACATCATTAGAACTTTTATAATATTCATAAACAGCATTAATAAATAAAAGTGAAGCATCTGCTGTGTTATACATTGCTTCATTATTACCTTCTGGAAAGATATTAGGCATAATTCCATTTTTACAGTAGTGCATAAATGTTCTAAATATATTTTTTGCATCTTCAAACTGCTTTGTTGCTATGCAGCATCCACTCAATGCAATCATAGCATCTCTTCCCCAGTCTTCAAAAAACGGGTATCCTGCTATAATCGATTTACCTTTTGTTGATTCCCTTTTGACAACAAATTGATTTGCACTTTTAACTAACATATTAGCAATATCATGATTCATATCTGCTGTTTTTATTAATTGTTTTCTATACTCCACTGACTCATCTATTATTTTCTCAGCAGTATCATTTATTTTTTCTGTGCTATACACAATATAAAATTCTTTTGATTCTTTAGGTCTAACATTAAAATGTATTTTATGATTATGTGCAACATTTCCATGTCTTTCCCTTCCATCACGTTCATCGTGTTCAAACAACAAATTTTCTTCATGCTCTGTAGGATAAGTTGATACTTTCCCATTAGTTTTATAATAAAGATTTATGTTATTACTTTTTATTTCATTCTCATTAATATAAAACTGCTGATCTAAAGAAAGAATAGCTCCTTTTTTTATAAATTCCATATATGGTGTTATTTCAGATTCTACTTCATAGTTCGTAAAATTATTTATCTCATAAGTAATTGCTACAGTATTTTTATTTTGCCTCATGGCAACCTTCTTTATTATTTCTACACCATGGATATGATATGTCCATTCTGGTATGTCTTCAAAAGAAAATTTGCTTTGATAATTAAATCCTGATCTATTATTTTTAGAATCTAAATATTTTTGGCTGCTAAAATCAATATAAACATGGTTTATTTTTATTCTTTGTCCTAAATTAGAAATTATATTGTATCTATTATTAGGTGCTTTTAGACATGCCATTAATAGCGCATGATCATTTCTTGCATTAGATCCTATCATTGTTAATGAAGAAAAACCGCCTAACCCGTTTGTTAACAGGTAGCAGTTTTCTTCTCCTCTTTCAATAGTACTCCAATCATTTTTTCCATAAATGAATTTCATATTATATTCCTCTCTAAATTAATTACTTACATTTTTTTGTTCTTTATATGATTTAACTTCTTTATTAACTTCTTCAACTATCTTATCTCCACCTTGCTTGTACCACTCAGCAGAAAATTTATCAAAATAATCTATAGGTTCTTCTCCTGTTATTATCTTAAGATAAGCCTCACTCTCTAATTCTTCTAGTTTCCACCAGATTCTCGTCATAGTATCCGTTTCTCCAAAAAAGACTCCCTTAACCCTCTTTAAATTGGCATTATATAATACAGAGGTTGATGTTATTCTCGAGGTATATGCAGCCCAATCCTCTAAAGAAGCATCATCTGGATTCTCTAAATACCTTTTGCATTGTTCATAATACGAATATTCTATTAGCTGTAAGCTGTATGGCTCTATTTTATCATTTAATGCATTTGTTATATTTTCATAACCTCGTATTAATGCATCTTGATAATCTACATTTATTCCTAATGGTCTAGCTGTCGGGTCCACATTTTCCTTATAATAATCTCCAATTTCTTTTAAAGATTCATCTGTACATCTTAAATAATCAAAAAGCACACTATTTATCTTCATTACAATTTCAGGATGTTTATAGCCCTTTCTAACAACTAAATATTTGCTGCTAGGGTTTTGTGTACAAAAACTTGTACTTCCATCTGCATTAGTTGAAATAAGATATGGCTGCCAATCTGCTTTTTCATTTACTCTCTTTGATTCAATTAACGGATTGTTTGGTGCCCACCATAATCCAAAAAAAGAACCACATTACCCATTTATAATTAATTCTTCAATATTATTTTGTGCACGCAATAGAAATTGTTTATCTAAAATTCCTTCATTATATAATTTATTCATATGTGCTAAAGCATCTTTTGCTGCTGGTTGTACCGATCCATATACAGCATTTCCATTCTCATCTTCAATCCATTGTTTTGGATAAGAATTAAAATTAGCAAATATAATATCTGCTTGTGTCATATAGCTATACCCATTCTTACTTGTTATTTCAGGAGAACATACTAATCCAATTGTTTTACCCGATCCATTTTCTCCTGGATCTTTTTCTATAAACTGTCTAATTATATTTTCAGCGTCAGTTAATGTCTTTGGTGGCTCTAGTCCAAGCTTGTCCATCCAATCCTTTCTAAGCCATAGTAAGTTAGGTCCATATTCTATATTAGTTTCAGGTAATGCCATCAATTTACCATTAAAAGTTATATTATTAAAAACAGTATCTCCATAACCTGAATAAATTGCTTTAATTCTATCACTAGCACATTCTTTATATACTTCAGTTAAGTCTTCTATCATATCATTCTTAACTAACAATTTTAAGTATTCATAATCATCAATTAACATAACATCTGGAATATTTTTAGAAGATATAGCCATGGTTATCATGTTATTATAATCATTATCCGTAGCCTCAAAAGCATCTATATTTTGAACATTTAATTTTTCTTTTAAATATCTTGTGTATGCATTATTTTCATAAGTATCACCAGCAGGCATATTTGAATTATTTACACCAGTCATTTTACCTAAAGTATAAGTAATAGTTTCTGGATATCTTCCAAAGGGAGTACTACATGCTTCTTCATACTGTTTTGTTTTATCAGCGACTTTCTTTTCCGCATTACTTGTACTAAAGCATCCATTAATACCAGACATAATATAGAAAATAATAATCACTAAGCTAAATTTTTTTCTCATCTTTCTCCCTCCAGAATTCATAGTCTTTACTATTTTCATAATAGACTAAACTACATCTTCTAGCAATATTTATAATTTTTTATTTAATAATCCAAATATGGAAAGCTTAAAAAAAAGCCCGAAGGCTTTTTTTAATTTGCTGAATTACACATATTAGAATTTATCCTTTTACTGCACCAGTACTACCTTCCATATAATATTTCTGCATAGAACAGAATAAAATAGCAATTGGAATTGATACAAGTACTGCTCCAGCCGCAAATCTAGTATAATAATTCGTTATATTTTCCTTCTCAAGCATATTCCAAAGCCCTATTGCAACAGTGTAGTATTTAGATTCAGAACCTGCTATTACTTTAGCAAAAATGAAATCCATCCACGGAGCTATAAATGCAGACAAGATTGTTTGTACAATAATAGGCTTTGATAATGGAATAGTTATCTTAGTGAAAACCTGCCATTTTGTACATCCATCAATATATGCTGCCTCATCAATTGATTTTGAAATTGTATCAAAGAATCCTTTGGCAACATAAAATGTAAGCCCAGCTCCTCCTGAATATACAAGCACTAATGCCACTAACTTTAATGCTCCTGTAGTAAGTCCAACTCCCTTTAATATATAGTATACAGCTATCATAGCCATGAATCCTGGGAACATTCCTAATACTAAAGCTATATTCATTAATTTCTTTCTCATCTTAAATCTAATTCTAGACATAACATATGATACAGATAATGTATAGAATGTAGATATTACACAACTAAAACAAGCAACGATAAATGTATTCCTAAACCATAGTGGAAAATTAAACATATCAGTTTCTGTAAATAAACGAACGTAATTATTAATTGTATATGTTTTAGGTAAAACTGTACTTGTATAAGCTCCTTGTTCGCCTCTAAATGAAATTAAAATTATCCATATAATTGGCAGAACCCACACAATAACTAATAATGCTAGAAATAAATGAACAAATATATTGATTAATTTCTTTTTATTCATTATTGGAATCCCTCCTCATTCTTATAAGCATTAGTTCTTCTATATGTTATAATTGATGCTGTTGCTGTAATTATAAATACTAAAATACCAATAACAGCTCCTAAGTTATAGTCCTTATTATCTATTGTTAATTTATATAACCAAGTAACTAATAAATCTGTCTTACCTGCAGTCATCTTATAATAATCCATAGTTGCTGGTAATCCTGCTGTTAGAAGATAAATTACATTGAAGTTATTAATATTACCAACAAATGTTGTTATTAATGATGGTCCAGTGATGAATAACATATATGGTAATGTTATTTTAAAGAATATAGTAACTGAGCTTGCACCATCTATTCTAGCTGCTTCATATAACTCTGTTGGAATATTTTGAAGTATACCAGTCATAGTCAAAATAGTATATGGAATACCAACCCATAAGTTAATTATAATTACAGTAACACGTGCCCATGTTACATTTGTAAGAAATGGAAGTGATTGTCCTGCTGCTAAAACTCCTATATTCCTCAATAGAATATTAACAGCCCCTTCTGGCTGTAGCATTGTTCTCACAACTAATAAACTTACAAATTGAGGAACTGCAATAGATAATATAAATCCAAACCTCCAAAATGATTTAAACTTTGTATCCTTACGATTAATAATAATTGCTAAAATCATTCCTAATATATAATTAAGCCCTGTAGCAAAAATTGCCCAAACTATTGTCCATCCAAGCACTGGCCAGAATGTCTTTCCTAAATCTCCTGTAAAACTTAAAGTTCTTCCGAAGTTTACTAATCCAACCCAATGGAATAGGTTTCCTGGTGGTTGATGATCACGATCATAATTTGTAAATGCCATACTCATCATAAATACTAAAGGCATAACTGTGAATATAATAACTCCCATTATAGGGAAAAACAGCAATGTCTTATGTATACAGCTATCTGAGTAAGTTTTCATTTCTTCTAAAAAAGTAGGAATATGTTTGCTTTGTTCTTTTTTAACCTGTGCCTTGTATGCAGATTTAACACCTGCTCTCCATATAATTATAAATCCAAAAATAGCAAAAAAAGTAATTACTCCATAAAGCAAAATAAGCATGGAGTTATCCCCCATAGCATATTCATAAACTTGAGTTTTTTCATTAAATACTTCACCTGTTACTTTTTCTCCTAAAGAAATCATCATGTATAATGCATGAAATCCTTCTGATACCATAATTCCTATAAATGTAAATTCTGATAATAAAAATAGGATACCTTTTATAAATTCTTTTCTAGCAAAGTTACCTGCTCCAAGAATAATCATTGAAAGCCTTGTAAATATATCTCCTTTTTTTATTGCATTTTGAACAGTATATTCTGTATAGAAATCATTAACTTTAGATTTCTTAACTTTTGCTATATCCACTTTTTCCCCTCCTTTGCCTATTAGCCTACTTACTTTTACTTATTAACACTATCACCAAATTGCTTTGTAGCTTCTGCTGCATTAGCTTTTGTTACGTCTCCTTGATGTATAGATTTTCCTAATGATTCAGCAGGTGTCCAGTAATCATCCATCTTCTTAACCATTGGTTGTGTTTTTGATGCTTCATTAATTTCTGTAATTTGTGCTGAAACTACTGGATCTGATTTAACATTTTCAAGATCAGCAACTGATTTCCATGTTGGAGCATAACCTCTAACTTCAAAGTGAGCTTTTTGGGATTCTTCTCCACCTAAGTAAGCTGCTAAAGCTACTGCTTGCTCCATGTTTTTGCATTTTGGATTAACACCAACTGCTTTACTACCAGCAAAAGAAAGCAATTGACTTTCTTTTCCGTTCAAGGTTATAGTAGGTAATTTTGTCACTCCAAAATTATCGCCTAAAGCTTCTTTTACTGCTGCTGCATCCCATGAGCCTGATACAAATGCACCTAAAGTACCTTCTTTTATCTTTGTAACAGATGCTGCACCATCTGGATCAGAGAAGAATTTAGGATTGCTCTTTAAGTCAACTAAATATTCTGTAGCTTCTGGATGATCTCCAAAAGTTGTACCTGCGTCTGCATCAGTACCATCTAGTCCAAATAATTCACCACCAGCTGCATAGAAGAATGGTGCTAAATACCAGCTGTTACCTAATTGATATGCGAAATTGTAAACACCATTTCCTAAATCTTTAGCCATCATAGTATCTAAATTCTTTACTTCATCCTCTGTGTATTTACTCTTATCATAGAACATGAAATAAGTATTAGATGTATATGGAACACCATATACTCCATCATTATAAGTAACTGAGCCTAACATAGACTCACTATTATTAGCTTTTATATCATCAACAGTTTTGCCGCCTAATTTTGCAATAGATCCAGCTTCAACTAACTTAGGTATTTGATCATTTGCATACATAAATACATCTGCTCCAGCATCTAAATCCTTCATTAAACTTGTTGCTGCATCAGCTTCTGACATAACTCCATATTCAAACTTAAGATTCCACTCTGGATGTTGTTCTTTAAATTTTTCACATAAATAAGGAATAACACCATTGGGATATCCTTCTGCTGCTTTCTGATCTTCTTGTGGTGCCCATACTTTTAATGTAATCGGATCACCAGATGCTGAATTAGATGCTGCTTGTCCATCTCCTTCAGCATTAGAACTACCACAACCTATCATAGTTGCAGATAACATTGATGCTGTTAAAACAAGTGATAGCATTTTTTTAATCTTCATAATTTTCCCTCCATATATCTTTATAAAATCGTATTCTTGAAACCGTATTCTCTTTACTCTTTAATTTTAAATTTTTCACTTTAAAGGGTAAATATAAATAATTTAAGAAACATATCACTTTTCTTTGTTCTTTTATAAATCTACATAAAAAATAGAGATGAATCTAAAATTACTTAGATTCATCTCTATCAGCATACTGAACTCTATATTTTATATATTAATTTCATTTATTTACGTATTGGAATTGTCACTTTAACTTTTGTTCCAATGCCTATGTCACTTTCTATTTTAAGCTGATACTGTTCACCATAATATAGTTTAATTCTTTCATTAACATTTTTAACTCCATATCCATTGGATTTATTGGTCAAAATGCTTTCAGCCTGTTCATTAGACATTCCAACTCCATTATCTGAAACTATTAGTACTATTTCATCATTTTGTTTTTCTCCTATTATTTTTATACATCCACGTCCATTTGTCTTTAAATCTATTCCATGATTAATAGCATTTTCAATTAAAGGCTGAAGAATAAGATTAAGTATATTGTAATCTAAAATATCTTCTTCTACCTGTACATCAACATCGAATTCATAATCATGCATCATTAACTGTATATCTAAATATGATCTCATATTTTTTATTTCATCTCTGACTCTCAATATATTTTTTCCTTTATTTAATGCTGTACGATAAAATGTTGATAAACTCAAAGTGATTTTGCTTATATCTTCTTGATCAGTTTCTAAAGCCATCCAGTTTATAAGAGATAAACTGTTATATAAAAAATGTGGGTTAATTTGTGCCTGCAATGCTTTCATCTCATAATCTTTTTGAATTAACCTACTCTCATAAACATCTTCAATTAGTGCTTTTATCTGTAAAATCATTTTTTCAAACCCCCGTATTAAAGCACCAACCTCATCTTCATTATTGCTTTTAACTGTTATCTCCATATTTCCTTTTTCTACTTCTTCCATATTTGCTCTTAGCTTTTCAAGTCCGCTCACCATTACTTTAGATAAAACTGATGTTATTATTATTGAAAATACTATAAGTAACATAATTGCTATTACATTACCTGTGATCATAAAATTAGTTGATTCATAAATTAATTTTTGTGGTTTATATAAGCTTACTGTCCAATTATTATTCACAGAATGAGCTGTTACTATTGTATATATATTTTCTTTTCCTATACCTTTATTGAACTCATCAAATGTCATTTTCCTGCTCTTATTAGGATCTTCAAATTGATCAAAATTAAATATATTATTTCCTAACTCGTCCATTATAAATATTCCATAATTAGAATCATTCATTTGCTTAAATGATTCAAATAGTTTCTCATAATCTACTTGTACATAAAGTACTCCCACTTCATAATTATTTTCTAATGTGGGTATATTTCTTGCACAAAATACTTTCTTTTCATCTTGAGATACAAACCAATGAATATCATTATTTCCTTTAATAATCTTGTACCAATCTTCATTCTCTATTTCTGTAATTGGTGCAAGAGTTGTATTATGTTTTACAACATTATTTTTTGTGTATATTGTGATTTGATTTATATCACTATGGAAGTATTTTAGTGAAGCAAGCATCGGGTCAAGCACATTAGAAAATTGATTATACATATCATAGTAGCTATCATATTCATGACTAACAACATGAGATATCTGCTGGTTAAATGCTATATAATCTGATAAATTATTATAAATTCTCAATTGGTTATCCATATTCGAAACCGCTTGAGTTAAATAGTTCTCTATACTACTCTTTTCTTGCTTCATCAATATAGTTCGTGTCTGATTGTACCAAACCAATCCCATTATAGTCATGGGAATAATGCCAAGTAATATATAAGTTGTTATTAATTTGTATCTAAATTTCATATTACGAAAGAATTTAATCATTCTCTTCATGAATTTCACCTTTATCCCTATATTTTTGAGGAGTTACTCCAAAATACTCTCTGAAGATTTGGCAAAAATAAGATACATTTGGATAACCAACAGCATTACTAATATTAACAATTTTTTCATAAGTATTATCTAACATTTCTTTTGCTTTATTCATTCTATAGGATTTAATGAATTTACTTAAATTTTCCCCTGTCTCTTTTTTAAAGACAGAACTTAAATAATTTGGTGCTAAACATACCCTCTCTGCTAGTTGTTCAACACTTATATCCTTGTTATAATTTTCATAGATATATTGCTTAATAGATTCTATCTCCCTATGCATCATTACCGGATTATCTAAAAATAGTTTTTCTATTCGTTTTAAGTACATATTTATTATTTCCATCACACCAAAGAAATCATCACATTTATATATCTTATCTATATCTTCTTTTAACTTATTTTCATTAATTTCTGGTATACTTTTAAAAAATTCCTTTAATAAGCTGGAGAATATAAATTTAACGTATACAGGGGAAAAATTTTCATCACTACTATACTTTTCACATAGATAATTAAACTGCTTTTTTATTGAATAAATATTTTTTAATTTAATATCTTGTCTAATTTGTTTTAAAATAGCATCATCATCTAATTTAATTACCATATCGCTATTACTTATTATTTCATCTTCAAAAAAAATATTTTTATCAGTATTATAAAACTTTTTTTCTATTAAGAGTTGAATCTTTTTATAGCATTCTGAAATTTTCTCAATAGTTTCAAATCTATTACTAATAGAAATATATAACTTAATATTTAATTTGTCTATAATGCTATTATGAATTCTATTTACAAGATCATAAATTAAAGTATTTTCATTAAAACTAAATATTAATAAAATTTGTTTAGGATTTAATTTTAAATAGTCAAAAGAACTTTTTATATTTTCTTCAATTACATCTTTTATTCTTTCATATTGATTATCTGTAATTTGATCATTAAAATCTAACAGTATTAATCTATTACTTTTCTTAACAACAGATAAATCTATAAGTTCAGATGCTTTATTTTCAACAATATCTAACGGCATCCCATCTAGTAATGATTTTAAAAGCTGCTCCTTCATAAACTTTAAGTTCTTATTCTTTTTATTTCTTTCATCTACTTCTAAATTCAAATTATTTATAATTTTAAGCACTGTTGCTTCAAATTCTTTTGGATTAACTGGTTTCAATATGTAGTCTTGTACCCCCATCTTTGTTGCAAACTTTGCATATTCAAATTCTTCATATCCACTAAATATGACTATTTTTATGTCAAGATTATTATTCTTAACATTTTCTATAAGTTCAATTCCATCCATAAATGGCATCTTTATATCTGTAAATAAAATATCTATTTCATTTTCTAATAAATATTCCAACGCTTCCTTACCATTCGATGTCTCATGAATCTCTAATTCTATATTAAGTTTTTTAAGTAAAGATTTTATTCCTCTTCTTTCAATTTTTTCGTCATCTACAATTAAAATTTTATACATAATGCTCTCCGCTTTACCTTTATTCACTAAATATATTTTTGTAAACATTTTATTACATATATATTTTATCATGGTAATAAAAAAAAATCAGTAAAATATAGACTACTATCTAATCTATATTACTGATTGTACATTCATTTATAAATATCTTAAAACTACATAAGTTAGCAAACTAAATAGTTTCTTTACTTCTAATTTTAATTTTCTTTCTTAAAGGATAAAAGTGTCACTGTCACTAATATAAATATAAAACCTAATATATCCATAAATTCAAATGGTGATCCTAAAAACACAACTGTTGATATAATCGCAACAACAGGCTCCATGCTTCCAATTAGTGATCCTTTTAATGGACCTATAATGCTGACCCCCTTTAAATAGCAAGAAAATGCAATTGCTGTTCCAATAACAATTACTCCTATAAGTGCATTTATCATTCCTAAATCATATACTACATCATATTTCCATGGCTTTACAATTATATTTAATGCAATACCGCTAATTAACATTCCATATCCAACAACTTGATATACTCCATATTTAATTAATATATCTGTAGCAAGTATATTATAAAGTACAGCTCCAATCGCCGCACCTATTCCATATATTAATGCATATTTAGTAATAATTATGTTGTTAATATTTCCATGTGTAGCTAACAGGAACACCCCTATTGATGCTCCTAATATAGCAATAAATTCAATTTTATTAGGTAGCCTCTTTTGTTTAATACATAATATTATTAAAATAATAATTGGTGATGTAGATTGAAGTACTGTTGCTGTACCAGCATTAGAATACTGAATTGCAGCAAAATATGTATATTGGCATACTAACATTCCTAAGAATGAAAATATAATTAACTTCAGTATATCTCTTTTTTCCTTAAATATACTTAAATTATTTTTACCATCTTTAAAAAATCCAATCAAAAGTAGTAAACTGCCTGCTGCTACCAACCTTATTGCTACAAGCCATTCTGCCGTAACAGCCTTTTCTTGAAATAAATATTGCCCAAAGCAACCGGATATTCCCCAACATGATGCCCCAATGATTGTAATTATAATTCCAAATTGCATGCTCTTAGTAAAATTGCTTATTTTCATTTTCTTTTCTCCTAAGTATTTGTATTTAATTTCTTTATAATAATATGTTGCAATAATGAAATTTCATTTAAGATGTTCACAGGCTAAGTAAATACCAGCATACAAAATGTATAAAAGTAATTGCAACATATATATAATTTTACTAACATTTTTATTAGTAATCCATTTTAATTATTCTGCTTTTTTTAATATTAATACAAATCCTTTATTGGCATATGATTAATAACAAAATATCAATTTACCTACATTTATTCAAATAAATAACTAGTCATCGAAAGAGAACCCATTGTGCAAGCTTTGTTAAACACAGTGATTTTATCTTGATTATTTGCTGCTCCTAATACATATAATAGTGGTGCATAATGATCTATAGTTGTAAATGCCATAGATGCAGGATTTCCTGCTTTTTGATAATTTATAACATTTTCGTCCTTTCGCTCCAAGACATTTTTGCAAATATAATTATCAAATTCTTCTGCCCAGGAGTAACCCTCATCTTCCATATTCCAATTGATTCTTGCTAAATTATGGACAACATTTCCACTCCCTAATATTAATACACCTTGTTCTCTAAGCTTATAAACTTCTTGTCCAATTTTATAATGTTGGTCAGCAGATGCATTTCTATCCACACTAAGCTGAAATACTGGAATATCAGCTTCTGGATAAATTCTATGAAGAACAGACCATGTTCCATGGTCAAATCCCCAAGAATTATCTGTGATAACTTCTCTTCTAATCAAAGATTTTACTTCTTCTGCAAAATGCGGTGATCCCTTCGCTCCATATACTATTTTATAAAGTTCCTCTGGAAAACCATACATATCGTAAATTGTTTCTGCTGTCTCAGATGTCATAACCCTAGTACCATCTGTAAACCAATGTGCAGATACAGATAGTATTGCTTCTGGTTTAGGAATTTTATTTCCAAGCTCCTTCCATTCCTTAACAAATTGATTTTCTTCTATCGCATTCATTGGAGAACCATGTCCAATAAATACTGCTGGCATTCTATTCATACTATTACCGGTATAATGAATCATAAAAAAATTCATTATACATTTTCCTTTCTTTTTTATTTTATATAATACATTAAACACAATGGTATAGTCTGCCACATAACCATGATAAAAATAATGGTTGAATTTAAGTCTTTTATAACATAATTTCTAATCATTTTTTACTTTAGAGCCAAAATATCTTTGGCTCTATCCATTGTTTTTCTTATCCAAACAGCAACGTGTCAGCAAAACTACACTCTCAACATGCTTTGTCATAGGAAACATATCTACTGGTTGAACTTTTACAGTCCTATATCCCTTTTCTTTTAAGCATTTAAGATCTCTCGCTAAGGTACTTGGATCACAAGATACATATACAACTCTATCCGGCTTAGCTTCTCCTATGGAATCTAGCAGCTTAATATCACACCCTTTTCTTGGTGGATCAACCACAATAACATTTGGCCTTATTCCCTTACCTATTAAATTAGGTATAACTTCTTCTGATTTACCAACAAAGAACTCTGCATTAGCTACATTATTAAGGGTTGCATTAACTTTTGCATTTTCTATTGCTTGTTCTATAATTTCAACTCCATATACTTTCTTGGCTTTTTGCGATAAAAATAAAGTTATAGTTCCTGTACCACAATAAGCATCAAATACAACTTCACTTCCGCTTAAATCAGCATATTCTAAAGCCTTATTATATAATACTTCTGTCTGATAAGGATTCACTTGGAAAAATGATAATGCAGATATATTAAATTTGAAATCACCAATATAATCTGTTATATAATTTTGACCAGCTAAAGTAATACATTCTTCTCCCATTACCCAATTTGTATCCTTATCATTTATATTTTGAATTATGCTCTTAATACCTGTAACGTTACTATTTAATTCTTTTATAAGCTCCTCTATATATGATATTTCTTTATGTAACGTTACTAAAATCACCATTATTTCATTCGTCTTAAATGCTTTTCTAATCACTATATTTCTAAGAATCCCATCACCAAAAAAAGCACCGTTCTTTTTAGCCGGCATAATAGAATGTTTTTTCATCCATTTTTTTATTATTCTTATTATAATTTCTGATTCTTCATCTTGTATTAAACAGCTGTCTATATCAATTATTTTATGACTTTTTTCACTATAGAATCCGATCTTGACTTCATTATCGACTAAGTCTACCTGAAACTGTCCTTTATTTCTATATCTATATCCATCTTTCATTCCTAAAGTAGGTAGAACAATATCATCATTTAATCCACCTATTTTTCTTATACATTCTTTAACCCTGTTCGTCTTAAATTCTAACTGACAATCATATTTAAGATGTTCTAATGTACATCCACCACATTTTTCAAAATAAATACAATCAGGTATTTTTCTGCCATCTGATTTATCTATTATTTCTAATATTTCTCCAAATGCAAATTTTTTTTTAGATTTTATTATTTTTATTTTTATTCTTTCACCGGTTAATGCCCCTTGAATAAAAACCGGATAACCATTTATTCTTGCAACACCTTCACCTTCATAACCTAAGGTTTCAATAGTAACTATATATTCTTTATTTATTTCTAGCAAATTCACACGTCCTATCTATATTAAATAATAATTTTATTATACATTATAGTTAAGTAATCATACAGTCTCAAAGATACCAAACTATTTTCAAAATAAATTACTAACATTGCTTTTTCATAATATAATTATATTGAAGATAAAAAAAGAGCACCTTTCGGTGCTAATACAGAATCAGTTGCCATTTAATTCCATACATATTTATAAGTATATCTCACTTGATGCGATAATATACATTATATATTAAGTATACCATAAATAATTGTAAACTTTTTGTTAACTTTTATTTTTTTTAATATTTCATTCAATTTTTTATGACAAAATATGAAAAATTTGATTATTTACTCTTAAAATATTCTATTACTTAGATAAAAATAAAGACCTCTGTAAATACAAAGGTCTTTATCTTATGTTAACTTTTAAAATTATTTAACAACGCCAACTTTTAATAAGTTAGTAGCTCCAACTTCATTTACAGGAACTCCTGCTGCTAATACAACTGTATCTCCTGCTGCAACGAATTCGTTATTCTTAGCGATTTCAACTGATTTTTCTAACATTTCATCAGTAGATGTCATCTTATCAGCAACTACTGGATATACTCCCCAAGAAAATGCTAATTGTCTTGCAACTATTACATCTGGAGTAACAGCTATTATTGGACATTCTGGTCTGCATTGAGAAATTCTCTTAGCAGTAGCACCAGTTTGAGTTGAAGAAATTATAGCTGATGCTTCTAATTCATTAGCTGCATTAGCAGCAGCTCTTGAAATAACTCCTGCTACAGCTGGTATATGAGATTTAGCTTGAGAAACAGCAACTCTATATTCTAAAGTCTTTTCAGTTTCTTCAGCAATCTTAGCCATAGTTGAAACTGCTTCTACTGGATAGTCTCCATTAGCACTTTCACCTGATAACATTATACAATCAGTACCATCTAATATAGCATTAGCAACGTCTGAAACTTCTGCTCTTGTTGGTCTTGGGTTTCTAATCATTGAGTCTAACATTTGAGTTGCAGTTACAACTGGTTTACCAGCTTCATTACATTTCTTGATGATCATTTTTTGTACAGCTGGTACGTTTTGTACTGGAATTTCAACACCTAGATCTCCTCTAGCAACCATGATTAAATCTGATTCTGCTATAATTGAATCGATGTTATCAACACCTTCTTGGTTTTCGATCTTTGAGCAGATTAATATTCTTTCTCCGCCATTTTCATCTAAAACTTTTCTGATAGCTTTAACATCATCTGCTTTTCTAATGAAAGAAGCAGCAATCATGTTAACGCCCATTTCACAACCAAATATTAAATCTGATTTATCTTTTTCAGTTAATGCTGGTAATTTAATTGATACATTTGGAACATTAACACCTTTATAAGTTCCTACAAATCCTGTATTTTGAACTTCACATTTGATTGCATTTCCATCTATTGATTTAACAGTTAATCCTACTAAACCATCATCTATTAATATAGTGTTTCCTGGAACAACATCATTTGCTAATCCTGCATATGTAACACCACATTTAGTTGCATCACCAACTAATTCCATATCTCCTGCATATACTGTAAATTCAGTACCTTTTTGTAATTCAATTTTCTTTGGTTCGAATTTACCAGTTCTTATTTCTGGTCCTTTAGTATCAAGAATAACAGCTACTTCTCTTCCTAATTTCTTAGCTACTTCTCTAACTTTTAAGATTCTACCTTTGTGTTCTTCATGGTCACCATGTGAAAAGTTATGTCTTGAAGCATTCATACCTGCAAGCATTACTTTTTCTAATGTTTCCATATCTTCACTAGCTGGTCCAATAGTACAAATCATTTTAGTTTTTCTCATTAAACTAACACTCCTCTTTTTTGGATTAAATTTATAAAATTTATATAAATAAACTATAAGCTAATTAATTATGATAATACTTTTGCAATTTCATATAATTCAGTATCAAACTTGCTTTCCATATCTAAAGCTTCGTCGATATCTTGATCTATTATCTTATTATCTCTTATTCCTATAACTCTTGATGTCTTTCCTTCTAATAATACTTCAACAGCCTTTGCACCCATTCTTGATGCTAAAACTCTATCTGAAGCACTTGGACTTCCACCTCTTTGAATATGCCCTAAAACAGTTGCTCTAGTTTCAATTCCTGTTATATTTTCAACATATTCTGCTAGTTCAAATGCGCCTCCAATTCCTTCTGCAAGGATTACTAAGTTGTGCATTTTTCCTTTATTTTTGCCTTCTAAAATAGTTTTGCAAAGCTCATCTCTATCAAAAGCTTCTACTTCTGGAACTATTATTGCTTCTGCTCCACCACAAATACCAGCATAAAGAGATAAATCTCCACAATTTCTTCCCATTACTTCTACTATTGAAACTCTTTCATGAGAAGTTGAAGTGTCCCTTATTTTATTTATTGCATCTACAACAGTATTTAATGCTGTATCAAAACCTAATGTAAAGTCAGTGTAAGCTAAGTCATTATCTATAGTTCCTGGAATACCTATTGTCTTTATTCCAAGTTTTGATAATAATTTTGCTCCTGTAAATGATCCATCACCACCAATAACTACTAAAGCTTCAACTCCATATGCTTGTAATATTTTAGCAGCTTTTTTTCTGACTTCCTCATTTTTAAATTCAGGACATCTAGCTGTTCTTAGTATAGTTCCACCTCTTTGAATTATATCAGAAACAGAAGTTCTATCCATAGTGAATAATTCTCCATTTATTAATCCACTATATCCTCTTTGTACTCCCATAACTTCTATTCCATTATGAATAGCAGTTCTTACTACAGCTCTAATTGCAGCATTCATTCCTGGTGCATCTCCACCACTTGTTAACACAGCTATCTTTTTCATAATATATATTTCCTCCTTAAATGTATGGGACTATTAAAGCCCCGTATGTACACTTTATAACCATAATTTATCAATCAAGAATTATTGTACATAACTTTCTGCTAATTATCAATGATATTTCACCAACTTTTACTATTATTCCAAAAGAAATCATTCATTTTTACAATAATAATTTTTTTATTGTGAAACATTATTAATTAGAGTACTCAACTAATATAATATTGTATACTTTTTAGTAAACTTTAAGATAGGTATTACACATTAACAATTTAAACCTGCATAGATAAAATTACATATAATCTTCATATTAAGCCACATTAATAACTTTAATTAATATGAAAATATTTATTCTACTCTATTATAACCAAACTCACGAAAAATAATATGATTTAAAATAAATTTTATAATTTTAATTTTTGTAATATATTTCATTTAATCAATTCATAAAATTGCATTTATAAATCCCTATATTTAATAACAAAAAAATAATAATTTAAAGTATAATCAATCTATTTTACTATAATATTTATAATATAACTTATAATCTTAAGTATTTTTTTGTTAATTTTACAATTTTATTAAGTATATCACATAAAAAAAGGTGATAGCCAATATATTAACTATCACCTTTAATCATAAAATTCAATTTTATCCGTCAACTATTTTTACATTTTCTTCACCAAGTTTTTCAATTAAGATTTCTTTTATATCACTTTCTAATGAAATCCATCTATCTCTTGGTGCTCTGAATTTTTTATTTTCTTTGCTTGCATAAAAGTATATAGGAGTATCACCTTTTCGATCTTCTGTTAGTAATTCTTTTAAATAGAAATTAAATTGTTTTGCTTTTTCAGAATCCTCTAATCGTAAATATAACTTTGAGCTATTTATTTTTTCTAAAGGTTCTATACTTTCGCAAATTAATTTAGGAGCTTCATCTTCTTTTATGCTAAGTCTTCCTTTTACCACCACAAGACTATCAGTAACGCACAATGGTTTTACGCTTTCTAATGTTTTTGGAAAAACAATAACCTCAATACTCCCCGTTAAATCTTCCAGTGTGAGAAATGCCATTATAGCATTATTTCTTGTGATTTTCTGATTAACACTTGAAAGTATTCCTCCAAATATTACTCTATCATTGTCATGAAGTGAATTTCCCTTATTAAAAATTTCAATTCCCGTTATAATTTCATCTGTTTCATTAGTATCTAAAGTCTCAGATGAAGAATATACCTCTGAAATTTCATTAGTAGTCTGAACCTTTAAGCTTTTTACATAATCATCTAGAGGATGCCCCGTAATATAAAGACCTGTCATTTCTTTTTCCATTGCTAAAAGATTTCTCTTATCAAATTCTTTTATTTCTGGGTATCTTACCTCCGGATTTTTTAGCTCTTCTGTGGCACCAAATAAACTAATTTGGCCATCAATGTTTCTTCTCTTATCACTTGAAATATTTTCTATAAGTTTTTCGTGCACAGCAAGCATTTTAGATCTGAAAACTTTAAATCCATCCATTGCTCCTGCCTTTATTAAGCATTCCACAGCTCTCTTATTTAATGATGATGGTTCCATCTTATTAATAAAATCAACTAAAGATTCAAATTTCCCTCTATTTTTTCTTGCTTTTACTATTCCCTCTACTACATTTGAGCCAACATTCCTTACTGCTGATAATCCAAATCTAATCTTGTCACCATTAACAGTAAACTTTGAGTAACTTTCATTTATATCGGGTGGTAATACTTGAATACCTAAGCTTTCAGCTATTCCAATATAATGTGCCACCTTCTCACTTATGCCCATTATAGAATTCATCATAGCAGCAAGCATCTCTACTGGATAGTATTTCATTAAGTATGCTGTTTGATAACCTACAACCGCATATGCAGCTGCATGAGATTTATTGAAAGCATATGAAGCAAAATCCATCATGTTATCAAATATCTTATTTGCAATTTCTTCTGAAATTCCATTTCTAATACATCCTGGAACCACAACTTCACCATTTTCTACTATTCCATGAATAAAGTTTTTACGTTCTTCCTCCATGACCTTATGCTTCTTTTTAGACATGGCTCTTCTAACCATATCACTTCGTCCCATTGAATATCCAGCAAGTTTTCTAACAATCTCCATTACTTGTTCCTGATAAACCATTACTCCATATGTAACATTAAGTATTTCTTCTAACTCTGGGGTTTCATACTTTACTTTATCGGGATTTCTTTTACACTCTATATATCTCGGTATCTCTGCCATTGGTCCCGGTCTATATAAAGAAATACCTGCAATAATATCTTCTAATGAATCTGGTTTCAATTCTTTCATAAATGAAGTCATACCCGCTGATTCCAACTGGAATACTCCTGCTGTATTTCCTTCACCAATCATCTTATATACTTCTTGATCCTCCATATCAATCTTATCAAGATCAATATCAATTCCTCTATTTTCTTTCACCATATTTATAGCATCATTCATTACAGTAAGAGTTCTTAATCCTAAGAAGTCCATTTTTAATAGCCCAAGTTCTTCTAGTGTTGTCATTCCAAATTGAGTCACTATCATTTCATCATTTTTTTGAAGTGGTACATACTCAACTAAAGGCTTTGATGCTATAACTACACCTGCTGCATGGGTAGAAGAATGTCTTGGCAATCCTTCTAGATCCATCGAAACATCTATTAGATTTTTAACTCTTTCATCACCATCATAAGCAGCTTTTAACTCTGGATTAATGTCTAGAGCCTTCTCTATAGTGATTCCAAGCATTGTAGGAATCATCTTAGCTATTTTATCTACTTCAGTATAGCTGTAATTCATAGCCCTTCCTACATCCCTTATACATAGTCTAGCGGCCATTGTACCAAATGTTATTATTTGGGATACACACTCTTTTCCATACTTATCAACAACATAATCTATTACTTCCTGTCTTCTTTCGTAACAAAAATCCGAATCTATATCCGGCATGCTTACTCTTTCTGGATTTAAGAAACGCTCAAATATCAAACTATACTTAATAGGATCAATCTTAGTTATACCTAAGGTATATGCAACTATAGAACCAGCTGCCGATCCTCTACCCGGACCCGTTGGTATTCCATTATCATAAGAAAATTTAATAAAATCCCATACGATTAGGAAGTAATCAACATATCCCATTTGATTAATTACGCCAAGTTCATATTCCAATCTATCCACATATTCTTTTGCCTCTTTGGAATTATCCACAATTTTATTAACTTCTTCATAGTTTAATTCCTTTTCTCTAAGACTGTCAAATACGTCATATCTTTCTATAAGCCCTTTATAACATGTATCTTTAAGGTATTCATATGGATCCTGCCCTTCTTCTAAAGGAAACCTTGGAAGTTTTGATTCATGGAACTTATATTCAAAATTACATTCTTCAGCAATTTTAACTGTATTCTCTAATGCCTCTGGTATATACGAAAACATATCCCACATTTCTTCTGCTGATTTTAAGTAAAATTGATCTGATGGATATCTTCTTCTATTTGGATCATCTATAGTTTTAGCTGTTTGAATACACATAAGAACATCATGAGACTTTGAATCTTCTCTTTTTATGTAATGGACATCATTAGTAGCAACAAGCGGTATACCTGTTTCTTCTGACAATTTTATATTTAATTCATTTACCTTCTGTTGCTCTTCCATACCATGATTTTGTAGCTCTATATAAAAGCCATCTTTAAAAATGTCCTTGTATAGTAATGCAACATCTTTTGCTTTCTCATAATTTTCTTTAAGTAAATAAGACTGAACTTCTCCTCCAAGACATGCACTTAATGCAATTAACCCCTCACTATGTTCTCTTAAGTAATCATGATCTATCCTAGGCTTATAATAAAATCCTTCTATAGATGCAACTGATACTATTTTCATTAAGTTCTCATATCCTATTTCATTTTTAACTAGCAAAACTAAGTGATGAGTTGCATTTTCCTTATCTGGTTGCTTTATATGTCTAGATTTTGCTACAACATATACTTCACAACCTAATATAGCTTTAATTCCATTTTCCTCAGCAGCCTTAAAAAAATCAACGAGACCATACATTACACCATGATCAGTTATAGCTATACTCTTCATCCCCAAATCTTTTGCCTGGCTCATTAGTTTTTTTATTTTCCCTGATCCATCCAATAAACTATATTCAGTGTGAAGATGAAGATGTACAAAATCCTTTTTATTCTCCATACTAATCCTCCCTTCTTTTAATATATTATTTATAATTGACAGTTGTTTATTAAATTTCTTCAAATATATTTTAATTATTATTAACTGTTAATTGTAATTTAGTTTTCTTAATAATTATAACAATCTAAAAGAATATTGTCATTTATGATATTTCAGATTTATACATTGAAATTATATCCAAATTTATCAATAAAAAAATCGCCAAGGCGACTATGATATAATCCCATATAAAATATAAATCCAATAGAATACAGTAACTTAAATTCAAGAAAATCCTTTAGCCGTCGATTTTTTTTCAGCGTATTCTGGATTTTCTGAGCTTGCCAAAGAAAAGACCAGGCGCATATATTTTATTTTTTATTCTTTAGGTTAAATGACATTAGTTTATTGAAATACTTTTCAAAACAGTTTATACACAGATCGCCCTGAATATAATTTCTTAAAGAATAAAAAAGCAAAAGAACTTGGAGTACCCATCTCCAAGTTCTTTTCTCATAATTCTCTTGCCCATATATGTTTTGATTGACTACCATATATCAATCATCTTATGAGATTATTATATCATCTAACCACTCGTTTTGTAAACATTTTCTTGCGAATTTCCATAATATATTTTTATAAAATCTCATTAACATTTCAAAGTTATGACATATAAAAAATAAAAATCTACATATTAAATTTTTAATAATATAAATTTCTCAAACCAAAAAAGCAGCATATGATTTTTTATGTATTATCATATACTGCATATAACACTATTAAGTTTATATTAAAAATCCAATGTTTTGCTACATTCAATATAAGATCCAATAACCTTTTTAACTTTTTCTACATGGAATTCATCTACATCATAAGCTAAATAATCTTCTTTAGAATCAAATCTTGTTATAATTCCTATATCAAAGCTTCTATCACTTCTTACAACATCTACTCCAACTTCAAGTTCTTTTAATTCTTTTATATTTCCATTCATAGATAAGAATGTGTTTTTTAGAAACTCAAGATTTTCTTTTGTGGGTTCTTTTGCTTTAAATAATACAATATGTGTAAACATAATATTCCTCCTCTTGATTTAAACATAGTTCATAAAATTATCTACTATTTCTTTATTAACTTTAAACTGTCACCATTTCACTGTCAATCAAATTAATTTCCAGTCCTAAGTTCCTCAGCTATTTTTTCAATTTTTCTAAGTCTATGATTAATTCCAGATTTCCCAACAGGAGGATCCAACATCTCTCCTAGTTCTTTTAGTGATTCGTCTGGATAATTAAGCCTAAGTTCAGCAATCTCTCTAAGATTTTGTGGCAATCTTTTTAATCCGATCTTTTCTTGAATTAATTTTATACTTTCTACCTGCCTCACAGCTGCATTAACTGTTTTTGAAAGGTTTGCTGTTTCACAATTAACCAATCTATTAACATTGTTTCTCATTTCTTTCATTATTCTTATATTCTCTACTTCTAATAATGATGTATGAGCACCTATTATGTTTAACAAATCAACTATCTGCTCTCCTTCTTTTATATAAATAATAAAACTATTCTTTCTTTGTATAACTTTAGAGTTTAAAGAAAATGTATTAATTAGATCACGTAAATCATTAGCATATTCTTCGCTATGAGTCACAAATTCCAAATGATATGTCTTTTCCGGATTGCTTATGCTTCCTCCGCCAATAAAAGCACCTCTAATGTATGCTTTCTTTTCTTCTTCATTACTACAGATTTCATTGCCTATTCTATAGTTTAAACTCATTATTCCATCGATATCTTTAAGTATCCCTGTCTTATCTAATAAATCTCTAACTCCCATTTCTTCTGTAATTACAACCATATAGATGTTGTTCTTTTTTAATGAGTTGCTTTTTTTGACCATCAACTTAGAATGAATATTAAAATGTTCCTTTAAAAGTGTAAACACTAATCTTGCACTAGCTGGATTTTCTGTAGTCATTTTAAAACTTAATCCACTTCCACTAAAAGCCAATGTTCCACTTACTTTCATTATAGCAGATAATTCCGCCAAGGCTTCTTCACTAGACATTTCAACATATCTACATATTTCTCTTTTAACTTTAGCTGAAAATGACATTACCTTCATTCCTTACATATAAATTTATTTAAAAGCTAGAGTCACCTTTTTCTCCCCTAACTCTTTCTTTAATACGTTGAGATAAATACATATACTCAATTATCTTCTTTTTATCAAATAAAAGTTTCTTTTCCATGATGGTATCAACCAATACCTCAGCAAGCTTATCTGGATCATGTTTTATATATCCCTTTTGAACTTTTACTAAATCCTCTCCAACTATTTTTATACCCAAACTATTTATTTCTTCTTCATCCACTTTTACTAATTTAGAATTTTCTTGCTTATACTTTTCTTTTAATTCTTCTGCTATTTCTCCAGTATTTACAATGGCATAATCAACTATATTTTTCCCACCATATTTAATAAGAACTTTTAAATGGTCTGATACTTTAAAGTCAGTAGTTTCTCCTGGCTGTGTCATTATATTAGATATATATATTTTTATGGCATCACTTTTTCGTACTTCCTTAGCTATATCTTTTACTAATAAATTAGGAGTTATACTTGTATATAAACTACCTGGTCCCATGACTATTGCATCTGCTTCTCTAATAGCTTCTAACGCTTCTTTTAACGGTTTAGCATCCTCTGGATTAATCCTTAATTCTTCAATTCTTGAATTTTGTTTAATTGCTTCTTCTGGAATTTGTGACTCACCTTCTACAACATTACCATTTTGAAATTTAGCGATTAACTGCATATTATCCAAAGTTACAGGTATTACTTTTCCTGTAACAGCAAGTACTGAACTCATTTTTTGAACAGCTTCTTCAAAGTTATCAGATATTCCAGCCATAGCAGCTAAAAACAAATTGCCAAAACTTTGATCCTTTAATCTTCCATCTTTAAACCTATATTGAAGTAAATCTTCCATTATTGGTTCTGTATCTGCTAATGCTAATATACAGTTTCTTATATCACCTGGTGGAAGCATTCCTAAATCTTCTCTTAACACTCCTGAGCCACCACCATCATCTCCTACAGTTACAATAGCAGTGATATTAGATGTATAGTACTTGAGTCCTCTAAGCATTGTTGATAATCCAGTTCCCCCGCCAATTACAACAATCTTAGGACCTTTAACTAGCAATCTTTTTTCATAAATTAAACTTTCTATTTTTCTGCTATCCAATGATACTTTTATATATCCTTTATTAACTAAAGCTATTATAGATTTCATCACTTCAGTAACTGATATATATAAAACAAAAACCCCAGTTATATTTAAGAAGATATAAAATATCTTATAATATAGATCATAAACTCTATGTGTAACTAATTCTGTAAATCCAAATGCAATTAATAATATTCCAAATACACCAAATGCGAGCCATCTTTTCACCTTAATTCCTACCTTAAGCCAGTCTCGTATCTTCATAGCTTCTTTTCTCCTTTATGAAGATCTTCTGCAACATCTCTATGCTCTATTTTAGCGTTATAATTTTCTTCATTTAATCTTCTATGAATTTCATTTGCTATGGCTACTGAACGATGTCTTCCACCTGTACATCCTATAGATATAATTAATTGTCTCTTTCCTTCTTTTCTATAGTTAGGAATTAGATACTTTAACATATCTATCAATTTATCTATAAAAGTAACTGTTTCAGATTGTTTTAATACATATTCTTTTACAGGTGCATCATTTCCAGAATACTCTTTTAATTCTGGTATATAAAACGGATTTGGTATAAATCTTACATCAAATACTAAATCTGAATCTACTGGTATACCATACTTAAACCCAAAACTTAAAACTGTAATAGATAACTGTCTTTCTGGATTCTTATTGTCACCATATGTCTCATTAATTTTTTCTCTTAAATGTCTTATTTCATATTTAGATGTATCTATAATAATATCTGCAATATTTTTTATTTCTCTTAGCTTCTCTCTTTCTTGAGTTATACCTGTAAGTACTCTTCCATCTGGAGATAGTGGATGACTTCTTCTTGTTTCTTTAAATCTCTTTATTAAAACTTCATCACTAGCATCTAAAAATAGTATCTCATATTTAAATTCATTACGTTTTAAATAATTTAATGTATCAAAGAAATCATCAAAGAATACTCCCCCTCTGATGTCAATAACTAATGCTACTTTTTCAATATTTCCACCACTTTGCATACATGCTTCTGCAAATTTAGATATTAGTGTAGGTGGAAGATTATCCACACAAAAGTATCCCAAATCTTCTAAACTTCTAGTTGCTTGAGTTTTTCCTGCTCCTGATAATCCTGTGACTATAACAAATCTCATAATGCACACTCCCTTTGCAAAGATATTTATTGCTTAATAATTATATCATAATATTATTTTAAAATTATATCCATAAATAAATACTATAAAATAAAATAAAACTCAAAAGTATATCCCTCTTGAGTTTTATTTATATTTATTTAGTCTTCACCTAAAATTCTTACTTCAGGATGTAAGTCAACACCAAATTGTTTCTTAACTTCTTCCTGAACATGTTTTATTACAGCTAATACATCCTTTGCTGTACCGTTATTTTTATTTATAACAAAACCTGCATGTTTTTCAGAAACACATGCGCCTCCTACTGTAAATCCCTTCAGCCCTGCATCTTGTATTAATTTTCCTGCAAAATGTCCTTCTGGCCTTTTAAACGTACTTCCTGCCGAAGGATATTCAAGTGGCTGCCTGTCTTCTCTTCTTGTTGTTAACTCGTTTATTCTATTATCAATTTTTTCTTTATCACCTTTTTTTAACGCAAATGTAGCACTTATTACTATATATCCTTTTTGCATAACAACCGATTGTCTATATCCTAAGTCAAGTTCATCTTTATTTAATGTTATTATTTCTTGATTTTCATTTATCACTTCAGCACTCTCAATTACAAACGAAACTTCTCCATCATAAGCTCCAGCATTCATAAATACAGCTCCACCAACACTTCCAGGAATCCCACATGCAAATTCAAATCCAGTTAAAGATTCTTTTGCTGCTGTACTTGAAACATCTTTAAGTAGTGCACCACATTCAGCTGTTATTTTATTTTCTTTAACTACAATATCATTAATATTACTTAATTCTATTACAACACCTCTAATACCACCATCTCTAACCAAAATATTAGATCCATTTCCAATAACATAAAACGGAATATTATTTTCTTTACATATTGATATAGATTTTTTAACTTGTTCAGCATTACTAGGAGTCAAAAGTATATCTACAGGTCCTCCAACCTTAAAATATATATGTTCACTCATTTTTGCATCTAATTGTATTTCTTTATCTTTATATATTCCGTAAAATAAATCCTTATATTTTCCAAATTGATTCATGCCAAAAACTCCTCAAAATCATGATTTAATCACATTTATTCACAACATATAGAATAAGTTATTATATAAATAATTGCAAGTAAATTGTTTATCCGTATTATTATAGCATAGTTTAGTTATTTTGTTCATTTTTTTTAAAATATGAACATATACTCTCAGCAGCCTTCCTATCTATTGAATTTGTTTCCATAAGTTCTTCTAATGTAGCCTTCTTAATATTCTCAATACTTCCAAACTTCATTAGAAGTTCCATTCGCCTTTTTTGACCTATGTTCGGAATATCCTCTAATATTGAATGTAATGTTCGTTTATCTCTTAGGTTCCTGTGATATGTTATTGCAAATCTATGAACTTCATCCTGTATTCGTCTTATTAACTGCATTAAATTAGAGCTTCTATTTATTATAAGTTCTTCATTGCCATATATAATACCTCTTGTTGAATGCTTATCATCTTTTACTAAACCACACACAGGTATATTTATACCTAATTTTTTTAATACTTCCAAAGCTATATTTATTTGTCCTTTTCCACCATCCATCATAATTAGATCTGGAAAATTCGAAAATTTTCCTCCAGAAAAATTAAGTTTTCTTTCCTGAATTTCTTTAATCTCGTTCAATCCATGTGTGAATCTACGTTCTAATATTTCTCTCATACTATCATAATCATTGGCATTTTTTACAGTTTTTATACGAAATCTTCTATAGTCACTATTTTTAGCTTTTCCATCTTCAAATACAATCATTGATCCAACAGAATCTACACCCTGTATATTAGATATATCATAAGCCTCTATTCTATGCGGAAAACTTTCTAATCCAAGTAATTCTTGTATTTCATTTAAGCAAATTCTATTTATTTCTGATTCCTTCATTATTTTATCTTTAAATTGCTCTAATGTAGCCTTAGCATTATTTTTTACAAGTTCCATCATTTCTTTCTTTTCACCCTTTATTGGAACTTTAACATATACTTTCGATCCTCTTTTAACAGTTAAAAACTGCTCTAGTACATCATTTTCTTCCCCAATTGGAATATAAACTGTCTTCGGAACTTTTGGGGTTCCTCCATAGAATGAAGTTATAAATTGTGATATTATTATTTCATCTTCTTCATAAGCACTATTTTTTATCATAAAATGTTCTCTTCCTGTAATTTTCCCATCTCTTAGGAAGAATACTTGAATGCAGCAATCTGTCTCATCTTTATATAGATTTATGAAATCTTCATCACCTTCTTGAGATTTAAATACCTTCTGTTTCTCTGCAATAACTTCTATTGCTAATATCTTATCCCTATATGAAGCAGCTTTTTCAAACTCTAAATTAGCTGATGCTACCTGCATTTGTTCTTTAAGCTTATGTATAAGAGTCTTATCTTTACCACTTAATACATCCATTATTTCATCTATCATTATTCTATATTCAGCTTTAGATATATGGCCTTCACATGGTGCTGTACATTTTTTTATGTGATAATTAAGACATGGTCTTGTATGCTTTCCGCCTTCTTGAATCAATAATTTACATGTTCTTAATGGAAAAATCTTTCGTATCAAATTTATAGTTTCATGAACTGCTCCTGCATTAGGATATGGTCCAAAATACTTGTTACCATCTTTACTATAATTTCTTGTTATAAAAACTCTAGGAAAATCTTCATTAAGTGTTATTTTAATAAAAGGATAAAATTTATCATCTTTTAAAGAAATGTTATATTTAGGACTATATTTTTTTATTAAATTACACTCCAATATTAAAGCTTCCATTTCAGAATCAGTAACTATATATTCAAATTCAGCAATATTCTTAACCATAGCTTTAACTTTTTCAGAATGATTTTTAGAATTTTGGAAATATTGCCTTACTCTATTTTTTAATATCTTAGCTTTACCTACATAAATAATTTCGCCAAGAGAATTCTTCATCAAATACACACCAGGTTTATCCGGAAGAATCTTTAATTGTGCTTTAAAATCAAACATAACACACCCCTCTTTCAATTCATAATTCACAATGCACAATTCACAATTTGGGTTAACTAATCAAAATTATATTAATAAATAATTCGCGATGCACACAACTATAAAAAAAGAGCAAATTATTGTTCTATTAAAAAATATATGCAATACTACAATCAAAGAAATCCCCTCCAGGGGATTTCAACCTAAATTGTGAATTATGAATTTTGAACTGTGAATTATCTAAATACTTGATTTCTAATAACCTGCCCTGCAACTCCTGCTGCTGCTACAGATCCATATCCTCCATTTTCTACAATTACAGCAACTGCAATTTCTGGATTATCATATGGTGCAAATCCAATGAACCATGAATGAGGAACGGCATTTTGCCCATTTGGAAGAATATAATCTGCTGTTCCTGTCTTACCAGCTGCATTTGTACCTTGAAAATAACTCCAACTGCTATCAACCTTAGAGTCAACTAAGTTTTTCATATATTCCTTAATAATTGAAGCATTTGATGAGCTTATTACCTCTTTATTTACTTTTGTAGTAATATTTTTAACTAGATTTCCATCCTTATCTATAACTTTGTTAACAAGTGTAGGTTCAACCATATTACCATTATTAGCTATAGTACTTGAAACAAGTGCCATTTGCATAGGTGTAGCCAATATACTACTTTGGCCAATTCCAGTTTGAGCTATACTTCCAACTTCATATGATTTTAATGTAGGAAATTGACTTTTAGCTATAGTAAACCCATTAGCTTTTATAGTATTATTAAAACCAAAATCTTCTGCTGTTGATTTTAATTTATCATTTCCTAATTCCATTGCTAATGTACCAAAGACTACATTACTTGAAACTTTAAATGCATCTTTTAAATCAAGATTGCCATAAACTGCATTGTTAGCATTACTTAACGAATATTGATCATTAAATACTATTTTTCCATTATCCTCAAAAATTCTAGTTGTAACACCAGATATATTTTCTAATGAACTTGCTAGCGTAACAGTTTTAAATGTTGAACCTGGTGGATATAATCCATATGTAGCTCTGTTAATTAATGGACTATCTTCTCCGCTACCAGAATTAGCTGCTGTTATAGCTGCTTCCAAATCATTTGGATTATATGTTGGTTTTGAAACCATTGCAAGTACTTCTCCTGTTTTAGGATTAAGTGCAACAACGGCCCCCTTATTATTACCTAATGCATCATATGCTACTTTCTGTAAAGTAGGATCTAAAGTTGTAACAACACTATTTCCAATCTTGTTTTCAGATTCTGACCTATTTTTAAACATGTTTTTTAGATTTTCCATATTAAAATCTTTTAATAAATTATTAATGTTAGTTTTAAGAGCACTATATGTTGTAAGCTCACTATCATAAGCTGATTCCAAACCTGTTAATCCATATATAGGACTAACATATCCTAATGCATGAACATATAAATCTCCATTTATATATGTTCTTTTTTGCGTCAACGCATCAACTCTTTCACTGGTAGTTAATGCATTGCCATCCCTATCATATATTGTACCTCTCAGCACCTCATTTCTTTGTGCCCAAAGACGTTTATTTTCCTGATTTTCTGCAATTTCTGGTGCAGAAAAAACTTGAAAATACGCTATATAAGAGATAAGAGCTACAAAGCAAAATAAAAAAACTATCATTACTTGTTTTATGCTATTCGAATTATCCTTCATTTATTAGCCCTCCTCTGATATCTTTTGAAGTATAGCTAATGCAAAAAACATTGTTATCATTGATGAACCACCATAGCTTATAAGTGGTAATGTTATTCCTGTTAAAGGTATTACTGCAAATACCCCACCTGTAATAACTAATACCTGGCACGCTATCATCGCACTTAGTCCAATTGTAGTCAATTGTGAAAATCTATTCTTAACTCTAAAAGCGGCTCTCATTCCTCTATAAAAAAACAAGAAATATATTATCATAATACCTAGACCAAATACCATTCCTAATTCTTCACATATAGCTGCAAAAATAAAGTCTGTCGTATTGATTGGAACAAATCCAGGATATCCTTGACCTAATCCAGATCCAAACATCCCTCCTGACGCAATAGCATAAAGCCCTTGCACCAACTGATAGCTCTCATTTTTAGTATAATCCCATGGGTGCCTCCAAATTAATATTCTTTTTCTTATATGAGGAAACAATTTATATGCTAAGAAGGATCCTATTATAAATAAAATAAAACATATAACAACATATTTTTTCTTTCCTGTTGATACATATAACATTGTTATTGCGATTCCAAAGAATATTAAAGCTGAGCCTAAATCTTTTTGCATAACAAGACATCCAAGTGAAAACATAACAACTAATGCTGGCTGCCATAACTGATAAAAATCTTCTTTTATATTATTTTTATCTTCATATTCTTTTAATGCAGCTGCTAAATATAATACAAATGTTATCTTACCAAACTCTGATGGTTGGAATCCTATACCTCCAATCATAACCCAGTTCGTTGCTCCATTAAGTTCTGTACCTAATATTAAGGCCATAGGCATAAGTATTATTGTAAGAATAAGAAATATCTTTTTATATTTCTGAAAATCTCTAAAATCAGGTATGGCTACTACTGATATAATAAAAATAATACTTCCTAATCCATACCATATTAACTGCTTAATAGCTACGCCGTTATCTAGCCTATATAGTATAGCTATTCCGATTACAGATAATATTCCTGCAAATGTTATTAAGAATTTATCTCCTTCAGGATAAAACTTCCTAATCAATATTTGACTAATTGTTATAAGTCCACACACTATAAATCCCATTTTTATAGCGCCAGCATCAATTGGATCTTTTAATATGGCCAAATTAGTAAATAACGCCAGACATAAAATATAAGTCAAAAGCAGCAATATCACTTCATCCTTCTTTATCTTAACCTTCAAAATACTCACCTCTTTATTTTTAAAATTACAATGCACAATGCACAACAACACTTAAGAGAAAATAATCAAAACATAATTAATGAAAATAATCTTTTGATTATACATAAGAATCCCCTTATCTGCTCTATAATATTGTGCATTGTGCATTATTAAATTTATAGTACTATCTTAAATATTGATTTTCCTATTGTTATTTCATCTTTATTTGATAATTGCACTTTTCCACTTATCCTTTTTCCATTCAGAAATGTTCCATTTGTACTATGTAAATCTTCTAAATATACTTTATTATTTCTTACAATTATTTCTGCATGATTTCCAGATACATGTTGATCTAAAAGTACAATAGAATTCCCATCTTTTCTCCCTATTGTTAAATCTGATCTAATTGGAATAATTGATCCCCCTTTTAGATCTAAGTTGTCACCAGCACTTATTACTTCTAATCCATAATACTTATTTGAATTTGATGGTCTTCTTTTCTTACCACCATTCTTAACATCTTTATACATTATTTTTAATGCATAGTATATTATTACGTACAATATTACTATGAAAAACAAGCCAAATATTCCAGCCATTGCTTTAGTAAAATCCATATATTCCACCTCTATATATTTTTCGTATATATAATAATGATTATACAATAAATTTAAAAATATGACATACTGAAATATTACTTTTTGATTACAATAACTCTCACTTATATCTTATTTTCCATACAGTATAACTTATCATTATAAACATATAATTCAATTATAAATAAATTCTATTGAAGTTTATATATAATTATATACTAAAAACTCACTTATACAAGTAGCCTAAAATTGGTACTTGTATAAGTAAATAATTTATTTCATATACATTGATAAATATTTTCCTGTATAAGATTTCTTTTCTTTACAAATTTCTTCCGGAGTACCACATTTTATTATTGTGCCACCTTTGTCTCCACCCTCTGGTCCTAAATCTATTATGTAATCAGCACATTTTATCATATCTAAATTATGTTCTATTACAACAACAGTATTACCTGCTTCAACTAATCTTTGTAATATGTATATCAATCTACTTACATCATCAATATGCAACCCTGTTGTTGGTTCATCTAAAATATATAATGTCTTTCCTGTACTCCTCTTTGAAAGTTCATATGCTAATTTTATTCTTTGAGCCTCTCCACCTGATAATTGAGTTGATGGCTGACCTAATCTTATATATCCAAGTCCTACATCATTCAAAGTCTTTAACTTATTTTCTATCCTTGGAATATTCTCAAAGAATTTTAATGCTTCTTCAACAGTCATATTTAAAACATCATCAATATTTTTTCCTTTATATTTTACTTCTAAAGTCTCACGATTGTATCTCTTTCCTTTACATACCTCACAAGGTACATAAACATCTGATAGGAATTGCATTTCAATTCTTATTATACCATCTCCAGAACACGCTTCGCATCTTCCACCTTTTACATTAAAACTAAATCTTCCTGGTTTATATCCTCTCATTTTTGATTCCTGAGTTTGAGAGAACAGTTCTCTAATTATATCAAATGTTCCTGTGTAAGTAGCTGGATTTGAACGTGGTGTTCTTCCAATAGGACTTTGATTAATATCAATTATTTTATCTATATTTTCATATCCTTTTATTTCTTTATGGTTTCCTACTGGATTTTTACTTTTGTTGACTAACTTATTTAATCCCTTATAAAGAATCTCATTTACAAGAGTACTCTTGCCTGATCCTGATACTCCAGTAACCATAGTTAGTGTTCCCAGTGGAATTGATATATTTACATTTTTAAGATTATTTTCTTTTGCTCCAATAACCCTAATTTTTTCTCCATTACCTTTTCTTCTTTCTTTTGGAGTTTCTATTGATTTTTTATTTGTTAAATATTGACCAGTGATTGACTTACCACATGCCTTAATTTCATCAAGCGTACCAGCTACTACAACCTCACCACCATGTTCTCCTGCCCCTGGTCCTATATCAACTATATAATCAGCAGCTTTCATAGTATCTTCATCATGTTCAACTACAATTACAGTATTTCCTACATCTCTTAAATTTTTTAAGGTTTTTATCAATCTATCGTTATCTCTTTGATGAAGTCCTATACTAGGTTCATCCAAAATATACAATACTCCCATGAGTGAAGATCCAATTTGAGTTGCAAGTCTTATCCTTTGAGATTCTCCACCAGATAATGTTCCTGAATTTCTTGCTAAGCTTAAATAATCTAATCCTACATCTAGTAAAAATCTCAGCCTATTTTTTATTTCCTTTACTATTTGTTCACTTATTATTTTATTTTTTTCTGAAAATTCTATTCCTTCAATAAACTCCAGCTCTTCTTTTATAGACATAGTAGTAAATTCATAAATATTTTTTCCACCAACAGTAACAGCTAGGGCCTCACTTTTTAGTCTGGCACCTTTACACTTCGGACATTTATTATCACTCATGTATTGTTCAATTTCACCCTTTATAAGATCCGAATTTGTCTCTCTATATCTACGTTGTAGTCCATTTATTTCACCTTCGTAAGCATAATTATATGTTGACTTAACTCCATCTTTAACATAATCAACCTTTATCCTCTTACCATTTGTTCCATATAAAAGTAGATTCTTTTGTTCCGTAGTAAAATCCTTTATTGGCACATTTAAATCCAAGCCATATTCTCTATTTAATGCTTGAAGAATTGCATATGTCCATGAATCTTCTTTAAGTCTTCCTGATCCCCAGCTAGCAACTGCACCTTCCATAATACTTAATTCTTTATTAGGAATAACCAAGTCCTCATCAATTTCCATTAATGTTCCTAATCCATCACAATAATCACATTTTCCAAAAGGAGCATTAAAAGAAAACATTCTAGGTGCTATTTCCCCTATGCTTATATCGCAATCAGGGCATGCAAAATTTTCACTGAATAAGTGATCCTCTTTTCCAACTACATTAACTATTACAAGACCTTCTGCCATTTTTAATGAAGCCTCTATTGATTCAGTTAGTCTTCCTTCAATGCCTTCTTTAATAACAATTCTATCTATCACTGCTTCAATATTATGTTTCTTGTTTTTATCCAGCTTGATTTCTTCCTCGGTTAGATCATAGATTTCTCCATCAATCCTAGCTCTTATATATCCATTTTTCTTTATATTTTCTAGTAATTTTTCATGAATTCCTTTTCTGCCTCTTATCATAGGAGCTAGTATTTGAATTTTAGTTTTTTCCCCATAAGATAAAACCTTATCCACAATTTGATCAACAGATTGTTGGCTTATTTCTTTTCCACACTTAGGGCAATGTGGAGTTCCAACTCTTGCATATAACAATCTTAAATAATCATAAATTTCAGTAATAGTACCTACTGTTGATCTTGGATTCTTGCTAGTAGTTTTTTGATCAATTGATATTGCTGGAGATAATCCCTCTATATATTCAACATCTGGTTTATCCATTTGTCCAAGAAATTGTCTTGCATATGAAGATAGTGATTCCACATATCTTCTTTGTCCTTCCGCATATAAAGTATCAAAAGCCAATGATGATTTTCCAGAGCCTGAAAGTCCAGTAAATACAACTAGCTTATCTCTTGGAATTTCTAAATTAACATTCTTTAGATTATTAACTTTTGCACCTTTAATTATTATTTTATCGTTCATAAAAACCTCCATTTCTCTTAAACAACTGATTTACACACCGTTCTCTAAATTCAATATAATTACCATCAATTGTTATTTATAAGTATATTAATCAATATTTATTTGCCTTCTTTTAGTGAACTTATAATATCCCTTAATTCAGCAGCTCTCTCAAACTGTAAGTTTTTAGCTGCTGTCATCATTTCATTTGTATATTCTTTGATTAATTTATCTCTTTCCTTCTTTGTAAGCTCTTTCTTTGATTCTCCAGTATTATATTCTTCAGACTCTTCTGCAACCTTAGTAGCTTCTATAACTTCTCTTACATCTTTTATAATTGTTCTTGGAACAATTCCATTCTGTTCGTTATATTCTCGCTGTATTTTTCTTCTTCTTTCAGTTTCTTTAATTGCCTTATCCATAGATTTAGTTATATTATCTGCATACATAATTACTTTACTCTCTGAATTTCTAGCTGCTCTTCCTATTGTTTGTATTAAAGAAGTTTCTGATCTTAAAAATCCTTCTTTATCAGCATCAAGTATAGCAACTAAGGCTACTTCTGGAATATCTAGACCTTCTCTTAAAAGGTTTATTCCTACAAGAACATCGTACTCTCCTAATCTTAGATCTCTTATTATCTTCATTCTTTCTATGGTCTCAATATCTGAATGCATATACGTTGTTTTTACTCCAAGTTCAGTCAAATATTTTGTTAAATCCTCAGCCATACGTTTTGTTAAAGTTGTAATTAATACTCTAAATCCTCTTTCAGTTGTATTCTTTATCTCACCATATAAATCATCTATTTGTCCTTTTACAGGTTTTATTACAATTTGTGGATCTAATAATCCTGTTGGACGTATTATTTGTTCAGCAATTTCTTCTGAATTATCTATTTCATATTGAGATGGTGTAGCACTTACAAATACAACCTGATTTATTTTCTTTTCAAACTCTTGAAACTTTAATGGTCTATTATCATATGCACAAGGAAGCCTAAATCCATATTCAACCAATGTATCCTTTCTAGATCTGTCGCCTGCATACATTGCTCTAACTTGCGGTAATGTAACATGACTTTCATCTATAAACATTAAGAAATCTTCTGGAAAGTAATCTAATAGTGTTTTTGGTGGAGTTCCAGCACCTCTTCCATCAAGTATTCTAGAGTAATTCTCAATTCCACTACAATAACCCATCTCCCTAATCATTTCAATATCAAAGTTGGTTCTTTGCCTTAACCTTTGCGCTTCCAGCAATTTATCTTGTGAATTAAGTTCTTTTAATCTATCCTCTAGCTCTCCTTCAATAGCTCCAATCGATCTTTCTAAAGTTTCTTTTGAGGTAGCAAAGTGAGATGCTGGTGTTATTGCTACATGATTTCTTTCCCCAAGTATAGTCCCAGTTAAAACATCAAACTCTCGTATTCTATCAATTTCATCTCCAAAGAATTCAACTCTTATCCCTTTGTTAGAGTACGATGCAGGAATTATATCTAAAGAATCACCTCTTACTCTAAAAGTACCTCTTGAAAAATCTATGTCATTTCTTTCATATTGTATTTCTATAAGCTTTTTAATTATTTCATCTCTTTCTTTTTCCATTCCGGTTCTTAGACTTATTGTTAACTTTTTATATTCATCCGGATTACCAAGTCCATATATACATGAAACTGATGCTACAATTATTACATCTCTTCTTTCAAAAAGAGCAGATGTGGCCGAATGCCTTAGTTTATCTATTTCATCATTTATAGATGCATCCTTTTCTATAAATGTATCAGTTTGAGGTACATATGCCTCTGGCTGATAATAATCATAATATGATACAAAATATTCAACTATATTTTCTGGAAAAAACTCTTTGAATTCTGAGCATAGTTGCGCTGCTAATGTTTTATTATGAGCTAAAATAATAGTTGGTCTTTGTAATCTCTCTATTATATTTGCCATGGTAAATGTTTTTCCCGATCCAGTTACACCAAGCAAAGTTTGCCCTCTATGGTCAGCATTAATAGAATTAACAAGCTTATCTATAGCTTGTGGCTGATCTCCAGTTGGTTTAAATTTTGAGTGTATTTTAAATTCACCCATGGGTTTCCCTCCATTCGAACAAATATTCGCCTATTCTAAATATATTTTACTTTTCATATCTAGTTAAGTCAATAAATTATATTCTTATTATTGTCATAAATTTTATAATTATATATTTATAATAAAACATATTTTTATTATAGATAATGTTATCCACATAAGTATTATGTATAATTCATACTAAATAAAAATAGTAACTACTTTAAAAATAGCTACTATTCTTTCTTTTCTTTATTTATGTTTTCTAGCACTTCTTTAAAATTAACATCATTTATTTCTACTATTTCTTCTTTTTTAACAGACTTTGGTACTAATACTACTCCAAGCCTGTTACCTTTTTTATGCCTAAATTTAACTTTTTTTAAGTCTCCGCTTGGGTCCATTACATTAAAATCAGCATTATATAAATTTTCTCTTATTATATTATAAAGTTCTGTTTCTGAATTGAATTTTTCATTATTTACATCTAATATTGTACTTCCTGTTCTTATTCCAAAGTCATTAAATTTAGATTCTTCTGAAATCTCTAATATCATTAATCCTTGATTATTACTCACATACTTTGGCGTTCCTTTTTCTTCTTTCATTGCTTGAATTCTTAACATAAATTCATGTGCTAATGGAGCAAAAATAACAACTATTATTTCTCCAATCAAGCCAAATCTAGCTATCTGACATACTACTGTTAATAGTATTCCAAAGGACAATATATGTACTCCTGATGAAATCGCCTTTTCTCTTTTGCTTTTAGTGAAAGTAACAGATGAATATCCTATTACTCCAAATAAACTTAGCAGACTTATCCCTAAGCTTCCCGCAAAAATCAAACTACTAGGTGTTTTTACAATAGGCCACCACATGGGCATATCTGTTATTATATCTGCATTAAATAATCTTACTCCATTACTAGAGAGAACAATAAAAATTGATATTGGCATAATCCAATATCTCTTAAAAGAATACCCCCCTAATATTTTTCCATCTCTTTCTGTGAAAACAGGAATAGCCCCTCTATCACCATCAACCATAACTAAAAAACCTTCAACTATATGCATAATTCCAACAAACATCATTAAATACATCACATTAACCGTCAAAAAAGTTTGTCCATTAAAACCAACTCCAAAATAGTTAAGTAATTTAATAACTATTGATATCATTCCTAGAATTGCTCCTGAATAAGAAAAGCATATATACCTAGGGGATATTACCATAAGGATAAGAGAAATATAAAATATAAGTATTATACTTGAATTTGCATTAAAAACTATTCCAAGCAAACCAAGTAATATACTCGCTATAACTCCACCTATAATTCCTAATACAATTTGAGATAGCGTGAGTTCAATTGCTGAATTCACACTACCTCCTGAAATCATCTTTTGCATAAGTATTATTTTTTTATTTTTATTATAGAAATAAAAAATAATTATTGATAATAATAATAACGTTGAAGGAGTCAATAATGTCTCTGATAATTTCAATAATACTTGCATTATTAAATTCATTAATTTGTCCTCCGACTTATATTTTTTCTTTAATTTTTTCTATTGCAAAATTTAATTGCTCATCTTTGCTTTTGTCATAGTCTGCTTTATTAATATCTTCAGTAATTTCGACTTCAAAGTCTGGGGTTATGCCCTTTTTATGAATATTTTCACCATTTGGAGTATAATATTTAGAAACTGTAACTTTTAGCCCACCAATTCCATTTTTAAATTTGAAAGGCTGCTGAACTATTCCTTTTCCAAAGGTTGTTTTTCCAACTATAGTTGCAGCCTTATAATCTCTTAAAGCTCCTGTAACCACTTCTGAGGCACTAGCACTTCCATTGTCAACCAAAACAACTAACGGCATTCCTTGTGCAATTCCTCCTACCGATAATGATTCGTTTTTATTTTCATATTTGTCTATTGTATATGTTATGACATTATCTTTAGGTATAAATTGGGATGCAACTCCAATAGCTTCTGATAGAAGTCCTCCTGGATTATTTCTTAAATCAAGTATTAATCCTTTCATCCCTTTATCTTCTAATTCTTTAATTTTATCTTTAAAATCACTAGCTGTATTTTCATTCATAAAAGTATCAATTTTTATATACCCAATATTAGAATTAACCATTTCACCTTCTAAGGATTTAATTTTTATCTCTTCTTTTTTCACTTTAACATCAAAAGAATTTTCATCTTTTCTTTTGATAGTCAATTTTACTTGATCTCTTTCTGGTGAAGTTATATATGATACAGCTTCATTTAGCTGTTCTCCTGAATATACAGTACCATCAATCTTCTCAATTATATCCCCAGAAAGCAATCCTGCCTTATCTGATGGAGAATCTTTGATTGGAGCTATTATAACTATTTTATTTTCAATTGCTCCAACTTGAACACCTATTCCATCAAGGGAACCTTGGCTTTCTTTCATTAATTTATCAAACTCTTCTGAATTTAAGAATACTGTATATGGATCTCCTAATGCATTCGTCATTCCTTTTATTGCACCTTCTAGCAATGCATCGTCATTTATCTCTCCATCATACTTTTTTAGTAAAGTATCCCTAACCATAAATAGTGATTCATATTTTTTCGTATCACTCATAAGCTCTGAAGAATTCTCAACTTTATTTGAAACACTGGTAAAATATCTACCTCTACTTGCTAAATAATTTCCCAGTAATAATGATGAACAATTAGTAATAATCAAAATAGCTACAATTATTAGTATTAGTTTACTTTTTGATTTTTTACTATTATTAATTTTATCGTTATTACCTTCACTCACACTTAAAGACTTCCTTTCTTCAATAACCTACGCTGATACCTATTATATTATTGATATTTAAACTTAAATATCTAAATATCAATAATTAATATAATATTAATATTTTCAAAACCAACTAATATTATACCACTAAGAATTTTCTTAATGAAAGTCCACTAGCAATTCCTCCAATTAATAATCCACCAATTGTGAACTGCCATATTATTGTTGTAAGTACGTATGATGCAGGCACTAAACTTACAAAAGCTAATTCTTTTGCTAATAATGAGAAGACTCCATTATACGCAAAGAATAATGCAATACATGATAACAGTGCTCCCGAAAGGCCTATTACCATACCTTCAATTATAAACGGCCATCTAATAAACCAATCAGTAGCCCCTACAAATTTCATTATTCCAACTTCTCTTCTTCTTGAATAAACTGTTAACTTAGTTGTATTCATAATTAAGAACACTGAAACTCCTATTAATATAATAAATAAGCCTAATCCAACTGCTCTTATTCCTTTAACAACACTAATAATTTTATCAACAACCTCTTGTTGATTGTTAATTTGATCTACACCTTCCATATCTTTAACTGCATTAGTAACATTTTCAGAATATTCAGGCCCCTTCAATTTAACTGTGAATGAACCAGTAAAAGGATTGTGCTTTAATGAATATCCTTGCATTAATCCATCATTTTCTCCCATACTTTCATTCATTTCTTTAAATTCATCTTCTTTTGATTTGTATATTACTTGATCTACACCTTCAATTTCTTTTAATCTAATTTCTATTTCTCTTTGATCAATAAGTTTAATATCCTCTTTAAGAACAATCTTAAGATCAATCTTATTTTGTACACTGTCTATACCTTTATTTATATTATTAGCTAATAATACAAATATACCCAAAACGAAAAATGTTATAAGCACAGTAATTACTGAAGCGATACTGATAGTTTTGTTTCTCTTTAAACTTTTAAAAGCATCTTTAATATAATATGTAATAGTATTAATTTTCATCTTCGTACTTACCTCTCTTCTCGTCTCTAACGATTTCTCCTTTTTCAATAGCTATAACTCTCTTCTTCATGTAGTCAACAATTTCTTTCGCATGGGTAGCCATTAAAATTGTAGTTCCAGATTTATTTATATCGTCAAGAAGCTCCATTATTTCCATTGCTGTATCTGGATCTAAATTACCAGTTGGTTCATCGGCAATTAAAACTGACGGATTATTTACCAATGCTCTAGCCAATGAAACCCTTTGTTGTTCTCCACCAGACAGCTCATTTGGGAACATTTTATACTTATGTGATAACCCTACTAAGGATAACACCATTGGAACTCTTCTTCTTATTTCTTTTGGTGATGCTTCTACAACTCTCATTGCAAATGCAACATTTTCATATACATTAAGTGTTGGTATTAGCCTAAAGTCTTGAAATACCATACCAATTTTTCTTCTATAGTAAGGTGCTTGCTTTCTTGTTATCTTTGTTAAGTCCTTGTCATTAACAATAACCTTTCCATTTGTTGGTTCAATTTCTTTTAAAATCATTTTTATAAATGTTGATTTTCCTGATCCACTTGGTCCTACTAAGAATACGAATTCTCCTGCTTCTATTTCAACATTAATATCAGATAAAGCTTTTACATTATTATCATAAATTTTAGATATTCCTCTAAATTCAATCATGATTAGACACTCCTTTATTTATGTAGGATTTCTACAATTTCTAAACTAAAGTATTCTACCTTTTAATACATAATTCACAAAGTTTTTTGTATATATTACATTTTGAATGCAAATCTACAACAATCATTATATCATAATAAGTATTTTTAATGTTATACAAATTTATTAAATATTATATGAACTTTTACTAAATACGATAAAAAAAATAATACCCCTTTATGATCTAACATATATCATGGGTATTATTTATATTTCTTATATAAAATTATTCTTGTTCTATATTCCCAAATCCTTCACCAAGTACTTCATGAACTTCACCAACTGTAATAAAAGCTCCTGGATCTGTATCTATTATAAACTTCTTTAATTTTATAAACTCATTTCTATTTAATACAGCATAAATAACACTCATATCTTCCTTTGTATAGGCTCCTGTACTTTTCAAAAATGTGCAGCCCCTATCTAACTGAGTCATTATATATTCACTAATTTCTGTATTTTTCTTACTTATTATAAATATGCTTTTGCAAGCATTAAATCCTTCTATAAATCTGTCAATCAACATTCCTAGAAGTATCACACTTAACATTGCATATAAACCAGCATCTATTCCAAAAACTAAAATACTAGCGAATGTTATTACAAAATCTACAACTAATAATGACTTTCCAATGTCTAAGTGAAAAAACTTATTTAGAATCTTAGCTAAAATATCGGTTCCACCAGTTGATGCATTTTCATTAAATACAATTGCCATTCCAATAGCTGAAATAATTGTTCCAAAAACTGTTGCCATTAATAAATCACTTGTTATAGCAATAGGATTAAAAAATTTTTCTATAATCCAAATTATTACCGATAACCCTAAACTGGCATATATGGTTTTTCCTCCAAAATTTCCACCAATAAATGCAAAAGCAACTAAAAATAAAGTTGAATTAACTACCAATGTAATTAATCCTATAGACAATTTTGGAAAAATTGCATTGATAACTATAGCAGCTCCTGTTACTCCTCCTGCTGCTAAATTATTTGGTGAGAAAAAATATTCTACTCCAATAGCTACCAATATTATTCCTATAGTTATTAGCGTATACTCCTTTAATATTAAATTTTTCATTTTTCTACCCCCTAGTTTATAAGATATTATTTATTTTTTCTCAATTAATCTATTATTATGCTAATTACAGATACATTTAAATAAATTTTTCTATAAAATAAAAATACAAAACACGCAAGCTATTTCTACTTACGTGTTTTGTATTTTTATTTATTTGATTTTCATTCTAATCTATTTTTTTAAAGAAATAGCCTTTTTACTATGCTCAACTATTGCTTGAGTTGTCAAACCATACTTTTCTAATAGTTCACCTGGTTTCCCACTTTCACCAAAAGTATCTTTTATGCCTACCTTTAAAACTGGTACTGGAACTTCTTCAGTAATAACTTCCGATACTGCTGATCCTAAGCCTCCAATTACGCTATGCTCTTCAGCTGTAACTATTGCACCTGTTTCCTTAGCTGCTTTAACTAACAATTCTTTATCTATAGGTTTTATAGTATGTATATTTATTACTCTAGCACTTATTCCTTCTTTAGACAAGTCATTTTTAGCCTGTAAAGCTAAATCTACCATCATTCCAGTAGCTACTATTGTAACATCGTTACCATCTTCTAACGTTACACCTTTTCCGATTTCAAATTTATAGTTTTTTTCATCGTTTATTGTATTAACAGCTAATCTTCCTAATCTTACATAGCAAGGTCCTTTATAATCAGCTATTGCTAAAATTGCTGCTTCTGTTTCAACAGCATCAGCTGGATTTATAACTGTCATATTAGGTATACTTCTCATTAATGAAATATCTTCAACAGATTGATGTGTAGCACCGTCTTCTCCTACAGTCAATCCTGCATGCGTAGCACAAACTTTTACATTTAAATTAGGGTAACATATTGAATTTCTTATTTGTTCAAATGCTCTTCCAGCTGCAAACATTGCAAATGTACTAACATATGGTACTTTTCCACAAGTTGAAAGCCCAGCAGCAACTCCCATCATATTTGCTTCCGCTATTCCCATATTAATAAATCTTTCCGGTGCAACAGCTTTAAAATCAGCTGTTTTAGTAGATTTTGATAAATCCGCATCTAAAACAACAACATTTTCATTAATATTTGAAAGCTTTACTAATGCTTTTCCATAAGCCTCTCTAGTTGCTATTTTATTTTCCATTAGTTTTCCCCTCCAATTTCCTTTAATGCAATTTCACATTGTTCCTTACTAGGAGCAGTACCATGCCATGATGCTTCATTTTCCATGAATGATACGCCTTTTCCTTTGATTGTTTTACAAACTATAGCTGTTGGTTTATTCTTTGCATTCTTAGATTTTTCAATTGCATCTATTATTTCATCATAATTGTGTCCATCAATTACTATTACATTCCATCCAAATGCCTCAAACTTTTTATCTATTGGAGATGGATTCATTACATTTTCTGTATTACCGTCTATTTGAAGTCCATTAAAGTCAATAAATGCCGTTAAGTTATCTAACTTATAGTGTGCTGCTGACATTGAAGCTTCCCAAACTTGACCTTCTTCAAGCTCTCCATCACCTAAAATTGTGTATACCCTATAATCTTTTTTATCTAATTTTCCTGCCAGCGCCATGCCTACTGCTGCTGATATTCCTTGACCTAATGAACCTGTAGACATATCAATTCCAGGTAAATCATTCATATTAGGATGTCCTTGAAGTCTAGTTCCTGTTTTCCTTAATGTTTTTAATTCCTCAACTGGAAAATATCCTTTTCTAGCTAGTGCACTATATAATGCCGGTGCAGCATGGCCTTTTGATAAAACAAATCTATCTCTATTTGGATCCTTAGGATTCTCAGAACTTATATTCATTTCTCTAAAAAATAATACTGACATTATATCAGCTATAGATAATGATCCGCCCGGATGTCCTGATGCTGATTCTGTAAGCATTGATACGATATCTTTTCTAATTAGCTTTGATATTTCTTCAAGCTGAATTTTATTATTCATTGCTTTACCCCCTGATAATTATTGTAATTATTTTTATTATGCTACTTTTCAATATTTTTATTCTATCATATAAAATTAATTTTGTATACACTATTCGTTTATGTGATATACTAATTCTTCATTACAGACATTAAATATATCATATTCATCTATTGAATATACACTAATCACATATTCATTATATAGCTAAACATCAAAAGACTGATATATTCTCAGTTCTAAGTAATTTCACATACTACAAACCATAATATACCAGTCTTTTATATTAACTATTCTTATCGCTTTTTTTTACATCATCAAGATCTAAACTAATTATAAGAGCCTTATTAACTTTTCTCATATCTCCCTCTGTCATATGTCCAATCTTTTCTTTTAGTCTCCGCTTGTCCAAAGTTCTTATTTGTTCCAATAGCACAACGGAATCTCTATTTAAACCATATTCTTCTGACGAAATTTCAACATGAGTAGGTAATTTAGCTTTATTAATTTGAGATGTTATAGCAGCTACAACAACTGTAGGGCTATATCTATTCCCAATATCATTTTGTATTATAATCACAGGACGTATACCCCCCTGCTCTGATCCTATTACAGGACTTAAATCTGCATAAAAAATTTCTCCTCTTTTTACTACAATATTGGCCATATAATTAATCACACTCCGCAAATCCAAGCCTCATACTCATCAACATCATCTAACATGTATTCACATCCTGATTCGGAATACTCTAAGTTCAATTTAGCCATATATTCATAACCCTTTTTCATTTTTATTTCAAAATCATTTAATATGATTTCATCATTATATAATATTAAAGAATTATTCATAACTCTACTATTTTTTTTAATTTTTTCATAACAGCTAGCTGACATATTTTCGCCTCCATAGTAGTAAAAATCTGTATACTACGATTATATTGCAAATTATGTCATTTTGTCAAAGTATTTATCCTTTGTTGTCTTATATTTTATGTATTTTGGCTATATAAATATTGATGAAGGCTATTTTATCTTGAGAACATAAGTAAAATGTATACTTATGTCCCCCTTTATATAATTCATTATTTATCGTATATCATAAAATGTATTAATTTACTATGTAACAAGATATACTTGTACTAAAATAAATTTTCATCTAAAGTTTTTTCATATTTAAAGTTTTTATATTTTATCACAACTCTTTCTTCATCGTTTTCATCTAATATTCTCAACATAACAGGAATTTTTTGTTTCTTATCAATATAAAATTCTCCTTTGCTTAAATGCTTATTATTGCTATTATATTCAATGTTGACCTTTAAATATTCACCATCTCCCCATTCTTCTTTTAATTCAGAAATAGGGCTACTCATTTGATTTGACATAATATTTTCTATAAAAGCTAAAGGATAAATTATATCTAGATTTTTATCTAATGTATACTCATCATCATTTTCTTCAACTTTAATTTCACTACCATTATATACTTTTATTCTTTTATAATAATCTTGAAATTCAATTCTAGATCCCTTATCAAACCTATAATACTGTGTTGTTTCTTCTGTAAACTCGTCTCTAATATTTTTAAATGTATAACTAACATCACAACTATACATTTTAATATTTTTCAATCCATTTAATATATCTTCATTTGATGGAGTAATAATCTTTCTACCTAATATTATTCCACATATTATAATAATAGGAATCATTACTAACATAATACTTATAATAACTTTTTTATTTAACTTCATATTCCCTCCAAGATTAATTATTACCTTAGTAATATTATGAAAAATCTTGGGAATTTATTCTACTTTTATTATTTTACCAATTTATCTATATAACTCGGTAGATTATTTATGATATCTCTCGCATTTACTATGTAATTACTTTCACTTAGTTCATCTCCTATATATCCATGAATATACGCTCCAATCAAAGTCGATTCTAGTATTTTAGATGTTTGAGATAAAAAAGCATTAATTATTCCCGTTAAAGAGTCTCCCATTCCTCCTGAAGCCATTTTACTGTTTCCTGTAGTATTTATATACGTACTTACACCATCCGAAATCACAGTGTTATATCCCTTTAATAGAACGACTATTTTATATTTTTCAGCTACTTTCTTAGCTATGCTAATTCTGTCCTTTTCTACCTCTTCAATTGTCATTCCTAGAAAATTTGCCATTTCACCTGGATGAGGTGTAATTACCCCTCTTCCTTCTAACCTCTTTAAAAGTTTTTCATTTTCTTTAATTATTCCTATTCCATCCGCATCAACTATTATCGGGCACTTACTATTAGTAATAATATAATCAACCATTTCTTTTACCTTGATTCCATTTCCTATTCCTGGTCCAATTGCTATGGAATCTGCTTTACCTATTAAATCATATAATTTGTCATCCTCATAATTAATAGTCATAGCTTCAATTAGTTTTGTAGCTATTTGTCCTTGTACATTTCTATCACATATTAACGTTGTTAACCCTGCCCCTGCTCTTACTGTACATTCTGTTGTTATATACGCTGCACCAGAAAACCCTTCACTTCCTGCAAATATCAGTGCCCTCCCATAGTTTCCTTTATGTCCATATATCTTTCTCTTTGGAAGCATTTTAATGTATTCGCTCTTCTCTAAAATATGTACGGCTTCAGTATTTTGCTTCTTAATAATATCAGGTATACCTATGTTTAAAACTTTCAATTTACCAATATATCTTAAGGCATTATAATTTAAAAATCCTCTTTTTATTACTTCAAATGTATATGTACAATCCGCCATTATAGCAATACCTTTTTCTAATCCAGTATCACAATCCAATCCTGATGGAGCATCTATTGAAATTATTTTATTAGCATTTTTATTAATAGTATAAATTATTTTTTGAAAGATTCCTTCTATATCCCTAGATAATCCTACACCAAATAATCCATCAATAACAATATCATACTTATTTATATTCAGCTTAACTTCATCATCTATCTGAGATTCATTACATATGAGTGTTATCTTTTGTTCATCAAGTATTTTTCTTAATATATCATAATTTATCATGAAATCATTACTATAATTCTTATCTTTAGCTATTATAAAAACTTTTACATCCTTTCCAGCCAATACCAAATGCCTGGCTAATGCTAATGCATCACCTCCATTATTACCTTTTCCACATATTATTAGAAAACTGTTTCCTAAATTTTTTATTTCATTAAAAATTGAAATTGCCGCATTTTCCATGAGTATGATACTAGGAATATTAATTTTTTCTATAGCTTCTTCATCTAACCCTTTACATTTATTTACAGATAAAATTTCAAGCATCTACATTTCCTCCATAATTGAATATGCTATAGCGTTGTCTTTACTATGTGATATGCTAACATGAATTTTAAAATTTCTTTTTCCTATAATCTCATAAATCTTTATACTTAAATTAACTATTGGCTTTCCCAAATTATCTCTCAAAATCTCAATATCCTTTAAACCAAATTGCCTAAATCCACTTCCTAACGCTTTGCTTACAGCTTCTTTTGCCGCAAAATTTCCTGCTATAGTATTTGCACTTAATTTTTTCGTTCTAAAATACTCTATTTCTTTTTCTGTGAATGCCTTTTCTAAAAATCCATCTGTTCTACTAACAGCCCTTTTAATTCTATCTATCTCTATAATATCTATTCCAACACCAATTATCATTTATACTCTTCTCCTCTCTAGTAATATATTACCACAGAGAATAAATATTATTATATTAATTGTGCTTCTTTCGATAATTCCATATCAAATTCATATGCATGTTCATCAACAAATTCACCTAATATATCTACCAAGTGTATAGGTGATACTTCATACTTACATAAATTCATGACAATCTGCTTTACTTTATGTCTTTGAGTAGATACAAGCTCTATGTTATCCTTTTCTTCTTTTATCTTTGTTAGTCCTTTATAATCTTTTCTTTCTACTTCTACCCCATATGCATCAAACCCACAGTATTGACTCTTAGTTATCCTATAAAAATATCTTAATTCAATTTCCTCATTTTGTCTAACAACACTATACTCTTCTAAAATCCTCATAACAAAACACCCCTTAATTTTTTTCTTACCTAAATATTAACATAATAAAAAATAATATGTTGTCAAAGCATGTACCCTCTCATAATAATTTGATTTATTTTTATTGACAATAAACTATTTAAACCTTCTTTTTTAACATATATAATACTTAATATTATTTATATTTAGTATTTATTTTTGTCGAAACATAAATAACTTGTATTATAAAATATAATTATAGATTTTCATTATATATGAAAAAAAGAAGCAAAATGCTTCCTTTTTCCATCTCATAATCCCATAATATTATTTTACCATACCACAATTGAAAAACAATTTAGATATCGTTTACATCTTTATTATACCACATTTTTTCTCAACTTCAACAGTATTTCAAAAAATTATTTAAATCTGAATTTTTTTCTATTATATACAAATTTAATATATATAAGTATATAATAACCAAAAATACATTTACTATCATACACTTACATATATTGTATAAAACTTTAATTATCTTCTGTTCCTGTTTGTTCTCTTTTGCCACTAATAAATTTAAAATCTTCAGCTACAACTTCTGTGATATATTTTTTATTTCCTTCATTATCTTCATAACTTCCTGTTCTTAATCTTCCGCTTATAGTTATATAGTTACCTTTTTTAACATACTTGCAAACTATCTCGGCTTTTTTCCCCCATACTCTAACTGGAATAAAATCCGCCTCTCTAGACCCATCTGATAACTTAAAATTTCTTTGAACCGCAATAGTAAACTTCGTATAAAGCTTATCTCCATTTTCTGTGTGTCTTAGTTCAGGGTCTCTAACAAGTCTTCCCATAAGTATTATTTTATTCATATTAAACCTCCTGAATATTTATTTTCTAAAGTTATATCCAAATTTACATATAATATTCAGAAGTAATTATATTTTATTCTAATCTTTTTTGTTATTCTTAACATGTGTTATAACACAATTGATCTCTACTCCAAAAATAAAAATTAATGAAACAAGAAATAACCATGTCATAAGTATAAATACTGCTCCCAAACTTCCATAGAATCTTGAAAAATTTCTAAAGTTATTGATATAGTATGAAAATCCTAATGAGGATGCGCCCCATCCTATAGTACTAAAGATTGCACCAGGTATAACTTCACCCCATGCCAATCTTTTAGCCGGTGCCAATCTATATATAGCTGCAAAAATAAATATCATAATTAAAAACATAAGTGCATATCTGAAAGCAACCCATATAAATACTATAATATTATAGAACGGAAATATTGTTTCCAAATACCTTCCTATAACTCCACCAAAAACTAATATAGCTAGTGCTAATAAAATAATTATAGCTAATGCTAATATTCCTAACATAGATATAATAGATCTCTTTATAAATGATCGTGTTTCTTTAAAATTATAAGCCTTATTTACGCCCTTTATGACTGCTCTAAAACCTGATGAGGCAGTCCATACAGATAATAAAATAGATGCTCCTAATAATCCTGTATATTGTTTATCAAATACTTCATATACTATTGACTTCGTTAATTCAACTATACTTTCTGGAAGAACTGCATGCAATGCATTTAAAACATCCTCTGAACCGAAACTACTAAACCCAACTAAGGTTACTAAAAATATCATAAACGGAAAAAATGATAAGACTAAATAATATGCTAACTGAGAAGCTAATGCAAATATGTCATCATTCTTAACCTTAACTATAAGATGTATTAGAAAATTTATTTGACTTCTTATAGCTGATTTCAAATTTCTCATTTAATCACCATTTTCTTAATGTATTCTCTCTTAATATTTATACTATCCATACAGTAATTATATATTTATATTAATCTAGATTAATGTATTAAAATTATATAATAAAATGGTTGCAATTAAAATAATTCAACTCTAAAGATTAAGCTATACTATGTTAATAGTATAGCTTAATCTTTAAATGTATTTATAAAAATTAGTTAATCTCTATAATTTATAGATTTTTTCTCTATTGTTAACAACATTCTTAGTTGCATTTCTTGTGTCATATACAGCCTTTGCCCTAGCAACTATACTTTCATAATCATAACAACTGTGATTAGTAGTTATTATAACTATATCACTTTCATCAATAACTTCTTTCCAATCAACTGAATTATAAGTTTTATTTTTATACTTAGATACAGGACAATATGGATCATTTACCATAAGATCTGCGCCATTTTTTTCAAGTAATTCAATTACTTTAAACGCTGGAGATTCTCTATAGTCATCTATATCATTCTTGTATGCTACACCTAATAATAAAACCTTAGCTCCATTTAATGCTTTTTTATTTTTATTTAATATCTTCATTACATTATCTAAAACAAATTCAGGCATAGAATCATTAATTTCTCCTGACGTTTCTATTAATCTTGTATGATAGTCATATTCTTTCGCTTTCCATTCTAAATAGAAAGGATCTAATGGAATACAATGACCACCTAATCCTGGACCTGGATAGAAAGGCATAAACCCATATGGCTTTGTTTTAGCTGCATCTATCACTTCCCATACATCTATTCCCATTCTGTTACATAAAATAGCCATTTCATTAGCTAAACCTATGTTTATATTTCTAAATGTATTTTCCAATATTTTTTCCATTTCTGCTACTGCTGGTGATGATACTGTGTGTATATCTCCTTCTAATATATTTCTATATAATGCTGCAGCAACTTCTGTACATTCTTCTGTACATCCACCTACAACCTTTGGAGTATTTTTAGTATTATATTCTTTATTACCTGGATCAACTCTTTCTGGTGAAAATGCTAAGAAAAAGTCTTCACCACATTTTAAACCACTTTCTTCCAAAATAGGCTTAAGTACTTCTTCTGTTGTCCCTGGATATGTTGTACTTTCAAGGATTACAAGCATTCCCTTATGTAAATATTGTGCAACACTTTTAGTTGAAGATACAACATAAGATAAATCTGGCTGCTTATATAAATCAAGTGGAGTAGGTACGCATATACATATTGTATCTACATCTTTTACAAAACTAAAATCAGCCGTTGCTCTTAGGGTTCCATCTTTAACTAATTTCTTTAGTTCTTCATCAACTACATCCCCAATATAGTTTTGGCCTGCATTTACTGATTCAACTTTCTTCTCTTGTACATCAAAACCTATAGTTTCATATCCTGCATTTGCTTTTTCTACTGCTAGCGGTAATCCTACATATCCAAGTCCTACCACCCCAACCTTAGCAGTCTTATTATTTATTTTTTCTAACAATTGTTCTTTTAAAATTGACATTTTAAACCTCCTGCTATTAATGCTTTAACAATGCATACTGCATAGTTAATAACGGTTTTATTACTTTATAGGTAATTAATAATAATATAATTTTAATACATTTTGATTAATCATTAATTGATTTCACTTCATCATTATTCTTTATATACTCTTCACCACATGCTCTGCAAGTTGCTTTTTCATTGTTAAAAATCAATCTTTCTCCACACTTACACACATATCCTAATACTCTTGCCGGATTTCCAACCACTAGAGCATAGTCTTGAACATCTTTAGTAACAACAGCTCCTGCTCCAATTAATGCGTATTTACCAATATTGTGACCACATACTATTGTAACATTTGCTCCAATAGATGAACCTTTTCCAATTATAGTTTCTCTATATTCTGTTTTTCTTTCTATAAAGCTTCTTGGATTAACTACGTTAGTAAAAACACATGAAGGTCCTAAAAAAACATCGTCTTCACAAATAACCCCTGTATAAACAGATACATTATTTTGTATTTTTACACCTTTACCGATTCTAACACCAGGTGATATAACAACATTTTGACCAATATTACACTTCTCACCTATTTCAGAATTACTCATCACATGAGAAAAGTGCCATATCTTAGTACCCTTGCCTATCTTAACATTATCATCTACATAACTAGACTCATGAACAAAATACTCTTTTTCCATAGATTATCACCTACACATTCTTAATACTATCTACAATATATTGTATCTGTTCTTCACTTAATTCTGGATAAACTGGTATGGCAAATGTTCTATGAGAAAGATACTCTGCTACTGGCATGTCACCTTCTTTATATCCTAAGTCTGTATATACTTTTTGTAAATGTAATGGTACTGGATAATAAACACCAGTTGCAATACCTTTTTCTTTTAACTTAGCTAGCATTTCTTCCCTATTATCTGATTGTAATACATATTGGTGATATACAGTATCATTTTCTTCTCTAACTATTGGTGTAATAACATTAGAATCAATCAATTCTTCATCATATATTTTAGCAATTTCTCTTCTTCTTGAATTCCATTTATCTAAATGAGGCAATTTAACTCTTAATATCGCAGCCTGAATAGCATCTAATCTTGAATTATATCCTATTAAATAATTATAATACTTTAATGGATTATAAACAGTATCATCACCTGATTTAGATGTAACTACTTCTTCAGTAATATTATTCAATAAATTATATGCCTTTTGACCTGTTTCTCCACTTCCATGCGTTCTTAATGCTATTGCTATCGTAGCTACATTATCATCAGATGTTACTATCATTCCACCATCTCCAGCGCATGAAAGATTTTTTGTTGGGAAGAATGAAAAACAAGCTACATCACTAAGTGTACCTATCATTTTTCCTTTATACTTGGCACCAACTGCTTGACACGCATCTTCTATAACTTTCAAGTTGTGCTTTTTAGCTATTATGTTGATCTTATCCATATCAGCACTTTGACCAAATATATGTACTGGAATAATAGCTTTTGTTCTTTCTGTAATTTTTTCTTCTATTTTATCAGGATCTATATTAAACGTATCTTTTTCTACATCAACAAAAACAGGAGTTGCGCCTACTGCTGAAATACATTCGGCTGAAGCAAAATAAGTAAATGTTGAAGTTATTACTTCATCACCTTCTCCTACACCTAATGCTTTTAACGCTATAACTAATGCATCTGTACCATTCCCTACTGATATAGCATGCTTAGTTCCAATATAGTTTGCGAATTCCTTTTCAAATTCCGTTACATTTTTCCCCATTATATATGCTGCTGACGACAACACATCTATAGTAGCTTTATCTAATTCTTTAGAAATAGAATTATATTGAGCTCTTAAATCAATTAATGGAATATTCATTTTTATCGCTCCTTCGGATAACTTATTAGTCTATAATATAACAAATTACAAACCATAGTATTTTTATAACCTATGCTAAAATACTCTCTAAATATATTTAACTAAATATCAAAACTCAAATCTAACATGAATATTTTAACATACTTAATTAGATAAATAAACTTTTGTTTTTAGATTAATATTTGTTTATTGGATACCATTCTCTAGGTATTAATGAGCTATATTTATCTGTAGCATATCTATCATCAATTAATAAAACTCTACCTTTGTCACTTTCAGTTCTTATTACTCTTCCAGCTCCTTGCTGAATTTTGTTGATTCCCGGATAAATATATGCATAATCATATCCATCTTTTCCATAAAACTCTTTTATTATTTCATTTTCAACATCTACTTTAGGGTAACCCACACCTATAATAATAGCTCCTATTAATTGTTCACCAGGTAAATCTATTCCTTCTGAAAACATACCTCCCATGACACATAATACTATAAGATTCCTGTTTTCCTTAAACTTCTCCAAAAATTCTACCTTTTCATTTTCTGTCATGTTTGGACTTTGTACCTGCAACACAAAATTATTCATATTACATTTATAACATTCCTCTGCAAGCTGCTTCATATATTCATATGATGGGCAAAAAACAATATAATTTCCGATTTCTTCATTTATAAAAGTATGTATCTTATTAAAAACTTTAGGCAATGTTTGTTTTCTATATTTATATCTAATATTTATAGTTGAAAGATACGTTTTTAAATTTTCTTTTTTAAATGGTGAAGGCAGTTTTACTCTATAACTTTCATCATTTCCTCCAAGCATATTAACATAATAATTAATTGGTGATAATGTTGCCGAAAAAAAGATAACTGAAGAACATTTCTCTATATATTTCTCTATATTTTTTGCAGGGTTAACACAAAATAAGCTTATATTAATTTCTTTTCCATATTTTTTTATTAATGTAACATAGTTATCATCATATAATTGCATAATATTAATGAAAGAATATATCTCAAAATATAGTTGTAGTATTTGTTCATACCCTTCAAACTTGTTTCCTCTTATTAATATATCTTCACTTTCCTTTAAATATATCCTTAGTAGGTTAGAAAGCTCTTTAGGAGATTCTTTTTCGTAAAACCATTCTATATTTCTATGTTCACATTCATTTCTTAACCCTATAAAATAACTATTTATTTTACCTAATATAGAGTTTAATTTGCTCAATTTCCCTTTAGTAATCTTTTTACAGTCCATTATTATCTGTTTTTCAATAGTTGCAGAATACATATTCCTAGATCTATCTATTAAATTATGTGCTTCATCTACTAAAACTATATTTCCATCACTCTCTAATAATCTCCCAAGTGATACTTTAGGATCAAAGATATAATTATAATCACATATAATTGCATCGCAATACATACTAATATCTAATGATAGTTCAAATGGACATACCTCAAATTCTTTCGCATATTCTTGTATTATTTCAATTGATATTTTCCTCTCATTTCTCAAAATTTCATATATAGGTTTTTTAACCTTACCATAGTATCCTTTAGCATACTTGCATACTTCTGGATTACAGTCAAACTTTTCATTACAGCATGATTTTTCTTTAGCTGTAATAGTAATGCTTCTAAAATTCAATCCATTATCACGCAGCCTCTCAATAGCTTCATTTGCAACTTCTCTATTTATAGTTCGTGATGTTAAATAGACTATTCTTTCACCTAAACCTTCTCCTAAAGCTTTAATAGCTGGAAAAATAGTAGATATTGTTTTTCCTATTCCTGTTGGTGCTTGTGCAAATACTATCTCTTGTTCTTTTATTGTATTATACACTATGTTAATTAGTCTTCTTTGACCATTTCTATATTCTTCAAATGGAAATTTAGTACTTTTAGCCGTTAAATTTCTTTCTTTTTTTTGAAGATATATATAATAAATAAATTCCCCATATTCCTTAACCAAATTTTCTGTAAATTTTTTTAGTTCATTCATATCAAATTTTCTCTCGAAGCTTTTTACTTCATTACTTTCGAGTTGAAAATAAGATAATCTTATATAAACATGGTTAATATCAGTTTCACATCCATATATGAAGCCATAAACTTTAGCCTGAGCCCAGTGTAGCTCATTTAAATCATCAATATATGAGTACTTTTTATATGTAGATTTAATCTCTTCTATTATTATCTTATCATCTTCTTTAATAATTCCATCTGCTCTACCTTCTATTGTCACACAAAAATTCTTTGATTCAAAATCATGAGATAAATATACTTCTTTTTGAAAGTTTTCATAAATTTTTTCATTATCACTTTGCAATTTTTGATGTGCCTTTATCCCCTCTACTGCTCGCGCTGTTCCTGAAAATCGATTATCTATATCTCCATCTTTCAAACAAAATTCCACTAAATTTCGCACTGATTCCTTTATGATAATTTTATCCATGCATTTACCTCACTTAAGTGCTTAAAAACATAACTATCTATATAAGTATTAATATTATCTCCTAAATATTTTTAAAAAATTATAATCATCAATATTAACAAAAAACACTTGCTTAATCAGTATCAATATCTGTACTAATCAAGCAAGTGTTACATATATATTTTTAATCTTCATGATATTCGCTGACTATTTTTTGGACTAATTTTTTTATAACACTAGCTTCTGCTATTAATGTTAAGACTAATAAGAATATTCTTATTCTTTCTTCATCTTTATCTTTTAAATTGAATTCCTTTACCATCGTTTCAAGCTTTTCTTCATTAGTTAGTGAAGAAATTAAATAATCATTCATACTATCTTTTTGGATTGAAACAAATACTTTATATGCTTCTTCCCAAGATAATATATCATCACTTCTATCATTTATTTCGTTAAATGCCAATCTAAAGACTTTCTTTATTTCTTCTGTTGTTAATATAGGTCTCATATAACTAAGTAAAACTAATTGTACCAGGTGCATCTTAGTGTATCCTCTTTTTTTGCCATCCTCTGGCTTAGTTATTACCTCACTCTTGGTGTAATTTTGAACTATATTGTTAGTAAACTTCTCATTTACAAACTTATCATTTAAATAGTCTATAACTTGAGATAGAAACAAATCATATTTTGGTAGATCATCATATGAAATGGAGCTACTTTTGGACATTTCTTCTACTAATTCTTTTATATAGTCTGAATCAAATTTTTTATCCATACTATGTTACCTATACCTTTCTCATTCTTTTATCTATATTATATAGTATTTATCAACTTGTTACAAGTTTATTCTAACATCTTAATATTATTTATATTCTATTATTATCTATTCACAATAACAATTGCATGAATATGTATATCTGATAATAACGCACTATTCCTATTATACTCTAATAATTGTAAATTAAAAATATATTTAACTAGAAAAATCGTATTTTATATACGATTAATATCATTATAACATTATTTTGTTTAATTATGTAAATTCTTTTAATTCTTTAATTTAAATTTTTTATTTTGCTATAATATACTATAATATGCTATATATTTAATATAAAAGGTATTTTTAATAAAAAATTTTAAATTTCACATAATTTCTTGCAACTAAATCACCAAACTATCTTGACTTTTCTAAAAAATGGTAGTATATTTTAAACATAGTGGTTATTAAAGTTGAAATTTGTAATTTTTTATAAAGAAATCGAAATATTTATTGACTTTATATTACATACTTGGTAATATAACAGAGTAGAATGTCGAATTGTGTAATTAGGAGGAATTTTTTATGAAATCAACAGGTGTAGTTAGAAGAGTAGACGAATTAGGAAGAATAGTTATTCCTATAGAATTAAGAAGAACTTTAGATATTGCTGAGAAAGATGCATTAGAAATTTATGTTGACGGAGAACAAATCATATTAAAGAAATATGAACCAGCATGTATCTTCTGTGGAGATGCAAGAGATGTTATAAACTATAAAGGCAAAAATATCTGTGTTAAATGCTTAGAAGAAATCAAACAAGGTAGATAATACATATAGTTTAATATAAAAAAAGCAGTAAGATTTTACTGCTTTTTTGATTTCTGTATTATAATTATATTTTATAAATCAGTTGAGAATTTATATATCTCATTTTTAGGTAAATTTCTATCCTTAGCCACCATTTTAATTGCTTCTTTCTTACTGATTCCATTATTTATATAGGACAATATATGTTCTTCTATACTTAAATCAATCCAAATAGATTTTTTCTCTTCTTCTATGTCTTCAATTCTTTTCCCTTCTATTACAAGAACAAATTCCCCTCTTGGTTTATTAACTTGAAAATAATTTACTGATTCACTAATAGATCCTCTATAAATCTCCTCATATAATTTTGTTAATTCCCGGCAAACGGCTATTTTTCTATCGCCTAAATTACTCAGCAAAAAGCTTAATGTATCTAATAATCTATGTGGAGCTTCATATAATATAATTGTTTCTTGACAGTTTATTATATCTTGTATTATTGGTTTACGTTCTTTATTTTCTCTTGGTAAAAATCCTCTAAACAAGAATTTTGTCGTGTCCAATCCAGAATATACCAAAGCGGTAGTGAATGCTGTTGCTCCAGGTAGTACTTCAAACTTAACCCCTTGCTCTATACAACATTTAACAATAACACTCCCCGGATCTGATATACCTGGCATACCAGCATCAGATACCAATGCAATTTTTTTGCCTTCATTAATCAAATTAATAATATCTTCACTTTTATTTTTCTCATTATATTTATGATAACTAATTAATGTCTTTTTTATTTCAAAATGATTTAATAATTTTAATGTTTGCCTTGTATCTTCTGCTGCAATCAAGTCTACATCATTTAATACTTCCAAAGCCCTCAATGTAATATCTTTGAGATTTCCAATTGGAGTTGGAACTATATATAATATACCTTTATCCATTCTTAAATCCTCCCATATATTTTATCTATCTCACTAGTATATTTCCCATTTTCATCATATACATATAATGGTTCATCCCATTTTAAATACGCACCACCATCACGTTGGCCTTCTACTAAAACTATATTAGGTGCTTTGCCTACTTTCGGATGTACCATTTTAACTCTTTTAGGCTCAATTTTATATTTCCTCATAAGACCAAATATATCAGCTAACCTTTCTGGTCTATGAACAATAAAAAGCCTTCCATTGTCTTTTAGTAAAGTTCTCGATGCAACTATAACATCCTCTAGATTACATAATATTTCATGCCTTGCAATAGCAAGCTTATCTAATGGATTCAAAATTCCTGAATTGTTTAGCTTATAAGGAGGATTTACTGTAACTACATCAAATCTTTCCAAACTTTTTAGATACTTTATATCTTTTAAATCATGATTTATGAAATGTAACTTTTCCTCCAAGTTATTCATATGAACACTTCTTTCAGCCATTTCAACCATATCTTCTTGTATTTCTAAACCGAAAACTTCTTTGGGTGAATACTTCCCATATATAAGAAATGGAACTATTCCTGTCCCTGTACATAAATCTATAACTCTAAAACTTCGTTTAACATTTGCAAAATGTGATAATAATACTGCATCTATTCCAAATTTAAATCCTTCTTTTTTTTGGATTAAATTTAAACCATTCAACTGTAAATCATCAATTAGTTCATCTTCTCTTATATAGCTAGATTGGTTATTATCCATGATTTATCTTCCTTTTCCTAATATACTTATTGTCAAAATATCTTTTAACCACATTATAGTATTACATTATAAAATATAAAAGTAAATAATTTTATATTTTATAATTAAAATCCCTCAAATATATTACATATATTTGAGGGATTTATAATAATCTATAATTATGTTCTAAATAAACTATTAAAGTACTCTTCTTCCAGCATAGAATTTATATACTGGAGAAACTTTAACAACATCTCCTGTTTGTGGAGCATGTATCATATTTCCATTTCCAACATATATTCCAACATGTCCTGCATGCGTAAATATTAGGTCTCCCGGTTGAAGCTGGCTTTGGCTAACTGGTGTACCAACATTTATTTGTGAATATGTTGTTCTACTTATGTCTACACCTGCTGCATGTTTGTATACATATTGAGTAAATCCTGAGCAGTCAAATGTATTAGCTCCTGTAGCACCATATACATATGGCTTTCCTAGATGACTATATGCTTCATTTAAAATTGCTTGAGCATTTCCTGCTGAAGGTACACTAACTGAAGTTGTATTTCCTCTACTTGGAGTTTTAGCAGCTGAAGCTGCTCTTGCAGCTGCTGCTTCTGCAGCCTTTTTATCTGAAACCATTTTTTTAGCTTTTTCTATTTTATCATTTATTTCTGAAACAACAGTTGGACTCTTAATTTGATTATCTCTAATATTTCTTAATTGAGATATAGCACCTTCAAGTGCTGACACACTGCTGCTTGAATCATCAATAGTAGCAAATTGTCCTGAAACTACTTCTCTCTCTATCTTAGATAGATATTCTGCATCAAATTTAGATTTTTCTGCCTTAGCTTGTGAAACTAATGATTCTTGTTCTTTTTTCTTCCCATCCAGCTCATCTAATGATGCTTGAACTTCTTGAGTGAGTTTATCAATTTCAGTTTTCTTTTCTTCTAAAGATTTCATTTTTTCACTCAATTCATCTTTTTTATCTATTATTTCTTCAATAGATTCCTTATCTTTATTAATAATTTTTCCTACTGCTCCAATTCTTGAGAAGAAATCACTTGTTGACTCCGCCTCAAACATAAAACTTAAATAACTAAACTCTAAATTACCTGATGTATATAAAGCCTTAACTCTTTGTCCTAATGCCTTATCCAAAGTATCTATTTCTTTTTCTGTTTGTTCAATATCCTTTGTTGTATTATCAATTGAATTGTTGATATTTGTTATTTCCTTTTTATTCTTATCAACAGTTAATTGTAACGGCTCTATTTTGGCATCTAAGTCGTAGATTTTATCTTCTATTTGTGAAATTTTATTTTCAATTTCCGCATATTTTTGTCTGGTATCACTTAGTTCTTGGTCACTAGGTGTTGCAATCGCAGGTATTGATCCACCCACAACGATTACTGTTGCTAAAAGAATAGCAAGCACTCTCTTTCTCATGAATAATCGGTCCCCCTGAACCTTCCCTCCTTTTATTTGCATGCGTTAGTAATATAATTATATCACCTAAATCCAATATGGACAATGGTGGTATATGGTTATATATCTAATATTTTTATAATTATATGTAAAATATCTGATTAATAGAGAAATTTATCTAATAAATTCTCACATATACTTAGATTCTACCTCTTTCCTAAAATTCCTCTAAATATATTTATTAATATATTTATTTTAGAAATTTACTATACTTGTCTTGACATTTAAAATATTAATATTATATAATTGTTTATAGTTCCGGGGTGTGGCGCAGATGGGAGCGCGCGTGGTTTGGGACCATGAGGTCGCAGGTTCGATCCCTGTCACCCCGACCACATTTTATAAAAAACTTAAGGATTATTCCTTAAGTTTTTTTATTATATATAGAAATGAGGAATATAATGTTTAAAGATATTAAAGCCGTTATTTTTGATTTAGACGGAACTCTAGTTGATTCAATGTGGGTATGGTCTAGGATAGATGATGAGTACTTAAAATCACATGGTTATACAACTCCTGAAAATCTAAATGTTGAAATAAATCATTTAAGTTTTACTCAAACTGCTCATTATTTTAAAGAACGATTTGAAATAAGTGATTCTATAGAAACTATACTAGAAACATGGAACACCATGGCTCTAAATCACTATAAAAAAAATGTGAAGCTAAAACCTGGAGTAAAAGAATTCCTAGACAAATTGAAATCTAATAATATATCAATTTCATTAGCAACTAGCAATTCTCAAAAATTATTACAAGCTTGTTTAAAGAGTAACGGAATCTATGAATATTTTGATGCCATAACAACAACAGATGAAGTCACTCGTGGAAAAAACTTCCCAGATGTTTACTTGTTAGCTGCTAAAAAAATGAATGTGTCAGCTAATAATTGTGCAGTATTTGAAGATATTCTTCCTGCAATAAAAGGCGCTAAATCTGCTAATATGAAAGTTTTCGCTGTAAAAGATGATGCTTGTGTCAATACTAAAGAAGATTTACTTGAGCATGCTGATATGTATATCGATTCATTTACTGAAATATTAGATTTATTTTAAATACAAATAAAAAAAGACTGATGAGTTTTAATATTATTGCCATATCCAAACTCTCAGTTCTTTTTTTATTTATTAAATATTTATTTTCTTTCTACACCATATTTATTTTCTAATTCTGATAAAATTTCACCGTATTTTTTATGTTGTCTTTCTTGTAATAATTGATTTATAACTGAATCTTTAACTTCATCAAAACTCTTTGCAGAAGCTTCATTCTTCTCTTCAACTAATACTAAATGATATCCAAATTGAGTCTTAACCGGATTAGTTACTACCCCTATTTCTGATTCGAATGCTGCTTTTTCAAACTCAGGAACCATCATTCCTTTTGAGAATGCTCCTAAATTTCCGCCTTGTTCTTTTGAAGGACATGTAGAATACTTTTTAGCTGCTTCTTCAAATGTTAATGATCCATTTGTGATTTCTTCTTTGATTTTAGAAGCTTCTTCTTCCGTAGTAACTAGTATATGTTTAGCTGATACAGTTGCTGGTTCAGAAAATGTATCCTTATTTTCTTCATAATATTTGTTAGCTTCTTCATCTGTTATAGTTATATCTGCTAAGACCTTATTTATAGCCATAGACGTTAATACCTCTTTTGCTATAGCTTCCATTTGCATTTTATATTCTTCTGTTTGATCTAATGCAATTTCTTTTCCGAATTTATTCATTAATTCAAATGATATTAATTGTTCTAATAATTGTTTTTTTCCTTGTTCACTTTGAAACATTGCTCTTCTGTCTTCTGGATATCTGTTTATTACAGCATTTAAGTCCTTTTCTGTTATTTCATAACCTGCAGCAACTGCTAACACTTTATTTTCCATGTGAATTCTCCTTTAAAATAAAATTTATATACCTTTTCATTTTAACAGTATATACATATACTAACAAGAATATAATAAATTTATTGCCTTTTTTTGATCAAAAATATGTTTTTGTATATACATTCTCCAAAGTGTTATAATAACCATGGGTGATATTTTATGTCTGAAATACTAAAAAACGATTGGAAAAACTATTTAAATACTGAATTTGAAAAAGACTATTATTTAAAATTAAGAGAATTTTTAAAAAACGAATATAATTCTAAAGTAATTTATCCTAATATGTATGATTTATTTAATGCCTTACATTTTACAAGTTATGAGGATACAAAGGTTGTCATATTAGGCCAAGATCCATATCACGGGCCTAAACAAGCACACGGATTAAGTTTTTCTGTTAACCCTGGAGTTAAGACACCACCATCTTTAGTTAATATTTATAAAGAACTACATGATGATTTAGGTTGTTATATTCCTAATAATGGCTACTTAAAGAAATGGGCTGATCAAGGAGTATTATTATTAAATACAGTATTAAGCGTAAGAGCTGGTGAAGCCAATTCTCATAGAAATAAAGGATGGGAACAATTCACTAATAGAGTTATAGAAGTTCTAAACCAAAAAGAAACTCCTATAGTATTTATATTATGGGGTAATAATGCTATATCAAAAACTAGTTTAATAACAAATCCAAAGCATTTTATAATTAAATCAGTACATCCTAGTCCTTTGTCTGCATCAAGAGGATTCTTTGGTAGTAAACCTTTTTCTAAAGCAAATGAGTTTTTGATATCAACAAATCAAAAACCTATTGATTGGCAAATAGAAAATATTTAATATTATTAATAATGGAGGAAATTCAATGAATTATACATTTACTTTCAAAGATAAAGAATATGTATTATCAAAAGAAAACTGTGAAGGAATTTTTTTTAATGATGATGAAATAGAAAATTTTAATTTAGAATTAATATTAGATATATTAATTAACTCTGACGAAGTTGATTTTTCAAAAGAATATTATACTGGACAATGTACCTGTAAGAAGCAAGAGCCATTAAACAAAGCTTATTGCTATTTAGAATATCATTTCTATATTTATACAAAAGATGATAAATACATTATTAGCACTATTTCTAGTGATTATGAAAACACTTCCTTCAATAAATTATTTAGCACAGGAAAAATTGATAATAGTTATATTGTCAGCATTGCTGTATGTCCTGAATGTGGGACTTATTCTATTGAAGTTAATCAATGTGAAGTATAAAAAACAAATTTATGTACATAACAATAATAAGTATTTAATTAAATCAAGTAATAGGATGCATTAAACCTAATAAATGCATTCTATTTTTATAAACTATTTTCAAATATAAAAAAGCACTAACATACGTTAGTGCTTTTGGTGGCTCGAACTGGAATCGAACCAGTGACACGAGGATTTTCAGTCCTCTGCTCTACCGACTGAGCTATCGAGCCATATTACCTGGCAACGTCCTACTCTCCCACACAGTTTCCCATGCAGTACCATCGGCGCTATAGACCTTAACTTTCCTGTTCGGAATGGGAAGGAGTGTTACCTCTATGCCGTCATCACCAGATCACAAGTAGTATTATATCGAGATAATAATATTATGTCAACACATTTTTTAAAAGTTTTTTATTTTTTATATAAATACTGTTAACTAACTAAACTTCTATCTCTATATTTAATGTTTCTAAACTCAATTTTTTCTTTATTGAATAATTTATATATTTCATTAATATTATTTTTTATATGCTGAAATTTTTACCTAATGAAATCAATACTTTTAATGTATTAATTTATAATAAAAGAAGAGCTAAAATAAACTGATTTTAATATCAACCAATTTTTATGCTCTACTCTTATCTATCTAACCACTTGTTCATTTTATTATAGTATTATTCTTCGAAAGGATACTTAATTCCCCAATTATTTCTTAATTTATCCATTAATCTCATTATTATAAGTGTCTCTGAATGTGGCATTTCAATGCATTCTAATTCTCCATTCTTTATTGCCTTAATAGAAGCTTCCACCTCATATTCATATCCTGTTATTTGCTTTGGAGTCTTATATTCATCAATTAAATTTCCATCTAATGAATATATCTTTATCCCTTCACAATTATTGATATTCTCAACTTCAATATAACCTTTACTACCATATATAATTCCTCTTCTATCAGTACGTGACATCATGGTGCTATGAAGAATCGCCATTCTATTATTCTCATAATATAATGTTATACTATTTTGCGCATCCACGCCTGTATCAGTTTTTATTACAGTTGATGATATATCTTTTATGTTATTTCCAAAAACCATAGATGCAAAATTAAGCGTGTACACCCCTACATCAAGTAAAGACCCTCCCGCAAGATTTGGGTCAACAAGTCTTGGAACATTATTGATTCTATATCCTAAATTAGCTGTTAATGAGTGCAACTCACCTATTACATCACTCTCTAATATATCATCTAAAGTTTTTCTCATTGGCATATATCTAGTCCATATAGCTTCAGTAATAAATAGATTTTTTTCTTTTGCAATTTCAAATAATTCTTCTGCCTGCTTTTCATTTATAGTAAAAGCTTTTTCGCAAAGTACATGTTTTCCGTTATTCAAACAAAGCTTAGCATGTTCATAATGTAATGAATGTGGTGTTGCAATATATACAAGCTCTACTTCTGGATCTTTTATCATTTCCTCATAAGACCCATATGCTTTAATAACTCGAAATTCTTTTGCAAATTTCTGTGATTTCTTATAATCTCTTGATGCTATTGCATAATTTATAGCATTATCCATTTTACTTATTGTATAGGCCATTTGCCTTGCTATTGAGCCTGCACCTAATATTCCAATATTCATATAAATTTCCTCCATTTTATTTTCTTAAATATAAATTACTCTAGTTTAATATAAGTATTTTCATAGATTAATCTATTTTTTCTACTCATTTACTCCAATAATATCTTGTAATTCCTCTTTACTTACAGCATGATGATTTCCACAATTATTTCCAAAATACATTCCGTTCTTAATAGGTGCAATTAAAAAGCCTGCTACTACACCTCCCAAAAAACAGGATATCCCTAATAATATCTTTTCATTTTTTTTCATAATAGATTTCCTCCGATGAAATATTTATAAATCTATTATACATTAATTAAATACATTCTTATCTATATTTCAAACGTCAGTTTATTTTATTTTTTTATTTATTTGTGACATAATAAAATTAATAAATACAATTTATGGAGATGATTTAATGAATACTAAAATAGAACAATTAACTCAAATTTTAAAAGAAAGTAAAAATATAGTATTCTTCGGTGGCGCTGGAGTAAGTACTGAATCTAATATTCCAGATTTCAGAAGTTCAAATGGATTATGGAATGAGAATCTTAAAATAAATTTCACTCCTGAACAACTTGTATCTCATACATTTTTTATGAAATATCCAGATGAATTTTTTAAATTCTATAAGGACAAATTAATATATCCTGAAGCTAGACCAAATACTGCTCATATGGCTTTGGCTAAACTTGAGGATATTGGTAAGCTTAAAGCTATTGTAACTCAAAATATTGACGGTTTACATCAGGCTGCTGGATCTAAAGTCGTTTATGAATTGCACGGATCTGTACTTAGAAATTACTGCATGAAGTGTCATGCATTTTATGATGAAAAATTTATTTTAGCATCTAAGGGAATACCTACATGTCCTAAATGTGGTGGAAAGGTTAAACCTGATGTAGTCCTTTATGAAGAAGGTTTAGATGAAGCTATTATACAAAATTCAGTTAAGGCTATCTCTCAAGCGGATACTCTAATAATAGGAGGCACTTCACTTGTTGTTTACCCTGCAGCAGGACTTATAAATTACTTTAGAGGAAATAATCTTGTTCTTATAAATAAAAGCACAACTTCTGCTGATAATAAGGCCGATTTAGTCATTCATGATTCTATTGGAAAGGTATTATATGAAGCTGTGAAGTCTTTGTAATTAATAAAATAATATTAATCTTTGTAGATAATAGCAACATAGCTATTATCTATTTTTATACATTTTTTTATAATATCAGAATATATTTATTAATATATCAATTAAAATTATAGGAGTTAGAATGTTAATACTATTTTTATTAATAATAATTCTTTTAAGCATAGGTGCTGGAATGTTTTACATTAATAAATATGAAAATACTATTTCTTCTCTACGCTTAGACTTAAGATTAACAAAAAAGCAATTGGACACATTAATTAATAAATCTAAAACATCTGATAAAAATTTTACAATAGAATTTTGTGATATTGATTATATTTATGGAACATTAGAAGATTCATCACACATATATATATATCCAGATTTAGCTTCACCATGTATATATATAAGTAATGAACTGTTAAAAGTTAATATAATCGAAAAAGCATCAGTAGAAAATAATATTTGGTATTATGTTCAATTACCTATTGATAGTAATATAAATTCTAAAGGCTGGGTCATAAGTTCTTCACTTTCTAATTTATATAACGAACCGTTATCTCCTACATATAATGATCAAGATAACATCGGATTAGATGAAAAAATTAATTCTTAATCATAAATTGTAATTAATATGTATAAATAAATTTAATATGGAAAGAATTTATAATGAAGTATTTAACTTCAATATTTAATCGCCTCTCCCCCATTTTTATTTATATACAATTGATAAACTGCCATAGTAAAAATGAATATGGCAGTTTTCTTTTTATGATATTTATTTTTTCAAATTAAAGAAAGAAGTTTTCTTATTTTTAAATCCATTCAAGTTTTAGTATACATGCTCTTTTTAAGATCCGAATTGCAGCATAGCTGCTCTTTTTATATGTGTATATTTTTATTCCTATAAACACATATTCCTATATTTTCGTATTCTTAAGAATATACATTCTTATATTCCTTTAATTAAATCATTATAAAGACTACTTCTACAAACTTATCTTTATAATATCATTCATTAATTAAGCATCTTCTTAATATATCTAGCGCAGTGATTGTCGCTTGATTCCTAACCTTAGATCTATTACCTTTAAAAATATGTTTTTCAACTTTCACTTTACCTTTTACATATACGCCTATATAAACTAAACCTACTGGTTTCTCTTCTGTTCCTCCACCTGGGCCAGCTATTCCAGTTGTAACTATACTTACATCAGTATTTGCTTTTTTAGCAATACCTATTGCCATTTCTCTTGCTGTCTCTTCACTTACTGCACCATACTTTTCTAATGTTTCATTTTTTACTCCGAGTCTTTTATGCTTAGCTTCATTTGAATATGTAACAGCACCTTCCATGAAAACTTCAGATATTCCCGGATAATTTATTAAAGTACTTGCTATCATTCCTCCAGTACAAGATTCAGCAGTAGATACAGTGTATTTATTTTCTATTAATAACTTTGCTACTACATCTTCTATAGATATATCTTCAGTTGCATATACATTCTCTCCAAGTCTATTTTTTATTTCTATCTCTAATGGTTCAATTAATTTTAATGCTGCTGCTTCATTTTCAGCTTTTGCTGTAATTCTAAGTATAACTCCTATCTCTTTTGCATATGGAGCAATGGTTGGATTACTCTGTGACTCCATTAAATCCTTAACTGTTTCTGCAACTGCACTTTCCCCTATTCCTAAAATCTTGATCATTTTTGAGATTATAACAGAATCAGATTTTGATTTAAGATATGGCTTAATATCTTCTTCAAACATAGGTTTCATTTCTTTTGGTGGCCCTGGTAATATAATCATTATTTTATTATTTTCTTCTATAATTACTCCTGGAGCTGTTCCATTATTATTTTTAATTGCAGTTGCTCCCTCCGGAATTAATGCTTGCTTTAAATTATTAGTTGTCATCTTCCTTTTTCTGAATTTAAAATATTCCTGTAAATTTTCCAATGATTCTTTATCTTCAAATAATCTTTTATTAAAATATTTTGCTGCCATTTCTTTTGTCAAATCATCATCCGTAGGTCCAAGACCACCTGTTGTTATAATAATATCACATCTGTTATATGCTTCCTTAAATGCATGTAGTATTCTTTCTTCATTATCGCCAACAACTTGTTGATAGTACATTTCAATACCTAATGCTGCTAATTCTTGTCCTAAAAATTGTGCATTTGAATTGACTATATCTCCTAATAATAATTCTGTTCCTATTGATATAATTTCTGCTCTCATAAAATAATTCTCCTTTCAAGATATATCATTTTTAGCATTCTATAAAAAATATACAACTTATCTAAATTAACCAAATATGAAAATTAAATATTCATTATGCCCTTATAAATGTGCAAAACCTATTCAATATATATTGAATAGGTTGAGTGCATCAAATATTAATTTCTTCTTATAGTCTATCCCCACCATAAAGCAGGGATAGGTTATATGAAAAATTTCTTCATCTCAAAGTTTTTACAAACAAATATCAAAATAAAAAAATCATATGTTTGTTAAAACCAAATAATAATATGTATGAGAAGAAAAAATTTAGTGCAAGAGAGCTTTATACTTATATAGTATGTATAAGCTCTCCTAATTATTCATAAAATATTTTATTTTTGATTTATTTATCTTGTGTTTCAAGTAACGCTAAAGCTACGGCACCTATTAAACCTGCATCTGTGCCAAGACCAGCTGGAACTATTTTAACTGATTCAGCCATTGATTTGAAGCATCTCTTATTTACAACTTTTCTTACTGTATCAAAAACTACATCTCCAGCTTTTGATACGCCACCACCAATAATTACATATTCTGGATCAAATATTGATACTGCGTTTGCAACCGCTATACCTAAATAGTTCATTGCATCATCAATTATATCTTTTGCAACTGGATCTCCTGCTGCTGCTTCAACGAAAACTTCATAAGAAGTGACATTTTCGTATTTTCTTAAAGATGTTTCAACTTTAGTTGATAATGCTTCATGAGCTCTTTTTGCAATAGCAGTTCCTGATGAAGTAGCTTCTACACATCCGACATTACCACAGTTACATCTTGAACCATGTGGAGCCACTGTCATATGTCCAATTTCTAAAGCATTTGAAGTATGTCCTCTATATACCTTTCCGTTTAATATAGCTCCTCCGCCTACACCTGTGCTTACAGTGAAGAATACTATATTTTCAGCACCCTTTCCAGCGCCAAACATAAATTCTCCAATAGCAGCTACATTGGCATCATTATCTAAAAATACAGGTACTCCAAATTTTTCACTTATAGGTTTAACTAAGTTGAAATTTTTAAATGGAAGATTAGGTGTAGTAATTATTATACCTTGTTTTGCATCTAGTGGACCTGGCGAACCGATTCCAATACCTTTTATATCTTCATAAGAAACAGCACTATCATTAACAACTTTTTCTATAGAATTAATTATTCTGTTTAAAACTGGCACTTCACCTTCATGCGCATCAGTTGGTATAGTTGTTTGATTGATTATCTTACCTTCAAGATCAGATAAAGCTGTGCTTATTTTTGTTCCCCCTAAGTCTACTCCCACAACATAATTTTTCATGGTCTTCTCTCCTTTATTTATATAAGTTTATTATAAAACCTTTACCATACAAATATTATACTATATTATGTTGTCATAAGAAAACTCTAATATAAATTTTAAGATATTATAATTTTAAAATATTATAATTTTCAAATATTTTTATTAGCAACTATATAATAATTACCTCTTTCATCATATTCTGTATGATGAATTATAAAATTGCTATCATTAAGCATGGAACTTATTACTCCAATATCATCTTCATTATCTTTAGCTATTCTTATCATAAAATTATCGTCTTTATCTATTATATTTAAATAGTCAAATATATCGCTATAATCACTCAACTCAATTTTTCCACCAATATCCATAGTATAATCTGACATCTAATTTCCTCCTATTAATAAAGCTAGTTTTATATCTCTATACTAGAATAGTATTCCTTTTTATGAATGATTTTATCCTCGCTTATAGATATGAAATTTTTATGTTTAAAAGAAAAATAAGGTAATAGATATAAAATATCTATTACCTTATTTTTTATTTAGATTTGCTTGCCTTAATTTCATCTATAATTTTATTTACTTCTATTTCTGGTATTTCTTCATATCTTAAAAATTCTTTTGAGAAGGAACCTCTGCCTTGAGTTAAAGATCTTAATTCAGTCGCATATTTTCTTATTTCTGCCAACGGAACTTCTGCTGTAACCTTCTGCTTATCCTCTTCTGGTTCCATTCCCATTACTCTTCCTCTCTTCTTATTTATATCTGCTATTACATCACCCATATAATCATTAGGAATAATTATATCTATTTTCATTATAGGTTCCAATAATATCGGTTTAGCCTGTTCTAATCCCTTCTTATATGCAATTGAAGCAGCCATCTTAAATGCCATTTCTGATGAATCAACTGAATGATATGATCCATCATGTAATGTTGCTCTTAATCCTATAACTGGGCATCCTGCTAATACTCCATGCTGCATACATTCCCTTAATCCTTTCTCAACTGCAGGTATAAAATTTCTTGGAACTGCACCTCCAACTACATTATCAACAAATTCTAATTCTTCTCCTCCATCATCTCTTGGTTCAAATTTAATTACTACATCTCCATATTGCCCATGTCCTCCAGATTGCTTCTTATGCTTTCCTTGAACATCAGAAAATCCTTTAATAGTTTCTTTATATGGAATCTTAGGTAAACTTAGAATAATATCAGTTCCAAACTTACTTTTAATCTTACTTGCTATTATATTAATATGAGTCTCTCCAAGTCCAGAAACTATTATTTCTGCATTATCAGCGTCTCTATCTACTTCAAATACTGGATCTTCCTCTTTTAACTTACTCAATGCTTGTGATATCTTTTCTTCATCTCCTTTTGCTTGTGGAATAGCAGCCATAGAATAAACTGTAGTTGGAAAATTCATCTTATCATATATAACTTTAAATTCTGGACTACATAAAGTATCACCTGTACTTGTATATTGCAATTTAGATATAGCTCCAATATCTCCTGCTATTATACTTTGAGTTGGGATTTGAGTTTTTCCCCTCATAAAACAAATATGTGATAACTTTTCAGTTTTATCTTTGTTAGTGTTAACAACAACCATATCATCACTTGCTTGTCCAGTTATGACTCTGAAAAACGAAATTTTACCAACAAATGGATCAGCTATTGTTTTAAATACTAATGCAGAAAATGATTTATCTTGCGTAAGATTTATAAATACTTCTTTATTGGTATTTAAATCTACTGCCTTTTGAGGAATTGCATATTCTGGTGATGGAAAACATTCAACAATATCTTCAATTAATGAATCTATACCAATTACCTTTAATGCACTACCACACATTACAGGTGCAATTTCTCCACTAGCACATCCCTTTATTAATCCTTTATAAATTTCTTCATCACTTAATATTCCTTCACTAAAGTATTTCTCAAGTAAATTTTCATCAGTTTCTGCTACAGCTTCCATTATCATGATCTTACAGTGTTGAACTTTCTCTTCTAATTCTTTTGGTATATCAATTATTTCTACTTCTCTTGTTTTAGTATTATATATTTTTGCTTTATTAGATATTACGTTTATTACACCCTTAAAATTTTCTTCTGTTCCAATAGGATATTGAATTGGAACAACACTTATACCAAACTTTTGATTTAATGAATCTAATACATTATCAAAACTTGCATTCTCTCTATCTAATTTATTTATAAAAATAGTTCTAGGCAGTTTAATCTTGTTACAATATTCCCATGCTCTTTCAGTTCCAGCCTTTATTCCTGAAACCCCACTTACTACTATCATACCAACATCTACTGCTCTCATACCTTGAATACATTCTCCATGAAAATCAGCATATCCTGGGATATCAATAATATTTATTTTAACATTATCTAATTCAACTGGTGCAATTGAAAGGGATATTGAAAATTGTCTTTTCTTCTCTTCTGGATCATAGTCTAAAACAGTATTACCTTCTTCAATCTTTCCAATCCTATCTGTAATTTTTGAATAATATAGAATACTTTCTGCAAGAGATGTTTTTCCAGTTCCATTGTGACCTATAAGCCCAATATTCCTTAAATTTTTAATACAATAATCTTTCATAAATTACGCCAAACCTTTAAGTAAGATAAATTCTTATAAGCTCTGGCTTCCACCTACCTTCCCCTAATATACTTTTCACATTTAAATCATATTTTATATATTATATGAGAAATTAAATCTGATAATTAATAATTCTACTTTTGTTATTGAATTCCTTTTCATTTTTCTTAATTTTCTGAAAATTTATTCATCGCAATCATATGTATGTTCTTATTCAAATATAATTATATTTTTAATTAAACAATATTATATATATATCCTATTCTTTATTGTAGTATATAAAAAAAAACATTATAATTTTATCTGTTAGTTGAGATGATAATATTAAATATAATTTTCATAATAGATTAGTGGAGGATATGAGATGAAAATATCAAAGAATTATATAAAAAGCATTAGCTTATGTTTTATTATATTGGCTATTTTAATTTTTACCTGGATATTATTTGTAAATCCTAAACTTGGTGTAGCTGATCAAGGTGATTTTGATAGAGTAATGAATGCAGTTGGTCTTTCTTTACTAGATTCAGATACCAACAATCCTGATTTTGTTAGATTCTATAAATATATAATTACAGAATATAAAATTAATTCAGTAAATAATATTTTTACAACTATAATTGGAACTAGTATGGGTGCTTTAATAACATTAATTTGCTTTATTTGTAAGCTATTTGGACAATATATCTTTAAAACTGAATATTTAGCTATAGCTTATTTTTTAATTTATTTATCTGCATTTTTAATAATACTTAAAGCAATAAATATAAAAAGCACCATTAAGTATATAATAACCGCTGCATTTACATTATTTATTTTCTTTGATGGCAATTATTTAGTTTGGTTTAATAGTTTATATGGAGAGCCAATGATGATAAGTACCTTAATTTTATTTATTGCTTCCATTTTATATTATTCATACTATAAATATTCCTTAAAAAGAGAAGATAAATTATTTTCTAAAATAGTATACATTTTTGTCTGTGCACTGCTATTTATAGGTTCTAAACTTCAAGTAACTATGTGCCTACCATTTATAGTTTTATTAATTGGTAAAATAGTATTGGACAATAAAAAACTTTTATCTAAAACCAATTTATTAATTACAATATTTTTATTTATATGCCTTATAGCTTATCCTATTGCAATTAATATGAGTAGCGGTAGTTTAAGCAAAGATACTCAGTATAATTCAGTATTCTACGGTGTATTAAATGGCTCAGATACACCTGAACAAGATTTAATTGATATGGGCCTTAATCCAGATATGGCTGTTGAAGCCGGAAAACATTCTTATTTACCAGCTGACCAATATGTTAAGTATGTTCCTAGAACTGAAATAACAGAAAAAGAATTTTATAGCAAGATGAGTAATGGTAAATTAGCTAAATTCTATTTAACTCATCCAAAACGATTAATAGAAGGAATGCAATATACCGCCAGTAAAGCATTTTATACAAGTACTGATCTAGGTAAGGCATCTCAAAGTTATAGTGAAAAAGAAATCACTAAATTTAGTAGATTTACTGGATGGTCATATATAAGAGAAAATTTATTACCAAAAAAATTATGGTTTATTATATCAATATACTTAATTATGTTTATCTATTCAGTTACAACATATATTAGAAATAAATTTAATCCAGATAAAAGAATTAAATCACTTTTACTTCTAACATTAATATTTATTAGCGGATTACAATTTCCTATGCCTTTTGTTGGAAACGGTCAGGCTGATACTGGAAAACAATTATATTTATTCAACTTTATTTTTGATATATTCTTCATATTAATCTTATTGTGTATTATTTTCAAAGCAATTGATTATATAAAAAATAAGATAATCAAAAAACAAACTACATTATAATAAGACATATAAAAAGCGATTAAGATGATTCTTTAAACTTAATCGCTTTTTGTATATATAATTTTAATAATTCATTTATTTCTGTATGATTACATGAATATTCCTGCACCAACTCCTAATGGAAGCTTTAATATAAACCATACTATTAATAATAAACTCCATCCAATTAAAAATACTATAGAATATGGAACCATAGTCGATATTAATGTACCTATTCCTGTATCTTCATCATATTTTTCTGCAAATGCTACTATTAAGGCGAAATAGCTCATAAGTGGTGAAATTATATTTGTAGTTGAGTCACCTATTCTGTATGCCATTTGAGTCAATTCCGGAGAGTATCCTACCCCCATTAACATAGGAACAAAAATTGGAGCCATTATTGCCCATTTAGCAGAAGCTGATCCCATAAATAAGTTTATGAAAGCAACAACTATTATAAACCCTAATAAAAGAGGTATACCTTTTATTCCAGTTGCTTCTAAGAAGTTTGCCCCCTTAACTGCTATTACTGTTCCCAATTTAGTATATCCGAAATATGCAACGAATTGTGCTGCAAAAAATACTAATACTATGTATGAACCCATTGTCGACATGCTCTTACCCATTAAGTTTATAACTTCTTTATCATTCTTAATAGTCCTATGTCCAATTCCATAAGCTATTCCAGGTATTAAGAACATAATTGCTATTATAACAACTATTGAATCCATAAATGGAGATTTTAATATTGCATGAGTCTCAGGATGTCTTAATATTCCGTTATAAGGTACCACTAAACATAAAATTCCTATCAATGTTACTAAGAAAGCTATGCCTGCAAATTTTAAGCCTCTTTTTTCTTCACTAGTAACCTTCATAAGTTCATCTTCAACATTTTCCTTATATTTTCCTAATCTAGGTTCAACTATTTTTTCAGTAACTATTGTCCCTAAAATTGTTATAAGCAATGTAGAAACCATTATGAAATACCAGTTACCTGTTATAGCAACTTCATAACCAGGATTAGCTAATGCTACTGCTTCTGTTGTAATTCCTCCAAGGAGAGCATCTGTTGGTCCAGGTATTAAGTTTGCACTAAATCCACCTGATACACCTGCAAACGCTGCTGCTATACCAGCTAATGGATGTCTTCCAAAACTCTTAAATATAACTGCACCTAATGGTATTAGTACTACATATCCGGCATCAGAAGCTATACTTGACATAACGCCAGCGAATACAACAACAACTGTTATAAATCTTTTAGGTGTGCTTGTTACTAATTTCTTCAACATAGCTGATATTAATCCACTACCTTCAGCAACCCCAACCCCTAATAAAGCAACTAAAACAGTACCTAGTGGAGCGAATCCAGTGAAGTTACTTATAGCACTTGTAAACATGTACCTAATTCCTTCTGGTGTTAATAAACTAACAACATTAACAGTTAAGTCTTTAAGCTCACCAGTTGCCACATCAATTCCTTGATAATTAACACCAATACCCAATTTATATGCGATATGAGAAACAACTGCTATTACTGCACATAAAATAACAAACAATGTAGTTGGATGTGGTAATACATTTCCAACATTCTCTACTACTCCAAGGATTCCCAATTTTTTCTTATCGTTTTTCATCTTTTCCTCCTTAGTTATATAAAATTAATTATTACATAAAAGTCGAATTTTATCCTTAATTTTATATTTATTAGTGTTATTATATAATTAAATTAAATTTTTTTCAATATTCATTTTCTAGTATTATCAGAATATTAGAAAAAAGAAGAGATAATTATAAAACATATAATTATCTCTTCTTTAAAAACATATTATATAGCATTTTCACAATTACTGCTGCAATTCCTCCAGCTGTGTCAATTAACACATCTCTAAAAGATCCTTGCCTACCTTGTACAAAAAGTTGATGAAATTCATCAGAACAAGCATATAAAAACACAAAAATCACCGTTATCAATATTGATCTTTTTTTGTTTAAATATAAATTCACTACATTGGTAACCAATATTGATAAAATCATATATTCAATAAAATGAGCACTTTTTCTTATAATAAAATTACTCAAATCACCAAATACTAAATTTAACGGTAAACCTAACTTATCTATCCCAAATATAATTGCCATGCTATATGAATCAGATATATTTGCTGGTTTGTGCGACATTATAGCTATAAAAATCATCCAACTAATCAATAAAGTCCAATAAAAAATTTTTCTTTTGTTTCTCATATCCTTTATCCTCATCATCTCTAGTTGGTCATATACTTATTTATATATGCCAATGATTCTTCTAACAATTCCTGTCCTTTTTCAAGTCCTTCTACTTTAATCTCAAGGTTACAGACTCTCTGATCTATTTGCTGCATTAAATGTTTTATATCATGTAGTAACTTCTCTTGATATGTTACCTGCATACCTTCATCGTCTATAAAGACTCTTTCTGGAGGTGCTCCACATTCAATACATTTTACATATAATCTATCTTTTTGAGGATCTTTAAAAAGCTTAAAAACATCATTATTGCAATTACTACAGGTAGATAGCATATTAAAATCATCTATTCCTAAGTCAAAAAGATAAATACTGCCACATTCCTTACACTTAGCTTTAACTTTCTCTTCTTCCATTGATATATAAAACTCATTTCCACTGCAACCATCTTTTTTGCATACAACCGTTCTCATCATCTCTAATCCCCCCTATATATTTAAACTAATTATTTTATTAATTGTCCTTTTTCTCTCTTTCTAGTATTTCTATTTTTATATCAATATCTTTAGTATCTCTTCCAGCGAGTAATAAATCTCTTTTTGTTAATTTTAGCGTCTTTATTTCTTCTTCCAAATAAGATATATCATTCATATCAATATCTCTCCATTCTAATTGTAATTTAAATATTCACAGGACAATATTGTAAAAAAATTACAATATAATTATATAATATAAATAATTTTCTGTATATATTTGTTTTCAATTAATTAATAAAAAGTCTAATATAACATTATAATATTATTCTAATAAAGTTATTCATTATATATTCTTATTAAATATATATAATTACATATTTATTTATTCTAACATTATTAAAATACTTTTAAATAAAAAAAATACAGACTATAGACTAACTATAATCTGTATAAATGGTGGAGATAAAGAGATTCGAACTCTTGACCCCCTGCGTGCAAGGCAGGTGCTCTCCCAACTGAGCTATACCCCCAAAAATGGTGGACCTTCAGGGACTCGAACCCCGGACCTACCGGTTATGAGCCGGTTGCTCTAACCAACTGAGCTAAAGATCCTTACTTACCTAGCAACGTCCTACTCTCCCACACAGTCTCCCATGCAGTACCATCGGCGCTATAGACCTTAACTTTCCTGTTCGGAATGGGAAGGAGTGTTACCTCTATGCCATCATCACTAGATGCTTAATTTCCCAAAATCTTCGATTTTGTTGGAAATTAGCACTCCTCAGCTTTAGCTGATGGAGTTTCCTTATAAAAGAAAACTAATTCTACAACTATCAAACATTTTAGTAAATCATTTCTATAAAAGAACTTAATGTTCTTTCAAAATTGCACATAGTTCCTAATGTATTACAACTTAATATTGGTCAAGCCCTCGACCTATTAGTATCAGTCAGCTAAATACGTTACCGCACTTACACCTCTGACCTATCAACCTTGTAGTCTTCAAGGGGTCTTACTAGCTTATGCTATGGGAAATCTCATCTTGAGGTGGGCTTCACACTTAGATGCTTTCAGCGTTTATCCCTTCCCGACTTAGCTACCCAGCAATGCTTCTGGCGAAACAACTGGTACACCATAGGTCAGTCCATCCCGGTCCTCTCGTACTAAGGACAGCTCCTCTCAAATTTCCTACGCCCGCGACGGATAGGGACCGAACTGTCTCACGACGTTCTGAACCCAGCTCGCGTGCCGCTTTAATGGGCGAACAGCCCAACCCTTGGGACCTACTTCAGCCCCAGGATGCGACGAGCCGACATCGAGGTGCCAAACCTCCCCGTCGATGTGAACTCTTGGGGGAGATCAGCCTGTTATCCCCGAGGTAGCTTTTATCCGTTGAGCGATGGCCCTCCCACGAGGTACCACCGGATCACTAAGCCCGACTTTCGTCCCTGCTCGACTTGTAGGTCTCGCAGTCAGGCTCCCTTCTGCCTTTACACTCTTCGAACGATTTCCGACCGTTCTGAGGGAACCTTTGGGCGCCTCCGTTACATTTTAGGAGGCGACCGCCCCAGTCAAACTGCCCACCTAACAATGTCCTGTCACCAGTTTCATGGCATCCAGTTAGAATTTCAATACTATCAGGGTGGTATCCCAACAACGACTCCATCAAGGCTGACGCCCTGATTTCCCAGTCTCCCACCTATCCTGTACAGACAATACCGAAATTCAATGCTAAGCTACAGTAAAGCTCTACGGGGTCTTTCCGTCCAATCGCGGGTAGCGAGCATCTTCACTCGCACTACAACTTCGCCGGATTTGCAGTTGAGACAGTGCACAAGTCATTACGCCATTCGTGCGGGTCAGAACTTACCTGACAAGGAATTTCGCTACCTTAGGACCGTTATAGTTACGGCCGCCGTTTACTGGGGCTTAAGTTCACACCTTCGCTTGCGCTAAGTGTTCCCCTTAACCTTCCAGCACCGGGCAGGCGTCAGCCCCTATACATCAGCTTACGCTTTAGCAGAGACCTGTGTTTTTGTTAAACAGTTGCTTGTGCCTATTCTCTGCGGCCTACTTTCGTAGGCACCCCTTCTCCCGAAGTTACGGGGTCAATTTGCCTAGTTCCTTAACTGCAATTCTTCCGTCGGCCTTAGGATTCTCTCCTCATCTACCTGTGTCGGTTTGCGGTACGGGCACTACTTCTCTCCCTAGATGCTTTTCTTGGAAGCATGGAATCAGATACTTCGGTTCCGTAGAACCTTCCCTATAACGCCTCAGAATTGTTAGAGCGGATTTGCCTACTCTAACTCCCTAAACGCTTCGACTAGCATCCAATAGCTAGCACATCCTATCCTTCTCCGTCACACCCTCGGTAATAACGATGATAGTGGTATTGGAATATCAACCAATTGTCCATCGACTACGCCTTTCGGCCTCGCCTTAGGTCCCGACTAACCCTGGGAAGACAAACTTTACCCAGGAAACCTTAGATATTCGGCCTGTAGGATTCTCGCCTACATCTCGCTACTAATGCCAACATTCTCACTTGTAATCAGTCCACCGCTCCTTACGGTACGACTTCAGCCCGATTACAACGCTCCTCTACCGCTCACACTAAGTGTGAACCCGTAGCTTCGGTGGTAAGTTTGAGCCCCGGACATTTTCGGCGCAGGATCTCTTGACTAGTGAGCTATTACGCACTCTTTTAATGAATGGCTGCTTCTAAGCCAACATCCTAGTTGTCTTAGAAATCCCACATCCTTTTCCACTTAACTTACACTTTGGGACCTTAGCTGACGATCTGGGCTGTTTCCCTTTTGACCATGGAACTTATCTTTCATAGTCTGACTGCCGACCTGATAGTATATGGCATTCGGAGTTTGATAAGGTTCGGTAAGCGCTATGCCCCCTAGCCCATTCAGTGCTCTACCTCCACTACTCACATTTGTCGACGCTAGCCCTAAAGCTATTTCGAGGAGAACCAGCTATATCCGAGTTCGATTGGAATTTCTCCGCTATCCACAGCTCATCCCATGCTTTTTCAACAGCAACGTGGTTCGGTCCTCCACGAGGTTTTACCCTCGCTTCAACCTGGCCATGGATAGGTCACCCGGTTTCGGGTCTACAGCATGCAACTAGTCGCCCTATTAAGACTTGGTTTCCCTTCGGCTC
>NZ_UICR01000003.1:370000-377500 GCF_900465025.1 Clostridium neonatale
CTCTCAATAAAAAGTTTAATCTTTGCTCTTACTCTTATAAAAGAATTGCTGGTTTACTAATTGTTTATTATATTCTGTTCAATTTTCAAAGACCATTTTCTTTTCCACAACTTTCGTTGTTATTTGTCACCCTCAAGCGACTTTCTTAGTTTATCATCACTTTTCATATCTGTCAACAACTTTTTTCAAAGATTTTTTAAAATTTTTGATTTATTTTGTTGTTAAAAGATTATGTATCTCAGCGACGTGTTTTATAATAACATCATCTACTTTAGATATGTATAAAAAAGTATGAGCATTTATCTAATTTATATTGCTCATACTCTCAATTTCTACTAAATTCTTTATTATTCTATTACTGACACACTAGGAAAAGTTTTTATATATTTATCTTAGTGCTTATTATACCCTAGCTTTTCCATGATTATTAATGCTGTATCTTCTATCGCTCTTTCTGTTACATCAATAGTCTTACAACCTATTCTTCTCATTATTTTATCTGCAAATTCTAGTTCTTCTAATATTCTTGCATCTCCAGCATATTCAATATCTGACGTTATCCTATGAAATTTATCCAACCTCTTTTTTCTAATTTCTATTAGCCTTAGTGGATCTATAATCAAACCAAATATTTTTTTCTTATCTATCTCATATATTTCATCCGGTACTCCAACCTCAGGCATTAAAGGTATATTTATTGCTTTTATTCCTTTATTAGCAAGATACATGCATAATGGAGTTTTCGATGTTCTAGATAACCCTATTAATACAGCATCTGCATTTTTAAGTCCTCTGTAATCTTTACTATCATCATATTGCATAGCAAATTCCATAGCTTCTATTCTCTTATAGTATATTTCATCAGTTTTTCTCATTGCACCTGGATTATATGTAGGTTGTGTATTTAAAATGGTTGATGCAACATTTATTATTGGTCCTAGAACATTCATTACAGATATATTTTTTTCCATTGCTTTTTGTGTTAAGTATTCTCTAACATTAACTGTAATAATTGTGGATACTATAATTGCTTGTTCGCATTCATCTAGTGCTTTAATAACATCTTCAACATCTTCTAATGATTTTACATAAGGTATTCTCTTAACTTTAACTTCTTGCTCAAATTGACTTGCAGCTGCGAAAGCCACTTGATTAGCTGTTTCCCCTATAGAATCTGATACTGCTAAAATCGTTAACATTTTTATACCCTCTTTCTCTCAATAAATTATTTATTTACCCTTATATATAAAATTAATACTTTACATTTCTATAGTAACCTAAAATTCATTATTTTAATAGTGATGAATTTTTTTTTTTGATGTGTTAAACTTTTATATATCATGATTCAGTACAATTTTTTATGGAGGCAAAATAAAATGAACTGGAAAAAATTTTTAACAATTGCTATTCTTCCTTTAATGTGGCTATTGTATGTACTTTTCGAATTAATAACTGGAAGAATAAATGACACAGAAACAATAATCTTTAATATTGCAATAATGTTACTCTTTGCTTTAAGTGGTCTACTAATCTATAAGGTAGGAACTAAAAATGAATCTGGTCTCTCATTTAAAAATCTTTCTATAGCTTTTATTATATTTATGGTTATAGATCAAGGTATAAAAATAATTATTAAATTCTTTTATTTTGATAACTATGTAGTGATAATTCCTAAAATGCTTTCATTTAATCCCATAATAAATACTAATGGTTCTTGGTTAAATGCTCGCTTTGGCACAGGTGTAAGTTTTCCACTATTAATAATACTAAATATCATAGCCTTATTCCTATTTGTTGAAATATATAGATATTATCTATATAAAGATAATAAAGATTTTTGGGCTGATATGTGCTTCATTTTTATATTTTCTGGTGCACTATGCTCACTTATAGATAAGATCTTCTATGGAGGAAGCCTAGATTTCATTGGTATTAGTAATTTATTTATAGCAGATATAAAAGATATATATATTAATTTAGGTATTTTATTTTTTGTGCTTACACTATTTAATGGTGGTTATTTAAAAACAGATGAAGAAACTACTTTTAAAGAAGATCTTCAAAATATGAAAAAGTTTATTTTCTTTATTAAAGATGATTTATTAGGAAAAATTCATGTTTTTTGATAATTCTAACTTAATTTTCTAACTTAATAGTTTATGTTATAGATTTACACTTATATATTATGTTAGAATTAATACATAATATATTCTTAGAAAGTTGGTTCTCCCATATTTCAAAGATTTAATAAATAGCTTAATCTAATTGTGAAGATATAAAATCTAAGCAAAGAAGATAGAAGCAACATTAAACTATTTTTTATAGTTAGCTTTATAGTGCTTAGAACTTCTGCTTTGCAGAAGTTTTTTTATTTTTATCTACAATAATTTAAGGAGGTCAAAAATGTTAACTACACCCAAAGCGAATAGACTACATATATCAATATTCGGAAAAAGAAATGCAGGTAAATCTAGTTTAATTAACGCCTTAACCAATCAACCAATATCTGTAGTATCTGATACACCTGGTACAACTACAGATCCAGTATCAAAGTCAATGGAATTGCTTCCATTAGGTCCTATAGTAATAATAGATACTGCTGGATTAGATGATGAAGGTGAATTAGGAAATCTAAGAATAGAAAAGACTAAAGAAGTTATGGAAAAAACAGATTTAGCAGTACTAGTATTCTCTGCTGGAGATTCTAATACTAATCAAGAAAAAGAATGGTTCCAAGATTTAAAAGAAAAAAACATTCCAGTAATAGGGGTTATAAATAAAATCGATATATATGAAAGTAATCTTGATTTATTAAAAAGAGATTTCGATATTACTTTTGTTGAAGTCAGCTCTACAGAAAGAAAAAATATCTCAAAACTAAAAGAAGCCATAATTAATAACGCACCAATGGACTTTGAAAAGACTTCAATCCTAGGAGATATCGTAAAACCTAAAGATAGAGTTATACTTGTTGCTCCGCAAGATATACAAGCCCCAAAAGGACGCCTCATATTGCCTCAGGTGCAAATTATTAGAGATATATTAGATCATGATGCCTTAGCATTAACAGTTAAAGATAGTGAATTAGAAGATATATTATCAAGTCTAAATAATGAGCCTGATCTTATTATAACCGATTCACAAATGTTTAAAGAAGTTAATGCTTCTATACCTACTCATTTAAAATTAACATCATTCTCTATACTTATGGCTCGACATAAAGGAGATTTGGATTTATATATTGCTGGAGCCAAAGCCATAAATACTTTAAAGCCTAATGATAAAATTCTCATATCAGAAGCATGCACACATCATCCTTTGAAAGGAGATATCGCACGTGAAAAGCTTCCTAAGCTTCTTGAAAAAAAATGTGGAGGTAAGTTAGACATAGATGTAATAACTGGATCAAACTTTCCTAAAGATCTATCAAAATATAAATTAATACTTCAATGTGGTTCATGTATGTTTACCAGAAGACAACTTCTTTCTCGTTTAGAAATAATTAAATCTTTTAACGTTCCAGTCACTAACTTTGGAGTTGCTTTAGCTGAGTTGAATGGTATTTTAGATAGGGCATGTAATTTTTTAAAATAAAAAAATATCATATAAGAAAAAGAACTTTTACTTTAAAAGTAAAAGTTCTTTTTCTTATATTTGCTTGGTGGCTCACCCGGGAATCGAACCCGGGACACCATGATTAAAAGTCATGTGCTCTACCGACTGAGCTAGTGAACCTTAAATTTTATTGTCGAATAAGTGCCTCAACAAGATATGATTATACAGAATATTTTACATAGTGTCAACACTTTTTTTAAAAAATAATTTATTTTTATTAAAAATAAGTCTCTTTTCCCTATATTTCTATAAGTAACATAATTAATTTCTTTTTTTATCCACAAAATTCCCTTATAAATCAAAAATTTTGTTAATAACTATTTATTAATTGTGTATAACAATACCTTTAAATAAATTTATGCTATCTAAATAATCATTTAATAAAAAATTTCACAAATAAAAAAGCTACTGAAAAAATTCAGTAGCTTGGTGCGAGATCAGGGGTTCGAACCCTGGACACCCTGATTAAGAGTCAGGTGCTCTACCAACTGAGCTAATCCCGCATAACTTACCTAGCAACGTCCTACTCTCCCACACAGTCTCCCATGCAGTACCATCGGCGCTATAGACCTTAACTTTCCTGTTCGGAATGGGAAGGAGTGTTACCTCTATGCCATCATCACTAGATGCATAAATTTCCGAAATCTTTGATTTCGTTGAAATTTAGCACTCCTCAGCTTCAGCTGATGGAGTTTCCTTTAAAAGAAACTAATTTCAAAGTCAAAATCCTGATTTCACAAATCTTTTTTTGAAAGAATCATGTTCTTTCAAAATTGCACATAGTATCAATGTATTACAACTTAATTATTGGTCAAGCCCTCGACCTATTAGTATCAGTCAGCTAAATACGTTACCGCACTTACACCTCTGACCTATCAACCTTGTAGTCTTCAAGGGGTCTTACTAGCTTATGCTATGGGAAATCTCATCTTGAGGTGGGCTTCACACTTAGATGCTTTCAGCGTTTATCCCTTCCCGACTTAGCTACCCAGCAATGCTTCTGGCGAAACAACTGGTACACCATAGGTCAGTCCATCCCGGTCCTCTCGTACTAAGGACAGCTCCTCTCAAATTTCCTACGCCCGCGACGGATAGGGACCGAACTGTCTCACGACGTTCTGAACCCAGCTCGCGTGCCGCTTTAATGGGCGAACAGCCCAACCCTTGGGACCTACTTCAGCCCCAGGATGCGACGAGCCGACATCGAGGTGCCAAACCTCCCCGTCGATGTGAACTCTTGGGGGAGATCAGCCTGTTATCCCCGAGGTAGCTTTTATCCGTTGAGCGATGGCCCTCCCACGAGGTACCACCGGATCACTAAGCCCGACTTTCGTCCCTGCTCGACTTGTAGGTCTCGCAGTCAGGCTCCCTTCTGCCTTTACACTCTTCGAACGATTTCCGACCGTTCTGAGGGAACCTTTGGGCGCCTCCGTTACATTTTAGGAGGCGACCGCCCCAGTCAAACTGCCCACCTAACAATGTCCTGTCACCAGTTTCATGGCATCCAGTTAGAATTTCAATACTATCAGGGTGGTATCCCAACAACGACTCCATCAAGGCTGACGCCCTGATTTCCCAGTCTCCCACCTATCCTGTACAGACAATACCGAAATTCAATGCTAAGCTACAGTAAAGCTCTACGGGGTCTTTCCGTCCAATCGCGGGTAGCGAGCATCTTCACTCGCACTACAACTTCGCCGGATTTGCAGTTGAGACAGTGCACAAGTCATTACGCCATTCGTGCGGGTCAGAACTTACCTGACAAGGAATTTCGCTACCTTAGGACCGTTATAGTTACGGCCGCCGTTTACTGGGGCTTAAGTTCACACCTTCGCTTGCGCTAAGTGTTCCCCTTAACCTTCCAGCACCGGGCAGGCGTCAGCCCCTATACATCAGCTTACGCTTTAGCAGAGACCTGTGTTTTTGTTAAACAGTTGCTTGTGCCTATTCTCTGCGGCCTACTTTCGTAGGCACCCCTTCTCCCGAAGTTACGGGGTCAATTTGCCTAGTTCCTTAACTGCAATTCTTCCGTCGGCCTTAGGATTCTCTCCTCATCTACCTGTGTCGGTTTGCGGTACGGGCACTACTTCTCTCCCTAGATGCTTTTCTTGGAAGCATGGAATCAGATACTTCGGTTCCGTAGAACCTTCCCTATAACGCCTCAGAATTGTTAGAGCGGATTTGCCTACTCTAACTCCCTAAACGCTTCGACTAGCATCCAATAGCTAGCACATCCTATCCTTCTCCGTCACACCCTCGGTAATAACGATGATAGTGGTATTGGAATATCAACCAATTGTCCATCGACTACGCCTTTCGGCCTCGCCTTAGGTCCCGACTAACCCTGGGAAGACAAACTTTACCCAGGAAACCTTAGATATTCGGCCTGTAGGATTCTCGCCTACATCTCGCTACTAATGCCAACATTCTCACTTGTAATCAGTCCACCGCTCCTTACGGTACGACTTCAGCCCGATTACAACGCTCCTCTACCGCTCACACTAAGTGTGAACCCGTAGCTTCGGTGGTAAGTTTGAGCCCCGGACATTTTCGGCGCAGGATCTCTTGACTAGTGAGCTATTACGCACTCTTTTAATGAATGGCTGCTTCTAAGCCAACATCCTAGTTGTCTTAGAAATCCCACATCCTTTTCCACTTAACTTACACTTTGGGACCTTAGCTGACGATCTGGGCTGTTTCCCTTTTGACCATGGAACTTATCTTTCATAGTCTGACTGCCGACCTGATAGTATATGGCATTCGGAGTTTGATAAGGTTCGGTAAGCGCTATGCCCCCTAGCCCATTCAGTGCTCTACCTCCACTACTCACATTTGTCGACGCTAGCCCTAAAGCTATTTCGAGGAGAACCAGCTATATCCGAGTTCGATTGGAATTTCTCCGCTATCCACAGCTCATCCCATGCTTTTTCAACAGCAACGTGGTTCGGTCCTCCACGAGGTTTTACCCTCGCTTCAACCTGGCCATGGATAGGTCACCCGGTTTCGGGTCTACAGCATGCAACTAGTCGCCCTATTAAGACTTGGTTTCCCTTCGGCTCCGTACCTTAAGTACTTAACCTCGCTACATACCGTAACTCGTTGGCTCGTTCTACAAAAAGCACATCATCACACACATAAGGTGCTTTGATCGGTTGTAGGCACATGGTTTCAGGTTCTATTTCACTCCCCTCCCGGGGTTCTTTTCACCTTTCCCTCACGGTACTGCTTCACTATCGGTCATCAGGTAGTATTTAGCCTTGGGAGGTGGTCCTCCCTGCTTCCCACAAGGTTTCACGTGTCTCGTGGTACTCTGGAGCAGAACTGTTCATTATTGCTTTTACTTACAAGACTATTACTTCCTATGGTCCAACTTTCCAGTTGTGTTCGGTTAGCAATAATTTCACGTTATGTTCTGTCCGCAACCCCGAAGATAAATCTTCGGTTTGGGCTCTTTCCCTTTCGCTCGCCGCTACTCAGAAAATCGATTTTTCTTTCTCTTCCTCTAGGTACTTAGATGTTTCAGTTCCCTAGGTGTTCCCTCATAAAGCTATGAATTCACTTTATGATACATGGGGTTTCCCATGTGAGTTTCCTCATTCGGAGATCTCCGGATCTCTGGCTATGTGCGCCTACCCGAAGCTTATCGCAGCTTATCACGTCCTTCATCGGCTCCTGATGCCAAGGCATTCACCATGCGCCCTTTGTAGCTTGACCTTTTTATTAGTCTATTCACAAAGAATATATTTCTTGGCTTGTTGTATTTTATATACATTAATCTATGTGCAATTTTCAAAGAACATTTGCTTGTTTACTGCCATCAATTACTTCGTCATCTTCATGATTTTTTGCGTTCACATACATTTTAGTATGCTCACTAGAAAAATC
>NZ_UICR01000003.1:380000-387500 GCF_900465025.1 Clostridium neonatale
ACAGATAATTTGTTTAAATTAGTATGAATATAATCTTTAACCTTTCTATACATCCCAGTACTTATGCACTCATTTACAATATTCATGAACAGCTCGGTCTTCAATACATACATTTCCATATTGATATTAGCATTTGAATTTTTACCTATATTTTCACCTACACTAATAACTTGATTTGTATCATCAATATTTAATACACCACACCCGGTAAATGCTTCATCAGCATTTGTAACTTTTTTATATATCATTGTTATATCTTTACCTGTACTTTTATGATATTTCATAACTTCATCATAGTCTATGTTACAAACCATATAGCTAGGCGCTAATAATACATACTCTCTTCTACTCACTTTTAAAAATTGCATATTTTCTGCAAAATTATGAACATCATCAAATGCAGGATCATTATTGCTAAAATTAAATACCTTCAATCCATCTTTTTTCCTATTTAAATCCCATGGTGTTCCATTATTTATATGATCTATCAATGATCTAGATTTATTCTTAGTAAATATTCCTATACATCCTATACCTGAATTAGTCATATTTGATAGTACGAAATCTATTATTCTATATCTTGCTGCTATAGGAACAGAAGCAAGAGATCTATTTATTACAAGTTCGCCCATCCTACTTTCATTTTCATCTAAATTAATTATCCCAATACAATTTTTCATTTTTTCTTCCCCTCTCAGATCCTCAATTATACTGCTTTATTTTTCTCAATTACTGTACCCATTTTTACTTCGTCTTTTGCCGCAATAATTGCTATCTCATCACCTAATGAAATTTTACAGTCTTTTCTTACTATTGCTCCACTTCCAACAATTGCTTTTTCTATAACAACATTATCTCCAATTTTAGCATCTGTCATTATTATAGAATCTCTTATGACTGTATTTTTTCCAATTTGAACCCCCTGGAACAATATTGAATTTTCTATATGCCCGTTAACTACACATCCCTCAACAACTAAAGAATTTACTACTTTTGCATTTTCACCTATATATTGAGCTGGTCTCACTGGATTTACAGAATATATTTTCCATTCTTCATCATGTAAATCTAGCTCATTATCTTCTCTAATTAAATCCATATTTGCTTCCCATAAACTATCTATAGTTCCAACGTCTTTCCAATACCCCTTAAATGGATACGCAACCATTCTATTTCCATCAGAAAGCATTGATGGAATTATATTCATTCCAAAATCATTCTTGGAAGTTTTATCACCTTCATCTTCCCTTAAATATTTCTTTAATGTCTTCCAATTAAAAATATAGATTCCCATAGACGCCAAATTATTTTTAGGATTCTTAGGCTTTTCTTCAAATTCATATATTGATAAATCATCATTTGTATTCATTATTCCAAAACGACTTGCTTCATCCATTGGTACCTCTATAACAGCTATAGTAGCTTCTGCATTTCTTTCTTTATGGAAATCAAGCATCTTAGTATAATCCATCTTATATATATGATCACCTGATAGTACCAATATATACTCTGGATCATATCTGTCTACAAATTCTATATTTTGATATATGGCATTTGCTGTACCTTTATACCATTGTCCACCCTTTTCTTCTTGATATGGTGGTAATATGCTTACACCACCTTGACTCCTATCTAAATCCCATGCTTCTCCTATTCCAATGTGAGCATTTAATTCTAATGGTTTATATTGTGTTAATACTCCTACTGTATATATTCCAGAGTTAGCGCAATTGCTTAAAGGAAAATCTATAATTCTATATTTTCCTCCAAAAGGTACCGCAGGCTTTGCCAACTTCTTAGTTAATACACCTAATCTCGACCCTTGTCCCCCTGCTAAAATCATTGCTACCATTTCATTTTTCCCCATAATACTTTCTCCTCTCATATGTTCCATTTTCTCGGAATAATTTATTAATAAAGATATAAATTATTTATTAAAATGGCATTTAATTAATAATAATTAATATATCTGCATAACCTTAATCTTCTATTTCATAAGAAAAAATATCTGAATATGCAATATTCACTCAGCTCATATTGTTACACTTATCTTTAACTAAATAAAATCTGTAGATATTAATTTAAACTTTTGCATGCAAATTAAAATCCTTAAATGAAGATATTTAGTATATATAGCTTAATCAACATTAGTTAATTCTCTATACAAATCAAGATATATTTGTGCTGACTTGTTCCAACTATTATCACACTGCATAGCCTTTTTTGTGATATTCTTCCATTGAATTTTATCCCCATAAACCCATAGTGCAAATTTTATAGTATTATATAGTTCTTCAGCATTAAAATTTGCAAAACTGAATCCATTTCCTTCCCCAGTATACTTATTATATGGAATTATTGTATCCTTCAATCCTCCAGTTTCTCTTACTATTGGTATTGAACCATATCTTAACGCTATCAATTGACCAAGACCACATGGTTCAAATAACGATGGCATTAAAAACATATCTGATGAAGCATAAATTCTACTTGCTAATCCATTGTCAAATCTAATATTAGCAGAAACCTTATTGCCATAAGCATAATCTAACCATTTAAAATGATCTTCATAATGCTTATCTCCAGTTCCTAATATAACTAATTGAACATTATTTTCCTGTAATAATCTTTCAGCTATATATTTAACTAACTCTAGTCCCTTTTGTTCAGTTAATCTAGTTACCATTCCAATCATAGGAATATCTTCATTTACTTCTAATCCCAGTTCTTGTTGAAGTGCCGTCTTATTCTTTGATTTATTCCACAATGAATTAACATCAAAGTTTTTATATATATTTTTATCAGTTTTAGGATTATATTCATCAAAATCTATTCCATTAACTATTCCCCTTAATGCATAAGATCTATCGCTCAGTACTGCATCTAACCTTTCTCCATAAAACTCTGTCTGTATTTCTTGCGAATAAGTATTACTTACAGTTGTAATCATATCTGAGTAATACAGCGCTCCCTTCATAAAGCTTACCCCATTGTCAAATCTTAGCGCAGTATTATTATATAATTCCATGTCAAACCCAAGTAACTCGGGTAATATTATTGGATCAAATACGCCTTGGAACGCTATGTTGTGTATGGAAAATATAGTTTTCATATTCCAATAAAAGCTATCATATTTCTTATATTGAAATTTTAATAATACTGGTAGCATTCCTGTCTGCCAATCATTACAATGTATTAAATCTGGTTGCCAATCAATCTGTCTTACCATATCGAGAACTGCTCTATCAAAGAAAGCAAATCTTTCTGCATCATCATAAAATCCATATAATCCATCTCTATTAAAATAATATTCATTGTCTAATAAATAATAAGTTACTCCATTATGAAAGCATTCCCATACTCCACAAAATCTTTCTCTCCATCCCACTTTCACAGTAAACCATTTGTTAAACCTAATTTTGTCTTTCATTTCATCATTAATTTGCTTATATTTAGGTATAACAACTCTTATATCTGTTCCTTTCTTGGCAAGTGCTTTTGGTAAAGCTCCTGCAACGTCTCCAAGTCCACCACTCTTTATAAACGGACCTGCCTCTGATGCTACAAATAAAACTCTCATTATTTATCCTCCAATATCACATAGTTTTTATAACAAATTTACCTCTGTAAATATATAAATATCTATCTAATCATTTCTTCTTGATTTTCATCTTTTAATATTTTCTTTACACTTAAAATTAATGTTGCCATAGGTGGAACCTTAATCTTTATGGAATAAGGTTGATTATGAAATGGTACTTTTTCAGAAGTTAATACAGTTCCCATTACTTGTCCAGATCCTCCGTAAATAGTATCATCTGTATTAAATAATTCTTCATATTCTCCTAAAAATGGCACACCTATCTGATAATCATAATATACTTGTGACTTAAAGTTAACAATAAATATTAATGTCTCATCCTCTTTTCTGCTTTTCCTATCAAAAATTAAAACACTTTGTTGATTATTATTAGCCTCTATCCATTCAAATCCACTATTATCATAGTCTAACTCCCATAAAGCTTTATTATCAATATATAGCTTATTTATATCTTTAAAGAAAATTTGTGTTTTTTTATTCAATTCATTTTCTTCTATAAGATTCCACTTTAGTGACTCATATTCTCTCCATTCAATATCTTGAGCAAATTCATTTCCCATAAATGATAATTTTTTTCCCGGATGTCCAATCATATATCCAATATAAGCTCTTAATCCAGCGAATTTATTCCACTCATCACCAGCCATTTTACCAATAAGTGATTTCTTTCCATGAACTACCTCATCATGAGATAATGTAAGAATATAATTTTCAGCGTAATTATACATCATCGCAAAAGTTATATTTTTATGATGATATTCCCTATATTCAGGCTTTAATTCAATATATTCTAACGTATCATTCATCCATCCCATGTTCCATTTTAAATTAAAACCTAATCCATCAGTTATAACAGGTTTAGTTACATTTGGCCATGCAGTTGATTCTTCTGCAATCATTAATGCTGTTGAAAATTCTGCAAAAACAGCTTGATTTAAATCTTTTAAAAATTGTATTGCTTCAAGATTTCCATTTCCTCCATATTTATTGGGTTCCCATTCTCCATTATTCTTACTATAATCCAAATAAAGTATGCTTGAAACAGCATCTACTCTTAAGCCATCAATATGAAATTCTCTATACCAATATAGAGCATTTGATATTAAATAACTCTTTACTTCTGGTCGCCCCAAATCAAAACTATATGTTCCCCAATCTTTATTATCAGCTTTCCATTCTTCCTTATATTCATATGTGGGTTCACCAGCAAATTTATATAATCCATGAGCATCCTTACAAAAATGTCCTGGTGCCCAGTCCATTATCACACCGATATTTTCTTCATGTAACTTATTGATTAATTTTTTAAGCCCTTCCAAAGACCCATATCTAGAAGTAGGAGCATAATATCCTGTACCTTGATATCCCCACGAAGCATCTAATGGATGTTCTACTAACGGCATTAATTCAACATGAGTATAATTCATCTCTTTCACGTACTTAGGTAATTCCTCACTAAGTTCATCATAAGTCAAAAATTCTCCATCATCATTTCTCTTCCAAGATCCTAAATGAACTTCATATATATTTAAAGGTTGTTCTAATACATTTATTCTATTTCTTTTATTAATCCATTTTGTATCTGACCACTTGAATGATTTTGGTTTATATACAATTGAAGCTGTATTTGGCCTTAATTCATTTTTTATCGCATATGGATCTGCTTTAAATGGACCTTGCTTTCCATTTCTGTCTATTATGCAATATTTATATTTATCTCCTTCTTTTATATTAGTAAAGAAAGCTTTCCATAACCCATTATCAGTGATTTTTTCTAACTTATATTCATCACTTATCTTAAATTCATTAAAGTCACCTACTAAATATACAGCTTTAGCATTAGGTGCCCATGTAGCAAATTGCACACCTTTTTTTCTATTCTCTGTTTTTATATGAGACCCCATAATCTCATACGAAGCATAATTTTTTCCTTGATGAAATAAATAGGTACTAAAACTGGTTAATTCATTATTGCTAACTTTCTTTGCCTTTCTTTCTATTGAAGTTTTTTGAGATTTTTCTTTTACATCAACCTCTTTTATCTTTGAGCTTTCTTGGTTTGATTTTACTTTCTTTTTCTGTTCAGCCTTACTTATAATCTCTTTTTTTTCTGATAACTTTTTAGTCACTGCCATTTTTGCTTTACTTACAGATTTATTAGTATTCTCTTTTTTTATATTTTCAGCAATTGCACTATTACCTTCTAATTTAATATTATTATCTTCTAATTTAGATTTATCTTCTTTGTCTTCTTTTTTATTTGCTTCCCACAGCAAATTTTCTGCCAATGTATTAGCATTATCATACAAAATGTCTTTAGATATTATTTCTGAATATTTCTTATTGACCATTTTATTATCATTAGATACTTTGCTCATTACTCATTACCCCCATTCGTATTTCCTCAATATTATTTTATACTATATGTATATTTTACCAAATTTAAAATGAATTTTCACTTGTTTTTCAATTTTTATATGAGTCATATATTATTTTATACAATATGGAATAATATGTAAATATTTATTTACTTTTTATTTGACTTATAAAAATAAAACTAACAGAATAAAATTTTAATTTTATATAAAAATACAATATAAATACTTATATTTTTGCATAAAAAAAAGAGATAGTTATTTCTAACTATCTCTTAAACTTACCTAGCAACGTCCTACTCTCCCACACAGTCTCCCATGCAGTACCATCGGCGCTATAGACCTTAACTTTCCTGTTCGGAATGGGAAGGAGTGTTACCTCTATGCCATCATCACTAGATGCTTAATTTCCCAAAATCTTCGATTTTGTTGGAAATTAGCACTCCTCAGCTTTAGCTGATGGAGTTTCCTTATAAAAGAAAACTAATTCTACAACTATCAAACATTTTAGTAAATCATTTCTATAAAAGAACTTAATGTTCTTTCAAAATTGCACATAGTACCTAATGTATTACAACTTAATATTGGTCAAGCCCTCGACCTATTAGTATCAGTCAGCTAAATACGTTACCGCACTTACACCTCTGACCTATCAACCTTGTAGTCTTCAAGGGGTCTTACTAGCTTATGCTATGGGAAATCTCATCTTGAGGTGGGCTTCACACTTAGATGCTTTCAGCGTTTATCCCTTCCCGACTTAGCTACCCAGCAATGCTTCTGGCGAAACAACTGGTACACCATAGGTCAGTCCATCCCGGTCCTCTCGTACTAAGGACAGCTCCTCTCAAATTTCCTACGCCCGCGACGGATAGGGACCGAACTGTCTCACGACGTTCTGAACCCAGCTCGCGTGCCGCTTTAATGGGCGAACAGCCCAACCCTTGGGACCTACTTCAGCCCCAGGATGCGACGAGCCGACATCGAGGTGCCAAACCTCCCCGTCGATGTGAACTCTTGGGGGAGATCAGCCTGTTATCCCCGAGGTAGCTTTTATCCGTTGAGCGATGGCCCTCCCACGAGGTACCACCGGATCACTAAGCCCGACTTTCGTCCCTGCTCGACTTGTAGGTCTCGCAGTCAGGCTCCCTTCTGCCTTTACACTCTTCGAACGATTTCCGACCGTTCTGAGGGAACCTTTGGGCGCCTCCGTTACATTTTAGGAGGCGACCGCCCCAGTCAAACTGCCCACCTAACAATGTCCTGTCACCAGTTTCATGGCATCCAGTTAGAATTTCAATACTATCAGGGTGGTATCCCAACAACGACTCCATCAAGGCTGACGCCCTGATTTCCCAGTCTCCCACCTATCCTGTACAGACAATACCGAAATTCAATGCTAAGCTACAGTAAAGCTCTACGGGGTCTTTCCGTCCAATCGCGGGTAGCGAGCATCTTCACTCGCACTACAACTTCGCCGGATTTGCAGTTGAGACAGTGCACAAGTCATTACGCCATTCGTGCGGG
>NZ_UICR01000003.1:392500-642235 GCF_900465025.1 Clostridium neonatale
CTGAAGCTGGAACTAAAGTAAAGGCTGGAACTCCTATTATAAAAGTAGATAGAGAATTTGTTAAGTCTAAAAACTTACCATTAATAACTCCTGTTTTAATAACTAACCCTGATATATTAAAATCTATAACTCCAGTTGAAAATGTTAATACAGTTGCTGGAGAAACAACAATATTAGAATATACACTTTAATTTTTTGTATATATTTAAATAAGCTTAAGAAATAAATGAGTAGATTGTAATTAATCTACTCATTTATTTTTTTATAGATTCCATTTTAATAGTTCATCCTTTAATCTTACATTATAAGTAATCTCTCTATTCTTAAATTAATATATAGAAAAGCAAAGTATAACTTTAAAATTATTATTACTATATTTATTGGTTACATAAAATAATTTAATACTTAACTTTTACTATATAATTTATATTATCATTATTAGTCCTTTTTACAGCTTTTAATTTATCTTGCAACTTTATTTATATAGAGTAAATGGGCCTAGGTCAATATTTTGGACACATCTCTCTTATTTCAATTATAATTTATTTTTTATGTGTCCACAAAACTATACTAGCAACAGTAAATAATTGAATATATAAATATATACAAATACATATATACAAGAATATACATATACCTATATAGATAAATATATCTATTTTTATATAAAAATAAGACATGAGTCCATATAACCCATGTCTTACTTTATTTCTAAATATTACTTAGTTTAATATCTTTAGTGATTTCCTAATATATCATTAATTGCACTCTTATATCCGTCTGCTTTAGCTCCGAATATAGCTTGAATTCCGTTTCCAACTTCCATAACACCGGCTGCACCTAATGATTTAAGTTCATTTTTATCAACTTTAGATTTATCTTTAACTTCTACTCTTAATCTTGTTATACAAGCATCAACACTTACTATATTAGCTTCTCCACCTAATGCTGCTAATACTGCTGGAGCTTTTTCTGCTATCTCACCTTTACCGCTAGGTGCTGAAGCATTTGATCCGTTAGAACCATTTCTATTTTGGTAATCTGCTTTAGTATATAACTTAGTTTCTTCTTCATTTTCATCTCTACCAGGAGTCTTTAAGTTGAACTTCTTGATTATGAATAAGAATAAGAAATAGTAAACTACCGCATATATTGCACCAACTAATAGAACCATATACCATCTAGTTGGAACTCCTGCACCTGCTGGAAGTAAACCAAATAAACTAAAGTCTATTAATCCACCAGAGAAAGTCATACCTATAAATACTCTAAATATATCCATTAACATGAATGATAAACCTGCTAATACACAGTGTACTCCGTATAATACTGGAGCAACAAAGATAAATGTGAATTCTAATGGTTCAGTTATACCTGTTAATAATGATGTAAGAGCTGCTGCTGCTAATAATGATCCAACTGTTTTTCTCTTACTTGGTGCCGCTGCTCTATACATTGCAAATGCAGCTGCTGGTAATCCAAACATCATGAATGGGAATTTACCTGCCATAAATCTTGTTGTACCACTAACTATAGTTGACATTGTGTCAGCTGAAGCTCCTACTAAATCAGTCATACTTGATAATTGAGCAAAATATGCTGTATTAGCACCAGCAACTGTTTGCCATGTACCATTAACTAATATTTGCCCTTCAACAAATGATCCAAACCAGAATGGAGTATAAAATACATGGTGTAGTCCAAATGGAATTAGTGCTCTTTCTATAAGTCCATATAAGAATGTTCCTATAAATCCTGCATCTCTAACTAGATTAGCTATAACACCTATACCATTTTGAACTATTGGCCATAAAAATGCTAATACTGCACCAACAAGTGCCATAGTAACAGCTGTTACTATTGGAACAAATCTTGACCCCGAAAAGAATCCTATAATTTGTGGTAATTGAATCTCATGGAATCTATCATGTAATACTGCTGTAACTATCCCTGTAATAATACCACCAAATACTGACATATTTAAAGTGAATATTCCTAAATTAGTTGTAACATATGTTCCATATTCGCCAACATTATCTGGAGTTAATACACCTAATTGAGTAACTCCTAAAGTAAGTAATGTTGAAATAACTTGGTTCATTACTATAAAACCAAAAACTGAAGCTAATGCTGCTGTACCCTTGTCTTTTTTAGCAAGACCAACTGCAACTCCAACTGCAAATAATATTGGTAAGTTACCAAATACTATATTTCCTATATCATTCATTACAGTTAATATTGCTGTAACTACAGGAATATTAACAAATGCTATTAATGGTTGGTATACAGCTGGAGCATTTTCTAACCCTGAAATTCCAAGTAAAGCACCGCCTACACCTAATAATATACCTGCTATAGGCAAAGCTGCAATCGGTAGCATAATAGCTTTACCTATTCTTTGTAAATATTGAAGCATAATAATTCCTCCTAAAATTTAAAAAATGTTATTTACTCTATAGTAAGTTCTTCATATTAAATAAAAATTATTCATCAAGCCGGCCAGCTTATATAAATTAACAACAAAAAAAGACTTAAATGTAATTTAAAAAGATTCATTACAGTGCTATAAATATAAAATTATATAGCAATAAATCTTTTATAAATAACATTAAGTCTTGCCTGCATAACCAGTTACACCTTAATTATTTTCTGTTGTGAAATTATAATATCATATAATAAATAGTTTGTAAATGTTCAATGTAAATGTTTTTTATTTATTTTTACTACTTATTCTGAATCGCTCTATATGTATAGTTAAAAAAGCGATTTCATCTTCTGATACTTTTAATTTTAATTCTTCTTCTATAACTTTGCAAATATTTTCAGAAATCTTATATGATTCTTTATATGTATCTTTTATAACTTTAGCTAATTCATTATTTACAGTGGTGTTTTCCATTATTCTTTGTATCGCAAATTTTATATGTGTACAAAAACGTGCATAATCAAGTGATTTTCTATTTATCTTTATATTTAATTCATTTTCAACATATTCAACTATTACATTGCTTAAATATGTATTTTTGACTGTGTTAGATACCTTTCCATCATTTATTGCAGAATGAATATGCAATGTTATAAATCCTATTTCTCCTTCTGGAAATTTTATATGACAATGCTCTCCAACCATATTAGATATCATTTCTGCTAATTCATATTCTTTAGGATATAGTGTTTGTGTCTCTACTAAAAATGGATTTTCCACTTCCTTATCATTTTTTAATCTTTCTACTGCCACAAATAAATGGTCTATTAGTCCTATATGTATTCTTTCATTCAATTCACAATTCAATTGATTTGATATTTCATATATTCCTTCTTCACATACTCCCAAAAAATCGCTATCAATATTTCTAGTTATATATTTAAAATTATTAATATTTTCTTGATCTTCAATACTAAACACCTTAGCTATTTCAGTTCCAGAGGGTATTATGCTTCCTTTCTTTTTCCCAAATCCTATTCCTTTAGCAAATAATATCTTTTCCTTATTTTCAGAATTAACTAAAACAATGTTATTATTAAAAACCTTTGCTACTAATTCATCCTTACTTAATATCACGCTCATTATTTTACTCCTTCTTAGTTAATTTATACATAATCCTAAAGTTAAACAAAAGCTCTTTTATCATTGATATTGTTTATAGAAGTCTTCTTTTACAATATAATAGCTAGCATGATCTCTCCATTTCCCATTAATCAACAAATACTTCTCATTTATACCTATCAATTTAAATCCACATCTTCTAAGTACATTTCTAGATTTCTCATTATCAACAAGTGCAGATGCTTCTATTCTATGTAAATCACACTCTTCAAATGAATATTTAAGTACTAACGTAACCGCTTGCTTCATATAACCTTTTCCGCAATACTCCTTATCCATAGAGTATCCTATTATTCCACTTTTAAACGATCCATATACAATATTAGATACTTTAACTTTTCCTATCAATTTTTCCTCTTTAAAAATCCCTAAATCTATACTAGTCCCATTCATAAATTGTTTATAACTTTCATTCAAAATCTTTCTTTGAGAATCTATTGTATAAAAATCATTATCTCTTAAAGGCTCAAATGGAGCTAAGTGTTCTTTATTTCTTATATAATATTTTAGTAAATCATCTGCATTTGCTGGAGTTAAATTTTTGACAACTATATCATTTCCTTGTAACTCTATATTAGAATATTGAAGTCCATTTTCATATTCAATTCTAGTTATCCCCAAAATAAGTTCATCTATGTACTTACCATTTTTGAATTCATTTTGACCAATTATTCCTTCTAGAATAAATCCTAAATCTAAAAAAGGACTGATATCTAAATCTTCACAGATTTTTATATTCACCTTAAATATATTTACATTTTTGAATATGGCCCTTAAAATGCAAACTAATGTGTCTTTCAATATTGAATATTTATACTCTTTATAATATATTAAATCAATATCACATCTCTTCTTTTTATTATTGATACTTGCTATATTGAATCGTCCCAATATGATATTATTTAAATCTTTAATCAGATATTCTGATTCAGTTGATTTATCTGGTTCTATCTTTATAATTAAATCTGAATTCATTGTAAAATTCTCCCTATAGTTATAAGCATTAAAAAATTAGAATTTTATATTTTCTATCTTCCTTAATATTATAAACAATAATTATAACAATTTAAATATCCACATCTAAAATTAAAGTATGATAATAATCAACAAAATCCACAATATATTGTTGATAACTAATAAATTTTAGCAATATATTGTGGATTTTTATTATTTTTCTATTTTTAATATGTCCTTAATAACTTCTCCTGCTATTATCATGCCTGCAACTGGTGGAACAAAAGACATACTTCCTGGTATTTGTCTTTTACTTGCACACTTTTTAGTTCCTCCAGTACATACACATCCTGTTTTACAAGTTACTACATCTTCTGTTTTAGGTTTTGTCGGAATTTCTTCTGAATATACTACCTTTAGTTTTTCTACACCTCTTTTTCTTAATTCATATCTCATTACTTTTGCTAAAGGGCACACTTTAGTCTTGTATATATCAGTAACTCTAAATTGAGTTGGATCAAACTTATTTCCAGTTCCCATAGAACTCATTATTTTTATCCCTTTTTTATAGCAATATTCTGCTAATCCTAATTTTGCTGATACAGTATCTATAGCATCAACCACATAATCCACATCATCCGGAATCAGTTCTGCCAGATTATCTTGTGTCACAAAAACCTGATGTGTAATTACATTACATTTTCTATTAATAGAAAGTATTCTCTCTTTCATGACTTCTACCTTTGGTTGGCTTATAGTTTTTATTGTAGCATGAATTTGTCTGTTAAGATTAGTTAAACATACAGTATCATCATCTACTAATATTAATTCACCAATACCAGCCCTAGTTAAAGCCTCAACTGTAAAACTTCCTACACCTCCAACTCCAAATACAATAACTTTACTATTTCTTAATTTATCTAATCCTTCTTTTCCTATTAAAAGTTCAGTTCTTGATAAAGGATGTTGTAATTCCATAAGATTTCTTCTCTCCTTAATTTAAAATATGTATTAAAATAAACTGTCTATATAGTTATATTCCTCATAGTAATATAAACTTATACTGTAATTTTCTAATGCTATTATATCATAAATATAAATTCCTACTATATTTATAGGATAAATATTATTAAAAATAATTAAGCTGTAAGAATTTTTTTATCATTATTAGATAATTTTTATCTTAATTAATATACTTCTCTATTAAATTGTCAAAATTATGTTTATAATATGAATTATAGCAAGTAACATTTTATATATTTTAGGAGGATAATATGGTAATAGGAATCATTGCTGCAATGGCAGAAGAATTAGAAATTTTATTAAAGGATTTATCAATAGAAGATAAAAAAGAAAAAGCTAATATGACATTTCATAAAGGCAAACTATATGGAAAAGATGTTGTTGCAGTAGTTTGTGGAATAGGTAAAGTTAATTCAGCTGTTTGTACTCAAATTTTAGCTTCTGAATACAATGTTGATAAAGTTATAAATGTTGGAGTAGCAGGAGGAATTGGTAAGGATATATATCCTGGAGATATCGTAATCGCTGAAAACTTAATACAGCACGATATGGATACTACAGCTTTTGGTGATAAAATGGGTCAAATCCCAAGATTAGATACATTTGATTTTAAATGCGATCAAAATTTAGTTACTGTAGCTAAGAAAGCATGTGAGGAAATTTCTGAGTTAAATAGTTTTGTTGGAAGAATTGCTTCAGGTGATCAATTCATCGCAAATATCGAAAAAATCCAATGGCTTGAAAAAGAATTTGGAGCCATTTCTTGTGAAATGGAAGGTGCAAGCATAGCTCAAGTTTGCTACTTAAATTCAATTCCATTTGTAGTAATAAGATCAATTTCTGATAATGCAAATAACGGAGCTCATATGGATTATGAAAAATTCACTCCAATTGCCGTTCAAAATTCTACTCGAATACTAAAAAGAATGCTTGAAATGATGTAATAAAAAGTGCCTTTTGGCACTTTTTATTTTAATTTGTGAATAAACAATCCACTTCTAAGTTTTGGTTCAAACCAAGTAGATTTTGGTGGCATTACTTCACCTATATCTGCAACTTTCATGATATCACTAACTTCTGTTGGATACATAGAAAAAGCAATCTTCATATCAGTATGAACTCTTCTTTCAAGTTCACCAATTCCTCTAATTCCACCAATAAAGTCTATTCTATCAGATGTTCTAACATCTTCTATACCTAAAATAGGTCTTAATACATTTTCTTCTAGTATAGATACATCTAAACTCTTAATAGGATCTTCTGGATTATATATTCCATCTTTTGTTTCAAGGGTATACCATTTATCTTCTACATACATTCCAAAAGTATGTTTTCTATATGGTTTAACTGCTTCGTTATTTTCTGATTCTGAAACAACAAACTTTTCATTAAGTTTTTCTATTAAATCTTTAACACTTAATCCATTTAAATCTTTAACAACTCTATTATAATCCATTACCATCAAATCATTATCTGGAAATGCAACTGCTAAGAAATAGTTAAACTCTTCTTCTCCCGTATAGTTAGGATTTTCTTTTCTTCTTTTTAAGCCTACTTTAACAGCTGATGCAGATCTATGGTGTCCATCAGCTATATATAAATAATCAACTTCTTTAAATAAATCAACTATTTCATTTATAATTATTTCATTATCTATTACCCAAACAATATGGCTTATTCCATCTTCAGCTATAAAATTATAGATTGGTTTTCTTTTGCTTTCATTTTCAATCCATGCTTCTATTATTTCAGATGCAATTTGATCTTCTTTATAAGTTAAAAAGATTGGTCCTGTATTAGCATCACAATAATCAACGTGATTTATTCTATCTTGTTCTTTATCGGCTCTTGTAAACTCATGCTTTTTGATAACATTGTTTAAATAATCATCAATGGATGCGCAGAACACTATTCCTGTTTGAGCCCTTCCATTCATTATTTGTCTATATATATATAAACATGGCTCTTGATCTTGGACATATTCTTCGTTTTCTATCATCTTATCTAGATTTTCTCTAGCTTTTTCATAAACTTTTTTATCATGCACATCAATTGAAGGATCTAAATCAATTTCTGCTCTATCAACATGTAAAAACGAATGTGGATTTCCCTTAACCATTTCTCTAGCTTCTTCACTATTCATAACATCATATGGTAGTGCTGCTATTTTTGATGCCAATTCTTTAACTGGTCTTATACCTTTAAAAGGCTTGACTGTTGCCATTCAAAAATACCCCCTATTTTTATTTTTAATTTACGACTATAGATACTAATAAAATCTAGATAATCGCATCAGTTTAAATAGACTAGTAAATACGTCTACATATATATTATACCTCAGAGATACGTTTCCCTGAGGTATTTATTTTTATTATAAATTAAAGAATTCTTTAATTATTGATACCACTTCTTCACCAATTCTTGTTTGAGCTTCATCAGTTGCTGCTCCAATATGTGGTGTAACACTAACCTTAGGATGGTTTACTAATGTAGTATTCTTTGTTGGCTCATCTTCAAATACATCAAGTCCTGCACCTGCTATAACTCCATTATCAAGAGCTTCAAGTAATGCTGCTTCTTCAACAACTTTACCTCTAGCACAGTCAATTAGATATGCAGTATTCTTCATCATTTCTAATTCTTTCTTTCCAATTAATGCTCCTGCTTTCTTATCATATGGAACATGAAGAGATATGAAATCAGAAATTTTTAATACATCTTCTAATGAAACAAAATCATATTCTAATGCTTCATTTTTTCCAAATAAATCTGTATAAATAACTTTCATTCCTAATGCAGTAGCTTTCTTAGCTAATGATTGTCCTATTCTTCCCATTCCAATAATACCTAATGTCTTACCTGCAATCTCAGTTCCTTGGTACTTCTTTTTATTCCATTCGCCATTTCTCATTGTTACATTTGCTATTGCAACATATCTTGCTAAAGAAAACATATGAGCAAGTGCTAATTCTGCAACTGAATCTGAACTTGCTGCTGGAGTATTTCTTACTGTCACTCCTGCTCCTTCACCTGCTGGAATATCTATGTTATCTATTCCAACACCAGCTCTAATAGCTAATTTTAAGCTACCACCTTTTTCAGCTTCAAAAACATCGGCTGTAAGCTTTGTAGCTGATCTTATCACTATAGCATCAAAATCCTTTAAATTTTCTCCCAATACAGCTTGTTCGATGTGATCATTAACCACTTCTACTCCTAAAGCTTTTAGTGCGTCAATAGAAGCTTGTTCTAACCCATCGTTTGTTAATACTTTAATCATTTTTGTTAACCCCCTAATAAATAAGTATATACTTTATTGCTTTTTGTTTATTGCTCAGATTATATAGGAGCTTAGAGTGGTAATTTATCTAAACTCCTATTAATTCCAATAAAAATCATCTGAATTAAATATATTAAAGTACCCTAATTTTAAATATAGATTGCACATGTCAATCTTATGTTAGAATACTTCAAATCATATTATAATCAAATTTATCAATTAAACTTATTTTGTTATATTTTACTACTTACTTACGTTTAATTCAATACTTTATTACTTTAAATTATATTTTTTCATAATAATTTTATAATTACATATACATTTTTCATTTGAAATAATTAATATACATACTAGATTATTATTAATTTTACATATCTCTTACCATTCTTTTACATGTTATCTCATATATTCATTATATATTTCTAATATATTTTCATATATTTTTTCTTCAAATATTCCAAGTAATATTTTGTTAATAATTTTTCTCCAGTTGCATTTATAATTAATTCTTCAGGTTCATATATGCATCCATATTTATGAATTTTTTCTTTTAACCATTCATCTATAAAGCTTATATTACCATTTTTCAAATCAATTATTGCATTTTCATTTTCTTTTAAAAGAGCACTTAGAAGTTGTCCTCCATAAAGATTTCCTAATGCATAACTAGGAAAATATCCAAATGAACCATCAGACCAATGTACATCCTGAAGAACTCCTTCGCTATCATTTTTAGGTTCTACGCCCAAATACTCAACATATTTTTCATTCCATATCTTAGGCAGGTCCTTGACTTCTATTTCACCATTAATTAATAGCTTTTCTATTTCATATCTTATTATTATATGTAAACTATACGTCAATTCATCTGCTTCTGTCCTAATAAGAGATGGCTCAACATAATTTACTGCTTCATAAAATTCATCTAAATTCACGTCTTTAAATTCAGGAAATTTATTTTTTATCAATGATAATATAACGCTTAAAAATTCATTGCTTCTTCCAACTATATTTTCATAAAAACGAGATTGTGATTCATGTATTCCCATAGACACTCCAGTACCTAATCCTGTTCCTACTAATTCATCAGCTATATGCTGTTCATATAATCCATGGCCACCTTCATGAATAACACTAAAAATATTAGACATCAAATCTTCTTCATAATAATGTGTAGTTACTCTTACATCTTTATTCCAAAAATTTGTTGTAAATGGATGCATGGATTCATCTAATCTTCCTGCTTCCATATCAAATTTTATTAACTTTAATAATTCTTTGCTTAATTCTCTCTGCTTTTCTATAGAAAACTTTCCTTTTAATACATCTCTTTTTATAAATTTATTGCTCTTTTCTATATACTCTAATATCTCTAGTATTCCATCTCTTAACTCACCAAATATTTTATCTAATTTTTTAACAGTCATACCTGGCTCATATATATTTAATAAAGCATCATATTTATTGTCCTCATATCCATAATATTCTGCAAATTCTCTTGAGAATTTGACCATCTTTTCTAAATGCGGTTCGTATATAGAAAAATCATTTTTTTCTTTTGCCTCTTCCCATGCCGCTTCCGATATAGGTGCAGCCATCATAAACTCTCTATATTTATCTTCCGGAATATTTTTTATTTGATTATAATTTTTCTTGATATTTTTTATAATTGCCTTGTCTAAATCATTTAATGTATCCATAATAGGATCAAAATAATCTATAAATTCTTTTATTTTATCACTTGTTCTTAATTTAAATATTTCAGTTGATAAATACCCTAAAACCTCTGACCTTTGTTCTAACGCCTTTTTAGGCATAAATATCATATTATCATAAGAAACTAGATTATAAGTATACTCTAATCTATCTATATTTCTTACATATTCTTTTAATTCATTTATCTTTTTCATTATAATTCCTTCCTTTATAAATATAATTATTTATCTAATTAAATTATACTGGGGCTATCGCATAAATATTAAATTCTACTGTATATAATATTTTTATTTTCAATACTTATACTCTATATTATAATTATATTCTTTAATGTTACAGCCTCATATAAAAATAAGCTATCATAAGATGAATTGAAATTCATCTTATGTAGCTCATTTTTTAATAATTATTTTTCTAAAGTTACTTTATCGAAGTATATAAATCCTAAGTTTGATACTTTAAGACCTTTAACATAAGATTGTACACCCATAGTTTGAGTATAATAATATATTGGCGCAATTGGCATATCTTCCATCAACACATCTTCTGCTTGATGCATTAAATCCATTCTCTTAGCTGCATCTTGCTCTACTTTTGCAGCTTCAACTAATTCATCATATTTAGGATTGTTATATCCTGAGTTATTTAATCCTGAATTTGATTCAAGAAGATCTATGAATGTCATTGGGTCATTATAATCTCCAACCCATCCATCTCTAGCGATTTCATAATTTTTAGAAATTCTTGTGTCTTGGAATACTTTCCATTCTTGGCTTTGTATTTGAACATCAATACCTAAGTTATTCTTCCACATATCTTGAATTGCTTGAGCTATTAATGAATGATCCCCTTCTGGATTTATAAGTAATGTAAGTGTAGGGAAACCTTCTCCATTTGGATATCCTGCATCTGCTAATAATTTTTTAGCTTGTTCTACATCACCCTTAGCTGGAAAATACTCTTTATTTTTAAAGTCTTTTCCTTCAGCATCAGGAATTCCTACTGGCACAAAACTAGTTGCTGCAATTTGTCCACCCTTAGTTACATTATTAACTATTGCTTCTCTGTCAATTGCAAGATTAAGAGCTTTTCTTACATCTACATTTCCTAAAGCTTCCGCTGCTTTTGGATCTGTCACTTTATCTGTAACGTTAAGTGATAAATAATATGTTCCTAATTGTGGATATGTTGTAACATCTCCTTTTTTAACACCTTCTGGTACTTCTGCTGCTGGAACAGAATAAATCATATCAAATTGTCCTGCTTTATAATTTGCCCAAGCTGAAGTTGGTTCTGCAACGAATTTTATATTTAATTTATCAAGAGTAACTTGATCTTTATTGTAATAAGTATCATTTTTTTCTAATACTGCACCGTCTTTAATCTTATAATCTGTAAGTTTGAAAGGTCCATTTGAAACATAAGTTTCAGCTTTAGTTGACCAATCTTTATTTGCTTCAACAGCATTCTTATTTACTGGGAAATAGCATGGGAATGATACTAAATCCAAGAAGTAGGCACATGGTGATTCTAATGTTACTTCTAGTGTATTATCATCAATTGCTTTAACCCCTACGTTTTCTCTATCTTCTTCTGTTCCTGATTCATTATATTTTGTTGCACCTTTTAAATATAACATTTGATATGAGTATTCAGCAGCTGTTGCTGGATCTAATACTCTTTTCCAGGCATATTCAAAATCTCCTGCTGTTACAGGATCTCCATTTGTCCATTTAGCATCTTTTCTTAAATGGAATGTATAAACTGTTTGGTCCTCTGATAAGTCATAACTTTCAGCTATTGCTGGTACCGGCTTGAAATCATCACCTGGCTTATATAATCCTTCAAATAGGTTTTCTAATATAATACCACCATCTACTGCTTGGTTTAATGCTGGATCTAAAGTTTTTATATCTCCACCTATATTAAATGTAAGTTCTTGAGCTCCAGCTGTTGCTCCACTTTCTGATGAAGATCCACATCCAGCCAATACTGAAATTCCAAGTGTTGCAGCTAATACTACTGCACACATTTTTTTAATTTTACTTGTTTTCATTATAGTATCCCCCTCTTTAAATTATTAATTTTATTATTTTTATATAATAATTTGCTATGCAAAGAATTAACTAATCATATAAATGACATGCTACAAAATGTCCTGGCTTTACTTCTTTTAGCTCTGGATCCACTTCACTACATATTGGCATTGCACAATTGCATCTTCCTTTAAATCTACATCCAGGTGGTGGATCTATTGGAGATGGAATATCTCCTGTAAGTGTTATTCTTTTATTATTTTTAGCAATGTCTGGATCTGGTATTGGTACTGCTGAAAGTAAAGCTTTTGTATATGGATGTAAACATTCACTATATACTTCATCACTTAAACCTAATTCAACCATTCTACCTAAATACATAACACCAATTTTAGTTGATATATGTTTAACCATTGAAAGGTCATGAGCAATAAACAAATATGTTAATCCTAATTCTTCTTGAAGTTCTTCAAGCATGTTTATAACTTGAGCTTGGATTGATACATCAAGGGCCGATATAGGCTCATCGCAAACTATAAATGCTGGTTCTACAGCCAAAGCTCTTGCAATACCAATTCTTTGTCTTTGTCCTCCTGAGAATTCATGAGGATATCTATTAATATGATCTCCAGCAAGTCCAACCTTTAATAAAAGGCTTCTTATTCTTTCAGTTCTTTCTTCCCCTACAAATAGCTTATGTACATCAATTGCTTCTCCTATTATATCCCCAACAGTCATTCTAGGGTCTAATGATGCATATGGATCTTGGAAGATCATTTGCATTTCTTTTCTTAAAGACACCATTTCTTTAGGCGAATATTTAGTGATATCTTTTCCTTTAAAGATTATTTGGCCAGATGTTGGTTCATAAAGTTTTAATATTGTTCTTCCAGTTGTAGTTTTACCACAGCCTGATTCTCCAACTAAACCTAATGTTTCTCCTTTTTTTAATGAGAAAGAAACCCTATCTACTGCTTTTACATAACTTTTCCCTTTAAACAAACCTTTATTTACCGGGAAATACTTACATAAATCCTTTACTTCTAAAATTACCTCTTTGTTATCTTCCACTATTTTATCCTCCTTATAGGCGATTCAACTTTTGGTGCATCTTCATGGCATAACCAACAAGCAGCACTATGATTTTCTCCTACTTCAAATTGTGGAGGCTGTTTATTTATACAAATTTTCATTGCATAGTCGCATCTAGCCGCAAACGGACATCCAACTGGTGGTTTTAACAAATCTGGCGGCTGTCCTTCTATTGGTTTTAGCTTTTCTTTTGTGTTTTCTTTAGGATTAGGAACACTTCTTAAAAGTCCCCATGTGTATGGATGTTTTGGTCTATAGAATATATCTTCAGTTGTACCTGTTTCTACAACTATTCCACCATACATAACATTTATTCTGCTGCAAAGGTCTGCAACAACTCCTAAATCATGAGTTATCAATATTATTGATGTATTAAGCTTATCTTTTAAATCTTTCATAAGATCTAGTATTTGTGCTTGTATTGTAACATCAAGTGCAGTTGTTGGCTCATCTGCAATAATAAGCTTAGGTTCACAAATTAAACTCATAGCTATCATAGCTCTTTGCCTCATTCCACCTGAAAATTCATGTGGATATTGTTTCATTCTTTTTTCCGGACTTGGAATTCCAACTAATTTAAGCATATTAATAGCTTGTTTTTTTGCTTCTTCTTTTTTCATTCCTCTATGCTTAAGTAATGGTTCCATCAATTGATCTCCTATTGTAAAAACAGGATTTAATGATGTCATAGGATCTTGGAATATCATTCCTATATCATTACCTCTAATTGAATCCATTTCAGAATCCTTTGCTTTTGAAATATCTTTTCCATCAAAATATATTTGACCATCTGCAATCTTTCCATTATCAGCTAAAAGTCTCATTATTGACATCATTGTTACACTTTTTCCACATCCTGATTCTCCAACAATGCCTAATGCTTCACCTTTATCTAGATAAAAAGAAACTCCTCTTACAGCATGTACTTGCCCAACATTAGTTTTAAATTCAGTTTTTAAATTTTTTACTTCTAATAACTTTTCCATCTGAACTCCTACTCCTATCTCTTATTCTTAGGATCTAGTGCATCACTTAAACCATCACCAAAAAGATTAAATGCTAATATAATTAAGCATATAACTACTGCTGGTGGTACCAATTGATAAGGATATGTATATATAGCTACCATAGCTTCATTAGCTAATGTTCCTAATGATGCTGTTGGAGGAGTAAGTCCAAGTCCTATAAAGCTTAAAAATGCTTCTGTAAATACCGCTTCTGGAATTAATAATGTTAATGTAACCATTATTGATCCTATACAGTTAGGTATTAAATGTCTTATAAGTATTTTAAACTTTGATACTCCAAGTGATCTTGCTGCAAGAACAAATTCTTGTTGCTTTAATTGAAGTACATCACCTCTAACAATTCTTGCCATACCAATCCAATAAGATATGGATAAAGCTAATATTATTGTCCAAAGTCCACTACCACTTTGTCCTGGTTTATTAAAGATAGTCATAAATATAATTACATAAATAGTTAAAGGTATTGAATAAATAACATCAACTATTCTCATTAAGACATTGTCTACTGCTCCACCGAAATATCCTGCAATTCCACCATATAATATACCAATAACTAAATTTATAAATGCTGCAACTACAGCTATTATTAATGAATATCTGGCTCCATTGAATACTCTTACAAAAATATCTCTTCCAAGTGAATCTGTTCCAAACCAATGTTCAGCTGAAGGCTTACTGTTTACTAGTGATAAATTTGTTGCATCATATGTATATTTTGAAAATATTGGGACAAAAATCGCTCCTAAAACTATTAATAAAATAACAACTAAAGATGCTATTGCCATCTTATCTCTTAATAGCCTTTGCCATGCATCTTTCCAATACCCAATACTTGGTCTAACTACTGCCTCAACTTCCTTTTCTTCTGCTGTTAGAGGTGTAAATTCACTTTTGTCTATAATTAATTCTTCCACTTTTACGTTCCTCCTAATTATCTAGCTTTATTCTTGGGTCAATTATCAAATATAACATATCAACAACAAACCCTAAGACTACTAATAAAGTACAATAAAATGCAGTAACACCAAGCAACATAGAGTAGTCCCTATTTGTAACAGATTGTACAAATTCATTACCTAACCCTGGTATTGCAAATATTTTTTCTATAATAAAGCTTCCAGTTAATATACTAGCAATTAATGGTCCTATGTATGTAACTATAGGTATAAGTGAATTTCTTAAAGCGTGCTTAAAAATTATTTTTCCTTTGCCTAGACCTTTTGCTTTAGCAGTTCTTATATAATCGGATTTTAATACATCTAATAACTTATTTCTTGTAAGTCTTGTGATAAATGCTGTAGATGAAGCTGATAATGCAATTACTGGCATAATATAATTTTTCCATCCACTAAATCCAGTAGGCGGTAATAGCTTCCATTCAACACCCAAGAAATAAATTAATACAGCACTAATAACAAAGCTTGGTATTGTTATTCCAAGAGTTACTATAAATACAATTATTGAATCTGCCCATTTACCTTTCTTTAATGCTGCCACTATTCCTAGAGAAATTCCAACGATTATCGATGTCACTACACTCGCCATACCAACCTTTCCTGATGCCGGGAAAGATGTTTCAATAGTTTCAGTTACATTTCTACCAGGGAAAACCATAGATTCACCAAAATCTCCATGAACTACATTTTTCATATACATAAAGTATTGTTCACTTAGCGGCTTGTCTATTCCATATTTAGCCTCCATATTAGCTTTAGCTTGAGCTGTTAACTTTTCACTATCAAATGGACCACCTGGCATAAGTCTCATTAAGAAAAATGTTATTGTAATTACAACCCATATTGTTAATAGACTTGATATTAGTCTTTTGCCAACATATTTAATCAATATATTCCTCTCCTTTTTGATATTAGTATTCTGAATGTTTTATTCATAATCTTGTCTATTTATTTAACAATAAATTAAACTCTGTTTAGTGATTAATTTATCATTATTTAATATCTTTTTACTTTGTTAATCTGTTACCGCTTCCACTATTACAAATCTTCTTTGTTTAATATTCTGGAAATAAAACTAAGAATATCACAAAGGAGTTATTAAACAATTTATATTCTTAGTTTAATAACTCCATAGTTATTTTAATTCAAATCTAAAATAAATAATTTAATTTTTTTATATAATATTTAAATTATTCTCCATTAATTAACACATTTATAATACTATTTTAATATTTTTTTGTCAACACGCATCAGATTACGGTATATTTATTCATTTACAATTTCGTACTCATTTCCAATAAAATGCTCAATTATAATAACTATCTGCCGCATCATCATCCCTATATTACTAAGAAATAAATACATTTCTATGATTATATTTAAATTAATAATAAAATTTTATAAATTTATACTCATATTTTTCCTTATGAATTTTTATTCAAATTTTAATATTATTTTTAAATTTTTATTCATAAAATTACTTTTTTTTCTCAATATATCTATATAGTCACTGGCAAATTTAAAAATTTATCATTAATTTTAAAATTTCATTTCTAAAGTTGTGTATTAATGAAAATTTTTTAGGTTTTACTTACAAATTTTCACTTTACCATAGTATGTCTTATATAATCCAAATTCCCGCAATTTAGCTTAATCACCCACTGAATCATATTTTAACTATCCTAATTTCTGTTTTAAGCAGTAATACTAATCGATATACATTACTATAACGATTTTTATTATTATACATATTAAAAATTTATGAAAAAAGTGGATTCTTGTTGAATCCACTTTTTTCACAACACAGCAAAGAGGCTATCGCAATTTTGCAACAGCCTCTTTTAAATAACAATTCATTAGTTCTTAATCATCAAAATATAAAACGGATTCCGTCTCTCTACAATATTTTACACACATACATTGTGCTAAATTTCTTGGGCATTTATAGCATAGGCAAAGTAGGTCTTTTCCATTACATTTATTATTTTTAAAATCTACGCATTCTTTACAATTAACTCCATTACCTGCTGGCATAATCTATTCCTACTTAACTAAACTTAAGTAGTCCTCCTTTCTTAGATAATTTCATTAGTTATGTTAACTATTATAAATCTAATAAATATAAAAATCTATAAAGCCTGTCTTTATCTAAAAATTAGGTTCGTCTATATATATGTATCCATATAAATAATCAGTAGAATATATTTCTCTATATTTAAATGTAGATCCATGCCAAGATGACTCTGATATGTAAATTTTATTATCTTCTATTTTTTCTACTACTGCTACATGTCCACATCCTCCTGAGCCCGGTAATGAGGAATTCCATACTGCTAATGCACCAACTTTAGGTTCTGATCCGTATTTATACTTTCCTATCTTTTTATTTGCACCCCACCATTCATATGCATTCCCATTAAAACCTGCATCATTAGGTGCTTTTCCTGTTAATTCAAACATTCTTCCCCATGCATACCAAGTACAATTTCCCTTTATTTCCTTATTTCCGCTATAAAATGGAGGTGAAAGTTTAGCTTTATAGAATATATTTAGATCTGAATAATAATGATCATCATCTTCTTCTGGTTCTTCTGTTCTTATTGTATCCTTTGATAATGAATCATTTTCTAGATTTAAATCTCCATATGAAAAATCATTTGGTTCATCATCCTTACTTCTTTCTTCTTCATTTTCATTATCATCTTCTTTTTCTTCATTATTATATTTATCATCAATTATTGTAAAATTTTCATTACTACTAGTAAATACATTTCTATCTGTAACTGAAGTAAGATTTTGTGTAGGCTCTTTTATATAATTTGATGGTAATTCGACTGTATTATCAGTTATTTCTTCATTTGATGTCAAAACTCCACTTTCGTTAAAATTATATCTTTTTCCTTCAATATCAACAGTTCCTATCTGCATTACTCCGCTATCATCTAAATAATATTTTTCATTATTTACAGTGAGCCATCCTGTTTGCATTACTCCATTATTATTAAAATAATACCACTTTTTACTATAACATACCCATCCTGTAAACATATGTCCATCATCAGCTAAACAATACCAATTATTATTTTCTTTAATCCATCCAGTCTTCATATCTCCATCGTTATTAAAATAATACCATTTTCCACTTATATATTTCCAACCAATAGTTTTTGTATTATTCTCAACCCAATTCCAAGTTCCTGTAGAATTTTTAATCCAGCTAGCTTGTACAGGACTAGAAATCAAGCAAGTTATTGTTACCATTAAAATCATTTTTTCCAATAGATGCTTTTTCACTAGTTCTAACTCCTTTTAATCCAAATTTTATCTTCAACTTAAATATTAACTCAAAAATGCAATTTTAACAAACATAATAATTACATAATAAAAAAAATGCCTAACTAATGGATATAATTTTCATATAGTTAGACATTTTTTCTTATTTTTACATAAAGAAGACTATTATTGCAATGGCTATTATTCCTGGTACACCCAAAAATCCTGCAATCAGTGATGTTATTGGATTAACGGGTAATGAGAAGTTAAAATTTAATCCTATAATATTAAGGTTGGCTCCTATTATATTTACTATATACAATGATATCAATCCTATTATCCCATTTAATATTATCTTCATTGGCCATTTTAGTAACTTTATTATTATAAATAGTAGTATTATTCCTACTAAACCATATATAAAATACTGCTCGTTCATCCTTCAACTTCTCCCTTCTGCATTTCTATTCTGATAAAAACAAATTATTTTCTATTATATAATTTTTACTAACTCTAATTCCGTTTTCTTTTGCTATAGATAATAAATATCCGTATCTTTTCTTTGCAAGATCTTCCGAATAAATAGCAATATCTATAAGCGCATTATCTTCAACATTATTAAACATGTTTCGAGCCATATCAATTTCCATTTTAGCAAGTTGCATATCTCTTAATAGTTTTTCACTATTAAACCTGTAATCCTTGTCCAAAAAGCATTCTTGATTTAAGTAATTTTTATGAATACCTTTTCCATCCATATATATCCCTCCTAAATCTTCTCCTATTATATTTTTATCCAATTATTAGGAGGAATATACTTCATTTTTTTATTTTTTATTGTAACACTTTCCTTATATAAGAATACATTAATTCTATAAGAAGCTTTTCACTCATGTCAAACAAAAACTTCTAACTCCCATCTATGTAACACCTTTTTCATAGGGATCCTAATTTATTAGGGTCCCTTAAATTTCTTTTCTACCCTCTAAAGCTTTAGATAATGTGACTTCATCTGCATATTCTAAATCTCCACCAACCGGTATGCCAGCTGCTATTCTAGTTACTTTTATATCCAATGGCTTAAGAACCTTTGCTATATACATAGCTGTAGCTTCTCCTTCAATATTAGGATTTGTGGCCAAAATTACTTCTTTAACATCTTCATTCATTCTTGCCACTAGTTCTCTAATCTTAATATCTTGAGGTCCTCTCCCCTGCATAGGTGATATATTTCCATGAAGAACATGATATACTCCATTAAATTCCTTAACCTTCTCCATCGTCATAATATCCTTTGGTTGCTCAACAACACATATAACACCTTTATCTCTATTAGGATTTGAACACAAAGCACACGGATCACTATCTGTAAAATTACCACATATAGAGCAATATTTAATAGTACCTCTCGCCTGTACCAAAGCATTAGCAAATTCTCTTACTTCATCATCTGGCAAATTCAAAATATGTAATGTTAATCTTTGAGCTGATTTTTTCCCTATGCTTGGCAATTTCGCAAATTCTTCTATCAACTTTTCTATGGCTACAGGATAAAAATCCATCATATTTACATATCTCCCTTCAAAATTAAAACTAAATATTATTAGCTTTTTAATATATCATAAAGTAATCATTGAAAAAAGCATACAGTATTAATATATTTCTATCTACTGTATGCCATAAATAAAATTTAGTTTTAATTAAAATAAGCCGCCCATTCCGCCTGTTAGCTTACCCATTTTGTTAGCTGTTTCATCTTCAGCTTTTCTTAAAACTTCATTTACTGCACTTAATATTAAATCTTCAATCATTTCTACATCATCTGGATCTACTACTTCTGGCTTTATGTTAATAGAAATTATTTCTTTTTTACCATTAGCTTTTACTACTACAGCTCCACCACCAACAGAAGCTTCAAATTCTTTTGTTTCCATTTCCTTTTGCATATCTTCCATTTGTTTTTGAAGCTTTTGAGCTTGCTTCATTAAATTATTCATATTTCCGCCGCCAAATCCGCCTGGAAATCCACCTCTTGCCATAAAAAAATCCTCCTTAATATCTTAAATCTCATTTTTTAATTATAAATCATCTTTTATCAATTCACAAGTTTTAAACTTTACCTTAATCCTCTATTCATCATACACCTCAAAAGGTATTTCGCCATCTAATTTTTGCTTAAGTAACTGTTCTTTATTTTCTTCTATACTATCATCTTCTTTTATTATATATTTTACAGCTACATTTTCATTTAATGCTTCTGAGAATACTTCATTTACAATTTTTTTGTATTCTTCCCTCTCAAGTCTTGCTTTATTAAATGCATATGTCGAATCATATTCAAGCGTAACTATGCCATTTTTAAAACTATAAGGCTTAGCTGTAACAATAGATGCGTATATTATCATGGCTCTTCTACTCTTAAATTTTTCTAATATTTCAGTCCATGCTCTTCCTACATCATCAATTGTAAGCGATGAATTAATGTTTACATCTTCAGGCTCTGAATCCTCTTTTTTAACAACAGTTTTATTTAATGTATTTTTCCCTTTGTTATTAGTAGTATTCATTTTTTCTTGATTTTCACTTCTTGAGCCATCATTATTTTCTAAAATTTGAATTTTCCCACTTTTTAAATTTTCTTCTAGCTTATTTATTCTAGTTAAAATCACTTCACTAGATGTATCATATTCAATTTTGCACATTTTTATTATTGAAAGTTCTAAATATAGTCTGCTTTGCTTACTCATTTTTGAATTATTTTCAGCTTCCTGAAGAATCCTTATAATTCTCATTATTTCTTCAACTCTTATTTTTCTTCCCTGTTCTTTAATAAGAGTTATATTTTCAATGGACATATCAAGTACTTCTTCTGGATTTTTTGTAACCTTAACCATTAATAAATTTCTAAAATGGTTAATAAGATCTTTTATAAATAATTGAATATCTTTACCTGCATAAACCATTTTATCTACTATAAGCATAGCTTTTTCTATATTTCTATCCGTAATAGCATTTGTTATATCAAATAAATATTCATTTGTGACAAGTCCAAGTATACTTATTAAATCCTCATACTTGATTTCATTATCTCCCATTGCTATAGCTTGATCTAAGATGCTTAAGGCATCTCTCATGGCACCATCACAAATTCTAGATATTAGCTCTAAGCTTTTTTGCTCACATTCAACATTTTGTGAATCAGTTATCTTTCTTAATCTTGCACATATTTCTTTTTGATTAATTCTCTTAAAATCAAATCTTTGGCATCTAGATAAAATTGTGATAGGTAACTTTTGAGGATCTGTTGTTGCTAATATAAAAATAACATTTTTAGGTGGTTCCTCTAAAGTTTTTAAGAATGCATTAACCGCTCCAACTGATAGCATGTGTACCTCATCCATTATATAAACCTTAAATTTAGATTCTTGTGGTGGATACTTGGTATCATCAATTATATCCCTTATTTTATCAATACCATTATTTGAAGCAGCATCAAGCTCTGTTACATCTATAGCTAAACCATCATTTATCTTTCTACACATTTCGCATTCATTACATGGTTCTCCATCTCTTAAATCAAGACAATTTAAAGCTTTTGCCATTACTTTTGCAGTCGAAGTCTTTCCTGTACCTCTAGTTCCACAGAAAAGATATGCATGTGCAATTCTGTCATGTATTATTTCATTCTTTAGTGTAGTAGTTATATGCTCTTGACCTACAACATCTTCAAAATTCTTAGGTCTCCATTCCCTATATAATGCTGTGTAACCCAAAAGGCTCTCACCTCTCTATTTCTTTAAATATATCATTATTATACACTAATGTAATACTGATTAGTATAAATGAATCAAATATTTATATTATTCTCTAAATTAAGTTGTTCACTTTGTTTTTAAAAAGTACATGTTGAAATAATAGAATACTCTATAGAATTATGATCAATAATTCTATTATTAACCAAGTAAGAAAGAGAATATTTTTTAGAGGCATATATAATATCAATGTGACATATATATAAGTTCCTTAATATATCATTATATCATATTTTACTCAAAACATAATTATTATGGTATTATTGTATATTGATAGTTATATTTAGAAAATAACTTTTAAATATGCATATTATAAATCATGTATTAAAAGATAATTTTTACATAATATATATAACTTACTGTTTAATGTTCGGAAAAGCTTTACTTTTAACATATATAATTGCATAAAAAAATCTCAAGAAAGGAGTAGTGCTGCAAATGATAAATTTAAGTGACTTTTTTAAAGAACTTGAATTAACTTATAAAATAATATCTCACTCTGAAGATGAGAAAATTTACATTTCATCTGTTAGTATTGGAATAAATGATATTATTTCCATAAGTAAATCTGTACATACTGGGAACTTTTTAAAAAGTCATTCAATAATACTTAATTATTCTAATATTAAGGAACTACTGGAATTAGATACAAATATAGAATTGCCTGGAGTGATTATCTTTTCAGAAGCTTTTGTTCTACCAGATATGATGACTAAAATAAATTCTTTTATTCAAAGTCATACTGATATTTCAGTAGTTTTAGTTGAGTCCAATATGAAAGAAGAAAATATATATATAAAATTAAATGAGTATATCAATGAAGAGTCTAATTTTATTCAAAAGCTTTTGTATGATGATTATATAAATTTAATAAATTTATTAAATAAAAGTGCTGAAATTACCGACATTGAAGCTATAGCATACAAACTTCTAAAAAACCCTATGATAATAACTGATAAAAGTTACAAAGTTATTGATTATACTAAATCACTTGAAATTAATGATCCTATCTGGAAAATAATAACCTCCAATAAGTATTGCCCATCTAATATAGTTAATATGACAGATTATAATAGATTTTGGCATAGGCTTACTCAAAACGGTCGCCCCCTATTTGTCGACAGTAAAGCTTTTTCTCCCTATGTAAAACGAGCTGTAGCTGAGATAAAATCTGAAAATAGAATTGAAGGTTATATTGCACTTTTAGAGATCAATAAAAAAATAACTGAAACTGACCTTCAAATACTTCAGATGATTTCAGAAGTTATTGCTGTAAAATTCACAAATAATGCAATGGTTTCAAGAGCTTTAGGAGATTTAGAAAATGAATTTATAAAAGAACTATTTTTAGGAAAAATACCAAATGAGACTATGGCATTTAATCAAGCCCAAAGTCTAGGATGGAATATAAGAAAATGGTTTATAGTTTTGGAAATACGAGATAGAAGTGAATCAAAAAATTTAAGCGAAAATTTATATAGCGTTAAAAATGAAATCAGAAGGCTAGTTCCATTTTGTATATATAGCTTTAATGATAAAAAATCATATTGTATTATTAGCTTCGATGATAAAAAAGACTTAAAGAATGTGTACAAAGAATTAGGTGAAATCAGTACAAGAGAACAGCTTATATGTAGTGCAGGTAATGCGGTTGATAGATTAATCTTAATTAATAAAAGTTATGACCAAGCAAAAAGGACTGGTGAAATAGTAGATTGTATCCCCAAAATTCCCCCCCAGAAATTCTTTTATTTGTATAATGAAATAGCAATTTATGATATGATGATGAATCTTAATAAAATGCATCCTATTTTAGGCATTACAAGTAAATCATTATCCCTATTAAAGAAAATTGATGAAAAAGAAGGAAGCGAATATATTATTACCCTCAGAAATTTTTTTGATAATAATCAAAGCATAAGTGATACAGCCAATGCCATGTATCTTCATCGTAATACTATAAGCTATAGACTTAATAAAATTCGTAAAATTATTGAGGATGATTTTGATAATCCTTTAATAAGATTACACATGTATATCTCTTTTATAATAGATGATATAAGTATATAAATTAAATATAAGCATATATTGCTAGGGTAAAAAGCTTACAAATAGCCAATTATTTGTAAGCTTTTTCCTTTTGTAATATTGAACAAAAAAGTTCCTTTCTATTTTTGCATATGTCAAAGGATTAGGAAAATATTATATGGAATTTAATTAATTGTAAAACTTTTAATATATTTTTTAAAAATATAAGGAGGATCAGATAATGAATTTTAAAAAACTTCTACAACCTGGGAAAATAGGTAATATGGAACTTAAAAATCGTATGATTATGCCTGGTATGGGGACTAATCTTGCAGCTGCAGATGGAACAGTCTCTGATGTCATTGTAAATTATTACGCAAGACGTGCTAATGGTGGGGTTGGGCTTATAATAACAGAAGTTTGTTGCCCAGATCCTTTAGGAAGAGTTATTGATGGTGAAATCGAAATAACTAGTGGTAAATTTATGCCTGGTTTAAGTCGTATACCTCATGCAGTTCACTCAGGTGGAGCAAAAGCTTGCCTTCAATTAGCTCATGGAGGTTGCTTTTCTAGTGAAAGTGTTACAGGTATTCAGCCAATTTCACCATCTGGCATAGGTACATTTCAGCTACCTAATGATAATCCGAGAACAATGATCATAGAAGATATTAAAGAATTGATTGAAAAATATGGTTTAGCCGCTAAAAGAGCACGCCAATGTGGCTTCGATGCTGTAGAACTTCATGGAGCTCATGGATATATGCCATTACAGTTTCTATCAGGTTATACAAACAGAAGAGAGGACGAATATGGCGGAAGTTTAGAAAATCGTGCGCGCTTTGCCCTTGAGACTATACGATCTATAAAAAATCATGCTGGTGAAGATTTCACACTTATATACCGTTTATCTGCTGATGAAGATGTACCAAACGGAGTTACTATAAAAGAAGCATGTACTTTTGCCAAATGGGCAGCAGAAGCTGGAGCTGATGCTATTCATGTTTCAGCTGGTACTTGGGACTCAAGATTACATAAGTACTTTACTGTTATGGAAGGTAAAGAATCAGCAAAAGGAAAAAATTTAAGCAATGGTGTTGCTACTTCTATGTGGGTTCCACCAAATTATACACCTAGAGGTACTCTTGTTAACCTTGCGGCAGCAATAAAAAAATCTGTCAATGTACCTGTTATTGCAGTATGTGGTATTTCTCCAGAAATGGGTGAAGATATTATTGAAAAAGGTGATGCTGATTTTATAGCTATTGGAAGACAAACTATAGCAGATCCCGATTATCCTTCTAAAGTTGCTCTAGGAAAGCCAGAAGAAATCCGCAGATGTTTACGCTGTAACGAATGCTTAGGAGAAGTAATGAACAGTTGTGGAATCTCATGTGCTATAAATCCAGAGGCAGGAAAAGAATATGAAAGTTTTGTTAAGATTACTCCTGCTAAAATTAAAAAGAAAGTTGCTGTTATTGGTTCAGGGCCTGCTGGTATGCAAGCAGCTATAACAGCTTCTGAAAGAGGTCATGATGTAACTCTATTTGAAAAAAAAGATCGTCTTGGCGGTGCTCTTTATTATGTAGCAATTCCTGACTTTAAGCAAGATTATAAAGATTATAAGGATTATATTATAAACACTGTAAATAAATGTGGAGCAAATATTGTAACCGGTATAGAAGTAACTGCTGATGGCATTAAAGATGGTAAATTTGACACAGTTATTGTTGCTACTGGCGCTGAAACTTTTAGACCTAACATTGAAGGAGCTAAAAATCCTAAAATCTATGATCCATTAGAAGTATTAGATGGAAACATTCCAAGTGGTGATAACATTATAGTATGTGGTGCAGGAATGATTGGCTGTGAAGTATCTATGTTTCTTTCAGAAAAAGGAAAAAACATTACTATGATTGATATGCTACCTGAAGCTGCTCCAGATTTACCTATATATACAAAATGGGTGCTTAATTCAAAATTAGCCGAGCTTAATGTAACACAAAAATTAAATCACCAAATCATTGAAATGAACGAAACAAATGTAAAATGTACATTTGATGAAACAGAATTCACTTATAATAGTGATGCAGTTATATGTGCACTTGGATTAAAATCAGTAAGAAATCTTACAGATGAACTTAGAGAAAAATGTTCATCTATGGAAATTATTACTGTTGGAGACACAAATAAACCGAAAAAGATAATGCAAGCTGTACACGAGGGATTTCATGCAGCTAGAAGAATTTAATGAAACTTTTTTATGTAAAAAAGAAAGGAATAATATATGATTTCAATAAATGAATTAAATAGCATAAAAACTTTATCAAGCATACAAATTAATTTAGCTAAAGAGTGGGCTTTATATGCTATTGTAGAAAATAATACAGTTGTTTGGCAAGTATGCTCAGATTCCATTAAGGAATATGAATTAAAAATCAAAAATAATATTAGTGCCAATAATTCAGTTAAAGCTTCTATTAAAGAAAAAGAAGTAGTATCAGAAAATATTCCTGCTTCTGTCTATGGATTTCGAATGAAAATCACTTCAATTCCAATTACAAATGAAGAAGGAATATGTAATGGAGCATTTGTAATACTTCTTCCAAAGATACACAATATCGAAAAGTCATTTAAAGAATTTGCACCGATGATAACTGAAATGTTCCCAGAAGGGGCTTTTCTTTCATTATCTGATGGTCATTACATAGTTGAAAAACAACCTTCCTCAAAATTTGATATGCCTGCTATTAATATCGGCTTTGATATAACAGTAGATGATACTTCTGTCAAAGCTATAGAAACAGGTGAAATCCAACGTGTAGATATTGATACATTAGATTACGGTTCTCCCGTTAGAGTTCTTGTTTATCCACTACATGATGATGAAACTAATGAAGTTGTTGGAAGCATGAATGTTATTAGACCAAAACAAACTGAGTTAACTTTACGTAATATGTCTGAAAATCTTCAAGACAGCCTTACAGGTATATCATCGACTATTGAGGAGCTTACTGCTTCATCTTCATCAATTCATGAAAATCAGCAGCTTCTTAACAATGATATTGACCAGATAATAGAAGTTTCTAATGAAATTGATAATATAAGCTCCTTTATTAAAGAGCTGGCTAATGAAACTAAGATGCTTGGTTTAAATGCAGCTATCGAAGCTGCCAGAGCAGGTGAAGTAGGCAGAGGCTTTGGAATTGTTGCTCAAGAAATTAGAAGATTATCTGATGAATCTAAAAGCACTGTACCTAAAATTCAACAATTAACTAATGAAATAAAAAATAGAGTGAACGAGGTACATAATAAAAGTCAATATTCACTTTCTGCGACCCAAGAACAAACAGCTGCAACAGAAGAAATTTCTGCCAGCATACAAGAAATAGCTGCATCATCAGATGAACTAGCAAATATTTCCATGAAATTGTAATAAAAATAATTTCTCTCTCTGAAAGATACAAATTAATCTTATTGAATTGCAAAAAGCCCTCGATTTTTCGGGGGCTTTAAATTTTATGAATTAAGCAATTATTAGTGGAGCTTTTTCGTGATATATATCCCCCTCTTTTATCTAACAATTATTAATCATTTATTATAACTCAATATTTAACTATGATATAATATTATCGAAATCTAATTTAGAGGTGAGCTTATGACAACACATTTTATATCAAAAACAGATAAATTATTTAAAGATACACTAAATGATATTCTTACTAATGGAATAAGTACCAAAGGTCATAAAATAAGACCACAATATAAAGATGGCACTCCAGCGCACACAATATATGTAAATCAGGTTGTGGAAAAGTATGATATATCTAAAGGAGAATTTCCAATTACTACACTTAGACCAATCGCTTGGAAATCTAGTATCAAAGAGATATTTTGGATATATCAAAAGGCCTCAAACGAACTTTCTGTATTAGAGGAAATGGGTATTTCGTGGTGGGCCGATTGGGAAATCAATGGTACTAGAACGATTGGGCAAAGATATGGTGCTACTATAAAAAAATATGACTTAATGAATAAACTATTGAATGGCTTAGAAAACGAGCCTTATACTAGAAGACATATTATAGATTTATATCAATATTCAGATTTTGAGGAAACTGCTGGTTTGTATCCTTGTGCATTCCTTACAGTTTGGTCTGTTAGAGGAGATTATCTTGATGTAACACTTCATCAAAGAAGTTCAGATTATTGCACTGCTGGTCATATAAATAAAATTCAATATGTTGCATTAATGATGATGGTAGCAAGGCATGTTGGTTTAAAACCTGGTGTTTTTATGCATGTTGTTGATAATTTACACATCTATGATAGACATATAGAACAAGCAAAAGAATTATTATCTAGAACACCTAGTAGTAAACAGCCTAAACTAATACTTAAAGAAGGTAAAACAAACTTCTATGATTTCACAATTGATGATTTTGAAATGATTGATTATGAGCCTGTTAAACCACAATTAAAATTTGAATTAGGAATATAATGACATAAGTAATTTAGTTGTCGCTATGCATTCATATAAGGTTATAGATTTAACTTACTTTCAACAACTATTAAATTATTCAATTATTGAAAGTTCATATTAATTAGGAATATAGCGCACCTTGAATTAATCATGAAATTAAAAACTTCTATGATTTTACACATAGCCATATAAAACTTATTGATTACAAACATGGTAAAACAATAAAATGCCAGCATCATTTTAGATATTTTTATCTTTCAAAGAAAATTAAAGGAGTGATATAAATGCTATCATTAATAGTAGCTATTGCAAATGATAATGTCATAGGAAAAAATAATAAGCTTATATGGCATATTTCAGATGACTTAAAAAGATTTAAACAAATTACTTCTGGGAAAAAAATGATTATGGGGCGAAAAACTTTTGAATCACTTCCTGGAGTATTACCAAATAGAGAGCATATAATTTTAACTAGAGATAAAAATTATACTGTAGATTCAAATCAAGTAGCAATAGAACATGATTTTGATTCCATATTAAAAAAATATTTAAATTCAGAAGATGAAGTTTTTATAATAGGCGGAGCAGAAATATATAAACAATTCCTCCCACATTGTAATAAACTATACCTTACTAAAATCAATCATTCTTTTGAGGGAGATACTTATTTCCCTGAAATAAACTATAAAGACTTTAATATTGAATATGAATCTGAAAGTTTTAATGATGAAAAAAATGGCTTTACTTATAAATTTGTTAACCTCATTAGAAAATAATAGATTAACCTAAAAAACAATACCATATAAAAATCCAATTTATATAAAAAGTAATATATATTCCTATATTCCTAAGAATCTATATTTTTAAGAATATAAATTCTTAGGAATTTTAGAATATATATTCTTAAGAATTTGCTTATTCTATGGGCATTTGAAAGATTGAAAAGCATATAAAAATAAAATAGGACAAGAAAATGAGGGATTCCATAATGAAATTCCCTCACTTTCTTGTCCTATTGTGTCCTATATTGTTAATCCTATTGAAGAATAACCTAATTTTATCATATTTTAATTTCAAAACAAAGTTAGAACCATGCACCTCGCTTCGTTAAAAGCCCTCCATACGTTACTTCTACAGTTAGCTCAGACCAGATTAATCCACGGCACACGGAAGTGACCACTTATCGCTGCTTCCTTCCGGACCTGACGAGGTTCATGGGCTTCAGTTGCGTGGGACCCAGTCCTCAACACCACTTATAAAAGTCAGACTATAAAAGACTTATACCTAAGCGAGGAATTCAACCTTGCTATAGCGGATTGCAAGTTACAGGGCACCGCTAACTCCCCATCTAGCATGGCAATGGTGGTATGCCGAGGAATTGCACCTCATTACTTTTTAATTTTTTTCAATTATTAAAGTAACGTCCCTTTTGGACATCAAACCATATTAAATCCTTGCTACATACAGTATCATTATTAGATACTTACTCATAATAACATATAAGAATTTTAAATTCAAGGAAATTGTAAAAATACTTAAATTTAAAATTAGAAAGTTTTTAAAATTTTATTCTTTTATGCAATAAATAATAATTAATGTATATAAAATACATTAATTATTATTTATTACTTTATCTAAGAATTCCTTACATCTGTCACTTTTAGGTGCTGTAAATATTTCCTTTGGATCTCCTTCTTCTAATATATATCCTTGATCCATAAATATAACCCTATCCGCAACTTCTCTAGCAAATCCCATTTCATGTGTAACAATCACCATTGTCATTCCTTCTTCTGCTAGATCTTTCATAACCTTAAGAACTTCACCTACCATTTCTGGATCAAGTGCTGATGTAGGTTCATCAAATAACATAATTTTAGGATTCATCTCTAAAGCTCTTGCTATTGCAACCATTTGTTTTTGACCACCAGATAATGTGTCTGGGTAAACATCCTTTTTATCCTTTAATCCAACCCTATCTAATAATTCTAAAGCTTTTTCAATAGCTTCTTCTTTGCTCATCTTTTTTAATTGTACTGGAGCAAGTATCATATTTTCTAAAACTTGCGCCGCCACTCAACAATGCCCCAAATTACACCCAATATAGGGAAAACCAGAATCACTACAATAAAGCTACACTTGAAAGGTATATTTAATTTGCTTTCCAGCGTTTCAAGTGTTCCGACAGCGCCCAAAAGCGAAACTATATATAGTAAAATGTTGAGTAAAACCGCATTTCTGTTTTTCTTTGATTCGTTTTCGATGGTCATATATGAAATTTTAAGTCTAGTTGCTTCTTTATGATACTGATACGACTTGGTTTTATAAATATAGCTAAGTAGATTATGGGTTTCAATAGGTACTTGTGGGGCAAAAAATAAATTCTCCAAATACAAATCATTACGCACAACTTTGTTCATATCTAGTGTTATATCTGCATTGATGATTTGAAATAGGTATACGTATAATTTAATGGACTCCAGCATAATTCCATTATATAAAGGAATATCAATGTCATCTGGATTATAATTTTTGATAATACTTGCACCGTCTTGGGGATAATATTCATAATTCTCCGTAGTGCTAATATTTTCGAGTGGGGACGCTAATTCTCTCGTACCTATTAAGTTGCAAAAATATTCTGTTAGATTGTCAATTTCATTTGATAAAACTAGCGTACTATGTATAAATGAATACTCCTGAGCCTCAAATCTTTTACCAATCATTTCAGAGAAAAAGCCACTAATATTGTTATATATTATCTCTGAAATTTTATCATTAGATGACGTTGTACTTTCATCTCCAAAGTACTGATATTCGTTGACAGTCAATAAATTATAGTTACCCATTTTGCCGAAAACATCATCTCTTTTAAACGGAATTCCTGTTTTAAAGTCTATGACCTCAAAAGTAACTATTAAAACTCTATTCATTGAAAATATCACGGGGTCAATCTGAAAAAAATTTTCACCGATATGGACAAGAAAAGATTCCATGCAGATTAGAGAGTCGATATTAAAATATGATAAATCCGCTAAAACAGATTGAGCATGGAGCAATTTCATGCAAAATCCTGTGCTCTCTATAATTTCTTCAAAATCTTCAATATCTTGTTTTTCATTGATAGGATTAAATGAAAAGGAAGTGCTTTGATGGACATAATTATACTCTGTACTTAATCTTAACTTTCCTTTTGACGATATGAGTTTGTCACCCATCAATACATAGTTCAGATGATGTTTTTCCAACAACGTATCAAATTGTTGCTTCTGCTTAAAGAGTAGTTTAGATTTCGAATATCGCGTTGTTTCATATGCACTCATAAAAACGATTGTATCACCCATCAACCCCCCCCCATTTCAAACGCTATTTATTATGCTGATTATGACAGAAAAACAGCAGAGTGTAAAACTCGACTGTTTTTCTATCTGTTAAATATAAAGCAATAATCCGAACCCCTCGCCAATCGGCACTAATGAGCTCGGATTATAATGCTTTGGCGGAGAGAAGGGGATTTGAACCCCTGATAGAGTTGCCCCTATACACGCTTTCCAGGCGTGCTCCTTCGACCACTCGGACATCTCTCCATTAATATTGTAAATTTATACTTTCTCATTCTATCATAAATATGTTTCTATCTCAATACATAATAATTCATTTCATTGTATAGACTAATTTAAGATAAATTCCACACTAATTTAAACATATGTTTTCATAATATATTATAATTTACTCGTCATTTTAATTACTTTTATACAAATTAATGTTAAATTATTGTTAAAATCATTATTATTTCATTAAAAACTTGTTAAAATTGGTACGTATGTACATAAAAATTAAGGAGAGGATTTTTTGAATACTTTAAAAATGATTATCGAATTATTAGGCGGATTAGGATTATTTTTATATGGAATGAGCTTAATGGGTGATGGCCTCGAAAATGCTGCCGGAGAAGGACTAAAAAATATTCTTGAAAAAGTCACAAGTAATAGACTGATGGGGATATTAGTCGGAGCTATAGTTACTGCAATAATTCAAAGCAGTAGCGCAACTACAGTAATGGTTGTTGGATTTGTTAATGCAGGACTAATGAATTTATCTCAAGCACTTGGAGTTATAATGGGTGCAAATATAGGAACAACAATAACTGCTCAATTAGTTGCATTCAAGCTTGATGCTATTGCCCCACTATTTGTATTTCTAGGAACTATTCTTATAATGCTTGCAAAAGCTAAACGTAGACGTGAAATAGGAAATATAATTCTTGGCTTTGGTATACTTTTTACAGGAATGTCCACCATGAGCACTGCAATGAAACCGTTAGCTAGCGCACCTTGGTTTACTCAATTAATTCTTGCTATAGGTGATAATTGGTTCATAGGAATAATCACTGGATTAGCTTTAACAGCATTAATTCAAAGTTCATCGGCTACTACTGGTATATTAATAGCTTTAGCTAATACTGGTGCAATAAATATTACTCTTGCTTTACCAATTCTATTCGGATGCAATATAGGTACTTGTATTACTGCATTATTATCTAGTATTGGTACAAATAAAACTGCTCGTAAAACCGCTATATTACATCTAATGTTTAATTTAATAGGTACAATAATTGCAGTCCCATTCTTGGGTATACTAGGCGATTTTGTTCAAATTACTAGCCAAGATATAAGTAGGCAAATAGCTAATGCACATACTGTTTTTAATGTAGTAAATACTATTATTTTATTCCCATTTAGTAATTATATGATAGCTTTTGTTAATAAAATTATACCTGAAGGCGATGATTCCATCGAAAAAATAGGGCCTAAATACTTAGATGATAGATTATTAGAAACCCCTGTTATTGCCGCCGGACAGCTGGAAAAAGAAACTATAAGAATGGCAAATAAGGCAAAGAAAAATGTTGAATTAGCTATGAATTCATTCATTAACAATGACGAAAAATCCATAAAAGAACTCTATGAAAATGAAAATATTATTAACGTACTTGAAGAAAGCATAACAACATACTTAGTAAAGTTATCAAAATGTGATCTATCTTCTAGAGAAAAAGAAATGGTATCATCAACATTTCATGTAATTATTGATATTGAAAGAATTGGTGATCATGCTAAAAATATTGCAGATTTAGCAGCAGAAAAAATCGATAGAAAGCTTAAATATAGCCGAAATGCAGTAGATGATTTATATGAAATATATAACTTAACAATGGAAGCTCTGAATATTGCAATAAACTGTTATGTAACTAAAGATGCCGAAATTGCTAAATCAATTGTAGAAATTGAAGAAAAAATTAATAAACTTCAAAAGAGCTTTAGGCAAAAACATATTCAAAGGTTAAACGACGAAAAATGTACTGCTTATGCTGGTGCTATATTTCTAGATTTAATAACTAACTTTGAAAGAATTGGTGATCATTCAACCAATATAACAGAAGCCATAACAAATAATCATGATAATTAATTAAACTTTGAAATCAATATATTATAATTGTACTTATTATATATTGATTTTTTTATATTCTAAATGTATGTTAGTATTTATATATAAGTAAATTCTTCTCACTTTTTACCTCTACTATTCTCAAAGAATTCTGTTATCAGATTCACGCATTTATCATTATACATCCATTCTACTGGTACAAAAGAATTCATATATCTATTATCTAGCAGGTTTATTATGCTACCACACGCACCCATTTCATTATTGAATGCACCTATATAAACTTTAGATATTCGACTTTGAATAATAGCACTTGCACACATAGAGCAAGGTTCAAGAGTTACATACATTTCACATCCATTCAATCTCCAGTCTCCAATAACTTTAGCAGCTTCTCTAATGGCAAGAATCTCTGCATGTGCTGTTACATCATTAAATATCTCTTTTAAATTATGAGCTCTACTTATTATAATTCCATCTTTAACAATCACTGCACCGATTGGAATCTCTCCTTTATTTCTTGCCAATATTGCTTCTTGTATAGCTTCATTCATAAATTCTTTTTTAAAATCATTCATAAAAGTTAAACATCCTCACATTTTAAGCTTAATATATGAAATTACATTTAGTAAGATTGCTCAATAGCCACCAATTAACTATCTTTATATTTAAAAAAAACTGCTGAAATACAGCAGTTTTTTTATTAATTATTCTTCTTCATCTACTGGCGGTTTATAATTATTAATCAATCTAACTTTTTTAATTCTATTTTTATCTATTTCTTCTGCAATAAATGTTATATCATTGCTTACAACTTCTTCTTTTTCTTCAGGCATTCTTCCCAACGCACCAATCATCAATCCACCTACAGAATCAAACTCTTCTGAATCTATATCAACACCCAAAAGTTCACTAATATCATGTAATCTGGCACTTCCATCAACTACATATTCATTTTCTTTTATAACTTCAATAGAATTATCTTCTTCATCATATTCGTCTTCGATTTCACCAACTATTTCTTCAACTAAGTCTTCAATAGTTACTAGTCCTACAGTTCCACCATATTCGTCTAGTACAACTGCTATATGATTTCTTGCTTTTTTCATCTCTTTAAATAATTCTACTATCTTTTTGAATTCAAAAGTATAAAAAGGTTCTCTCACATATTTAGTTACATTAAAATCTTCTCTTATATTTTCAACCATAGCGAAGTCTTTTACATTTATTACTCCAATAACATTATCTATTGTTTCACTATAAACTGGTATTCTAGAAAATTGCTCACTCTTAATGATATCCATAACTTCATCATATGTTGCTTCCTCATCTACAGCTACGATATCAACTCTTTGCACCATAACATCTTTAACCTGAAGATCAACAAAATCAAATATATTAAATATCATTTCTTTCTCTACATTTTCTAGTACTCCTTCTTCTTCACTGACATCAACCATTGTTTTTAATTCTTCTTCTGTTATAAATGATTCTGCTTTATTTGGATCTCCACCTAAAAGACGTATAAACAAAGAAGAAATAATTGTAAATACATAGACAAATGGTTTAAATATAAATACTATAAATTGTATTGGCTTTACCACCATTAGTGCAACAGTTTCTGACTTCTGTTTAGCAATAGACTTTGGAGTTATTTCACCAAATATAAGCACTAGTATAGTTATTACTCCTGTTGCTATTCCTACTCCACTATTTCCAAAAATATTTGTAGCCAATACAGTAGCCAATGATGATGCTCCTATATTTACAACATTATTCCCAATCAATATAGCTCCTAATAGCTTATTTGGATCTTCAATAAGCTTCTCTACTGATTTAGCTCCTGCAACGCCTTCTTCCACCATATGTCTTAATTTAATTTTATTTAAAGACATCAATGCAGTTTCTGACATTGAAAAAAAGCCTGATAGTCCAATTAAAATAATTAAGCTAACTATCTGCCACGTATAACTAGGGTCCAAAAATAATCACTCTCCTAATAATTTAAATATATGTTACTATCTATTATACCACAATTAATTGGACAAGTATCTTAAATAAATTATTGATATATATATACATAATTAACATTAAATCTTAATATACCAGATACTCAAATTATTTAGTAACACACTTTAAATTCAGTATAAAAAATATTAGTGCAAAAATAAGTACTATATAATGCTTATTTTTTGCACTAATGCTTTTATTATACTACTTTATATCTTTTACTTCTTCTAATGTTGGCATTGAATCTATTGCACCATAATTTGTGCATGTTATTGCTCCTACCTTATTAGCAAATGTAATTATTTTTTTCCATTCTTCCATGCTGATATTTTTTTTATCTTCTATTTCAGCTACTTGCTTTAATACTGCTCCAACAAATGAATCTCCAGCACCTGTTGAATCAACTTGAGTAATTTTTATTGATGGAATTATTACATTTTCTCCATTAACACTTAAGTATGTTCCTTTTGATCCTAAAGTTATAGTAACAACTTTAACTCCTAATTCATGTAATTTCTTAACTCCAGCATCTAAATCTTTTTCTTTTGTTATTAATGTTAATTCTTCATCACTTAATTTGGTAAAATCAGTTACTTTTAAGAATTCAATGCAGTCAGAAACAAACTGATCTAGCATATCATCTTTAATTAATGCATCTCTGTAGTTAGGATCAAATGATACATATATATTATTAGTTTTTGCATGTTCTAATAATTTGAAATATGTATTTTTTAATTCCCCATCTAAAAATCCAGTTGCTGATCCAAAGTGAATTATATCTGAAGATGTTATTTTAGATGTATCAATGTTATCAAATGAGTATTCTCCATCACTTCCTCTTAAGAAGTCAAAGTTACGTTCTCCATTAGCATCAATACCAACTAGAGCTATTGTAGTACTTCCATTCTTAACAGTCATACTTGTATTTATATTTAAGCTTTCTAACATTTCAACTAAGAATGTTCCAAAGAAGTCATCTCCTACTTGCCCTAAAAAATATGAATTTCCTTCTAATTTACATATACTAGCTGCAACATTTGCTGGTGCTCCACCTGCTTTTTTTTCAAACTTTTCTCCATCTTTTAGTCCTTTATTGTCAACGCAAACCATATCTATTAAAAGTTCACCTATACAAAATATATTATTTTCCATACTTAATCCCCCTTAAGTTCCATACTTGTAACGTATTAATATTTATGTTATTTTTAATTTCTATTTCTAATCCTTCTTCTTTTGGGAAATACATTAAGGTAGTAGTTTCTAAACCATCTTGGTAATATATCTCCATAACTGAATTATCTATAAACATATGAAGCTTCATTGAATCTTCTGCTTTTAATTTAAATTTTCTTATTCCTTTACCACCAAGCTCCATATTGCTTCTATCTAAAATGCACACTTCATCTTTTTTATTATATAATAATGAAATATATTCATCTTTAAATTTAAACCTTATATCTAAATTTTCTATATTGCTTAAATCTAAATCCAATTTACATTCTACACTCTTAGGACCTAATTTTACAACATAATTTTCTTCTATTTGATTATTTATATCTATAATTTTTTTCTCTCTTAAATTTTCTATAAGCTCAAGTGGCTTTTGATATAAAACTTCATCTTTATATTCTAAAACTCTTGGCATAGTTAATCCAAGCATCCATCCATATTGTGATGTAGCATACTCATTGTCCTTATCAGGCATTCCTATCCATCCAATCATGATATTCCTACCATTATGCTTAAATACCTGTGGTGCATAAAAATCGAATCCCATATCTATTTCTTTGAATTCAGAATAGTTAGTTAATGAAACTTCATTTAAATCTAAATCTCCAATAACATATCCAGATTGGTATATATTTTGATATCTTAACTCTTCTGCTTTTAACCCTTGTGGTGAAAACATAAATGCAAATTTATCTTCGCTTACTCTGAATATATTAGGACATTCCCACATATATCCGAAGTCTTTCATATCAGTTTCTAACTCACCAATTAATTCCCACTTTTCTATATCTTCTGATTTATATATTAAAACTCTTCCTTTTAGATCCTTATTCTGTATTCCAAGTACCATATAATAAGTATTATTTTCAACAAATATCATAGGATCTCTAAAATGAGCTGTATAACCTTCAGGCTGCTTTTCTATAATTACGCCCTTCTTTTCAAAAGATCCCTCCTTATGATAGTCAACTATACATTGATAAGATTCTCTTTCATTATTAGGTCCTTTTACATTACCAGTATAAAATAATTTTAAAATATCATCTTTTACATATGCCCCTCCAGAATAGCATCCATCTTTATCAAACCAATCTTCAGGTTTTAAAATTATTTCTGGCATAGTGAAATTAACAAAGTCCTTAGTCTTTACTAATCCCCAGTGTTTAGTTTTATGTTCACATCCAAATGGATTCCATTGATAAAATATATAATATTCATCGTTATAATATGCTAATCCATTAGGATCATTAACTAAACCAAATGGCATCTCTATATGAAATTTATTTCTCCATCTATTATTATCTTTACTAGAATAATATTTTTCTAAATCTTGCTTTATCTTTTGATACGTTTCGTTAATTTGCATACTTGACTCCTTCTGAATTGAGTTTTATTATAATTTTCTTACACTTTCGCGTTCTATTAGATCTAGTGATGCTTCTTCTTCATTGGTTAATTCTTTATCATTAATTAAATCTAATATTCCTTGTGCAGCCTGATTACCTATAGCTTCATAATTAAATGCAATGGTAGTTAAAGTCGGATAGGATACACTTCCCACATCATACCCTCCAAATCCTGCTACTGATACCTCTTCTGGAACACCAATTCTATTTTCATGTAAATATCTTAATACTCCAAGACATATATTATCTGTTGCACATATTATTGCTGTTGGATTAAAATCTAAAGCTTCTTTTGACTTTTCATAACCTTTCATAAAAGAGAAATCAGCTTGAATGAAATCAACTCTTGAATTTTCATTTCCATCCTTAAAAGCTGATATAAAACCATTTTTTCTATCTATACCAACTGCTTCATCTTCTTCACTTACTCCAATAAATACGACCCTTTTATGATTTTTCTCTTTAAAGAAGTTACCCATAATTTTTCCTGCTTCATAGTCATTTATTTTTATACAATCCACAAGACTATTTTTCTGTCCTGTAAAGATAACAGGTATATTTAATCTATTTACTAATTTAATATGTTCTTTAGTTATTGCTATGGAATTAACAATAATTCCATCAACACCTTGTTGATATAAACTATTAATATGTGATAATTCTTTTTCTACACTTAATTCACTAATAAGTATAATGCCTTGATAACCTTCACTTTCTAGTTTCTTATTTATCCCAGTTAATAATTTACCAACTGTAACAGAATCAATTCTTGGAAGAATAATTCCTATAAGCTTGCTCTGTTTTGTTTTTAATCTTTTCGCAAAAAAATTAGTTTCAAATCCAGTTTTTTCAATAGCTTCTCTTATCTTTTCAGCTTTTTCTTCACTTACATATCCATTATTAAGATATCTTGAAACACTACTCTTAGATACATTAACCATATTAGCAATATCCTGAATCGTAACTTTACTTTTCATACAATTTATCCTCCAAAAATTTGTCTAACTAAAAGATTTATTAATATAATTATATCTCATTATAGTCTAGACTAAAAAATACTTATTGCAATATTTTTTATTTTTAAAGGATTTGTTAATTTAATCATATATAACACTAGATAGATTTAGTAATTTAACTCTACTAAATCTATCTATTAATTAATATTTTTATGTTAATCCTATTCTTCTGTCTTAAAGAAGAAGTAAGTCAAGCAGAACGCTACTCCCATTGAGATTGCATTTACTAATACATACTGTCCTAAATTTCCTATATATAATAGTGCTCCAGGAAGTACTGTTATTCCCATTCCTGTACCTGCTAAGTGTAACATTGCTGAAACCATTCCTCCAGCTGCTCCACCTATGCATCCAAAAACAAATGGTTTAATAAATCTTAAATTAATACCAAAAATAGCTGGCTCAGTGATTCCTAAAAATGCTGGAACTGCTGACGAAATATATAAAGAACGTTTTTTCTTATCTTTAGTCTTTAGTGCAACTGCAACTGATGCTGCACCTTGAGCTGCTATTGCACAAGTAATTATTGCATTAAATGGATTTGTTCCTGTAGATGCTATAAGTTCAACTTCTAGTGCATTTAAAGCATGGTGTATACCAGTAACAACTATAATTTGATGAACTCCACCTATTATTAATCCACCTATTCCAAATGGAAGTCCCATAAAGCTTCTTATTGCTCCAAAAATGAATAATTCTAAACTATGCATTAATGGTCCAACTACTAGAAGACCTAATATCATTGCTATTAATAATGTTAAAAATGGTGTAACTATTAAATCTATTACATCTGGAATTACTTTTTTAAGTGCCTTTTGAGTTTTAGCTGCAATTATACCTAATACTAATGCTGGTAATACAGATCCTTGATATCCTACTACCGGAATTGTTAAACCTAATAGTGATAAATAAATTGGTTCAGCAGTACCACCTGCTACTGAATAAGCATTTGGCAAACTAGGCGATACAAGCATTAAACCTATAACGATACCTATTACAGGTGTTCCACCAAATTTTTTCATTGTTGACCAAGCAACTAATGCTGGCAAGAATGCAAATGCTGTATCAGTTAAAACTTCTGTAAATAAATAAAAATTAGTTCCTGATTGTAATAATCCTAAATTAGTTAAAAGCCCTCTTAATCCCATGAATAATCCTGTCGCAACTAGTACAGGTATTATAGGCACAAAAACGTCTCCTAATGTTCTAGATATCTTTTGAAGTATTGTCATTTCACTATATGCATCTTCTTTTGCACTTGTGTTTGCCAAATCTGATGATTCCCCAACAATTACTCCATATACTTTGTTTACAAACCCTGTTCCAAGAATAATTTGATATTGAGCTGCGGCAAAGAATTGTCCTTTTACCCCATCAATGTTTTCAATCGCTTTTTCATTTAATTTTGTTTTATCTTTTAATATCAGTCTAAGCCTTGTTGCACAATGTTCGATTGATTTAATATTTTCTTTTCCACCTATGTGTTTTAAGATTTCTTCGGCTACTATCTTTTCCTTCATAACCATTCCTCCACATTTATTTATTAATCGTTTTCACAAAGTTTCCATATCCTTAATTGTGTATGGTAACCTTGTAGCTATATGATATCAGTTCCATATAGTTAGTGTCAATATATTTTTGATATTTTTTTTAATTAATTTCCAATATATTAAATCTACGTTTAAATTTGTCTTCTTTAAATCCTCATACTTTCTACATTTAGATGATATTCTCATTAAGTGATCTTTTTAAGATTTAAGCATATGAAACAAAAATGTGATATCAGTTTCACTTGCAGATTGTAAAAAATTATAATTTAATTTTCAGCTTATGTTCCAACACTTATTATTTCTAAAATATAAATAATATATTAAAAAACAAAAAGATCTCATTTGTTATATAGCAAATGAAATCTTTTAAAAATTGATTTTTCTTATGATAAAAAATTATAATGTAAATTTTTGTTTATAATATATATCTACCATATCAGACATTTTTTTGTTTAGTGCTAATTGAACTACTTTTTGATTGTTTAGTTCGAATGTATATATCTTTAATCCATCTAGATTAGTGTTATAGTAAGCCTGAACACCTTTTTTTAATGCATCTTTTCTTTCAATAATATATACCCTCTTAACTTGATCTTTATCAATTTTTTGAGCTAATTTTCTTTTACTTGCTCTATAAATTTTACTTATAGTTATATTTCCTTCAAACATTTCATATTCGTAATCTATGTACATGAAGTAACTTCCTATAAAAAGTGCTGCTGCTGCTATTTCTAATGCTATTCCAATTATATTAGATGCAACAAATACTAATACTCCTGCAACTGCTAGTCCTATTGCTAAATTCTTAAATCCATTACTTATTCTTTTTGGTCTATCTGATGCTATAAATTGTTCTAAAACTGTATCCATTATTTTCTGTCCACCCTTCATATAATTATTACTATAATTATATTTTATATCATTTCAGAATATAATCAACATATTATAATAACGTTTACGTAAATTTAAAATCATTTGTATATTATCACAATTATTTTAAAAAATTATTATAAATTTCTGCTTTTCAAATTTTATTTTTCCATAAATATATAAATTCAGTATTGCAAAAATATAAAAAAATAATTAAAATATAAAATATGGGGGTGGTAATTTTTGGGAATTAATGAAATAATCAAAGTTGGTAATAACATTAAAGATTTAAGAAAGAAAAAAGGACTAACTCAGAAGGATATGGCATCATTACTCAACATTCCTTCTTCAACATACTCAAATTATGAAAATAATAATAGAGAGCCAGGTAAAAAAATATTATTGAATATCTCAGAAATTCTTGGTGTGAGTATATATGACTTATTAAATTCAAATAGGAATGATATTTCTTTAGAATCAAAGGATATAGTTGTTCCTGAAGAATGTGACATTTCAAAAGAATTGACCACTATTGAAAGATTAATCCAGCTCTGTGGATTCAATATTAATTTTAACGAACTTAATGAACATGATTCCATATTAAATGAATATTTAAAGTCAGAAATTAAAAATAACTTAATTCCTCTGGCTTATATTAATAAAGGTGAGATGAATATTAATTTGACTAATGATCAATTTAAAGATCTTAGTGATAAGATTTTACAACTAGTAACATTTGAAGTTAATGAACTTATTGATAGCTTTTAAGAATCTTCATAAAAGAATCATTTAACTAATCATAATAAATTAGGTTTATGTTATATTAAGTTTATTGTTTAATATATAAAAAATATGGTGCTATAATTTGTGGCACCATATTTTTTTTGTTATCTAAATATCATCATTATCTAAATACTTCTTATCCATCATTTTCAAGAATGGGAACCATATCACCCCTACAATAAGTGCTTGAACTAATTGTAATACCCCACCCATTATTGAATTTGTAGCCATCATACCAGATATAAATATTGGTGTAGTCCAAGGAATTGCTACACCTGTTGTTAATGGAACTATTCCCAATTTCATTGCGAAATATGCAATAGCTGCTGAAATCATTGTTCCAAATACCCATGGAATGAAAGCTAAACTGTTTAATACTATAGGTAATCCAAATATAACAGGTTCATTTACATTAAATGCTCCTGGTCCAATTGCTAATTTTCCTAAACTCTTTAATGTTTTTGATTTCATAAAAAATATCATCATTAATACTACTATTAATGTCATACCTGACCCACCAAGACTTACTGTAAATATTTCTTGGAATTGCATAGTAAATATATTAGTTCTTTCTAGTCCAGCTGTATAAGCTTCTAGATTTTGCAATCCTAATGTTTGCAATATTGGTGTTATCATAGGATTTACAACATTGTGTCCATGAATACCAAAGAACCATAAGAACTGAATTAAAAATTGTGTAACCATTAAGGCTCCAAACGATCCGCCAATTCCAAGTAATGGAGCTTGTAGCCATGTAAAAATAAGAGAATGTAAGTCATCACCACATACTGTCGTAATAACATAATTCATTAAAGTTACAATCGTTAATGAAAATAACATTGGTATTAATGCAGAGAAAGATTTTGCAACTGTTTCAGGAACCATTTCAGGCATTGAAATTTTCCATCCCTTTCTTTTTACAAAACAGTGTAATTCTGCTGATATAAATGCAACTATCATTCCAACAAACATTCCTGATGCACCTAGATTAGATATATTAAATATACCATCAACAACTTCGCCTGATTCTAACACCCTTGTTGTTGGAGTTACTAATAGGAATCCAACTAATGATGTAATCCCAATGAAGTGTGCTTCATCATCATAACCATCTTGCTTAGCTAAATTGATACCTATACCTAGGCATACAAATATAGACATTATTGCCATAGTAGCATTATTACCATTTCCAAAAATTGAAGACATTAAATTAGTAAATCCTTGTGGTGCAAATGGCAGATTCATTAATACAACTGAAAATGAACCAAATATTGTTGCTGGAAATGCCATCATAAATGCATCTCTTAAAACAATAAGATACTTTAGATTTGAAATTTTCGCCATAGTCGGCACCATTTTGTTTTGAAAAAACTCTTTCATTTGTTTTCCTCCCTATCCATCTCATTTATTGTATTTTAAATATCGTTTACAATAAATTTAAAAAATATTGAATTGTTATACTTTCTATGACTTTATATTACATTAGATTTAATCTAAACAGTTTCATTGTCTATACAACTTTTTTAGTTTCATGATATAATTTTAATAAAATAAGAAATGTCTTTAAAATTCATTTACTTCATACTATATTATTTAGTCAATTTTAAAACACAAATAGTTATTAGTCAAAATATGTTATAAACTTTATACTTAGTTAGGATGTGATTAGTTTGAAGAGTGATGAAATAACAAATGATTTAATTAGACAAATTCTATCTGGAGAACTCGCTATCTCTAGTAATTTACCATCAGAAAATCAATTAGCTATTAAGTACAAATGTAATAGACATACTATAAGAAAAGTAATTAATCACCTAATCGAAAGGAATTATCTAATTAAAACTTGTGATAGAGTTACTTATATAAATAATCCTGCATTCTATGATAATAATAGATTATTTATATCCTCGCTATCTGATTTATATGATCCAAATTCCATTTTAACTTCAGTACATACATTTGAATTAATTACATCATCAGATAGGGTTTGTAGCAAATTAAATATAGATAATAATTCTAAGGTTTGGCATATTATTCGAGTTAGATATGTTAATTCTACAGTAGATCATTTAGAAGAAATATATATGCCATACTCTCTTTTTCCAACATTAACCATAGAGGATTGTAAAAGTAGTTTAATTGCATTTATTGAAAACCAGTATGATTTTAAAATTAATTATGGAATAAGAGAAATAACCTCTGTGAAATTAAAGGATTTTGAGTGCAACTTGTTAAGTCTTCCACTTGAATCTACTGTTATGCGAATTGAAAATATAGGATATTTAACTAATGGCAGAATTTATGAATACTCACTTTCTACATGTACAGAAAATAAATTTTCATATTACTGTAGAAGATAAACTAAAAAAGAAAGTCTCTAAAAATTTAGTTTCTTAAAACGGTATTTACATTATTGACATAGATCCAGTTAAATAAGAGTACGGAATGTAGAACATAGAAATAAACTTCTATATTCTACATTCCGTAATAATACTTATCACTCATCTATAGTCGTATAATTTATAGATGAATTTAAACTAATATAATATTATTTATTTAATCTAATTTACTAATGTATCACCATTTCTTAAATCTTCTACTATAGCAGCGTACTCTTTCTCTGTTAGATTATATTTTCTTAGTATTAGAAATGTAATTATTCCAGCAATAAATGGTACCAATGATGACAGAAGGTGTATACCATTTAATGTAAAATGTGATTGAGTTGTATTTGCTTTATATCCAATATAAGAAAGTATATAACCACATAAAGAACCACCAATGGCGCCAGCAAGTTTACTCTTGAAAATATTAGCAGAAAAAATCATTCCTTCTGATCTTTTTCCAGTTTTCCATTCGCCATATTCTACACAATCAGCAAGCATTGATTGCAAAGAAATATATGATGCTCCATCTAAAACTCCCATTATAGTATTTAATAAAATTAAACCCAATAATGATGAATATGATAATATAAATAATGTAAAAGATCCCGCTACACTAACCGAAATTGCCATAAGAGCCGTATTTCGTTTACCCAATATTTTTGTTAAGTATGGTGATAATATACCACCAACTATACTTGCAGCAATACCTAAACTACCTGTAATTGGAATAAACATTTCTGCATTAAAATTGTATTTTATATAGTATATTGACACACCATTTTTCAAAGCACCAGAAAACTCTAATATTAACATTGTTATTAAAAGTATTCTTAAAGGCTTATTAGTTTTAATTAACTTAATAAATTGCTTAATACCTTGCTTCTCAGATTTTAATTTTTTTTGTTCATAATTATTTATTTCTTTAACTCCAAATACAGTAATCCAAGTTAGTAAAACTCCTAAAATAGAATATATAGTTGCTACCAATCTCCAATTTCCTGTTTTAGCTACTAAAGGTATTGTGAATATGGATACTATAAATCCTCCACCATAAGCAATTGTTCTTGCTGTTGTAATAATCTTAGTCTTACTTTCTGGATCTCTAGTTATATTCGCTGACAAGGACCAATAAGGTATATCCATAGCAGTAAAACATATTCCCCATAAAATATAAGAAGCATATAGCCATATAATCTTACCATTATAAGATAAATTAGGAGCTGAAAAACACATTACTGTAGCTATTCCCATAAATATAGGAACGATTAAAAGATAAGGTCTACTTTTTCCCATTTTTGTATTTGTGTTATCAACTATTACTCCCATTATAGGATCTGTTATAGAATCAATTATTCTAGCAATTAAAAATAATGTACCTATAGCAGCTGCTCCTATACCAAAACTATCAGTTAAAAAAATTAAAAAATAAGATGAAATCATTGCATAAATTATATTATTACCTAAACTGCCCATACCGTAGCAAAATAGAGTTTTTATCGACACATCATTATTTAAATCTTTAGAATTACTTTTCTTTAATATCAATGCTCCTCACTCCAATAATATACTTTTATTATTTACATTAATGCAAACCGTTTTCATTGAGGTCTAATATTATTTTAATCTTATTCTCGTTTTATTAAAATGGTGTTAAAGTGCCTAAATATGGTATAATGTTTCTAAGTAAGCCAAGATAATTATATTAAAAAGATTATATAATCTTTTTCCTAATTCCAAATTTTTTTGATATTCTCATCATATAGACTTTTCATATAATATTCCTTCTAGTATCAGCTGTAAATTTAAATTACTCTCTTCAATAATCATATTATCTGCATTATACCTATCAAAATAAAGAAGTTATTCAAGACTTTTATTATCTTGAATAACTTCCTAGACTTGTGCAGTAAATAGGAAAAATTTAAGCTACTAGTCCTAATTTGGCAATAGTAGACTGTAAATCAATCCCGTTATCTGCACATTCATGTGCAAAAGAAACTATTTTTACCAAATAGTTGTTTCGGAAGTGTAATATTACATCTCCAATATTTTTAAATTTATATAATTTTTCACATTTGACTCTGAAAATCTCAAGAAAAGTATACGTTAAAAATATCATGCTCCAATATCTATGTATTGATTTTAAAGATTGAATTTGAAATTCATCAAAACCAAGAGCTGTTTTATGATATCTATAACTTACTTCAATATCCCAACGCTTTTCGTAATATGAAATTATGGTTTTATTATCGAGTGAAACATCCGTACTTATAATGAATGCTGGATTATCAGATAAATCGTTTTTAGTCCAGCTTATAAGTACAACTACATTCTCAATATCATTAAGTTTTCCTTCATATCTATAAACATAGTACTTGTTATTACTAGCGGTAACTAAGCTAGTCTCATTAGTCCTAATGTATGAAGAAAACTTTTTGACATTTGTTTTAATGCCAGCCGGATATATTACTCTGTTAGATTTTATTCTCCCTATAGTGTGACAACCATTTATTAAACCGTGAAGCAAAATTTTTGCTGAAGTATACCATGAATCAACTAGTAAATAATTGTTTTTAGTTACAGGAGTGAATTCATTAATCAGTTCCATCGCAAGTTCATTTTTATCTAGAAATTTTTTAGATAGTTTTTTACTCGATTCCTTTCGGTGATATTGTCTAAAATCTAAAGGTATAGAATAATCATTAATCTTATAATGCGATGTAACTAAGCAGTGTGACCATTTAGGTTTATTGCCATCAGCATGTGAATTGTGAAAATCTAAGCCTTCAATTTTTTTAGTTGAAGTATTTTTCTTAGTTAAGGTATCATCAATGATTAGGAATCCAACATCACTATCTTCACAAGTGTTGGAAATTTCAGATATTGCATGAAATATGCGTTCTTGCGTAACATATTCATGATTCCATGAATATGAACTTAGGAACCTTGAACCAGTACTTCGATCTCTATTGCATGTAATTTTATTATGAACAGATGAAATAGTTTTGCTTCCTTCTGTTACAATAATTCCAGATACTATATTTACCATATGATTCTTTATCGCAGAAGAATATGGCAGATTTAACTCTGAAATATAGTTGATAATTGTTTCATTTTGGTTTAATATTGTTGTCAGCATATAAATCTCCTTAGATTTGGTTTCGCAACAATAAATCTAGCATGTTTGAGGTTTATATGCTACTTTTTTATTTAAAATTATACTGGTAAAATGTCAATAAAAATCCAATGGTAAATTTTCTTAAATTAATGCACAAGTCAAGTAACTTCTTTATTTTTCTTACAATGCTATTACATTCTCTTCATTTTAAAAATTTAATCATATATTTATTTTCTTGTGAATATTCTCATGCTATTAAGTTATTGATATATTTATTCTATTTAAGTAATATAAATTCCCAATTGCACCTAATATTTTTAACTTTGATACATTTTCTATATAAAATCTTGATGTAAACACTGTTTTTCCACTGTCACAGAATATTTCAATGCTAGAATTATCAACAAAAACTCTTATTCTGTTGTTATTATTCTCAATTCTTTGTGCATATCTTTGCATACCATATTTTTCATTGTACATATAGCTCATTTTACTTCTATCAAGGCAATATTCTTCTTTTGTTCCTGAAAATACTATCTTTTCATCTTTATCATTTCCCAGAGTAAAAGCAAATTCACAATTCGCTTCAAATTCAAGTTCAAATGCACAATCTTTTATTTCATGTTCACCACATATGGAAATTTTCTCTTGACGTAATTCTTTTAATTCTTCCAATGGCCATTGAAGTAGACGATCACCCTCTATTGTAACCCTTCTTGGTATAGTCAACATATGAGCCCATTGATTTTTGTCTGATGGATAAATGCACTTTGAATTTCCAAGCCACCCATACAATACTACTCTACCCTTACTATCTTTAAAAGACTGTGGTGCATAAAAATCAAAACCTTTATCCATTTCATAGAAACTTGGAGCTTCGAAATTACATGTATCTACATTTATTGGTTTTCCAACAGAATAAACAACTGAAAATACATTTCTAAAATCATATTTACTAGTACTTTGTATGCCTTGTGGTGAAAAGAATAATATTCCCTTTCCATCTTCTTCATAATAGTTTGGACATTCTAACATATATCCATAATCATATTGTGGCATTTTTAGATTCCCAATATATTTAAAATCATAAGGATTCTCACTAGAATAAAGTGTAATAATCCCATTATTATTATTATCTTCTCCACCAACAAGCATTAAATATTTATCATCTTTTTTTATAACACTAGGATCACGAAAGTTTAAAGTTGTTATTTTCTCATCAACATCAAATAACATCCTTTTATTCACTACCTTATTTTCTTCTATTTCTCCATAGCAAACAGATGGTCTATTATCTTTTCCACGTATTCCTGTATAATAGATTCTATATGCATCATCATCTTGTAATGTTATACCTGTATAACATCCATCTTCATCAAACTCCGCATCTGGTGCAATTCCAATACCTAAATCTTTATAATTAATAAAGTCTTTAGTAGTTAAATGTCTCCAATATTTTAATCCATGAACAGGACCTGCTGGAAACCATTGATAGAATATATGGTATATTCCTTCAATTTCGCACAATCCATTAGGATCATTTAATAGTCCATGCCTTGGAGCAATATGAAACTTTGGATAAGAATAATCATTTTTTGCTGCATTAATTATTAAATCTAAATATTCCTTTGATAAATCTTCTATACGAATATCTCTATTTTGTCTATTTGAAAAATCAATATAATTCATTATTCCTTTAATCTACTCCTTACCTTTCATAGTTATATAAGTTCCTATATAAGCAACTCCTATAGATATCACCATTACTAATAAATATTTTATTAATCCACCATTTAAATATAATAATGCTCCTGGTATCATTGATGCACCTGTTCCTTGTGCCGCTAAGCCTATTATTGCTGCAAATCCACCACCTGCTGCTCCTCCAATACAACCGATTAAGAAAGGTTTTATACGAGGAAATGTTATTCCATACATAACAGGCTCTGAAATTCCAAATAGCGCTGGAATCAATGCAGGTATCATATTAGCACGTTTTTGTTTATCCTTTTGAAGCATAACAATAGCTAATCCAGCGCCTAATTGTCCTGCTATAGCTGCTGTTCCCATTGGATTTATATAATCTAATCCTGTTTCTGTAAAAATACTTACAATTATAGGTGTAACTGTGTGATGCATTCCTACTGAACATAATAATTGTATAGCTCCACCATATACAATACCTCCAATACCAAATGGTAATGTCAACATCCAAAGTATAGAATTTGTTAAGCTTTTTTCAACAAATGATAACACTGGTCCAACTAATAAAAGACCTAATAATAACGAAATTGATACTGTTAAAAATGGAACTAATAACATATCTACAATATCAGGAATAACTTCATGCAATTTTGTCTCTAACTTAGCACAAAACCACCCAAGAAATACTGCTGGAATTACTGAACTTTGATATCCTGTAATTTGTACATTAATACCTGCTATAGATAAATTTAATGGCTCTACTATCCCATTTACTACATCCCATTTATTAGGTAATAAAGGGGATACTAACATTAATCCTAATACAATACCGATTATTGGTGAGCCTCCAAACTTCTTACATGCTGACCATGTTACTAAAACAGGTATAAAAGTGTATGCTGTATCTGTAAGAACTGAAATAATCGTAGCTGCTTGTGTTGGCAATTCCATTTTTAGTCCATTAATCAACAAACCATTAATTCCCATTAAAATTCCTGTTGCTAATAATATAGGTATAATTGGTATAAATATATCAGAAATAGTTCTAGTTAGTTCTTGAAATTTATCTTTTGCTGAAACAGGCTTATTTTTCTCTATTTTATTATTATCTTCACTATTTGTAAATCCACATAATTTATTGGCCTCTGCACATACCTTATTTACAAATCCAGTTCCTAAAATTATTTGATGTTGTCCACTTTTTTCAAAATATCCTGCAACTCCTGGTAATTCTAATATAGATTCCTTTACAATTTTGCCTTCATCTTTAAGAGTAACCCTCAAACGTGTAGCACAATGCATTATTATGTTAATGTTTTCCTTTCCTCCTAAAGATTCAATTATTTTTTCAGCTGTAAATTTTGGATCTTTCTTCATTATTATATCCTCCTTAAGTTTATCGAACTAGTTCGATAAATTTCCAAAAAAAATATCGAACCGTTTTTATAATTAAATTTTAACGCCATTTGTTTACGTTGTCAAGAAAACATTTTCAAATTATTTATATTTATAATATCATTGGTTCCATATAAATCATTATACAGAACCAGTGATTTTTATGTTGTTTCTCCTGCCTGAAGTGAAACATCTAACAGTGATTTTTTATTTTCTATTTCTTTATCTTCTATAAGTTGAATGATCTTTTTTACTGATTCCTTTGCAAGAGATTCAATAGGCTGTACTATAGATGTTATAGTTTTTTCTCCAAGTCTTGTAATATATGTACCATCATAAGAAATAAGCTTTAAATCTTTCGGAACCTCATATCCCTTCTTCAACGCTAGTTTCAGACAGAGTAATATTACAATATCAACACCTATAATAGCATCAATATTAGGATGATTTTTAAATACTTTTTCTGCTGCTTTCTCATATCCTTCAATTGTAAAAGAATTACTTTCAGTTTCCACATTACAAACTTCTATATTGTTTTCTTCTAAAAACATTCTACAATATTTTGCGTAATCACCTGTTGGAGTATTAGCTAACTTTGATCCAATAATTTGTACCACCTTTTTACAATTTCTATCTTTTAAAACCTTTGTAGTAATTTCAGCTGCTTGCTTATGATTAGAACTAACCATTGGAATATCTGCATCTATAAATCTATCTAATGTTACTATTGGCCTTGTAGTTTCCTTGTATTTTTCCACATCCAGAGTATGAACTCCCATTATAATTCCATCCATAACATGCCTATTCAACATGTTAAGATATGTTTCTTCAATCATCTCTCTTCCTACAGTTCCACATACCATTGCATTATAACCTTTTTCATAAAGATATCTTTCAGCATATTTTATGAATGTAGAGAAAAATGGATGCATTACATCAGGCATTACTATTCCCACAATTCCTGATTTTTGAGCTGAGAAATTCCTTGCTAATTGGCTAGGAATATAGTTTAACTCCTTCATAGCCTTCTCAACCTTGCTTCTTGTTTCTTCTGAAACATACCCCTTATTATTTACGACTAATGAAACTGTACTCTTGGAAACCATCGCTAACTTTGCAACATCATTAATACTTGCCATACTAAAATTTCTCCATTTCTCAATATTACTCATTTTACCTAATTTTCTCTTTTGATTATATCACAGGTTAATCTTTTTCTAATATACAATTTCAATCTTATTACTCAAATAATAATCTTATAATTATATAGAATCAATTTATCTCTAATGTAACAATAAGTAGCAAAGCTTCAAACTCTTCAAGTATAATTTAATTTAATTTGATTTATTTTTCTATTTTTCAAAATAAAATAGTACAATAATAGTACAATTCTCAAGTCAGAACTCCCTGTAATTAGTGCTTGTTAAAATAAACATCTAATGCGTTGTCGTAAAAGACCATTTTCATTTCTTCTTTATCAAATATATCTTCATTTATGTAGTTTATAAGATTCTTATATGGATCCCTTGCTGCTGTTATAGGTGCATCACTTCCCCAAATAAGCTTACTTGCTCCTACAATATCTTTTGCTATTTTAATACTATTTTGTGCAGAAGGAAATGGATATATATCTGTTGAAAAAATAGCTGGTAATGCTGCAAGATCAAACCATATATTAGGCAGATTTAAAAGTTCAAGATCTCTTTTTTAAATTTCTTCCTTTCCTTTTATAGGGGCTAATAAATGACAAACTACAATTTTAACATTTGGATATTTTAATGCCACTCTTCTAATAGCTTCTGGTTGATAGCTCTCCATAGTATAATCCCCAATATCAAGTGCTACTGTAGCATTGACTTCAGATGCTTTAAGCCATATATCTTCCATTTCATTTCCATCAATTAAAAACTTATTATGATAGCCCATAAGTCCTCCACCAGAGCTAATTTCAAACTTCATAATTTTACAACCTAAGTCATCAATAAAGTGATTAAGTAATTCAATTTTATTCTTTGCAAATGGATCAATTGTGAATGCTCCAGCAAATCTTTCAGGATATTTTTTTGCACATTTCATATGTATATTCATTTTGAAAACCGTACATACTACCTTGCAATAGTACAGCCTTTTTCACATTATTTTCATTCATAAGTCTAAGTAAAGATTGAGCTGTAAAATCCTTCTCTCCATATCCCTTAGGAATAAGCTCCATAATCTCGCCACTAGCCCATCTTGCTTTTCCATCTCCAATAGCACGAAGTTCCCTTCTTCTACCATAACCCGCCATTACTTTAATTAAATGTATATGTCCATCTATAATCTCCATATTAATCTATCCTCCATTTCAATTTATTAATATAATACCATTTTGGGTAGGCAAGTTAAACTAAGGGATATCTTAAAGAAAGTACCCTTAAACAACGAAGATAATAATTTATGTTTTTACATATACTACATTCATTAATATTAGCCTCATATATTTTGTTAAAATACCTATTATCTTTTCTCTAGGTAGAGCTGAAAGTACTGTGCCTTTAAAATTCCTTCATCTGCAAAGTATATACAATTTCTAAAACAAGCTTTTCAAAGGCTTTTGTTTCATGCGTATCTGTTACCTTACACTCCATTTATTATGATGCTGAAATATTTTATAGCTTTTTAAATAAGGTGCTTACGCAATACCAGTTTGTCGTGTCTAATATTATTGACATAAATCTAAATATACTTGACTAGTTATAAAGCATATGCAATAATTAAATTATACCAACTTACTAAAAGTAAGTTGATATACATAATTAAGTTCTGAAGTGAATATTTATATGTTTTAATAAAATAATTCAATAATTTTCGATTGAGTTTTTAATATTAATCAAGGAGGGATACAAAATGTTAAGAAAGATTGACAGTAGAAATATGGGTAGTAGTAATCTGGGTTGGCTTAAAAGTAAATTTCACTTTTCATTTGCAGAATACTATAATCCAAATAATATAAGGTTTGGAGCTTTAAGAGTCATTAATGATGATTTAATTGAGCCGGATACTGGATTTGATACTCACCCTCATAGAGATATGGAAATAATATCATATGTAGTTAATGGAGAACTTACACATGGAGATAATATGGGGAATAAAAATACAATAAATCGTGGTCATGTTCAATACATGAGTGCTGGAACAGGAGTATACCATAGTGAGCATAACCTAGGAAAAGATCAATTGAGATTGCTACAGATATGGATTTTCCCAGATAAACAAATGTATAAACCTAATTATGGTGACTATAGATTTAATTGGGCCGATAGAAAAAACAAATGGCTTCATATGATTTCAAGTAAAGATGGAGATGCACAAATAAAAATAAATCAGGATATCAATATTTATTCTTTAGAACTTGATAAAGGCAAAGAAATTGATTTTCAAATTACTAAAGGAAGGCAGGCATATTTAGTTCAAATCGAGGGAAGCTCTATAATAAACAATATTGAGTTAAATGACAGAGATGGAATGGAAATAACTGAGGAAGATATTTTAATTAAGGCCAAAGAGAGTTCTCATATTTTGATTTTGGAGATGAAGAAAGAAAATTAGATATGAAAAAAATAAGAATGAGAAAGAGATGAATTGATAATGAATGAATTTTTAAAAATTGTAAGAGAAAGAAGATCCGCCAATAAATTTATTGAAAATATCACTATACCTAGAGAAGATTTTGATGATATATTTAGAGAACTTTCATTAGCACCTTCTGCTTTTAATTTACAACATACCAGATACTATGTTGTAGAAGATAAAAAGTTGTTAGAGGAAGTTTATTATGCATCATTTAAACAATATAAAATCAAAACTGCTTCAGCAGCAATAATAGTTACAGGAGATAAAAATGCCTATTTATCAGCAGATAAAATTTACGAGGGCTCAATGATGCTTGGAATGATTGATAAAACTGAATATGAAATAATGATTAGTACTATTAAAAGTCTTTATGAAGGCTGGGGAGAAGAATTCAAGCATGATGAGGCTATAAGAAATTCATCATTGTCAGCAATGCTATTTATGTTATTAGCTAAAAATAAAGACTGGGATACATGCCCAATGATATATTTTGATAAGGATAAGATTAGTCAATTATTAAGTATTCCAGATAATGAAGTACCATCTTTAATGATTACAATAGGAAAAATGGATAAGAGTAGCAATAAAATTAGAGGATATAGAAAGCCAGCTGCTGAATTTGTGAAATTTTATTAATTGAACAAGCTAATATTTATTAAAGATATCAAACTTATAGAAGATTATTTTGTAGAAATTAATTGCAAGTAAAAAAACAATAAAAATTGCACATGAGATAAATCCAAAATTTAAAATAGTTTGCATGCTGGCAGCAGGTAGTACATATGTTATGTCAGTATTTTAGAAGATAAAAACGGCTTAACCTTTGTAGTTAAGCCGTTTCATTTTGCATATTGGTACTCCCAGCGGGAATCGAACCCACATCTATCCCTTAGGAGGGGATTGTTCTATCCATTTAACTATAGGAGCACATATATTAGAGAGTTAATAAAATAACTCCCTAATAAAGTTTATTATAATTATTTAGCAATGTCAAATTTATATTTTTTATTTACTCTTCTTCTTAATATGTCAACCAATTCTGTAATTAAAGGCCCTGACCCAAATATCACAGCAAGTGAGATTATCCAGTGTCTTAACTTTAATCTTTCTAAACTGAATATAAGTCTTCCTACTGGTGTTAAGAATGCTAATGCCATGATAAAAAACATCGCAATACACAATCCCATCTTAAATTTAGTCAAAGGTCTTGCAACTCGTATTAAAATCATCATACTTATTCCTGCAAATAACAGTAATGACGCAGTTTTACTATAAGTTATATCTGATCCAATGTGTCTTGATATTACAAAAGTACTTGTTGTAAATATTGCAAGTATTAATCCATTTGGAATACTAACAGTTAATACTCTTTCTAAAAATCCTTTTTCTACTTTTCCTGTACTAGGCAATAATGCTAAAAAGAACCCTGGTATTCCTATTGCACAGCTTCCTACCAATGATAATTGAATAGGATCTATTGGGAATTCTATTAAAAGTATAGATGCAATTACAGATACAAATATCGAAAATATTGTTTTTGATAAAAATAATTCAGATACTCTTTCTAAGTTTTGAATTTGTTTGCGTCCTTCTTCAACTACTTTTGGCAATGCCGAAAAATCGGATTTCATAAGAACTAATTGTGCTACTGCCTTTGTAGCATCTGAACCATTAGCCATAGCTATACCACAGTCAGATGTTTTTAAAGCAAGAACATCATTAACGCCATCACCAGTCATAGCAACTGTATGGCCATCTTCTTGAAGCGCTTTAACTATCCTTTTCTTTTCATGTGGAGTCACTCTCCCAAATACTTTTGTTTTTCTAACTATTTCTCTAAATTTATCATTATCATCTGGTAATTCTCTTGCATCAATGTAATTTTTCCATTCATTAACTCCAGCTCTTCTTGCAACCTCTGATACCGTTACAGGGCTGTCACCAGATATTATCTTTACTTCAACACCTTGTTTTTCAAAATATGCCAATACCTCTGGAGCTTCTTTTCTTATTATATCTTCAATTAGTATCAATGCCGCACTTTCTATCTTTCCAGTAAGCTCATCTTCTAACACATCATTGCATACATTTGCTAACAGTAAAACTCTCTTTCCCTTTTTAGCTTCTTCTTCAACTGCTCCTTTTATTAAATTGTACTTTTCTTTTAGTATAATTTCTGGAGCGCCAAGGACCCATGTACCTAAGCCTTCAAACTTAGCTCCTCCCCATTTTCTTTTAGATGAAAAAACAACCTTTTTTATACATTTCACTTCATTGTTATATGAAGTATATTTATCTAAAATTGCTTTTTGTGTAGGATTGTTACTAGGCAAATTATGAATTAAAACCGATAATATTTCATCAATTTCTTTATCACTTCTACTGCCTATATTTCTAATATCACTTAATTTTAAATTACCTTGTGTTATTGTTCCGGTCTTATCTAAACAGAGTACATCTACTCTTGCTAAAACTTCTGTTGCACAGAGTTCTTGCACAAGTGTATCATGCTTACCCAATTTTACAATAGATACTATAAATGTAGCACTTGTTAAAAGCATTAATCCTTCAGGAATCATTCCAATTATGCCTGATACTGTTCCTATCATAGCACTTCTCCAATCATTTCCTGTAGCCTTAAGCTGAGCAACTGTTAATAAAATTGATACAGGTATTATAATCCATATAAGAATTTTAAATATCTTATTTATAGCATTTCTAAGTTCTGAATTTATAACCTTAAACTTTTTAGCTTCTTCTGCAAGAATTGATGAATATGTTTGTTTTCCTATTTTTGTAACTCTAGCATATCCTTCTCCTGCAACTACAAAACTTCCTGAATATAAGTTATCTTTTAATTTCTTACTAATAGAATCTGACTCACCAGTTATCATTGATTCATCAATTTCTAATCCATTACTATAAACAACTTCTGCATCAACCATTATTTGAATGCCATTTTCTAAATAAATAATATCATCCAAAACAATTTCACTTGCTGGAATTTCTTTAGTTTCCCCCTCTCTTAAAACTTTAGCCTTTACCATGCTTACAACTGATAACTTCTCTAAAGTTTCTTTAGCTCTCAATTCTTGTGCTACACCAATTAGTGTATTACAAACAATAACTCCTACAAACAGAGAATTTTTGGGTGATCCAGCTAAAATTATTATTGCCGCAAGTATAAGATTTATAGCATTAAAACTAGTAAATAAATTAGCCCTTATTATTTGCCATATGGTTCTTGACGGAGCCTTAGGAATATAATTAACTTTACCATCTTCTTTTCTCTTTAAAACTTCTTCATTGCTTAATCCTAAAATATGTTTTTGATTGTTACTTATAAATTCTTCTTCTATTCCTGTCATCAATTAGTCTCCTATTATATTCTGTAAATTTTTACTTACTATAATATTATACCTTCTTTTATTAATAACTTCCTAAATTTTTTATTAAGTTAAAATTAAATTTATCAAAAAATTTACATTTCACACCTTGGATAATACTTTTAAATATTTAAAATTTATAATATACTGTTCTGTAGGAATAATTAATAATTTAAGGATGTGTAAATAAATATGTTAAGAACAATAGTTTTTTATCCTTGCATTATTCTAAGTCTCATTTGGGCTAATATAATCTATAGGATAAAAATAAGGTTTTTAGACAAAAAGGAAGATAAATCAGAAAAAGAAGCTTATATTTATAAAGTAACTTCTAGTTGGGCAAGATTTATATTGAAAATAGCTGGTGCAAAGGTCACAGTTAAAGGTGAAGAAAATATTCCAAAAGATGATACTGTATTATTTGTATCTAACCATCAAAGCAATTTTGATATTCCTTTATTAATGGCATACATTAATGTACCAAAGGGTTTCATCGGTAAAAAGGAATTAGAAAGCTGGCCTTTTATTGGCACATGGATGAAATATATTCATTGTGTATTTATGGACAGAGATAATTTAAGAAAATCTGCTGAAGCAATAGTTGATGGAATTAAATTGCTAAGAAGCGGATACTCAATGGTTATATTCCCAGAGGGAACTAGAAGTAAAGGTAAGCCTGTTGATGAATTTAAAGCTGGGAGTTTTAAACTAGCTACTAAATCTAAAAGAGCAATTGTTCCAGTAACAATCAATGGAACTTACAAACTATTAGAAGCTAATAATAATAGAATCAAATCTGCTGAAATAGAACTAATAATACATAAACCAATAGATGTTACAACTTTATCTAAAGAAGAAACTGACAAACTTCATGATACGGTTCAATCAATAGTAAGCAGTGGTTATAAGTCTGAATAAAATATACTGAATATTATCACTCTTTGGCACAATACTATTTCCCGTATTGTGCCTTTTCATCGCTATTATTATCGTATTGTATTATTTCCCATATGCATTGTTTTGACATTGGCACATTATTTATGTTATAATAATTTTATTTGCTTGTGTAAAGACAATTAAAATAGAATATTTAATTTTTAAATATAAAGAACAATAGAAACGAGGATAATTAATGAACAATAATGAATTTTACAATTTAGGTCTTAAAGAGACCGTTGTTAAAGCTATAGATGAAATGGGCTTTACAAAACCATCACAAATACAAGAACAAAGTATTCCTGTAACTCTTAGCGGAGTTGATTTAATAGGGCAAGCACAAACTGGTACTGGAAAAACTGCAGCTTACAGCTTACCTATTATCACTAAAATGAGTAATGCTCCTGGAATAAAGGCTCTTATATTGGCACCAACAAGAGAACTTGCAGTTCAAGTTAATGACGAAATAACAAGACTTTCAAAGTATGAAAAGCTTAATGTTTTATCTGTTTATGGTGGAGATTCGATAGATAGACAAATAAGAGCTCTAAAAAAATCTAATGTTGATATAGTCGTTGGTACTCCAGGAAGAATGTTAGATCTTATAAAGAGAAAAGTACTTCATTTAGATAAAGTAGAATTTTTAGTTCTAGATGAAGCAGATGAAATGCTTAATATGGGATTCATTGATGACATAGAAGAAATATTAAGTCATACACCATCTGAAAGACAAACACTTTTATTTTCAGCAACAATGCCAGATCCAATAGCTAAACTGGCTAAAAGATATATGAAGCCTGATGCTAAATTAGTAAGTGTTAAAAAGAGTACATTAACTGTATCTAAGATTGAACAAAGCTATTATATGGTAAATGGTAAAAATAAGCTAGAAGCACTTTGTAGACTATTAAGCCTAGATAATCCTTCTTCAGCTATAATATTCTGTAAAACTAAAAAAGGCGTTGACGATTTAGTTCACGACTTGCAAGCTAAAGGATTTATGGTTGAGGGAATGCATGGAGATATGACTCAAACTCATAGATTAGCTACTTTAAATAAATTTAAAAAGGGTACATTACATTTATTAATAGCAACAGATGTTGCAGCTAGAGGTATAGATGTTGATGGTGTAACTCATGTTATAAATTATGATCTTCCACAAGATGTTGAAAGCTATGTTCACAGAATTGGTAGAACTGGTAGAGCTAACAGAGAAGGAACTGCTTATTCTTTAGTGACTCCAAAAGATTTTTCTATGATAAAACAAATTCAAAAAGTTACTAAGAGTGATATAAAACAAAATCCTGTTCCAACTGTTGATCAAATTAATAACAAAAAATTTGAGGATATGGCTGATGAAATACAAAAGACTATCGAGTCTGGAGAATTAGGCAAATTCTTACCAAGTGCAATAAATCTTGTTGAAAATCATGATCCAGTAGCAGTAATCGCTGGATTAATGAAAATCAAATTTGATAATGAGCAAATATTTGAATACACTTCTAATTCTTTAGAAACACCTAAGAGCGAAGATGTACGTTTATTCTTCTCTGTAGGTAAAAAAGACGGTTTAACTCCTAAGATATTAATTAACTATATTAAAGATAAAACAAGAGTTAATGCATCAACTATAGGTCAAATTGATCTAATGGAGAACTTCTCCTTTGTAAGTGTCGACAGAAGCATATCTGAAAAGATATTAAATAAATGTCCAGGAGGCAAAATCAACAGAAAGAAAGTCAATGTTGAAGTTGCTAATAGAAGAAGAAAATAATCTTTTTAAAAGGCTCCTCTTAACTGTGATGGAGCTTTTAGTATGCCTTTAATAAAAAAGCTGTTTTTAAATACAGCTTTTTTTATTTATCCACAATTTTAAAAATTTCCTGTGAAGTTTTCCACAATTCTTTAACTTTTTGTTTATTTTTATTTAATCAATGTGAATTATTTTCTTCATCTAATGGTACTAACTCAGTCTCTACTACTTCTGTATAATCTATATCCACTATTTCCGGTGATCCATCAACATAAAATCTTTTAGGCATTCTTATGCTTAACATTTCTTCATCTATACTTTTTAAAATATTATCTGTATCTATCTCTTCTATATTATCAAATGTTTTATTATAATGATTCTTAACTTTTGTTTTTATTCCAAATGGATTAGTGTTAATTTCTAAGCGATTCAGATTTATTTCAATAATTCCAGAATCATATCTTATACTAAGTTCTCTTAAATTAACTCCATTTAATTCAATTGTTAATAAATACATATCATCATATGATTCAAATTTAATAAAATTAACCTCTTCTTGATTTTTTTCTTCATCCGAATTTTCATAATTAGAAAATACATCTTCATATAAATCTGTTATTTCATTTATACCAATATCCCCTAAAAATGATTCAACCATATCATCTATTTTGTTGAAAGTCCCAAATGTAAAAACTCCTCCACCTTTAAATGGAAAAAAATTGAACATTATACCCTCCAAAAATATTTATATATACTATTCTATTTTTTTACTTCATATATGTTAATTATTTATAAGATTTAATACTGTATTGATACACTATTGAATATTCAAGCCTTTAATAATACAATAATAATTATATGGAGGTATAATATGAAAAGAATTGATAAAATTCACAATTACATTCTAGAACATTCGAAAAATTTTACTAAAGCAGAAATTCTTAATAATAATGGACCAACAGCACAAGAAATAGGAAATGCTTTAGATATTTTAAGAAATAATGTTTCTAAAGAACTTAACAATCTTTGCAGAGATAAAAAACTCATTAAAATTAAAAACCGTCCTGTTTTGTATTTTGACAAAAAGTATATAGAAGATATTTTTTCTATAAAAATTTCTTCTGATTCAGAAGAAATATCTATTGATACTCTTCTTAATTCATCAATTACTTCAGATAAAGACTCCTGCTCTCCATTTAGTTATCTCATAGGCTATAATACGAGTTTAAAAAATCAAATTGAGCAAGCTAAAGCGGCTTTGATGTATCCTCCAAATGGTCTCCATACATTGATAATAGGTAGTACAGGAGTTGGAAAAAGTCTCTTTGCAAATATAATGTATCAATACGCAAAATATATAAAGAAATTATCATCAGATGCTCCATTTATAGTTTTCAATTGTGCAGACTATGCAAATAATCCACAGCTATTATTATCTCATATTTTCGGACATATAAAGGGTGCATTTACTGGAGCTGATAAAGAGACAGATGGTATTGTTGCAAAAGCTGATGGTGGTATATTGTTCTTGGATGAAATTCATAGACTACCACCAGAAGGTCAAGAAATGATCTTTTACTTTATGGATACAGGCACTTATAATAAGCTTGGCGAAACTGAAAGAAACCGAAAAGCTAATGTATTATTGATAAGTGCCACAACAGAAGATCCTAATTCTGCATTATTGAATACTTTCATTAGAAGAATTCCTATCACTATAGCTATTCCAAACTTCAATGAAAGACCGCTTGAAGATAAAGTTAAACTTATTCAATTCTTAATTTCTAAAGAAGCTCAGAGAGTTAACAAAGCCATAAAAATATCTGATGACGCAATAAAAGCATTGATAGGAAGCACATCATATGGAAATGTAGGGCAATTAAAATCTAATATTCAATTGATATGTGCAAAGGGCTTCTTAAATTCAATTAATACAGATAATAATATTGAAATAGATATCTCTTTATTACCTGGAAACATAAAGAATGGGCTTATATCCTTTGGGAATAAAGATAAAGAAGATAATTCTCATTGGAACATGATTCCTAAATATATAACTATCAACCCCGATGACAATGGACTTTTTATTGAAGAGGATTCATATGAACCTTCTTTCAATATATATAATATTATCCAAGATAAAACCTCTGCATTAAAAGAACAAGGTATGAAAGAAGAAGATATTAAAAACTTTATAACTACTGATATCAATCTACATTTAAAGCAATTCTATGATAGATTTAAAAACGAAGCAAATTCAAGAGAAGGACTATTAAAGATTGTTGATAAGGATATTGTTGATTTCACTGAAGACTTAAAAAAATTAGTTGAAAAAAAATTGGATACAGTCTTAAATGATAGATTCATTTATGCAATAAGCCTTCATTTTAGTGCTTTATTTAATCGTATAAAAACAAAATTATTTTCATTTTCTGATGACATAAATTTATCAATATCAACCACTAGTAAAGAATTTGAAGTTGCTAAAGAAATTTATTCACTTACTGAAGAAAAATTCAATATTGTCATTCCACCAATAGAAATAGAGTATCTCGCTCTTCTTCTAAGTTCTATAAACGATCCTATAGATCAAAAAAGAATAGGAATAGTAGTCGCTGCTCATGGAATTAGCACTGCTACAAGCATGGTAAATGTGGCTAAAAAATTATTTGAAGCTGATAACATAGTATCTGTTGATATGCCACTTGAAAAAAAACCTCTTGATATATTAGAAGATGTTATATTGAAAGTTAAGGAAATTAATGAGGGAAAAGGAGTTCTTTTATTAGTTGATATGGGATCCTTAAATACATTTGCAGATGTTATAACAGAAAGGACTGGAATATCTACTAAAAGTATTGATATGGTTTCTACCCCATTAGTTTTGGAGGCTGTAAGAAAATGTTCTCTTTGTGATAGTGACTTAAATTCTGTTTATTCATATTTAATTAAAGACTTCAGAGGATATACAAATAAATTAGTTGTTAATAAAAATAGTAATAATCTTCACAATGCCATTGTTACTGTATGTTCAACTGGAAAAGGAGCTGCTATAAAACTGAAAGAATTGGTTCAGGATATCGTTACTAGTATCACTCCAGATCCAATAGAAATAATACCTGTCTCTACAAATAAAATATCTGATTCTATAAATCATATATCAAAAAATAGAAATATTTTATCTGTTGTAGGAATAACAAATCCTAAGCTAGGATTGCCTTTTATATCTATTGAATCGCTAATTGATGGATCTGGTGAAGAAATATTAAGAAATATAATTGAAGGAAATCCAATAGATTCAACTCCTGCAAAGCTTCAAAATCCTATTGTTATAAGAAAGCTTTGCAAAGAAAGCCTACAAGAACTTCTTACGTTCCTCAACCCTGAAAAGATATATCCATTATTAGAAGATTTCATGAATTCGCTGGGAAATACACTAAATCTAACTTATGAGAATCCAGTGAAATTGAAATTTATAATACACTTAGCCTGTGCACTAGAAAGAATGGTAGTAAATGATGGATTAGAATTTAGGGATGATACTTCTATGTTAAATAAAAATATATTCAATGCCCTAAAACAGGCAAGTGCGGTATTCAATAAATCATTATCTATAATATTAACCGATGATGAATTATATTATATGGTTGATATTTTAGAGCAATACACAAAATAGAGTATCAATATTCTATATTAATTTACATTAAAAATTTATAATAGTGTATTATTTTATTCTCGTTCTGTATTTCCCCAAATTATTGTGTATCATTTTAATAATTAATAATTTTTTCCAATTGCGTAAGTTCTAATGTTCACCTATAAATTAATATTATGATACAGAACTTGGCACGACTTTTGCTTTATATAAAAGTATAACTCAAGATTAATCTTAATTTAAGAAAGGAGTAGTTGCAATGATAGCATTAATTGTCGGAACACATGGCATGTTTTCTAAAGAACTAGTAAAGTCTGCTGAAATGATTTTTGGAGAGCAAAAAAATATTGGCTATGTAACTTTCGTACCTGGTGAAGGTACTGAAAACCTAATATCCAAATATGATGAAATAATAAAAGAACTAGATTGCACTGATGGAATTTTATTTATGGTTGATCTTTTTGCTGGTAGCCCATTTAATGCTGCAAGCATGCTTGCTATAAAAAATAGTAATATGGAGATTGTCACTGGAGTCAACTTACCAATGATACTTGAAGTTTTCAGTAATAGGGAATCTTCAACATTATCTGAATTAGTAAACATCGCAGAGAAAAGCGGAAAAGAATCAATAAGAAAATTAATAAAACAAGCTTCTGAAAGCTTCGAGGAGGATGATTTATAATGAAAATTGCATTAGCAAGAATAGATGATAGATTAATACACGGACAAGTTGTAACAGTCTGGTCAAAAGAAACAAAATGTCAAAGAATAATTGTATGTAACGATGATGTAGCAAATGATGAAATTAGAAAAACTCTACTTACTCAAGTTGCTCCTCCTGGAGTTAAATCGCATGTTGTTGATATAGATAAAGCAATCAAAGTTATCAATAATCCAAAATATGAAAATGATATAGTCTTACTGCTTTTCACTAATCCAACAGATGTTTTAAGGTTAGTTGACGCAGGAATAGACATTAAGAGTGTCAACATAGGCGGTATGTCATTCAAAGAAGGAAAAATTCAAATAACACCTGCTATTTCAGTTAATGCCGAAGATATTAAATCATTTAAAGCATTAAATAAAAAAAATATAGAATTAGAAATAAGGAAAGTAGCTTCTGATTCAAAATCTCTTATTATGCCTCTAATAGAAAAACTTTAATAGTTATCTACTAAACATACTATACCCTTAATCCCAAACCATAAAAATATAAATAATAGCTAAATATCAGGTAGCTATTATTTATATTAATCAAAATCTGTATATATATTTTTTATATATAAATTATCAATAAAGGGGGAAATCATTATGGAAATTAATGCATTTCAAATCATTATTATTTTCTTAATTGCATGTATTTCTGGTATGGGATCAGTTCTTGATGAATTTCAAACTCACAGACCATTAATTGCATGTACATTGATCGGACTTGTTTTAGGTGATTTAAAGACTGGAATTATTATTGGTGGTACATTAGAAATGATGGCTTTAGGCTGGATGAATATCGGTGCTGCAATGGCTCCTGATGCTGCTCTAGCTAGTATTATTTCAACTATTATCGTAATTGCTGGAAAACAAGATATAAGTGCTGGAATTGCAATTGCAATTCCAATTGCTGCTGCTGGACAAGTATTAACAATACTTTGTAGAACAATTACAGTTTTCTTCCAACATCAAGCAGACAAATGTGCTCAAAATGGTAACCTTACAGGAATTGATATGTGCCATTTAGGTGCTCTTGGAATCCAAGCTCTTCGTGTATCTATTCCTGCAGTAATCGTTGCTAGCTTTGTTGGTACTGATATCGTTCAAAACATGCTAGCTGCAATACCAGAATGGGTAACTAGAGGTCTACAAGTTGGTGGTGGTGTAGTAGTTGTAGTTGGATACGCTATGGTTATTAACATGATGGAAGCAAAACACTTAATGCCATTCTTCTTCTTAGGATTTGTAGTTGCTGCAATAAGTCAATTAAATTTAGTTGCTTTAGGTATAGTTGGTGTCGTTTCAGCTGTAATCTATATTCAATTAAATCCTAAGTTCAATACTAATAGAACAGCAGTTGAGATGGCATCATCAAGCATTGCTGATGATGAATTAGACTAATCAAGGAAAGGATGGTAATCAATATGAGTGAAAAAAAATTAACTAAAAGTGATCTTAAAAGTGTATTTATTCGTTCTAATTTTCATCAAGGTTCTTGGAACTTTGAAAGAATGCAAGCTCTAGGATATTGTTTTGCTATGATTCCAGTAATAAAAAGATTATATACTGGTGAAGAAAGAAAAGAAGCACTAAAGAGACATCTTGAGTTCTTTAATACGCAACCGTTTGTAACTGCTCCAATCCTTGGAGTAACAGCTGCCATGGAAGAACAAAAAGCTAACGGCGCTGAAATCGATGCTGGTGCAATAAATGGTGTTAAAGTTGGTTTAATGGGACCTCTTGCAGGTGTTGGAGATCCAGTATTCTGGGGAACATTAAGACCAGTTGTAGCTGCACTTGGTGCTTCTATAGCATTATCAGGAAGTGTTCTTGGACCAATATTATTCTTCGTTTTATTTAACGCAGTACGTCTTGGAATTAGATGGTGGGGAGTTTCTTACGGATATAGTAAAGGAACTACTATAGTTGGAGATATGGCAGGCGGTAAGCTTCAAAAATTAACAGAAGGTGCTTCAATACTTGGTCTATTCGTAATGGGTGCACTTGTTAATAGATGGACTTCAATCAATGTTCCTTTAGTTGTTTCAACTATAACAGCTCAAGATGGTACAACTACAGTAACAACTGTACAAAATATCTTGGATCAATTATTACCTGGATTACTTCCATTATTATTCACATTCATTTGTATGAAACTACTTAAGAATAAAGTTAATGCAGTATGGATTATCTTTGGAATATTCATTCTTGGTATAATTGGTTATTCATTAGGAATATTCGCTTAATAGAACATTAATTAGAGTAAGTAATAGAGATCTTTCTAAATCTCTATTACTTATTTTTTAATATCTTTTTAAAGTTTTCTACTTCTTTTAAGGTTTCTTCACGTTTTAATTTATTTAAATTTCCTCTTCCAAGTCTATCACACCTTGATACTAAAATCATTTCATCAACATCAACATCTTCAAGCATTTGCTTAATATTTTGAAACCTTGAATTCTTTGTTACAAATAAAATCTGCATGTGCCATCTCACTAATGAAATTACTTTATTTATAAAAACCTCATCTTGATTAAAATATTCTAAAAATTCTCGTGCCATCTTAGCTCCCACTGTATCATGATTATAAGATGTCAATTTTCCTTTTCTTAATTTTGTGGTAGGCTTCTTTCCCAAATCATGTAAAAGCAATGCCCACATAAATGCCTTTTTGTCCTTGCTTCTCTCTCTCACTGTTGCGCCTTCATCTACTACCATCATGGCATGGATAAATACATTTCCTTCTGGATGATATATTGGGTTTTGTTCTACAGTCAATAGGTCTTTTATCATGGATAATGGATACTCATCAAAATCACCATTTTCAACTTGCTCATTTAAATATATAGATGGTTTTTCATCATTTAATAAATGTTTTTCAATCTCTAAAAATTTTTCCTTCATCAGATATTCTCCTAACTTCATAGATTTATCTTTTTTATCTATTAGTTATTATTTGAATTTCATGATTTTAAATTCATATATTTTATAAATAAGGTATGTACAAGGTTTAGTGAATAATACCTGAAATGAAACTCTCATGTTATGCTCGCTTTTCTACAAAAAACAATGGATTCATTTCTTTGTTCCATCGTAATAATTAGTTTATAGAAAAACAAAGAAATTCAATATATGAATAGGCATAGTATTGTATTAAGAAATTTAAGCTTTTAACTTCTTAGAGAGAGGTTGTTCCAAAATTATTTGTCCAACACTTGCTGTTGGAGCAAATAGTTTTGGGCACACCCTCTCTCTTTAGAAGTTTTAGCTTAAATTTCCCTACAATCGAGCCTATCATATATTGAATTTCGGTTATTTTCCCATAAACTCAGTACGTCCTTTATTTAAATTGCTGAGTTTCCTCTTTCACCAGTTCTTATTCTTATACAATCAGCTATATCAATTACAAAGATTTTTCCATCTCCAACTTCTCCTGTTCTAGCTATTGATAAAATTAATTCTATAACTTCTTCTACCTTTTCATCTTCAACAACAATTTTAACTTCTATCTTTTGGAGAACATTTGTAACTACTTCATTTGTTCTATAGTACTCAGTCCATCCACGTTGCTGACCACATCCCATTACCTGACTTATAGTTATACCATTTATATTTTCATTTTTTAATGCTGTCTTTATTGCTTCAAGCTTTGATGGTCTTATAATAGCTTCTATTCTTTTCATGACTTAATTCCCCCTAATCTAATCCATTAAATGATGGATAAGCAGATTCACTATGTTCAGTTATGTCTAATCCTTCTGCCTCTGAATCTTCTGAAACTCTGATATCACCAAATAATTTTATAACTTTAACTATTATAAATGTCATAACTCCTGCAAATACTATAGTTATAATTATACTCATTATTTGTGCAACAAATAACTTAGTATCACCAAAAAATAATCCATTCCATTGTGCTGCTGAATTTATTGATTTTTGTGTGAATAGTCCTGTAGCTATTCCACCCCATATGCCTCCAATTCCATGGCATCCAAATGCATCAAGAGCATCATCATATCCAAACTTAGATTTAACCTTACCCATAAAGAAGAAACATATAGGAGATACAAGTGCTCCAATTATAATTGATGACCAAAGTGGAACAAACCCTGCACCAGGAGTAATTGCTACAAGACCTACAACTGCTCCAGTCGCTGCGCCAAGAACTGTTGGCTTACCATGTTTCACTTTTTCTATTAACATCCATGTAAGCATTGCACAAGCTGCTGATGTATTTGTTGTCATAAATGCATGTACAGCTAATTCATTTGCTCCTAATGCACTACCTGCATTAAATCCAAACCATCCAAACCAAAGTAATGCTGCTCCTAATACAACTAATGGAATATTGTGTGGTTTATATGACAACATACCATATTCTCTTCTCTTTCCTAATATAATACAAGCTACGAGTCCTGATACACCTGAGCTTATATGAACTACATTACCACCTGCGAAGTCTACTGCTCCTAATGCTCTTATTAAACCACCGTCTCCCCATACCATATGGGCTAATGGATAATAAACTAAAATAAGCCATGCAGCAACAAATACAAATAGAGATGAAAATTTCATTCTTCCAACTAATGATCCTGTAACAAGCGCTGGTGTTATTATTGCGAACATCATTTGAAATGCTGCAAATAATAATTGTGGAATATTAGATGCATATGCACTATTAGGTTCTGCACCAACTCCACTTAGACCAATATAATTAAATCCGCCAATTATTCCATGAAAATCAGTTCCAAAAGAGAGTGAATACCCTATTAGTACCCACATTACTGATGCTAGTCCACAAATAAAGAATGATGACATTATTGTATTAAGTACGTTTTTTCGACGAGCCATTCCTCCATAAAAAAATGCTAAACCAGGTGTCATAAAGAATACTAATGCTGAACAAATCAATATAAAGCTAATATCTGCAAAATTTAAATCCATATAAAGTTCCCCCTAAAATTAATAAACTTAATTTTTTGATAAGAATTCATTATATATTTAAAAGTAACGTGCACATTAATTTAAATAATAATTATCTAAAAAATTTTATAAAAAAAGACGTTTAGGAATATACTTCACGTATACTTTTCCTAAACGCCATCGTTATATTTCTAGTATATGTATTCACTTATATTTTGTCAATACTTTTTTTGACATTTTTTAAATTTTACTTAATATGTTACAAATTTATCATATATCTTATAACCTTTATTACTATAGTATTTTAATTGAACATATGGTTTTTACTACTATATTATAGAATTTATTATACCAAATTAAACAATATCTTATTTCGACAATCAATTTTTTTTATAAAATTCTAAAATTTTTTTCATTTTTTCTCTAATATCAAAGTATTTATTAGGCATATCTTCGTCCTTATCTATGAGTTGAAGTAGATTCGTTATATCTCTAATTTTACTTATTTTATACCAATCATCTATCAAAATATAATTTGATTGCTTTTTATATTCATCTTCAAATGCATTTATTAAATCATTATTAAAGTACTCATCATATCTAAAGAATTGTCCTATGTCAGCTAAAGGATGACCTGCCATACAAAATTCCCAATCCAATACACCTGATAAATTTCCTTCATTATCAATAAGTATATTTGTTCCTTGAAAATCTCCATGAACCATTCTAGGATCATTATCTAATGCTTTTAATATATGTTCATTCTCATCTACTATCTTATAAATCTGATTTTTTATTTTTTCTCCCAATCTTATTTGAGCATTTTTTCCCATAAACATCCTGTACCATTCGCTTAATGGTGGAGTCAAAGATTTTATTTGTAAATTATCATCTAAAAATCCCACTTTATCATATTTATTTTTATGTATAATTACCATAGTATTTGCAACTTGTCGTACAAAATTTTCTTCTATTATATTCCCTTCTCTAATATAACTGCTAAGACTTTGTCCATCTAATCTTCTATATATTACAAATTCTCTATTTTCAATTATCTCATGATTATCAAGTCTATATATTTCTGGCACTTTAATTTCGTTTCTTAATTTATTAAATAATTTAATTTCTCTTTTATAGCTTTCATTATTATCAAAAAATATTTTTAATATAAAGCTCCCTTTATTTTTAGTATCTATTTTATAATTAGTAGTCCTACAACCTTCATCCATTCTTGAAATATATTTAATATCTTCTGCCTTTAATATTCCTCTAAATAATATTTTTATTTGTTCCAAATTTAAATTTAAATAGGGCATTGTTCTTTCCCAATTATGCTCCAAGCAAATCACATCCTAAAGTATTCTTATATTCTTGTATTCTTGTATGTAGCTATTTATATATATATTTCTTCTAATATTCTTATATATTTCTCCTGTTATATATAACTATATTAACTATGACCTTTAAATATTTTACCATAAATATAAGTGACAACTAAAATTTATATTTTGCTATTCAATCTTACTCAGCCAATTGCATGCAGACCAAGTTTCTACCAAGCATAGTGGATATAAACATAATATAATTTTCTAAAAGAAAAAAATATCTCAAGCTATGTATTTTAGCTTGAGATATTTTTATTAGCTCTAATTTCTATTAGAATTTTAATTCAAATGAATCACAATCTGTACATGCTTTTTGTGTTGGATCAGATTCATGTGTACCTACTTGAATTACTTCTAGGGTACAATAATCCTTTTGTTGTGCATGGTGCTTACAATTGTTTACTGTGCATTTAATACATTCATTTACTGACATTAAAATCACTCCTTCTGACAACTTAGTCAGTAATATTATCTGCACTATCAAAAAAAATATACTTGTCTTATTTATTGATAATTAATATCATTTACTTTTTTGATTTACTTCTATTTATTTAACTAAGCTATTAATTTTTGCACATATTCATACGCATCTACTATAGCTTTAGTTTTGGTTTCATATATATTTTCTTCGCCCAACCTATCTGTAAAGCCCATTCTTTTCAAAACTCTAACCGGCTGTTCATTTACATGTGTAAGATATAGTTTTATATTCAGTTTTGAACATTGGGCAAGCAACTTATTTATAGCATCTACTGCTGATGCATCTATAGCATGAGTATGTCTCATATCTAAAATCAATACTTCCATTGATTGATTTAATTCTTTAGTTTTATGTATAAAGTCCTGAACAACACCAAAAAATATTGGTCCATTTACTTGATAAATATTTATTTTCCCTGCTGCATCTTCAAGCATTTCTGTTATATCGCCCTCGAATACTTTTTCATATACTAAATCTCTTATCTCTGTTGTATCTGTAACTCTCTTCATAAATAGCGCCATTGTCATTATCATTCCAAAACCAATAGCAACAACTAAATCAAAGATTACTGTACATCCAAACGTAACTAATAGAACTATTATATCACTCTTAGGTGCACGTAACAGTTCTTTAAATATTCTCCAACCACTCATATTGTAAGCAACTACTATTAATATTGCTGAAAGTGTTGTCATTGGTATCATTTTTGCAAGAGGCATTAGTAATAACATTGTAAATAGTAACGTTATTGCATGAACCATGCCTGATATTGGACTTTTACCACCAGATTTTATATTTGCAGCTGTTCTAGCTATTGCTCCTGTCGCTGGTATTCCTCCAAATAATCCTGAAGTAATATTGGCAATCCCTTGCGCTACTAATTCCATATTTGAATCATGTGTATCATCTATCATTTCATCAGCCACAACTGCTGATAATAATGATTCTAATGCCCCTAATATTGCAATTGTTATTGCTGGTGCAAATAGTTTATTTATAGTAGCTATACTGAATGAAGGTAATGCTGGAATTGGTATAGCCGATGATATTTCAGTAAATCTGCTACCTATTGTATCTACTGGCAAATGTAAAACTTGTACTAAAAGGGTAGATACTATAAGGGCAATCATTGATCCTGGTATTACCTTATTTACCTTTGGCCAAAGTGCAATTATTATTATACAACCTATTCCAATTGCTAATGAATATATATTTAATGTATTCATATTTGCAAAATAGCTTTCCCATTTTGGAATAAATTCTGCTGGTACATTATCTATTTGTAATCCTAGCAAATCTTTAAGCTGGCCTGAGAAAAGTGTAACGGCTATGCCAGCAGTAAATCCAACTGTTATAGTTTTAGGTACATACCTAATAAGAGAACCAAATCTTAATAAACCCATAATAACTAATATAATTCCTGCCATAATTACAGCTGTAATTAATCCGTCTAATCCATGTTCTGCAATTATTGAATATATTATAGTAACAAATGCAGCTGTTGGACCTCCAATTTGAACTTTACTTCCCCCAAGAAAAGAAATTAGAAATCCAGCAAAAATTGCTGTTATAAGACCTTTTTCTGGTGAAACACCAGATGATATAGCAAGTGCTATTGATAGTGGTAATGCTATAACAGCCACAATAATTCCCGCTATTATATCTTTTGCCACCTGATTCTTAGTGATCTCTTTGTTTTTGAACATTGTAAAGAGTTTTGGCATCATTGTTTTATCACATCCTTTAAATTTGTACCCTATAATATTACTCTTTTTTACATAGTCAGTCAAAAAATTGCTTCAAAGTAATGTTTATCATTCTAATATCTATTAAAATCTACAACGTTTTCTCACAAAATCTCTTAATAATTTAATAAAAACTGATGTTATTAAATTATTTAATAATATCAGTTTCATATATAGTTCATATTTTATTATTTGCTTAATATTATATTCAATTCTTCTTTCAATTCATCACTTATTGCTGTTAATGGTAATCTAACTTCATCAGACTCAATTAATCCTTTTTTCTTTAAACAAAACTTAATAGGAGAAGGATTCGGCTCTTTAAATAAAAGGGGAATAAATTCATATAGTTCTTTCCATACTTTTAACGCATCCACATGGTTATTAGATTTTACAAGATTATATACTTTTATAAAATCAGCAGTTCTTAAATGTGCAGATGCCATTATTCCCCCATGACCTCCAAGTAAGAGTGTATTATAAAATAATCCATCATCTCCAGTTAATATGGAAAAATCTTTTGGTGGGTTTAAAAGTAAATCTGTAGTTTGCTTCAAGTTAGCACAACAGTCCTTTATTCCAATTATATTATTTAAATCAGCTAGCTTATATATTGTTTCATTTTCTATATTTACACCTGTTCTATATGGAATATTGTATACAACTATATCTAATCTTGTAGCTTCAGATAAGCTTTTAAAATGCTCAAATATTCCTTTTTGACTCGGTTTTGAATAGTAAGGTGTAACAGAAAGTATCCCATCAATATCATATCTTTCTATTGTCTTCACTTTCTTTACTAATTCACTAGTATTATTACCTCCAAGTCCAATATATATAGGAACTCTTTTATTATTTACTTCAATTGTTTTCTCTACTATTTCCTCATACTCACATGATGATAATGTTGGTGATTCTCCTGTTGTTGCAAGAGGCATAAACCCATTTACTCCTTGATCTATATAATGATTAATCATATTTTCATATGATTTAACATCTAACTTTCCATCTTTAAATGGCGTTACTAATGGTACAATTACACCTTGAATCTTCATTTTTTAATACACTCCTTTTAATTTTGTAATTAAATAGGAAAACCCGTCTGATATAAAACCAGACGGGTAGAGTTAATCACTAAAGCTAAGACGAAACTATTTTTGAAATCTTTTGAAATATTCATATATGAATAAATGTAATTATAATAAATAGTTTCATCAAACCTCTGTAGCTCTCCACTTTCGTGACAGTTATACATATATTCTATGTATACCCAGAAACAAATCTTTGCATAATTTCTTCCTTCGGCCATAGCACCTTTCCTAAATTAATCATAGCTTGCCAGCTCATAATAAGTACTTATTGCTTACAGCACCTCTACCTTAGGCTTTTCCTAATTAAATTACTAATAATTATAGCACTATATTAATAATATGTAAATATTTTTTAATTTATCTAAATAATTATAAAATTTATAAATCAAAAAATCCTAAAAGAACTTTTATAAATAACATTCCTACCACTAATAAAATAATTGGTTTAATGAATTTCGCTCCATTTTTAACTGCTAAATGAGCTCCTATATAATTTCCTGCTACTGAACATACTGCTGCTGGTATTCCTATGGCAAATGACACTTTAGAGCCTAATATGTAGGCTATTAAAGCTCCTATATTAGATGCAAGGTTAACTACCTTAGCATTTCCTGATGCCGTAATTAAATTAAATCCTAATAATGAGGTGAAAGCTAGTACTAAAAATGTTCCTGTACCTGGTCCAAAAAAGCCATCATAGCCTCCTATTATAAATCCAATTATTAAAGACATAAAATACATATCTTTTTTTTTAATTTCTTTTTCTTCTTCTACTGAACCGAAACTTCTATTAAATAATAAAAATACTGCTACAATTGGCAATATGATCATTAAACAATAATGTAAGTACTTTTCATCTAATATCAAAACTAATTTTGCTCCAAGCCAAGATCCTATTATTGCACCAATAGCTGATAATATAGCTAGTTTTAATTTTATATTTCCACTTTTGAAAAATTTACTAGTCGCTACAGCAGTTCCTATACTATTAGCAAATTTATTAGTTCCATAAGCCACATATATAGGCACACCAGCAAAAATATATGCTGGAAGTGATATTAATCCACCACCGCCAGCAACTGCATCAACAAATCCTGCTAAAAATACTAGTGGGCACACTATAATTAGCATTGTTATATATGATTCCATATAATTCCCCCTATTTATGTCCAATGCTTATATTTTAGATATATTCTGATTTCATGTCAAATAATATATAACAATTTCATATGTGAATATTTCCAAAAAGTATTCTTAAACAAGGATTTATCAACTTATATATAGAATAATTTATATGTTATCTTTATTTTTATTATAAAGATTTATATTATATAAATTTATAGTGCAATCTATAACAAGAAAGAAGGATTTATTCATGTATACTAATTATATATTTGACCTTTATGGAACATTGGTAGATATACATACTAATAAAAAATCTAAAATTCTTTGGAGTAAACTTTCATTGTTTTATTCATTTAATGGTGCTATATATTCTTCTGATGAATTAAAAGCATCATATCTTAATAAATTTAAAGAAAAACAGAAATCTTTATCTCATACTAAATATCCAGATTTCCCATTAGAAAATATATTTAAAATTCTTTATGAAGAAAAAGAAGTTAAACCATCTGAAGATTTAGTTAAATCAACAGCACATCTGTTTAGAACTCTTTCAATAAAATATTTAAAACTTTATAATGGGGTAATAGAACTATTAGAATTACTAAAAAGAAAAGAAAAAAATATTTATCTATTATCAAATGCTCAACAAGTATTCACTCTGTATGAAATGAGAATTTTAGATATAGAAAAATATTTTGATAAAATCTATTTTTCATCTGATTATTATATTTGCAAACCTGATTCAAAATTTTTTGAGCAATTAATTAGTGACCTTAATTTAGATATAAAAAAATCTATAATGATTGGAAATGATCCTATTTGTGATATAAAAGGTGCTCAGTCAGTTGGATTAGATACATTATATATACATTCAAATTTATCTCCTGAAATAAAGCACGAATTTAATCCTACATATAAAGTTATGAATGGAGATGTTAATCAAATATCATCGCTTATTATAAACTAAAAAGAGATAGTTATTTCTAACTATCTCTTAAACTTACCTAGCAACGTCCTACTCTCCCACACAGTCTCCCATGCAGTACCATCGGCGCTATAGACCTTAACTTTCCTGTTCGGAATGGGAAGGAGTGTTACCTCTATGCCATCATCACTAGATGCATAAATTTCCGAAATCTTTGATTTCGTTGAAATTTAGCACTCCTCAGCTTCAGCTGATGGAGTTTCCTTTAAAAGAAACTAATTTCAAAGTCAAAATCCTGATTTCACAAATCTTTTTTTGAAAGAATCATGTTCTTTCAAAATTGCACATAGTACCTAATGTATTACAACTTAATATTGGTCAAGCCCTCGACCTATTAGTATCAGTCAGCTAAATACGTTACCGCACTTACACCTCTGACCTATCAACCTTGTAGTCTTCAAGGGGTCTTACTAGCTTATGCTATGGGAAATCTCATCTTGAGGTGGGCTTCACACTTAGATGCTTTCAGCGTTTATCCCTTCCCGACTTAGCTACCCAGCAATGCTTCTGGCGAAACAACTGGTACACCATAGGTCAGTCCATCCCGGTCCTCTCGTACTAAGGACAGCTCCTCTCAAATTTCCTACGCCCGCGACGGATAGGGACCGAACTGTCTCACGACGTTCTGAACCCAGCTCGCGTGCCGCTTTAATGGGCGAACAGCCCAACCCTTGGGACCTACTTCAGCCCCAGGATGCGACGAGCCGACATCGAGGTGCCAAACCTCCCCGTCGATGTGAACTCTTGGGGGAGATCAGCCTGTTATCCCCGAGGTAGCTTTTATCCGTTGAGCGATGGCCCTCCCACGAGGTACCACCGGATCACTAAGCCCGACTTTCGTCCCTGCTCGACTTGTAGGTCTCGCAGTCAGGCTCCCTTCTGCCTTTACACTCTTCGAACGATTTCCGACCGTTCTGAGGGAACCTTTGGGCGCCTCCGTTACATTTTAGGAGGCGACCGCCCCAGTCAAACTGCCCACCTAACAATGTCCTGTCACCAGTTTCATGGCATCCAGTTAGAATTTCAATACTATCAGGGTGGTATCCCAACAACGACTCCATCAAGGCTGACGCCCTGATTTCCCAGTCTCCCACCTATCCTGTACAGACAATACCGAAATTCAATGCTAAGCTACAGTAAAGCTCTACGGGGTCTTTCCGTCCAATCGCGGGTAGCGAGCATCTTCACTCGCACTACAACTTCGCCGGATTTGCAGTTGAGACAGTGCACAAGTCATTACGCCATTCGTGCGGGTCAGAACTTACCTGACAAGGAATTTCGCTACCTTAGGACCGTTATAGTTACGGCCGCCGTTTACTGGGGCTTAAGTTCACACCTTCGCTTGCGCTAAGTGTTCCCCTTAACCTTCCAGCACCGGGCAGGCGTCAGCCCCTATACATCAGCTTACGCTTTAGCAGAGACCTGTGTTTTTGTTAAACAGTTGCTTGTGCCTATTCTCTGCGGCCTACTTTCGTAGGCACCCCTTCTCCCGAAGTTACGGGGTCAATTTGCCTAGTTCCTTAACTGCAATTCTTCCGTCGGCCTTAGGATTCTCTCCTCATCTACCTGTGTCGGTTTGCGGTACGGGCACTACTTCTCTCCCTAGATGCTTTTCTTGGAAGCATGGAATCAGATACTTCGGTTCCGTAGAACCTTCCCTATAACGCCTCAGAATTGTTAGAGCGGATTTGCCTACTCTAACTCCCTAAACGCTTCGACTAGCATCCAATAGCTAGCACATCCTATCCTTCTCCGTCACACCCTCGGTAATAACGATGATAGTGGTATTGGAATATCAACCAATTGTCCATCGACTACGCCTTTCGGCCTCGCCTTAGGTCCCGACTAACCCTGGGAAGACAAACTTTACCCAGGAAACCTTAGATATTCGGCCTGTAGGATTCTCGCCTACATCTCGCTACTAATGCCAACATTCTCACTTGTAATCAGTCCACCGCTCCTTACGGTACGACTTCAGCCCGATTACAACGCTCCTCTACCGCTCACACTAAGTGTGAACCCGTAGCTTCGGTGGTAAGTTTGAGCCCCGGACATTTTCGGCGCAGGATCTCTTGACTAGTGAGCTATTACGCACTCTTTTAATGAATGGCTGCTTCTAAGCCAACATCCTAGTTGTCTTAGAAATCCCACATCCTTTTCCACTTAACTTACACTTTGGGACCTTAGCTGACGATCTGGGCTGTTTCCCTTTTGACCATGGAACTTATCTTTCATAGTCTGACTGCCGACCTGATAGTATATGGCATTCGGAGTTTGATAAGGTTCGGTAAGCGCTATGCCCCCTAGCCCATTCAGTGCTCTACCTCCACTACTCACATTTGTCGACGCTAGCCCTAAAGCTATTTCGAGGAGAACCAGCTATATCCGAGTTCGATTGGAATTTCTCCGCTATCCACAGCTCATCCCATGCTTTTTCAACAGCAACGTGGTTCGGTCCTCCACGAGGTTTTACCCTCGCTTCAACCTGGCCATGGATAGGTCACCCGGTTTCGGGTCTACAGCATGCAACTAGTCGCCCTATTAAGACTTGGTTTCCCTTCGGCTCCGTACCTTAAGTACTTAACCTCGCTACATACCGTAACTCGTTGGCTCGTTCTACAAAAAGCACATCATCACACACATAAGGTGCTTTGATCGGTTGTAGGCACATGGTTTCAGGTTCTATTTCACTCCCCTCCCGGGGTTCTTTTCACCTTTCCCTCACGGTACTGCTTCACTATCGGTCATCAGGTAGTATTTAGCCTTGGGAGGTGGTCCTCCCTGCTTCCCACAAGGTTTCACGTGTCTCGTGGTACTCTGGAGCAGAACTGTTCATTATTGCTTTTACTTACAAGACTATTACTTCCTATGGTCCAACTTTCCAGTTGTGTTCGGTTAGCAATAATTTCACGTTATGTTCTGTCCGCAACCCCGAAGATAAATCTTCGGTTTGGGCTCTTTCCCTTTCGCTCGCCGCTACTCAGAAAATCGATTTTTCTTTCTCTTCCTCTAGGTACTTAGATGTTTCAGTTCCCTAGGTGTTCCCTCATAAAGCTATGAATTCACTTTATGATACATGGGGTTTCCCATGTGAGTTTCCTCATTCGGAGATCTCCGGATCTCTGGCTATGTGCGCCTACCCGAAGCTTATCGCAGCTTATCACGTCCTTCATCGGCTCCTGATGCCAAGGCATTCACCATGCGCCCTTTGTAGCTTGACCTTTTTATTAGTCTATTCACAAAGAATATATTTCTTGGCTTGTTGTATTTTATATACATTAATCTATGTGCAATTTTCAAAGAACATTTGCTTGTTTACTGCCATCAATTACTTCGTCATCTTCATGATTTTTTACGTTCACATACATTTTAGTATGCTCACTAGAAAAATCATTTCGATTCCTCGTGCTTGAAGTCATTAAACTTCGCAATTTTGAAAGAACTTAGTCTTTCAAAATTGAACAGATCTATAATAGATTAGTAACAATTCGAGTAAGTTATATATTATAGTACATTTTCATGTACTTACTAATTAGACATCATGCTAATTAGATTTCTCCATAGAAAGGAGGTGATCCAGCCGCAGGTTCTCCTACGGCTACCTTGTTACGACTTCACCCCAATCGCTGACCCTACCTTAGGTCGCTGCCTCGCTTACGCGTTAGCTCACGAACTTTGGGTATTGCCAACTCTCATGGTGTGACGGGCGGTGTGTACAAGGCCCGGGAACGTATTCACCGCGACATTCTGATTCGCGATTACTAGCAACTCCAGCTTCATGTAGGCGAGTTTCAGCCTACAATCCGAACTGAGACCGGTTTTTGAGTTTTGCTCCACCTCACGGTATTGCATCTTACTGTACCGGCCATTGTAGCACGTGTGTAGCCCTAGACATAAGGGGCATGATGATTTGACGTCATCCCCACCTTCCTCCCGGTTAACCCGGGCAGTCTCGCTAGAGTGCTCAACTAAATGGTAGCAACTAACAATAAGGGTTGCGCTCGTTGCGGGACTTAACCCAACATCTCACGACACGAGCTGACGACAACCATGCACCACCTGTCTTCCTGCTCCGAAGAGCTTCCTCCATTACAGAGTAATTCAGGAGATGTCAAGTCTAGGTAAGGTTCTTCGCGTTGCTTCGAATTAAACCACATGCTCCGCTGCTTGTGCGGGCCCCCGTCAATTCCTTTGAGTTTTAATCTTGCGACCGTACTCCCCAGGCGGAATACTTAATGCGTTAGCGGCGGCACAGAGGTCATGACAACCCCTACACCTAGTATTCATCGTTTACGGCGTGGACTACCAGGGTATCTAATCCTGTTTGCTCCCCACGCTTTCGAGCCTCAGCGTCAGTTACAGTCCAGAAAGGCGCCTTCGCCACTGGTATTCTTCCTAATCTCTACGCATTTCACCGCTACACTAGGAATTCTCCTTTCCTCTCCTGCACTCTAGATATCCAGTTTGGAATGCAGCACTCAAGTTGAGCCCGAGTATTTCACATCCCACTTAAACATCCGCCTACGCTCCCTTTACGCCCAGTAAATCCGGACAACGCTTGCCACCTACGTATTACCGCGGCTGCTGGCACGTAGTTAGCCGTGGCTTCCTCCTCAGGTACCGTCATTATCGTCCCTGAAGACAGAGTTTTACAACCCGAAGGCCGTCATCACTCACGCGGCGTTGCTGCATCAGGCTTTCGCCCATTGTGCAATATTCCCCACTGCTGCCTCCCGTAGGAGTCTGGGCCGTGTCTCAGTCCCAATGTGGCCGATCACCCTCTCAGGTCGGCTACGCATCGTCGCCTTGGTGAGCCATTACCTCACCAACTAGCTAATGCGACGCGGGTCCATCTTATAGCGAATTGCTCCTTTAATTGCTATATCATGCGATACTACAATCTTATGCGGTATTAATCTTCCTTTCGAAAGGCTATCCCCCACTATAAGGCAGGTTACCCACGTGTTACTCACCCGTCCGCCGCTAATCCATTTCCCGAAGGAAACTTCATCGCTCGACTTGCATGTGTTAGGCACGCCGCCAGCGTTCGTCCTGAGCCAGGATCAAACTCTCAATAAAAAGTTTAATCTTTGCTCTTACTCTTATAAAAGAATTGCTGGTTTACTAATTCACTTGTTTATTGAATTTTATCACTTCGTCAGCTATAATATTTATTCATTCATGTACACAGTACTATTCATTTCATAAATATTTTGCTTCCTCGTACTAAACTCCACTAAACTTCGTGTTGTTTATTATATTCTGTTCAATTTTCAAAGACCATTTCTTTTCAACAACTTTCGTTGTTATCTGTCACCCTCAAGCGACTTCCTTAGTTTAACACCGCTTTCTACATCTGTCAACAACTTTTTTCATTTTTTTTAATTTACATCAAACTTTGAATTTGACCTTAAAAAGTTTTGCCTTCAGTTCCTAGCGACGTGTTACATCATACCATTCCATATATAGAAATATTCGTTTTATACATTACATTATATCAAATTATCCTATTATTATTTATTATATGCTACATTTTTCTCATATTTTCTACTATTGATACGCCTGGATAAGTATTTATATATAAATGGAATTAATATAGAAAAATTTATATATTATGTAGTTTAAAACTCTATAATTCTAATTCTAAAAATGCGATTTTTTATTATAATTAAATATTTACCATTAGAGGAAAACAGGTTCTTACTACACTATATAATATAAATTCTCACTTTCTATAAATCATTACGGACTATACTTTATCTAATAATCTAATATTTAATATATTATATAAAGAGATGAAATTTCAAATACATTAATATATTCCTTCAATAATATGTTCATTAATATCTTCCTTAAATATCTAACTATTTTTAATACTTAACTATTGTTATAGATTGCCTTATTAAGTTTAAAATACTTCTTAATTTAAATAGTATAATATCTTAATCATCCAACTCAAATAAGGCTACTATATCATATATCTTTACTAATTGCGCTCACTTGTTTCATAAATATATATCATTTTAAATAAATATCTTAACTATATTTTTTATTCCATCTGATAAAAATAATAACTGCTAACTTAATTTATAAATAAGCAACCATAAATAAACTTATCATTAATAATGATTTTATTTATAGAACTTTATTTTTTTAATAAATACAGCTCTTAAATACATATTGACCTATAAGTTTATATCACTCTATCTACTTATATCCTTTACATCCTAATTTTATTATTTTTTTCATATAATATTAAATATTATTCTTGTAGTTAATATCACATTATGATATTATATCAATAAATCAGATGTGTTTTTCATATCAATTCAATAATGATAATTTTATTTCTTTGATATATTATCATTTTCATTTTATTTTAGAGGGGGATATATTTATGAAAAAGAAATTACTTTCAGGAATCTTAGCATCTGCCATGTCAGTTATGCTTTTTGCCGGATGCAGTGGTACAAGCACTGGCGGCGATTCAGATTCAGCATCTAAATCTGATAGTGGAGATATTATAAAAATAGGTGCAATCGGACCTTTATCTGGTTCAGCATCTACATATGGTATTTCGGTAAAAGAAGGAGCTCAATTATTAGAAGAGGAAATAAATAAAGCTGGTGGAATAAACGGAAAACAAATAAAGTTCTTATTTGAAGATGATCAAGCTACTGCTGATGCTGCAATGCAAGCTTTTAACAAGTTAGTTGACAGTGATGGGGTATGTGCAATATTAGGTGGAGTTACATCTGGTGCTACTCTTGCAATTGCTCCAAATGCAACTCAAAGAGAAATTCCTATGATTACTCCAACTGGTACAGAACCAACTATAACAGATGTTGGTGGAGAATATATGTTTAGGGGATGTTTTGTCGACTCATTCCAAGGTGATGTTCTTGCAAAATATGCTTCTGAAGATTTAAGCGCTAAAACAGCTGCTGTTTTATACAATGCTGGTTCAGATTATTCAAAAGGAATAGCAGATAGCTTTAAAGAAAAATTTGAAGCTGCCGGAGGACAAGTTGGTGAATTCTTAACTTATAATGACAAGGACACTGACTTTAATGCTCAATTAACAAAAATTAAAGGATTAAATCCTGATGTATTAATATTACCTGATTACTATAACACTGTTGGTCTTATCACTAAACAAGCTAGAGGAATGGGAATTACATCTCAATTCTTAGGCGGTGACGGTTGGGAATCTGAAAAATTAGTTGAAATCGGTGGAGATTCTGTAGATGGTGCAATGTATGTAAATCACTATTATTCAGGAGATACAGATGAAGCAGTTAAAACATTCGTTGATTCTTACAAAGCTAAATACAACAAAGAACCAGATGCTTTTGCTGCTTTATCTTACGATACTTCTAAAATCTTAGTTAAAGCAATAGAAAAAGCTAATAGCACTGAAGGACCTGCAATCAAAGACGCTTTAAAAGGAATGGAACTTCAAAGTGTAACTGGTGATATTAAATTTGGCGAAGATAGAAGTGCTATAAAGAGTGCTGCCATTATCAAAGTTAATAAAGGTCAAAAAGAATTAGTAACAAAAATAGAACCTTAATCAATATATAGGAGGAATACACTATGGAATTTATACAACAACTTATTAATGGGCTTGCTTTAGGTAGCGTGTATGCCCTCCTAGCATTAGGTTATACAATGGTTTATGGAATAATACAACTTATAAACTTCGCTCATGGCGAAATTTACATGATAGGAGCCTTCGCGGGCTTCTATTCTGCTACTACGCTAAAATTACCGTTAATACCTACACTTTTAGTAGCCATGGCGGTATCATCACTAGCAGGTATAATAATTGAAAAAATTGCTTATAAGCCTTTAAGAAATTCTCCAAGGATAACTCTGCTTATTACTGCAATTGGTGTATCATTATTATTACAAAACAGTATGAGAATCTTAGTTGGTTCTGATCCTAAACCATTCCCTGATTTAATCAATGCTGGGGCTCTTAATATAGGCGCTGTTCAAATACAATGGAAAACAATATTAATGTTTTTAGTATCTGCATTACTTGTTATAGTTCTTCAATTTATTGTATATAAAACTAAATTAGGTAAAGCAATGAGAGCTGCATCTCAAGATATTGAAGCCGCTTCTCTTATGGGTATAAATGTTAATAACACTATTTCTTTCACATTTGCTCTTGGTTCAGCATTAGCTGGTATAGCAGGTGTATTAGTTGCAATATCTTATCCAAGTATCACACCTTACATAGGAGTTATGCCTGGACTTAAATCTTTCGTAGCTGCCGTTCTTGGCGGTATTGGAAGCATTCCTGGAGCACTTGTTGGTGGTCTTTTAATTGGAATTTTAGAAACATTATCTAAAGCATACATATCAACTAGCTTCTCAGATGCAATAGTATTTGGTATTTTAATTTTAATACTATTAATTAAGCCTTCTGGTCTTTTGGGTAAAAAGGCTAATGTGAAAGTGTAGGTGATAAGTATGAAGAATAAAATAAATAAAAAATCAGTTCTAACAATTATTGGAGTTATATTAACTTATGTAATAATATATGGATTAACAAAAACTAAAGTTATAAATTCATACTATGCTGGAATAATAAATTTAGCATTAATTAATATAATGCTTGCAGTTTCATTAAATCTTATTGTTGGGTTTACAGGACAATTATGTTTAGGACATGCTGGTTTTATGTCTATTGGGGCTTATCTTTCAGCAATACTTACTCAAAAAGCTGAGCTTCCATTTATGGTTTCTATATTTATTGGTGCAATTATAGCATGCATTATAGCAGCTTTAATTGGATATCCTACTTTAAGATTAACAGGAGATTACTTTGCAATAACAACACTAGCTTTTTGTGAAATCATAAGAATTGTAATTATGAATATAGATTTTATAGGTGGTGCAAGAGGGCTTACAGGCATACCTAAAAAAACTAATTTTACAATAGCATTTATATTCGCAGTAATTACTATAGTTATTATTTATAATATTATTCATTCATCTCAAGGTAGAGCAATGCTTTCTGTACGTGAAAATGAAATTGCTGCTGAATCTATGGGAATCAATGCTTTTAAATATAAAATAATGGCCTTTGTCATCGGAGCTTTCTTCGCTGGACTTGCTGGAGGACTTTACGCTCATTACATGGGATATATTCAACCGACTGCATTTGACTTTAACAAATCAATTGATTATTTAACATTTGTAGTATTTGGTGGAATGGGATCACTTTCTGGTTCGGTTATAGCTACTATAATATTAACATTCTTACCTGAATTATTAAGAGGATTCCAAAACTTCAGAATGATATTATATCCATTAGCTTTAATAATACTTATGATATTCAGACCTCAAGGATTATTAGGTGATAAAGAAATTACTTTTAAAATATTTAAATTAGATAAATTAAAGAAAAATAGTGATATTGAAAATGGAAAGGAGGCTTAATTAATGTTAAATGCAAAAAACTTATCAATAGAATTCGGTGGATTAAAAGCAGTTTCTGATTTTAATCTTACTATAGACGAAAAAGAGATAGTTGGACTTATCGGACCAAATGGTGCTGGTAAAACAACCATATTTAACATGTTGACTGGCGTTTATACTCCAACTAGTGGATCAATAAATTATCTAGGCGAAGATATACATGGTCTTAAGCCTTACAATATTACTAAGAAAAAAATAGCAAGAACATTTCAAAATATACGCCTTTTTTCTAGTCTTAGTGTTCTTGATAATGTAAAAGTAAGTTTCAACTATAGGGTTAAATATTCTCTTTTTGATTCAATCCTTAGAACTCCTAAATTCAAAAGAGAAGAAGAAGAAATAAATAGAAAGAGTATTGAACTACTTAAGGTTTTTTCTCTTGATGTAAAAAAGGACGAACTTGCAAGCAACCTTCCTTATGGAGAACAAAGAAAACTTGAAATAGTAAGAGCTCTTGCTGCAAAGCCTTCTCTATTATTATTAGATGAACCTGCAGCTGGGATGAATCCACAAGAAACTGCAGAGCTTATGGATTTAATAAATTGGATAAAAGAAAAATATAATCTTTCTATATTATTAATTGAACATGACATGAAATTAGTAATGGGAATATGCGACAAAATAGCTGTTCTTGATTATGGAAAGAAAATTGCTGAAGGAACTCCAGATGAAATTAAAAACAATCCTAAGGTAATTGAAGCTTATCTTGGAGAGGGGGCATAAACGTGCTAAAACTAGACAATATAAATCTTTACTATGGTGTAATACATGCATTAAAGAATATTTCTCTTGAAGTAGAGCAAGGCGAAATAGTTACATTAATAGGTGCTAATGGTGCTGGTAAAACATCAACACTTAGAGCCATTTCAGGCCTTGAACCTATTAAATCAGGAAATATAACATTTAAAGGATCACCATTGAATAAGGTTCCTTCAAATAAAATAGTTTCTTTAGGACTTTCTCATGTACCTGAAGGAAGAAGAGTCTTTCCTGAATTAACTGTTATGGAGAACCTAGAGCTTGGAGCTTATTTAAGAAAAGATAAGGCTGGAATAAAACAAGACTTAGAAATGGTGTTTTCAAAATTTCCAAGATTAAAGGAAAGAGAAAAACAGGCTGCGGGGACTCTTTCTGGTGGTGAGCAACAAATGCTTGCAATAGGTAGGGCTTTAATGAACAGGCCAGAAATGCTTCTACTTGATGAACCATCAATGGGACTTGCGCCTCTTGTTGTTAAAGATATTTTTGATACAATAGTTGAAATAAATAAAAGTGGCACAACTGTACTTTTAGTTGAGCAAAATGCTAATATGGCACTAGCAATAGCACACAGAGCTTATGTTCTTGAAACTGGTAAGATGGTAACTTATGGTAATGCTCAAGATTTATTAAATGATTCTGCTATTAAAAATGCTTATCTTGGAGAATAATTTAACCCTATTAAGTAATAAAATATTACTTAATAGGGTTTTACTTTTAAATCATAACAACCTGTATATATACCTGCTCTTTTATTATTTTAAATAAATGTAAGTACATAAGCTAGAAACAATAAGAAATTAAATATTAGCAACCACACATAATCTCATAACGAAATATTCCGATAATTTATTAAGAATCAATAGCAAAGTTGTATTTCTCATTTTAATAAAAAATCAAACGTGTATTCAAGTCATACATCACATTTATATACACTTAAACTATTAAATATGCAGTAATTAAATTATCATTCAAAAATTTATAAATGATACACAAATTATAAACTAACAAATAAAGGAGTTATTGAATATGAAAAAACCAATTATAGGAATTAGCAGTGGCATATCTTCTGAAATGGCCTCAAGTGAATATTTCTCATATACTTATTGCAGAATTAATATGGATTATACTAATTCCGTTATTAACGCTGGTGGAATACCAGTTATACTTCCTATCACTTCTGATGAAAAAGTAATTGAAGAGCAAGTTAAAATTTTAGATGGATTAATATTATCTGGAGGACCAGATCCAAATCCACTTTTATTTAATGAAGAACCAGCTGAGAAATTAGGAACAATATCTACAGAAAGAGATGACTTTGAAATGAAGCTTATAAATGCAGCAAATAAGCACAAGAAACCTATATTGTGCATCTGTAGAGGCATACAAATCATAAATATATTCTTTGGTGGAACGTTATATCAAGACCTATCTTATGCAAAAGGAACACAACTTAAGCACTCCCAGTCAACAAGTATGGGTACCCTTACTCACACAATTGATATTGAAAAAGGCTCTTTCCTATATGATGTTTTAGGTAATAAGACAGTAACTAACAGTTATCACCACCAATCTGTTAATAAAGTTGCTCCTGGCTTCAAAATAACTGCTCGCTCTAAAGATAACATCATAGAAGCCATAGAAAAAATTGATGATAACAATTTTATTGTAGGTGTTCAATTCCATCCAGAAATGATGGCTGAAAGCAACCATGAAAATGGATTAAAAATATTTGAAGCATTTATTTCCGTTTGTAAATAATAAAAGTTTAATATTATTTTATTAACTTAAACAATGGTAATATAAACGTATAGCCAAAAAGGCTTAATATACCTAAATATTATTGTTTTATTTAGGTATATAATTATTTATATATTCTCATATTCTTGTATACATACATTTTCCTATATATAAAAATACATATATGTACAACAGATTCGATTTTTATTTATCTAGCTGGGATATATAATTATGCAACATCTACATTAGATAAAACTTAAAATATATAATCAGGAGGTCATAAATATGACTAGCACCACTATTAAAATAATTGCATTAATATTGATGTTGATTGATCATATTGCTGAATTCATTCCTGGAATACCAATATGGTTTCATTGGATTGGAAGATTATCTGCCCCACTATTTATTTATACTATGGTCTGGGGATTACATTACACCCATGATAGAAGAAAATATCTAAAAAGAATATATTTCTTTGGTAGTGCTATGGCTGTAGGTGATCTTATTTTAAATAATATTATTAAAAATCCATATGCACCTATCACTAACAATATATTTGTTATGTTCTTTCTTATTGGAGTTATTGTTTCCATTAAAGAGTATAAAAAAGAGAATCCTATAGAAGGAAAGAAAATGATGAGAAAGTTTATTATCTTTCAAATTCTTTCTACTATAATATGTATTTTAGGAATGATTTTTGTACCATTACGTGCATCAATAATGCTTTTTTCTGCATTATTACCAAACTTAATATTTTGTGAAGGATCTTTTATATTTGTTTTTTTAGGTGTTCTTATGTACTATTTTAAAGATACAAAACTAAATACAATTAAATCTTACGGAATATTCTGCATTATATATTTTCTTCTCACGTTAGCAGGAGGACATGATTTAAATCATTTATTATTTGTTGATTATCAATGGATGATGATAGCAGCACTCCCTTTCATGCTTTGCTACAATGGCAAAAAGGGTACAGGGCTAAAATATTTATTTTATTTTTTCTATCCAATACATATTGCTATATTATACTTAGTTGGTAACTTTCTTTTTTAAGGAAAAAGCTATTGATAAATAAAGTGTTAGCTTTTCACAATTTAATTAGTCACATTTTCCAATATGATATAATTAAACATGGCACACTACTTATTTATCATAAAACACAATCAGAATAGTAAGGAGCTTAATTTTATGAATAGAGATACAGTAATTTTTGATATGGATGGTGTTATTTTCGATACTGAAAGAATCTATCTTGATATTTGGAAGAAAATTTATCCTAAACACGGATATGAAATGACACTAGAGTTTTATTTAACTTTGATAGGACGTGACCGTAAAACATGTATTAGACTTTTAAATGATCACTTTGGAAATAACTTTCCTGGAGAAAAAATATTTGCTGAATGTGATGAAGCTTTAAAAAAAGCTATAGATAACGGACAAGTACCAATGAAGACAGGTGCTCTTGAAATAATAAATTATTTAAAATCAAATGATTATAAAATTGCCATAGCCACATCTTCACCAAGGCACAAACTTGATATGCAGCTCAAAATACACAGTCTTCAAAATATATTTGATGCAATTATATGTGCAGATGATGTAGAGCGCTCAAAACCTGACCCTGATATATTCTTAAAAGCTGCTAAAAAACTTAATAAAAGGCCTGAACAATGCATTGTTATTGAAGATTCACCATCAGGTATAATAGCAGCGTACAGTGCTCAAATGTTGCCTTTTCATGTAGAAGATTTATTAGCACCTACTGATGAAATTATCAAATACTCAAACTGTCAGTTTAAAAATCTTATTGAAGTAAAAGAATATATATCTAAACACAGCAAATCACTGTAAAAATAATTTATTTATTATCTAAAATTATATAAATTTCTAAAAAATAAAAGGTGTCTATATCAAAATAATCATCAAACTTAATATAGACACTTTTTATGGCTTATTTTTTATTATACGCAACTAATCCTAATATTAAAAATACAGGGAATATAATCGCTGCTAAAAATCCTTTTTTCAAATCATCTTGAAAAACTCCAGATATAGTTCCTACAACTGTTGGTCCTAGCGAACAGCCTACATCTCCTGCAAGTGCCAAAAACGCGAACATTGCAGTTCCTCCTCTACGTAAGCTCTTTGATGCAATACTAAATGTTCCTGGCCATAAAACTCCAACTGAAAGTCCACACAATCCACACCCAATAAGTCCCCATATAGGATTACTAGATAATGCCGCTATTAAATAACTTATTATACAAAGCCCACCACTAAAAATCATAAATACATCTAGTTTTATTTTCTCACTAAACTTTGCATAAAAAACTCTTGAAAATCCCATAAGAATTGCAAAAGAACACGGTCCTGCTAAATCACCAATTGTTTTAGATACATTTAATCCTGATTCTGCAAAAGCAGATGCCCACTGACTCATTCCTTGTTCAGATGCCCCTGCGCAAATCATTAAAAGTAATAATATCCAAAATGCCTTTAATTTAAACAATTCTTTTGTGGATAATCCTTCATCATATTCTACTAAGGTTTGAATAGGAACCTTTAAAAAATAAAATGTGTTTAATAAAGGTATAATTGCCCATAAACATGCTAGTATATACCAATTTTTAATTCCTACAAATATAAAAAATAATGTTGAACTTAAAATTACAAATACATGTCCCCAGCAATAAAACGAATGCAAAAGACTCATTGCTGCTTCTTTCTTCTCTGTAGGGCACGCCTCTACAATAGGACTTATCAAAACCTCAATTAATCCACCACCTATAGCATAAAAGAATATCGCTATGAGTAGTCCTATGTAGTGATTGCTAAATATACCTGGAAATATAGCTAAGCCAGCTAGCCCAATTGCCGAAAAAATATGTGCTGCTACCACACAAGTACGATAGCCTATTTTATCTACAAACTTAGCAGCTAAAAAATCTACTATAAGCTGTACCCCAAAATTCATTGTTACTAAAAATGCTATCTTATCCATTGAAATATCGTAAGTACTTTGAAATGTTAGAAATAGCAATGGAGCAAAATTATTTACAATAGCCTGAGTTATATATCCAATATAGCATGCATAAATTGTATGATTATAATTTTCTCTTACCGACATAGTAAAGTTCTCCTTACAAATAATCTTGCCTTAATTATACTTGCTACAAGGTAATTTTTATACAAGTTATCTTTAAATATATTCATTTTAGAAATTTTCACAAATAGTAAAAATTATTAAAATTATTGAAACTTTTTCACCTCTTATTTTGTCTATATATTATAGAGAGTAAATTTTGCTTGTTAACATTGAAAATTTATTTTAAGAATAAATATTAGGAGTGATTTAGAATGGATGATAAAATAAAAGTTAAAATCGTAGGCATTGCTTCAGCTCTATTCTTTGCTGCAATAGTAGCAAATTTTATTCCTGATTCTGCTGATGTTCCACTAATAAATAAAATTGCTCATTCTGATTCAATTAAAATTTATAAAACTAATTTTGTAGACCAAAGTAAAGAAATATATGATATATTAACAGAAAAGTCGCTCAAAATGAAATCTAACGTAATTAAAAGCAATAAATTTTCAACAACATCAGATTCAGATAGCATAACTTCTATAAATTGAATTTATGAGCATTTAAAAGCTAAAATGCTCTCATTACTGCATAAATATTAGCAATTGATGAACTTTATGCAAACATTTTAGAGAACATGGATGGCTAGATAATAATTAATCCTCCTTACTTTTCCTCACATAAAAAATAACAGATAAAATCTGCCACATAATTAATTATATTTTCTGTTATTTCTATTGTTTAATATTAATTGAAATTCATATATAATTTATAATATCGTATCCTGTAACAGGATAGTCAATAGGAGGAAACGTATGAGTAATAATTTCAAAAAATATTTTACAACTGGTGAATTTGCAAAGCTTTTTGATGTACATAAGAAGACTTTATTTCACTATGACAGTATAGGCTTATTCTGCCCTGAAAAAGTCCTTAATAATAGATACAGATATTATTCTCATCATCAGATAGAATTGTTCAATGTAATTACTCAATTAAAAGGACTTGGAATGCCTCTTAAAGATATTAAATTTTTCCTTGATAATAGAAATCCTGAAATGGCTATAGAATTTTTTAAAGAAGAAAAGAAAGCAATTGATAAAGAAATTAAAAATCTTCAAAGATTAAAAAAACTCATGGATACTAAAATTAGTCTTACTCAGCTTGGAATCAATTTCGATGATGATATTAAAATCGAAGAACAAGAAGAAGAAAAACTGGTTTTGAGTGATTACATAATGGAAACTGAAGATGAGTATGATATAAATACATATACTGAGCACTTAAAATATTGTTTTAATAATAAACTTGATAGCGGATACCCTGTTGGAGTAATGATAAATGCTAATCGATTAAATAAAAGTGATTTCTCACGTCCAGATTATTATTTCACCAGAGTAGAAAAAAATGATTCAAAACAGAATATATTTATAAAACCTAAGGGAAAGTATGTAGTTGGGTATATAAAAGGCTACTATGATACAAATGTATTTCTTTATGAAAGACTTATGAAGTTCATAAGTGAAAATAATCTATCCATAGAAGGCTATTCTTATGAGCAAGGATTAATTGATGAAATATCAGTTCAAAATCAAAATGATTATGTGACTAAGATTTCTATAAAAATAAATGACTCACCTCATTAAGACATACATATAAAATTTATAACTTTACTTTATTTTATGTAATTAGTTTCTAAAAAGGAGGATTCAAAACAACTAGTCCTCCTTCTTCCCATTAGCATAAAATTTATTTGATATATCACTCCGAAATCTTTATACTATATTATCTATTCTTTATAGATTTCCATATGTATATTCCAATTGTAGCTGTTAAAACAATTAATATTATAGGCAGAAGTGCTATTGATAAACTTTCATTCCCACTAATCATCATAGTTCCAATTTTTAATTGAATATATAAAAAAATAATAACCACTTCTAAATTTAATATCTTGATACATGTTTTCGCCATTAAATACTGTTTTTCTTTGTTTCCTAGAGTTATCTCAACACAGTAATTATAAATTTGAGGGTATTTAGATAAAACAGCCATTCCAACATAACACACTGCAGCTATAGCTAATAGCAAAAATATAGTATCCTTTGATCCATAATTATCTACTTCACCTTGGAAATTAAAATGTGTTGGAACTATGTCGGGAGCACTTTTCCATATTAAAAATGTTCCTGCAATCATTATTATCATTAATATTGCTGAAATTACATCAATAATTATATTTATCTTTTTACAAAAGCTTTTTTCTTTCCCTTTAATCATAATACACCTCTATAATACAGCATCTAATGCTTCTTATATATGCATATTACAACTTTTATAATATGGCTGTAAAGTTTTATCATTTGATATTTGTGGATTTTATGAAAAAATTAAGAATCCTTATTTTTACATAGTCATCCCTATATTTCAATCTATTTAATAAGCATTTCTGTAACTTCATTCATTGAAAGAACTCTTGCAAATCGATTACTCCATATTTTATAATTATAAAATTCATAAAGCTTTTCACCAGATAGATATTCATTATCAAAAGTTGTATTTGTTTCTTCAGGAATAATTATCTTATACTCATGTTCAAATGCACTTTTACATGTAGCATCAATACAGTATTCTGTTTGAAGTCCAGTCAATATTATTGTATCTATATTCTTACTTTCCAAATACTCCTTCAAGCCAGTCTTTATAAAAGCACTATTAAATTTCTTATCAAATATCTTTTCATTACTATTAGGTGATATTTCACCATAGATTTGCCATCCATATGTGCCCTTTTCAAGTTCTGTGCCTTCTCCATCATCATGACGTACATATATAACTTCTTTTTCATTATTTCTAGCAGCTTCTATTAATTTTTTAATATTTCCAACAACTTTCTTTTCATTATAAGGATGTTCATTAATTAATCTATTTTGGACATCTACCACCATTAAAACAGTATTACTCATCTGCTATTTCACCCCTTCTTATCTATTTTTTTATAAAATTCCCTTAAGTATTCCTTAATTAGATTATAAGAAAGGTTTTTCTATTCGTCTAACGAATATATTTAATAGTAATAATCGAAAATAAAAATCATTGCTTAGGAGTAATTTAAATATGGATTATGAACTTTTAAAGACATTTATATGCCTAGCTAATTTTAAAAATTTTACGAAAACAGCAGAACAGCTTCATGTAGTTCAATCAACTATAACAAGCAGAATAAAACATCTGGAAGATAATGTAGGTAAGCCATTATTTATTAGAACAAATAAAAATGTAGTACTTACAACTGCTGGAGAAAATTTTCTTCCATACGCTAAACAATTATTAAAAATACATGAAACCGCTATTTCAAGGCTTAATGCTTTAGAAACTTTTAAAGATACACTTAACATAGGTGTTGTTCATTCTATTTACGATTGTCATGTACAAGATATGGTTTGCAAGTATATGCAAATAAATAAACATATTTCAGTGAAAATTACTATTGAGCATAGTGAAACATTACTCCAAATGCTTCATGATAATGAGTTAGATATTGCTTTTACATATTTCAATACAAAATCACCAAAGTTTATATGTGAACCTTTCTATAGTGATAAAATTATTTTAGTCACTAGCCCTCAAAATGCGATAAATGCATCTGGCATAACAGATAATCAGTTAAAAACACTTCCCCTATTGTCCTCTGCAATTTTAACTGATCAATTTCAGGAATGGTTTCACTCAATATTTCCAAAAAACTATGCATATCCATTAGATATCAATATCAGCAGTGGTATTATTACATTTTTAAAAGAAGGCATTGGTTTTAGTTTCATGCTAGAACATACAGTAAAAAAATATTTAAAGGAGGGCTCTCTAGTACAAGTAAATCTACTTGAAAGCACTCCTCCAAACATGGATAGTTATATATTAGTAAATAAGCAAAGGATTAATTCACCAGCAGTTAGTCAATGGATCAATTATTTTAAGCCTTAATATTTTTTTAGCAGCATAATATTCTTAAAATGAATAGTATGCTGCTATTTAATCTTTATATAATTCTAAAATTTTTGTGCTAGTAAATTAGCCTTCTTTATTCCTTCTTCTACTTTTTCTTGAACATTTACTCCTATTACATCTACATTTTCTACTGCAATAGTTTCTATTTCTGAAATACCAAAGAAGCCTAATATAGTTCTTAAGTATCTATCTCCCATTTCATATGGAGCATTTGCATATTCGCCACCTCTTGATACTATGTGAACAGCCTTTTTATCCTTTAGAAGTCCCACTGGACCTTCTGCAGTATATTTAAATGTTATACCTGTAACACTTACATAGTCTATATAAGCTTTTAAAATTGCTGGTATACTTAAATTCCACATAGGTGATGCAATTACATACTTATCTGCTTCTGCAAATTGATATGCATATTTTAATATTGGGTTATTCTTGCTTTCTTCGTCCTTAGGTCCAAATATTTTTCCTAAGTCTTCTGATCTTAAGAAATCTATATTCTCTTTATATAAATCTAATACTATTACCTCATCTTTTGGGTTGTTTTTTTTATATTCTTCTATAAAACTATCAGAAACTCTGAAAGTTCTTGATTCGCCTTCGCTTTTAATATTTGCTTTAATATATAATAATTTACTCATTTTAATTTCCACCTTTAATATTTATTATCAATTAGTATCAATTCTTATTTGCTTTATATTACCACTATTTAGTATTCGTGTCAAATTTATTTTAAAATCAATATTAATTAATATAAATAGGTAAACATTAAAATTATATTATTAGTTTTATTTAAAAATCAATTTTGAAAACATTAAAAGGATTAAATTCAACTTTGATTTAGTCCTTTTTTCCATCACCCCATAAAACTTATTCAGATGTTATACTTCTTTTCTTATTAACTAATAATATTATAAGTAATATTTGAACAATGCCTAAAGCCAAAAATGTTATATGCAAATCAAACTTATCAGCCATAAATCCACATAGCGGAAACATACAAATCATACAGAGAGAAAAAATCATGCTATCTATTGAAATAATAGTTGCTCTTTGCTCTGATGGTATTAGTTTATTTAATGATGTAGACTGTATTGGATATAATATTGCATTTACATAATTCATTACTGCAAAAAATAATATTGAAACAATTAAGCTTTTTCCACTTATAAACACAATGCTTATTCCCATAAATATTGAAGCAATATATTTTGTCTTATCTTTAAATAAATCAATTATTTTCTCACAAGTTATAGCTCCAATACATGATGATATTCCTCCAAGTAGCATTATAAGGCTTATCTCAATTTTATTACATCCAAGAATACTAAAATATTGTTGCCCATAAAAATAAACTACTGTATGAAAAGTGAATACCATTGGAAAATAAACTAATATTTTTATTATCTTTTTATTATTCTTAATTATATTGTAAGAAAGCTTGAAATGTTTTTTTATTGATATACTTTCTTTCTTTTTATCTTCATCTTTTATTGAAGGTTCTTTTAACATGAAGCATGGAATAAGTGAAAGCGCTGCTATTACTATTGATGTAATGTAACAATATACGAATGAATACTCTGCTAGGATTCCACCTATAAAGGTCGCAAGACCTTGTGAAATTTCAATTATTAAATTCAATCTACTATTTACTTTTAAATATTCATCCTCACATCCAGTTTGTTTTAAACTATCATAGACTAAAGCTTCTTCAGATCCAGAATTTAAATTATATCCCAATGCGGATATCATGAATCCAACAGAAAATCCAAAAATATTGTTTGAAAATAAGTTTATAACTGCAGATATAGCACTACATATGCGTCCTGCTATCATCACATTTTTTCTTCCAAGCAAGTCTGCTATTGCTCCTGATGGAACTTCAAATAAAAAGCTTGTTATATGAAAAATTCCCTCAACAACTCCAACTTGCCATAACGGAAGCCCTTTATAAACCATATATAGCACCCATATAGCGCTTGATATATCAAAATTTTTCATAAATGAATATACATAATCTATTTTTACATTTCTTTTAATATCACTTTTTCTTTCCCTGCCTGTAAAACTTTTTTGTTTATTTAATTCTATCATTTTATTTTGCTCCTATCTTCATTTCTGCAATCTCAAAATATTTTTGCATACGAAAAAGAACATATGAAATATCATATAGAAATTTACATATGTTCTTTACAGGAGCTACTGCTTATATATTTATGGATAATGAATATAAATGACTTCCCTAAAAAAGGGCGCAGTAGTCCCGTAATACTCCAAAATTTGCTGTTTTTGAATGAGCACTACTACTGCAAACAGGTTTATATCCTAAGCCATTCATTTCATTACCCTCCTTTTTCCAAAATATTCATTATTTAAATTATACTGTTTTTTATCTATTTTATCAAGTATTATATGCTTAAATAATCATAAAACCTAACGAAGAATTGAACGAGATATCATAGAAATTGTATGTCTTCTTCCTCTAATTGCTTTACTAAGAGCAAAAATATTTTCAACTGGTGCTACTCCAGCATAGCCTGCATCTCCTATATGTTGTATATCCACTCCAAGTATTTTATTTCTAATAGCTATATCTCTAATTGTTTCTTCATCTGAGCCCTCTTGGCTTGTTCCAATAGCACTCATCACTAATGCATTTTTTTGATGAGCTAATCTTACTGCTTCACGAACTTCTTCTTCTCCTACTCCCCAAACAGTTCCAACTGCTGGTACCATAATAATGTCTGCACCAGCCTCTATAAACTTACTAATTGAATCTAAGTCAACAACTTTCTCACTAACTCCCGCACCATGCATTTTACCTGCAATAATTAATCCATTAAAGTTAGCTTTTGCAATCTTTATTGCTTTTATTATTTGAGAATTTGTTACACCTGTTCCTGGATTTCCTGTTAAACACACAAAATCAAAACCTAACTTATTAGCCTTCTCTAATGTTTCTTTAGTAGCTTTTCTACCTTCTGCAATCTCTAATTTTTCTTCAGCCATTTCTGCTTCAAGATCAACTGGCTCAAGGTTCAATCCTATTGGTCTTCCTGTATATTTTTTCAAATCAGTAACTACATTATCATTTGGAACCGCTTTGTCCATAGTTGAGTAATCATACATTCCCAAAACAATTGGGTTAAATACATCAAAAGCATTTAAAAGAATAAGATCCGCTCCAAAAGATTTTGCAACCTCAGAATTTGTGATGTTTGGAATTAACGGTTCATGTATAACAACATTTTCACTTAATACAGTTCTTCCTTCATTAGCTTTTATACTTTGCTTTAATTCCTCATTAGAGAAATTCACTATATCTGATACATTTGCATTTAAAAGACGTTTAGTCATATATATTTCCTCCTCAATACACTCCATTTATTATTTACAGTTTATTCTATAGGTCTTTGATAAAAACCACCATAAAAACTTTCTGTACTTAAAACATTTATTATTACTTTTGGATCAATTTCTTTAATGAGAGCTACAATATCTTGTACTTCATAGGATGATACAACAGTATGTAATAAACTCATAGATTCTTTGCTATATCCACCATAACCATTCATAACAGATACACCATGGCGATATTCTTTAACATATCCATCAACAACATTTTTGGGATTGCTTGTTGTTATCTGCAATGTTACACGTTTATATCTTTGATAAAATTCTGAAATGGTTTTTGTTGAAATAAACTGAAATACTATTGAATATCCAGCATAAATCCATCCAAACATATATCCAAATATACAAAGTATAATTGCATTAAATATAAATACATACTCCCAAATTGATTTTCCTTTTTTATTGGATACATATAGTGCAATAAAATCTGTTCCTGCAGTTGAAGAATTTCCTCTTAAAGCTATTACAGTAGCCATTCCATAAACAAAGCCTCCAAAACACACATTTAGCACAGAATCATTAAATAAAGGTGGGAAGCTGCATATTTTTAAAAGAAAACTTGTTAAAAAAACTTGGCAAAGAGATGAAATAACAAACTTTTTTCCAATGTTTTTATAACATAATATTGCAACTGGAACATTTAATATAATCATTCCCAATGATGTTGAAAAACTCTTACCATATAAAGATGTAATACGATCTATCAAAATAGCCACACCAGTAAAGCCACTTGAAAGAAGACCTGCTGGCTCTACAAACACTTTTATGGCATATGTTTGTAAAAATGATGATATTATAACTGCTAAAGCTGTCACTACATATTTAAACCATGGTTTCTTTTTCATTTTTTAAATTCACCAATTTTCTTACTAATTCTTGTGATACAAAATCATAATCATTTTCATGTCCATCAGGGCCATAACAGTAGTTTACATATTCACCTGATGTTGTTTTATCATTACTCCAATCCTTACATGATGAATGAATTTGAGATATATTTGTATATTCAATTAAAGCTTCTGCATTTGAAGCATTAACTCCACTACCAGCTAAAATTTCTATTTTATCACCATACTTCTCCTGCAAGCTCTTAATCATATCCTTGCCATCCATTGCTTTTGGCTTTAAACCACTTGTGAGCAGACGATCTACTTTCATATCTATTAATGCTTCAATAGCTTTTATAGGATCATTTACACAGTCATATGCTCTGTGAAAAACAGCTTCTGCATTATAACTTTTAATCAATTCAACCATCTTTTTAGTTCTTTCCGTATTAATTGTGCAATCTTCATTTAAAAATCCAAATGCCAATCCATCTGCTCCATTTTCTAATAAAATCTTAGCATCTTCCATCATTTGCTCAAACTCAATATCATTGTAGCAGAACCCTGCTCCTCTTGGTCTTACCATGCATATTACTTTTAAATCTGTATTTTTCTTTGTTAATGTTAGGCTTGCTATACTTGGTGTTAATCCTCCCAAATGTAATGCACCATTTAGCTCAATACGTTTAGCTCCACCCTTATAAGAATTTATTGCATCTTCATAGCTTCCACAGCATACTTCTATCATCATTTCTTTTATTCTCCTTTTGCTAAATGATATAAACTTAATGCATATATCTTTGCATTTGTTATAATATCATCTATATTCATCCATTCATTTGGTTGATGGCCAATTCCTTTTTGCCCAGGAAATGATGGACCAAATGGAACTATATTAGGCATAAGTTTAGCATATGTTCCTCCTGTTGTTGTAACTGGCGTTCCATCATTACCTGTCACTCTTTCATAAGTTTCCTTTAATGTATTAACTAAAAAACACTCTTTTTCAAATTTTACTGGATTGAAATTTTTAATACATTGTACTTTAAAGTTTTGAACTGACTCTTTTATCTTGCTTACAATTTCATCCTTTGTAATAGTAGCTGGATAGCTTACACTAAATTGAATAGACGGATTTTCATTATAAAATAATTTGTAGTTTCTAACTTCTAATGTCCCAAATTCTTTGTCTGTAACATCTATATTAAATCTTTCTCCATTACTTTTTGCATTTAAAATAAATTCATTCACAAAGTTAAAAAAATCATCTATATTATCTTTTCTTCCCTCTATTTCAATTACTGCCCGTCCTCTTTCAGCATATACTACTGGGTATTTACAGTCTGGAGTAAATCCCATAATAGGAGGCTTTTCTTTAGTAAGATAATATCTTAGATCTTCAAAACCACTCTCTTCATCACAACCAAAAATAATCCTTACTTCATGTTTTAATTTAATATTTAATCGCTTTAAAGCATATAGAGCAAACAAACAAGAAAGAATTGGTCCCTTATTGTCTAAAATACCTCTACTATAAATTACTCCATCTTCACTATACCCACTAAACGGTGGATGTTTCCATCCTGCTCCAACCTGAACAACATCAAGATGACCAATAGCACAAACATAATCTTCACTGTGCCCATATCTTGCATATCCAATATAATTATCAATATTTTTTGTTTCAAAGCCTAGTGAATCAGCTAGCAATAATGTCTTTTCTAGACTTTTCTTTATACCCTCACCAAAAGGGGCATCTATTGAATCATCCGTTTTTACACTATCAATTTTTACTATCTCTATGATACTTTCAATCATATCTTTAGAGATGTTTTCTATTTCTCTTAAAATACTATCATCCATATTACTTTTCTACTAGAGGTGCCATTCTTGTTTGCATATAATTATCTAGCCATTCTTGACTTGCAACTTCATGAATGCACTTGCCATCTACATTTTTAGTTAAATAAACTGTTGGTTCTTCATTTTCAGTTGCTACTGCAAATGAAAATCCTTCGATGTTTGTGGCAACACCCCATTCTCCTTTATTATTCATTGCTACTAATGACATATCTCCAGCTTTTCCTCTACGTTCTTTTAATTCTAAATCGAACATATTTACTGCTTTTTCACAAGCCTCTTGAGGATGCATGCCTTCCTTCATCAGTCTTACAATTTCATAAGATACACATCCCTTCATAAGATCTTCTCCGAGACCTGTAGCACTAGCACCTCCTACTTTACTATCAACATAGAATCCTGAGCCTGAAATTGGTGAATCTCCAACACGTCCACTCTTTTTCATAAACAATCCACTTGTAGATGTTGCTGATGTCATTTTACCATTGCTATCTAAGCATACCATTCCAACAGTATCATGTCCTGAATAAGGCTTAATCTCTAAATCCTTTACTTCCTTTAAACGGTTTTTATAATGAATTTTTGCACGATCTGTTAGCATTGTTTTTCTTTCAAAGCCTTCCTTATGAGCAAATTTTTCTGCCCCTTCACCTACTAATAGATTATTTACTTTTTCCTTTGAAAGTCTTTTTGCTATACTTACTGGATTTGCAAAATCTTTTATTGCTGCTATAGCCCCTATATCTAAAGTATCTCCATCCATATATGCTGCATCTAATTCTACCACCATTTCTTCATTTGGAAGTCCACCATACCCTACTGATTTATAATATGGAAAATCCTCTACCTCTCTAATAGCAGTTTCAATAGCATCACCTGCATCTGCTCCTTCTTTTAGCATTTTACTTGCTGTTGTAATTCCTTCTACAGCCATACGCCATGTTGCAATTATTCCCCACATAAGCCTTCCTCCTCTAGTTTTATAGAAATCTACTTAAAGTATCCTTCTATTTAAAACAATATTTTGAAATAATAGAGTTAATATCTTCTTTATCAACCATTGCTTTCGCTACTTCACACATTCTTTCTAATGATTCATTTAAGCCAACTCCACCTTTTTTAGGTGTCTCAACAATGCAAATTTTATCCTTATATTTTGCAATAGTAGCTTCATTTTCTTTAGACATTGCTGCTAATGCTGGTATACTAGTTCTTTCATTAATTGCATATGTAATATCTGCTGCCATCTTCCCATATCCCTCATAGTTAAATGCAGGCCCACACATTACTACATCTGGCTTAACTTTTTCCACCATAGCACATAGCTTGCGTGTCACTTCTTCAATGTTTTCAGCATAATAACCATCACCACAATATAGGCATGCCACTACTTTTCCACCTACTTTTTTTAAATATGGCTCCATCATAACAGCTGGTCCAACTGCTTCTTTTTTGGCACCAAGCGGTATCATATGATCATCTTTTATGCCTTCTCCTGATTGTATTTGATCGTAAATCATAATTACTTTCATAACTTTCTCTCCTATAAATCGTCAAATGATAAATCATCTAATGATATATCATCATCTTCTTCATTTTTTGCATTTTCTTCTTCTTTTAAATATTGGTTATCAAGCATTTTAATAAATGGCATATATACAAATACTCCTAGAATTAATAATCCTGCTTGTAATAATGCTCCTACCCAATTAGTAGCTAGTAATCCCGAAATAATAACTGGAGTTGTCCATGGAATATTTATTCCACTACATATAGGAACAATTCCTGTTGACATAGCAAAATAAGATATGACTATATTTATTGTTGGAACTAATATAAATGGAGCAAGCATTACTGGATTTAGTACTATTGGAAGACCAAATATTATTGGTTCATTAATACCAAATATCGCTGGTATACCCGATAATTTTCCAAGTTCAGTAATTCTCTTTGATTTGCAGAAAAATAACATAGCAATAACTAATGATAGTGTTGATCCTGCTCCACCAAAAGTTGCAAATAAATCTTGGAATTGTTGGCATATTATATTGCCTTGACCTACACCAGTTTTAAAGAATTCTACGTTTTCTGCTGATAGTGTTTGTAAAATAGGATTAAATACAGCACCTACAACTGATCCGCCATTTATGCCAAAGAACCAGAATAGATGTAAGAAAATATAAGCAACAACCATTGCTCCTAATGTTCCACCAATATTTAATAGTGGTGTTTGTAAGAATTCAAATATAATAGTAAATACATCAGTTCCAAAGAATCCAGCCACTAGATTTATTGCAAAGAATAAAGACATTACTATTGTTACTGGAATTAGTGCTGCAAAAGACTGCACTACTGTTGGTGGTACTCCTGATGGCATTTTAATTGTCCAACCTTTTTTTTCAACCCATGCATATAAATGTACTGATAAAAATGCACAAATTATTCCTACAAATATACCTTTAGCTCCAAGCCACCCTGTTGGAACTCCTGTTAAACTAACTTCAACTCCATCTACTTTTCCTGTCACTGTATAAGGCATAATTAAAAACCATGACATAACTGCTACTGCTGATCCAAAGATTGGATTCGTTTTCATATGATTCGCAAAAGAATATGCTATACCAATAACTGCAAATATCGCCATTATAGAGAATGTTGCTCCAGATGGTTTCTCAATAAATGATGCTAATGTTTCACCCGTGTTTTGATTTACTATAACTGATGATAACCAATTAGTCCACGCTGTAAGTGGAAAATTAGCTATTAATAAGAAAATTGATCCTGCTATTAATAATGGTGTTGATATTAAAAAACCATCTCTAATTGACATCAAGTATTTATTTCTACCTATAGCTTCTGCTAAAGGCATTAATACCTTTTCAAGTTTCTTTAACATAATTCATCTCTCCCTCTATCTAACTCGTTTTATTAGTCTTAATCAATTTTATAGCTGCCTTTAATACCTTTTCTCCATTCATCATTCCATAATCCTCTTGATTAATTACTGAAATAGGAATTCCTCTATCTCCAAATAGTTCTACAGTTTCTTCATACATATATTTGACTTGTGGTCCAAGTAAAATACAGTCTGGCTTTTTACTATTTATTATTTCTTCTAACTTATTGTGTGGAAAAGCTACCACTTCAATAGGTAAATTATGTTTATTTGCTATATCCTGCATATTACTAGCTAGAATACTTGTAGACATTCCATTGCTACAAAATAAATAAATTTTTTTCATGAATTAACCTCCAGTTCTATATTTTATTTTTATATATTTATTTAAATTTTAAATAAATCTTTTTCTAGCATTTTTATATTATCTTTAATATTTTATAAATTTTGAATACGATTGTTTAATTTGATAACTTCTTTTGCCATAATCTTAATTGTTTCTGCAGACATTAATTGATCTTCTGCATGCATAAGAAGTAATGATAATTTTATATCATCTCCACTTGATTCCTGCTGAATCAATCCGCTATGTGCCTCATGTCCTTCACTAAAAAATTTCTCACCCTCTTTAATTTTCTCATCTGCTAAATCAAAATTTCCTTTTTCAGCGGCATTCATAGCTTCAATATAACTTGATTTTGCCATTCCTACTGATGAAATAATTTTAAAACTGCTTAACTCTAAATTATTCATTTTCTTCCTCCAATCTTGCTATAAGCTTATTATATATTGAAATATATTTACCATGTTAAGATGCATTTTCCTAACCTTAGGAATTTAACTAGCAAATTATCACTTTAGTCTTTCCTAAATAATCGTGAATTGCTTTATTTTCACCTTTGAATACTAATAAAATAACACTTATTCCTGTAACTACAAATCCAATATACATAAGTGGAGTAACAAAATTCACTTTAGTAATCATAGTTGCCAATGTGTGCCATATAGAACTTGCTGTAACTAAGCTACCTTCAACAACCATGATACCAACAATTTGTCTTAATATCATATTTTTTAAAGTAATATCTTCATCAGACGCCTGTACAATTTTAATCTTACAAATTTTCTTTCCTAAAGTCTGTCCTTTATAAATATAGGTAGGGATAATTACAAAATAAAAAACTGCACCTAAAAGAGCTGAAACCCCAGCAATATATCCATAATTTCCTTCAAAGCTCATAATGCTTTGGTTCAATGCTGTATTATTTAATTTTTGAGAAATTAGAGAAATAGGAAAAGAGGTACATAATCCACCTAAATACCAATCAATTAAATATGCTAAGAAACGTTTACCTAAGTAAACTTGATCTCTTCCAATTTTCTCTTGTCCCTTCTTACCTATAACCTTATTGGTCATTTTTATGCCTCCTATTATAATATTTCTTTTATTAGCTCTTCATAAGAATTTATTTCTAGCAATTGACTAAATTTATTTTTATCTGTAACCATACTACCAAGCCAATCAAAAAATACCTTTAATAAATGAGTATCTGTTTTCCTTATTGCTAATAAAATAATTAACTTTACATCATATCCTTCCCATTTAACTGGATTATTTAAAATCATTGTTGATATACAGGATTCATTTGCTGTAACTTCAATAGAATGTGGAACTGCAAATCCATGCACAAAAGCAGTTGCAGAAACAGCTTCTCTTTTTAATACATCTCTTTTATATTCATCAGTGGCTAATCCTTTATCAATTAATTCATCACATAAATATTCAATTATTTCAGTTGGATTCTTCATGCTTTCTTTTACATAAAATAAATCTTCCTTCATAAGCCCCTTAATTACTTCTACAAAGGTTCCATAATTTCGTTTCTTATCTAGCAAATTTAATGCTTGGAATACCTTGCTTTCATCTTCATAATTAACAAATAGACTAATATTTATAGTTGGTATTTTTAGATTATGTTTTAATGGTGCTGTTGTTATAATAATATCTGGTTCATCTTCAAGTATCATGTTTTCTTCAAAGAAATTGTGTGTTGCTACAATCTCCATTCTATCGTTAAAACGATTATTCAGCTTATCAATACACATTGCTGATAACATCTTGTTATGGGGTATAATCATGATTACGCGATATTTTTTAACCGTATTTACTCTCTCATACGCAGTTCCTAAATGTAGTGCTAAAAAAGCTAATTCGTTTTCATTTACATATTCATTTCCTGCCTCTTGAATAACTTCTCCTGCCCTAACTGCCATTTCAAATACTAAAGGATATCTTCTCTTAATTTCTTGAAGATATAAATTAGTAACATTTATATTATTCTTTTGCCTTTCTATTAAAGATTGTAAATGCATAGATAATCCAACTCTTAAGTCAAGGTCATTAGAAAAATCTATATCAAAATATCTTTTTATTTCACCTATTACATTATCAACTAATGTATCTACCTCAAGCTCTAATTCTTCCTTAACTACATCTTTTCTATATTGTGCATTCTTTTTTCCCATAAGTAATAATGCAAATAACCTAATTTCTTCTTCAACTAATTTAATATTAATATTCTTACTAACCTGTTCAAAAAATTCTCTAGAAATTATATATTCTTTGCTATCACTTAAATTTTCATAACTGCTGATTGTACCAATAAAGTTGTTATTAAAAATTCTTTCAATAGCAACCCCAGCATGAATCATAATCATTGGTAATGTTAATTCTCTAATTTTATAATCATATTTATTACATACATCTTCTAAAATATCTTTAACTTCAAGCAAATCAAAGCTGCTCCATAAACTAGCAATAGAATTTAGATTCATAAAATTCCCTTGAGTTTCTTCTGTTAATAAATGCTTGTACAACATTCTCTTATCAGTTTCATTTCCTAATAATTTAATATTATTATTTGAACGAACTATCTTTAAGCTTGGATATTCGCTTATGGTCTTTCTTATTCTCTTAATATCATTATCAATAGAATATCCACTTACAAAAACTTTTTCTTGAAGTGAAATCAAATTTATTTCTTGGCTTTTAAAAAGTAATTCCTTAATTATATAAACACATCTATCATGAGAATTTTGGGGTATTATATCTTTAGTTTTAATATCTTGTTTATGTAATAAAAGTTTGTTTACTTTATAGCCAAATCTTCTATTTGATTCAATCAATAAACAATTATAATACGTGTTTATAGTTGAAATATCAAGCCTTATAGTACGATCTGAAACATTCAAAATATTAGATATTTCTTTTCCAGTTATCCAAGTATTATTATCATTTAAAATATCTATAATATTTAATTGACGATCAGTTAACATCTATTTTTCCCTCCCATACTTTTAATATACCATCATTTAAATATATCTAACTGCCAACCATTTTTCCTAACTGTTAGGAAAAAAACTCTTTAAAAAATAGTAGCCTCAATTACAATTGGGAAGCCACTAATTCCTTCAATTAATATTGTATATTTAAATTATATTATTACTCTTTATTTACCACAATATATCATATATTATTTACTCAACTGGAATTATTAATATAATAAATAGAGCTAAATCCTCTCTCAATATATAATATATTCTTTAATAAGGCACATGAAAATAAATAACAATTCTAAAGTTGCCGTGAATATTTTTCATCAGGCAAGGAGGCAAATTGCCCTCATAGCGGGCCTATTAGGTCAATTTGCCAACGTAGCATGATGGAAAATAGGCTGGCAAATTGACTTGTTATTTATTTGATTGTGCCTAAAGCATTCTTTATAAAAAACTTTACATAACGCCCTCTTCTGTAACTATTCCAGCAATGTCATCTAGACTTGCAAACTTATAAAATTCATCATAATTAAATTTCTCTTTCTCCATAACAAGATAGCTTTTATTAGAACATTCAATTATTGTCTTTTTAGTTGTACCATCTTCTAGGTCTAAAGTGCTTATATACCCTGTTTCTTTATTAATTCCACATACACCTATAAATGCCTTATCATAAGTAAAATGCTTTATATATCTGTCAGCAGCTGCTCCAACTATTGCCCCTACCTCTTTGTTGAATTCTCCACCTACAGAAATCAATTTTATATATGGGCTATTTTTCAATTCAGACACTATCTCTATCATATTTGTAACTACTGTTACTTTCTTTTTGCTTTTATTAAGCTCCTTTGATATTTCAAGGTTATTTGTAGAAGTATCTAAAAATATAATGTCTTTATCTTCAATTAAATTAACTGCATTTATTGCTATTTTCTTTTTTACACCAACATTAATGTTTTTTCTTTCATCAATTGGTTTTATATCATCATGATTTCTTTGAATTATTGCTCCACCATATACTCTTTTTAATAATTCTCTATTTTCAAGCTCACGTAAATCTTTTCTTATGCAATCCTCTGTTACATTGAATTCTTTAGCTAAATCTTTTACTGTAACTCTGCCTTCTTCTTGAACTTTATATAAAATTTTTTCATATCTTTCTTCTAAAAACATATTGATTCACCTCAGTTTTATATTAATACAATTATATCATAATTTTTCTTTTTTATCTTGTTTTTTATTGTTTAATATTATTTATTATTGTTTTTGTTTTCAATTTATAATATAATTACTTATAGGGAATATAAAATAGCGTAATAGGATATTCTGCCTAGCGTTATATTTTATATATAATACGGGGACTTAATAAGTTAATAAGTTCTCGTTTTTATTTGGTGACAGTCACCTGTCGAAGCCACCTGTCGAATATTGATACAAATAAGTCTTTATATAGATAAAATTAAGAGGTGAAAATTATGATTAGACTAATTGCTACAGATATGGATGGAACATTATTGGATGAAAACAGTAAGCTACCTAAAGACTTTTTTTCTACACTTGAAAAATTAAATGAAAAGAATATTAGATTTGTTGTTGCTAGTGGAAGACCTTATCACACTTTATATGAAAATTTCAAGCCACATTCTGATGAACTATATTTTATTTGTGATAATGGTGCATATATAGTTGAACCTGGTAAAGATCCTATTATAAGCATTATAGATAAGAACACTGTAAATGATATAGTTAGAGCATGTGAGGATATGCCTAATACTGCTGTAATTCTGTGTGGTGTTAAAAATACTTACCATAAAGCCTGCTCTGAAGAAATAAAAAAAGAAATAGATAAATACTATATAAAAAAGACACTAGTTTCAGATCTTATTGATATTGATGATGACATATTTAAAGTAACAATATGTGACTTTAATGGATCTAAGGAGCATTCATACAAAGCTTTAAATCCTCTATTTGGAAAGGAATATAAGGTTGTAGTATCTGGCGCTGTTTGGATTGACATAAATAACAAAAATATAAATAAAGGTGATGCTATAAAGAGACTTCAAGAAGATCTTGATATATCTTATGATGAAACAATGGCTTTTGGAGATTTCTATAACGATGTTGAAATGCTTCAATCTGCTCACTATAGCTTTGTTATGGAAAATGCTAATGATGATATGAAACAGTATGGAAACTATATTGCTAAGAAAAATACTGAAAATGGTGTTATTAAGGCCATAGAAGAATACGTATTATAAATTATACTTATATAGCTTCCATGATTATTCAATAAAGTGAATGAAAACAGCACTTAATCTAATCAAGATTAAGTGCTGTTTTCATAAAATATACTACGTATATTAATTATAGTAAACTAATTTTTTAAATCCTATTGAGCTGTTATAGGAGTATAGACTCTTTTAGCAAGTTCATCATCCAATAAATATAATGCAGCTTGATTATCTCCAGCTCTTCTTACCTTTTTAAGTAACATATTAAAATTATTCTCTTCTTCTACTTGCTCATCTATGAACCACTTAAGTAAACTAATTGTTGAATGTTCCCTTTCTTCATAAGCTATATCTGATAGATAGTATATTTTTTTAGTAACAGTTTGTTCATGCTCATATCCTTTTTGGAATACATCAACAATTCCATCAAAAGTTGTTTGTGGTTTATTTACTTTTTCTAGCTCAATTGATCCATTTTTTTGATAAACATAATCATAGAACTTCATAGCATGATCTAATTCTTCTTTAGCTTGAACTCTAAAATAATTAGCAAATCCGCTTAAATCCATATCTTCACAATAACCAGCCATAGCAAGGTATACGTATGAAGAATATAATTCGTAGTTAACTTGATCATTAAGAGCTTTTAATAAATTTTCACTTAACATGTTTAATCACTCCTTTATTTATCAATTTAATTGTATACCTAAGTTATGTTAATGGCAATATTTTCTTAAACAAAATCTTATATTATCAAATAGTATTCACTTAATAAGTATTTTTATCTATACTCATAAGTTTAATAATTAATCCTTAAATAATTTAACTTTTATATTAATTATTAATTTATTCTTTTTCATTATATTTAGATATTTTCTCAATGTAAGTTGCATATATTCATGTATGTTTTATCTGTCCTTTTGTTTGGGTATCCTTCTAGATCTATAACTATAAAATTTTAAATTAATTAATAATCTCACAATTTATGTTAAATAAAAAAATCGCCAAGTCGACTATGATATAATAACCCTATAATATATAAATTCCTAAAGAATAAAAAAATTGTGTTAAACTATATACTATAAAAACTATAAATTTACTAATATGAAATATGAGGTTAAAAACTTGAATAAAGAATACCTATACTTAATTAATTACAATCCAAAATTTGAAGAAGAATTATGCATGATGGAAATGAAATGTTTGTTTAACAAGATTCCTGAGAATAAATATCTATTCTCAGATATATATGTAAATCCTTCTAGAAGTACATTCATAAAAGAAATGATATCTATAATATATAAAGAAGATTCTCTGGAAAAAATAGTAAAAAAAATCACCCAAGATAATTTATCTTATGATGATTTCAAAGTTTGTTATGTAAAACTTGAACATGGAAACATACCATATGAAGATAGGTTAAAAAGTGTTTATGAAATAGGATATGTTGTGACTGGCTTCCCAGATATACATAATCCAAAAGTTCTTCTTGGCATTACAAAGGTTGATGATAAATGGATTTTTGGAGAATATATAAAAAATGATTTTCAATGGCATATTCATGATAGAAAGCCTTGCTCATATTCAAATTCTTTAAGTCTAAAAGTAGCACGAACTTTGGTTAATATAGCAGTGAAAAATGATTTATCCTTAAAATTAATTGATCCATGTTGCGGTGTTGGAACTGTAGTAATCGAAGCTCTCTCTATGGGCATAGATGTTGTTGGATATGAACTTAATAATAGCATTGCAGAAAATGCACAAAGAAATTTAGAATTCTTTGGTTATGATAATGTAATCACAAGCGGAAATATGCATGATATAAAAGAAAAATATGATGCTGCAATTCTTGATCTTCCTTATGGATTATTCACACCAACAACACGTGGAGCTCAAGTTGCACTTATTAACACAGCTCATAGACTTGCAGATAGAGTTATTTTAGTTACTTTCGAAGATTTAGATAAATATATTATTGACGCTGGGTTTACAATTGTTGATGAATGTTCAGTTTCTAAAGGAAATTTTGTTAGATATATAAAAGTCCTTAAGGCTTAAAAGTATTATACTCCGAATTAATTTAAATCTATACTTCAAAACATTAGAAATACAAGACTATGAGAATACAAAAATATATATTCTCATAGTCTTGTATTCTTATATTTTGAGTCCCAACTTGTAGTAGCATAGCGACTCTTTTTAAATAAATTAACAGTTATAATACATTTTACAGATTAAATTAAGAATTAGTTTAAAGAAAAACAAAGAAATTAAATATATGAATACCCCACTCATATTCATTCGCTGGGTAAGCGATTCACACCAAATCACAGATTTGGGTTCTCTGCTTAGGCGTAGTATTGCATTAAATATTTTATCTTTTAAATTCCTTGAAAGAGGTTGTTCCAAAATTGTTTGTCTAATACTTGTTATTGGAGCAAACGGTTTTGGATGCAACCTCTTTCATTGGAATTTTTAGATGAAATATTTACGCAATCGAGCCTATCATATATTTAATTTCGGTTATTTTACTCTAAACTCTGATTTTATTCTGGATATACTAATCTTTCGTCAGTTATATTTAATAAAACATCATTAAGATATTTCTTTGCTAAATATTTTGCCATTGGTAAGTTCATATCTAAATAATTACCACAATCTCTAGCAGAAGCGCCAGGAATATCTCCTTCAAATTCTGCAATGAACTTATATAATTCAGTCATAAGCCCTACTATATCTTTAGATTCATAATCACCACTTAAAATTAGATAAAAACCAGTTCTACACCCCATTGGTCCAAAGTAAACTGTTTTCTCTGAAAATTCTTTATGATTTCTTAAAAATGTAGCTGCTAAATGTTCTATTGCATGCATTTCGGCAGTATTCATAACTGGCTCACAGTTAGGTCTAGTCATTCTAAGATCAAAAGTAGTAAGAACCACATCTCCAAATTTATCTTTTCTTGAAACATAAACTCCTGGTAAAAGCTTTAAATGATTTATCGTAAAACTTGCTATTTTCTCCATAAATATCACTCCCATTCAAATTTAATATCATATTTTCTATATATATATTACATCTTATCACTGATGATTTACACTATCAACAAAAAGAAAATTTTTTCCAAAATAAAAAGCAACACAATATAATAATTAAATTTAAACAAATTATATTGTGCTAAAATCAAATTTTCAGAAATCAGTTCTTCTATATATTATACTGGTTCACTAATTAACTGATTCTCTCTCTTCATTAATATCTTTTTTTTAATTATAAAGAAACATATAATATGTGCTATTGTGGTTATTATCCAAGTTACAGGATATGATAAATATAATATTTCAAGTGATCTAAATTTAGCAAATATAGTGACAATCCAAACAATTCTAAGTCCGCATGCACCAATAATTGAAACCACCATTGGAACTGCTGCATATCCAAGTCCTCTTAAAACACCAACCACAGTATCCATGGTTCCGCAAAGAAAATATGTAGAACAAATTATTGTAAGCCTAAGTATACCATATTTAATTACTTCTGGGTCTTTAGTATAAAATCCCAAAAGAGTTCTTGCCCCTAAGCATACTCCGCCGCCAATTATAATTCCAACTAACGCTACTAATCCAATACACAATATTAAGATCTTATTAACACGATCATATTTCTTAGCTCCCACATTCTGACCTGTAAAGTTAAGAGCTGTATGGTGGAAAGAATTCATAGACATATATACAAAGTTTTCAATGTTAGCCGACGCTGAACTTCCCGCCATTGCAACTGATCCAAATGAATTTATTGATGACTGAATTAATACATTAGATAGCGAAAATACTGTTCCTTGAATTCCTGCTGGTGCGCCAATTTGTATCATCTTCTTAAGCTTTACTTTATGTATTTTTACCTCCTTAATTTTAAGTCGGCATATTCCTTCATTTCTTACAAGACATATAACAACCATTCCTGAAGATACTGCTTCGGCAATAATTGTGGCTAGAGCAGATCCTGCAACTCCCATTCCACAGTATACAACAAAAACTATATTCAATAATGCATTAATTACTCCTGCAATTGTAAGGTAATATAATGGATGCCTTGTGTCTCCAATAGCACGTAAAATTGCACTTCCAAAATTATACAAAGATATAACAGGCATTCCTAAAAAATATACTCTTAAATATAAGGTTGCTTGTCCCAAAACTTCTTCTGGAGTCTGCATCATTATAAGTAATGGTTTTGCTAAAACCACTCCAATTATAGTTAAAATAAATCCTCCAATTATGCTAGTTGCTACAGCTGTATGAACAATTTCTCTTAAATCTTTTTTATTATGAGCTCCATAATACCGTGCAACAAGTACATTTGCACCAACAGATAATCCTACAAAAAGATTTATAAGTAAATTTACCAGAGATCCTGTAGACCCTACTGCTGCCAATGCATTACTTCCGCAATAACGACCAACTACAATCATATCAACAGCATTGAACAATAATTGCATTATATTAGAGAGCATTAACGGAAAAGTGAACATTAAAATTTTTCCTGTCAAAGGGCCATTGCACATATCCATCTCGTATCTTTTCTTAGCCACACTATTCCCCCATTTCTAAGTGTAGTTTGATAATTGCTTATATCATATACCTGTTGCAATTACTAGTCAAACTCAGAAATCAGCACAAATTCAAGGATAAATATGGTCGTATCTAAATAATTTAGAAGTTAAATTACTATTTCATTATATTTTGCATTTTTATTTCAGAACTTATTTTTTCTAGATTCTCTATTGTTTCCATACAATTAAAAAATATAGTATTTAAATATAAATGATCATCTAATTGCCCAAAAGCACGGAAATTTTTATCAGTTTGCATAAAAGAATTCAGCTCATTGTGAGTATAACTAAAACGAATTCTTTTAATTGAATCTTTTAAGTTTTTAAAGATCTCTTGCAAAATCATATTATCATCTAAATCTAATTGTTCTTGATGCATATAAATATAGCTATTCAATTGTTCAATTTCTTCAATAAAACGATATTGAATTGGTATTAATCTTGAATAAAATTCATTATCTTGGCTATTTAAATTATTTTTCATATAAACTTCTATTTCTTCACTCAATAAACGTGAATTAATAATCAAATCTCTGAAAATATTAAAGTCACATTCTTCTCTTCCACTCTTTTGTATTTCATCTATTAATTCAACATCTAAATCAAATAATGAATTAATATTTTTATAAAATTCTACTTTAATTGTATTTGGAAGTAAATAACGATTAGCTAAAATGGTAGTTATTCCAGCTAAAATTACATATATAAGTCTTAATTCAATAACTAATTCTACTTTAAGCGATGTCATTGCAAGAGCCATTCCATAACAAGTTGCATACATAGGCATTGTCCAAGATGTTACAGGTGCATAATACATCAAGCATGTCATTAATAAAATAATAATCATATATTGATTTAATCCATGAAAAACATGTCCTAAAACCAAAGTTATACAGCTTCCCGCGATTGTCCCTAAAATACGGTTATTTATCTTTAAAAGACTCTCCTCTGAATTTGGCATTAACATTAAAAATGCGCTCATTGGATACCAATATCCATGATTTAATTTTGTTACACGACAAAAAAGAAATGATATGCATAAAACGAGGGATAATCGTAAAGCAAATCTTAATTGAAATAGGTCAATTCTTAAGAAATTGCGAAATCCTTGTATTGAAAATACTTTTTTAGGTAATTTCCATTTTTCTTCTGATTTATTAATAGATACATATCGCAAATCTGATAAAGCATAAGTCAAAAGCCCTAAAATTGAATTCATTGCTTGTTCGGATTTCAAATCAGATAAATAATAATTTTTCTTAAAATAATTAATTCTTTCTATTAAAAATGAATTATCTTCTAGATTTATTCTAGTCTCCATAAAAGAAAAAATATCCTTTAAATTATTGTAATATACCTTATCATTATCAGAAATATCTCCCGAAATAAAATTGTTCATATAATAATGAAATCTTTGAAAAACAATCATAAACCAATAATTTATTTTACCATAGCCATTAGCTAAATATGAATAATTACGAGTACTGTAAATAACCTGGTTCATATGATACATCATTTGAACCAATTCTTCTTTTTCAGCACTGAAGCTTTCATTTCTCAACATTTTATCCAATTGTGCTGATAAATTTTTCATCCCTTTACGTACTGTTCCAAAATGTCTCTTTCTTTTCATGATATATTTATGAATATATAAACTAAAAGTAACCACAATAAATCCATAAATTAATGCAACAAAACGCATTAAAAAACTAGAAAATGAAATCGGAATTAATTGAAGAAAAACAAACTCCATCGTATAAACAAAATAAGATTTTGGAGTAAACTTATTAGTCATCATATATACTAAAAAGAAAGGTACGCATAAGTTACAAATTATGCATAACTCAATATTTATTGTTGCTAAAAAAGAAAAAAAACACACTAATATCATAAGTAAATAAGACCTTAACAGTTCTCTAAAATTAAAATCCTGAGTGTGGCGAATTCTAAATACAAGTGTTAAAAAAGATGTCATTATCACATGTACTATTCCAAACAATTTAAGAATTGAAAAAAATAAAAAAATAGAAACTATGATGGTTGGAAGTGAATTAATCCATCTCTGTTTAATCATCATTAATCTTTTAGAATACCCAGTCATAGAAACCCTCCTCCTTTGAATTTTAAAAATAATCATTCTTTTTTTGTATTCTATAATTTAGCAAATTAATTATATCACCGTTTATTTCACCTAGCCAATATTCTATTTCAGACTATTATTCATTTACAAGTAGTACCTCCTATTAAAAGTCGTATATACTGTATATAGTGGTTTTATCTAAAATTAACTATATATTTTATTATGTTATTTAAGGAGGATTTCTACCCTTGGATTATGATTATGTAGAAAATTTAGTTAAGAAATCTAAAGCCAATGATAAAACTGCACAAGAGGAACTTTTAAAGGAGTTTGAACCATTCATAATAAACATTTCTAGTAAAGTTCATTTAAATGGTTATGACTTTGATGATATTAAAAGTGAATGTTACAAAAGTATAGCTAAATGTCTTTTACTTTATGATGAAAACAAACATAGATTTGTTGCCTATTCAATTAATGCAATAAAAAATAATTTAAAGGACCTTGTTAAATGTAATTTAAAGAAGAGTTCAATTGCTTCTTCTAATTTAATACATTTAACTGATGAATTACAAAGCATACTAAAGTCAGAAGAAATAGACCTAGATGAATTAATCATGAATAAAATTGACTGCGATATATTAAAAGCATCATTAAAAACTCTTACCTCTGAAGAACAAGAATTAATAAACTTTATTTTTATTAAAGGATATTCACTTAAAGCTTATTCAGAATTGAAAAACATAAGTTATAGTAAAGTTTATAAAGACAAGCAAATTATTTTAAATAAGATTTACAATCGACTTATTTCTAATAGTTCACTTTCTTATCTTTCATAAAAAATGAGACAACAAAAAACAGATGTAATTTTACTTTATTTGAAAATTACATCTGCTTTTTATTTTATAAAGCTATGAATTATAAATTTTCTATTTTTTGTAGTTTATCAAGATACCTGAATTTAAGAGTACCTGTTCTGCCATTCCTTTGCTTTGAGATAATCCATTCTATAATATTTTTTTCTTCCGTATCTGGATAATAATACTCATCTCTGTATGCAAATACAATTAAATCTGCATCCTGCTCAATATTCCCTGATTCGCGTAAGTCACTCATAATAGGTCTCTTATTACTTCTTAATTCAACTGCCCTTGATAGCTGGCATACTAGAATTACATTTATGTCTAATTCCTTAGCAAGCAATTTTAAAGCTCTCGTAACATCACCAATCTCCTGACTTCTATTATTTTTAGAAGGTATGTCCATAAGAGTTAAATGATCAACTATAAAACAATCTAATCCATGAGATTGTTTTATTGCCTTAGCTTTTGCTTTTATTGTGAGTATACTCTGATAACTGCTACAGTCTGTGAATACTTTATCATTTTTAGCAAGTCTGTTGAATGCAGCTGCTACTTTGTAAAATTCTTCATCATTCAATTTGCCTGTCTGTAGCTTTTGTGTTTCGGTATTGGAATTATATGCGAGCCTTCTAAATCCTAGTGATTCCGGAGTCATTTCAAGTTCCATAAGCCCTACACAATATCCCTTCTCTGCAAGTTTATCTCCTATATTAAGAGCCATTAAGGTCTTACCCATAGATGGCCTTCCGCCAATTACAACTAATTCTCCCTTTTTAAGTCCATTAGTCGCCCTATCAAAGTTTATAAATCCTGTTTCCATTCCTGAGATTTGTCCACCGTTTTTATATCTTTTTTCTATTTCTTCCACAGTTAATGTTAATAACTTTGTGTCATTCAATATTGAACTGTGGACAGTTGATGAATCAACAAGCAGATTAATAAGCTCACCAGATAATTTATTTGGATTTTCGTTATCATCATAAAATTTGTTCATATATTTCTGCATTGCCTTTATGGCTTTTCTTCTGTATGAACAATTCTTTAAAATCTCAATATACTTCTCAGGATTTATAAGTAATCCGCTTGTAGCTAATTCAGTAATGTAAGTTACTCCTCCAACATCTTTTAAATTCTCTCTGCCAATGGCATCAATAAGCATTGTTATATTTATATCTTTACCTTCAGCAAACAGTCTACATAAACCTTCAAAAATTACTACATGTCTTTTAATATAAAAATCCTCAAATGTTACACTTTCTAAAACTTCTGTAAGCATATTAGGATTTTGCATTATCCCACCTAATATCTCAACTTCAACCTGAATGTTTTGTGGCAGTTGCCCCATATCCATACCTCCTTAATCAAAAGTAAACATATTATGACTTCTACTTTTTACTTCTTTAGTCTTATCATTATTTTTTCCATATGAAGTTTTATTATTGTTTTTCGTATTATTTAAACACCAGGTATTAATCACTCTGTAATGATCTTTATATTTTTTCTTGCCATTAACTATATAATTATCAAGCTTTAAAATAATTGTATTTACATTAACAGTTCCATGCTTCATACCGAGTTTATTATATTCTTCCTGTGTAATCTTCACATTGTCAATAATGTCATCTATAAATGTGAGATCCATATATATCTTATTCTTCTTTTTCTCTATTTCTGTATCTGACTCTTTCTCTATAAGACTTTTTTCAGACACCTCTTGGACATTGTCCTCAAACTTAACTTCTATATTGTTTTCCCCATAATTTTCAATGAGCTCACTCTTATCACCTTCATGCACATTATTGTTTTTATTGCCTTGTATCTGCTTTTTTTCTTCTCTTTGCTTTCTCTTAATCTCTGCCCATTTTGATTCAGCCCCAACCATGTTCTGTATTTCATTCATAAACAAAGCTCCATTTTCTAAATTCTCCATAAGCTTAAGCTTTATAAAAATATCTATTGCTATCCGTACTATATCTATATTTTCACCCGTAATCGACGATATCATTTCTGGTGTATATGGTATTGTTCTTTTAAATATGAGTGCGCCTTCTGTTTCTATGCTTTTAAGTAATAATTTTAAGTAAATGATTACATAAATTGTTCCATTTTGCATTGCTAAAAGTATTTTTATCTCTTCCTTTTCAAAAAAATTGTTTTGAAGTTTAAGCCAATAATATTTGTTTCCCGCCATAAATCCCGCTCTCCTTTTTATCAAATAAATATTAAATCATATGAAACTTTTCAACTATAAGAATATAATTTACTTATTGTGACTTTAAATATATTTGCAAATATTATTACTTCATCTTCTTTTAATACTCTAATGCCAAGTTCAATCTTACTAATTTGTGTTTGATTAAAAATACACGTCAGTTTTGCTAAGTCTTCCTGTGACATATTTCTTTCTTCTCTTAATTTTTTTATTACTTTACCCATAAATATTCCCTCTCCCCATAATAAATTTCAATAATACCCACTTACACTTATTTGTATTTTTGTAAATATTAAAATTATTGTATTATATATCGAGGTATAAATCTACTATTTTTTTACATATTAATTCATCTTTCTTATTTTCTATCTTGTCTAAAGTACCTTCATTCCTATATCTAAGTGATTTTTAATAACCTAAAATAGAATATTCCCGCTATTCTTGTTGACAAATATACATTTATAATATAAGTTAATTCATCGTCTATTAAATTATTTATCAAAATAAAAAATACAGATAACCAATTTTAAAATTGATAATCTGTATTACTATTCTTAATATTATAGTCGTTCTTTATCAAAAAATGAAAAATATTAATATGCCTTATCTAGGATAAGGCCATTATTCTTGTTTTTTCAACTAAATAATCATGTATATTGATATCTTGTTATTCCTGTGACCTTAAATATATTATTGGCGATTCAAAACCAACTAAAACCCTATCACCTTTTTTAAGTATTTCATTTACTTCAAATTTATCTTTATCTAAAGTTTCTTCTAATAAAAATGTCGTATCAGGTCCAAATTGACTTAAGCTTTTTCCATAAAATCCAGTTTTCTCACTGTACTCATATGTCATAGGATTAAATTTCTCTGATATCTCAAGTTCATTATAATCTAATCTTAAATCAGGATTTGAATTTGTAAAATCTTTTTTATTTATTGATTTAGGAACCTCATAAGATGTAAGTCTTACCTTACCATCTTCTGTCTCTTCAAATAAAAATAAATGAGGTAATATATTTGTTCTATCTGCATCAACAAATGTATAATAGCTTTCTTCTAATACAAAAATACCTTTAAAATTATCTGGTAAATTGTCAATTTTATCATTAACAATTGCATTTACATGCTTTGCAATTGGATGAATTACGTTCCCATTATTTTTTTCTTGCTCTATCTGCTGTAAGTTATTAAATTTACCGACTATTACACTTTTAAATAATTCAAATTGAGACATATTAATCCCTTCTTTCTTCAACTAAATTTTAATTTTTTCATAGTTTATTAAAATTAATTGTTAATTTGTATATTATTATACTACCATCGTATTTTTTTGTCTTGTTCAAAAGTATTATTAACTATATTAAAAAGAATGCTTTAATAAAAAAATATAAAAGTAAAAGCTATATGATATTTTTATTACTCTAAAATCATATGGCCTATATCTTTAATTCAACCTTTAAAATTTAACCACTGTACTTTCACCAGCATAAACTTCATTTCCTGTTATTAATTCCATGCTTGGATAATCTAAATGATTAGTTATTACAAGCATCGTATCTGCCACAAATCCCTTTTCTTTTATTAAGCCTGGATCAAATTTAATAAGGTTATCACCTTGCTTTACCTTGTCTCCCTCTTTTACAAAAACCTCAAATCCTTGTCCATTCATTGATACAGTATCAATTCCAACATGTATAAGTGCTTCAACTCCATTTTCAAATCTAATTCCCACTGCATGTTTAGATTCAGACATAACTACTGTTATCTCCCCATCTGCTGGAGACTTTACTAAATTAGTTGTTGGAATTATAGCTACTCCATCTCCCATCATTTTTGATGAAAAAACTTCATCATTAACCTCAGTAATATCTATTATTTCTCCTGATAAATAAGCTTTTAATTCTAATCCTTTTTCTTTCTTTTTTAAAAATGAAAACATGTTAATCCTCCTATATATCTAATATTTATATTTCAATCTGACTGCTAAACTTATATGGCTATATTCTTGTATTGCCATATTTTTATATTATTGCATTTCTATTTTTTTAAATTTTATCTAAAAATTCACTTATGTTAACAATAAATAAATCATTAAAGGAATAGTTACTACTGATAAAACTGTAGTTATGAAAACACCTATAGATGCTGCTTTTACATTGCCTTTATATTGAGTTGTTAACATTACAATCATTGATCCTGCTGGAAGAGCTGTTGCTATTGTTAATTGTGCAATTATAAAACTATCACTTGTAAATAAGTTAGCTATAAAATATGCAATAAGCGGCATAATTATTAATTTTATAAATGATACTATATATATTTTTATATTGCTAAATACATATTTTATTGGTATAAGTGCCAATGAAGACCCTATTAACATCATTGATAATGGAATAGTTATATCTCCAATCATAGATAATATCTTTTGTATTGTTTGCGGCACCTCTATACCAAGTAAAAATATTACTAAAGCAATTATTGCTGCAATAACTCCTACGTTTAAAACATCTTCAATTCTAAATTTTCTTTTTGAATCACCTTTATTTTGAATCATATATACTCCATAAGAGTAAATTAAAACATTAAATGGCATATGTAAAATTGCAGAAGCAAAAATGGCATAATCACCATACAATGCCCTAAGAACAGGGTATCCTACAAAAGATGTATTAGTAAAAACAAGCATTAATGAATATATATTTTTACTTTCATCATTTGCACAGAATAGTTTTATTACGATTTGAGAAAAAGCAATTAAAACTACATATAATAAAATTCCAATAAAGAAAATTTTAATAATTTGATTTTTATCTGTCATTTCATTTGTACTACAAACAGAACTAACAACTAAAACTGGTCCCGTTACTTTTACTATTAATTCTGATAATACATCATTTGATTCCGCTCTCAATATCCCCAATTTATTTAATATATACCCAATTAGCATTATTACAAATAACACCACCATAGTTTCAATCAAAACCATTATGTTCATTGCTTCTTCCTCTTTCTTGCAATTTGTATTTCCTTTTGATAAACTTAAAATTATAGTTATGGAACAGGAGTGATATCTATTGTTAAATTTTATTGATAATAATATTTTAAATACTTTAACACAAAGCGAATTATCCATATTACAATACATAGATACTCACACATCCGAAGTCTTAAATATGAGTATTCATGAATTATCAGAGAAAGTATTTTTCTCAACAGCTACAATCCTACGTTTGTGTAAAAAATTAAATTTCAGTGGATACTCTGAATTAAAATTTTCCTTAAAAAATCGTTTAAATTCTCAAGAAGTAATCGATATTAATCCTATAAATAATGAAAATGTATTAATGGACTTATATACTCAAATTGAAAATACCAGTCGCTTACTTGATACAAAAAATATAGATGTAGTTGTTAATTATCTTTTAAGTGACAAAAAAGTTCATTTATTTTCTACTGGAATTACTAGTATGGTTTTTGAATATATGCAAAGATATCTCTTAGCTACTGAACGTTCAACAACTTTATATAAGACTGATACTATAGCATATCACTCTGCTCAGAACCTTACTGAAAATGATGTTCTAATTCTAGCAAGCGTTACAGGTTCTAATCCTTCTATATTAAAGGCCGCTAGAATAGCAAAAAGTAATAATGTACATATTATTGCGATTACTCCACTTACAAATAATCCATTATCTCAACTTGCAGATACTACATTATATTTTTTCTCAAGAGATCGCATATTTTCTAATTCTGATGTAAAAAGCAGAACTGGTATATTTTATATTATTGATATAATACTTCAACATTATCTTTATTATTTAAATCAATCTAAAATTGATATATAGTATTTAAAAGGATGGGTACTGGTAATGATAAATAAATTTGATCCTAAAGCAATGCAGACATTAACTACAAATGAAGAGGATGTATTGCAATATGTTTTTTCTAACAAAGATAAAGTCATAAAAATGAATATTAATCAATTAGCACAAAACACTTATGTATCCACAGCAACTATTCTTCGTTTGTGTAAAAAATTAAATTTGCAGGGATTTAACGACTTAAAATTTCAATTAAAATCTGATTCATTATCCCAAAATAGTGATAATCCCTCTAATGTTGAAGTAAATGAAATTATTTCAAACAGTCTTTATAAATTAAAAAGTACTATATTAAATCTAAATTTAGATGATTTAAACTATATCGTTGACTGTTTATGCAGTAATAAAAATATCCATATCTTTGGCAGAGGACTCACCCAAATGCCATTAGAATATTTTTATAACATGCTGTTATCCTTAAACAGACCATGTACATTTTACATTGATCCCCCACTTCTTTATCGTGATGCTTCACATATGAATACAGATGATATTCTTATAATAGGAAGCTCTGGTGGATCTACAGTCCCAATTGTAAAATCAGCAGCATTAAGCAAAGCTAATTCTGCCACTGTAGTTGCAATAACTTCAAATTATGATAGTGAATTGTCTAAAATAGCCAATATAGTTCTACATGGTGAAACTGAAAATACAAAGTTTTATGGTATAGACATTAAGTCAAGATTATCTATACAATTTATTGTAGAATCAATTCTAGAACTATATATAAATAGATTAAAAAGCAAAACTAATATAGATTAACAAAGAAGAGCAACATCAATAGCTGCTCTTTTTATTTTTATCTTTTCATAGCCTCTTTTACCTGCTTTGCAACCTTTTCAACCTTAGGCCCATAAATAACATGAATATGAGTTGCTGAAGGTTTTACAATTCCCATAGAGCCAGTAGATTTCAATAAAGTTTCATTTATTAATGACATATCTTTAACGTCAACTCTTAATCTTGAAATACAATTATTAACTGCCACAATATTATCAAATCCACCTAATCCATCTATGATTTTTGTAGCTAAATCACTTGCACCTTGCCCATTTGATTGAATTGAAGTGTCTTCTACTTCATCTTCATTTACATCAATAGAAAGATTTCTGCTTGAGAAGTACCATTTGAAAGCTAAGTAGTAAATTATCGCAAATACAATACCTACTAGAATTACTATATACCAATTTGATCCCGGAACTAAAACACCATAGATTAAGAAATCTATAATACCGCCTCCAGTATTTCCTATACCAACATTTAGTAAGCTTAGCAATCCAAAAGATATCCCTCCCATAACTGCATGGAAAAGGAATAAAGGTGGTGCAACAAACATAAATGCAAATTCTAAAGGTTCTGTAATTCCTGATACAATAGATGCAGCTACACCAGCAATCATTAGCGCTTTTACTTTTGGTTGTTTTGCTTTAGGTGAAGTTTTATAAATTGCATAAGCTGCTGCTGGGAGTCCAAACATCATAAATGGCATTTTACCTTGTCCTAAGAATGCAGTATATTGTCTTAGCTCAGATATAGGAACTTTATCAAAGAATTGAAGGAAAATATTTAAACAGCCTTCAACCCCTTCATACACACCACCAACGGAAGTAGTACGGAATATACCATTTAAAACATGATGTAGTCCAGTTGGAATTAATAATCTTTCTAAAAATCCGAAAATGAATACACCAAAATGTCCTAGGCTAGCTATCATATTTCCTAAGCTAGTAATTGCTGAAGAGATTGGAACCCAGACAAATGGAATCACTTGTCCTAAAACAGTCATTGCACCAATAACTACTATAGCAACAAATCTTTTGCCACCATAGAATGCAATAGCAACTGGAAATTCAACGTTATAAAACTTATTATGAAGTACTGCTGTTAATATACCAGTCAGCATACCTGCAAATGCTCCCATTTCTATTGTATCTGCCACACCTAGAATACTTGCCATTTTTAATGCACTAAAGTCAAAAAATCCTGATCCAATAATTAATGATGCACTTAATAAGAAAACATAATACCCTATAAATCCTGCAAATGCTGCAATTTCTTTTTCTTCTTTAGCCAATCCAAAGGCTATACAAATTGAAAATAATACCGGAATCATTCCAAATACAGTTGCAGTAATCGTTTTTATAGCTGTTATAAAATATGAAACGCCTGTTATCTGTAAAAATGGAAGTACCTCTTGAATTTGAGGTTTTAATAACGCAGAAGTTAATCCTAATAACAGACCAGCAGCTGCTAAAGTTGCAATCGGTAACATTAAGCTTCTGCCAAGTGCAGAAAAGAAATCCATCACTTTATTTTGCTTACCCATATCCATTCCTCTTTTCTAAATTTATTTTAATACTATAATTTATCATCTATGATTCACTACAAAAATTCTTAATACATATGGAAAGGTAATATTAACTTATATACAAATTTACTATTAAAATATCTTATATAAAATTTATATCATGAGATTATGATAGCATAGATTTCAAATTAATATATGATAATATTTCAATATACTAAATATAAGTGGTTATTATAGTTTTAATAAATCTGTATATATTGTTAAATTACCTTTCTTAAAGTACTGTTAGTATAAATATTGAATAATATTACTTTTAGATATTATTTAAGTTCTGGCCAGTAGCCTTTATTTGCTTCAATTAACGCATCTAATACTTTTCTTGCCTTTTTAGCATCGTTTATTAATCTATTTAAAGTAAATGCCTGAAGTGCTTTAGTATAAGATTCTTCATAATAAGCATCTATTAATAACTTTTCACATGATACTTGATTCACTAATAATCCTAAATAGAATTGAGGTATATTTCCAACGCCCATAGGTCTTGGTCCATTTATTCCAAGCTCAGCAACTACTTCTACCATAGCATCATCTTGCATATTATTTATTGCTCCATTATTTTCTGTAATTATTATATATCTTCTATTTTGGTTATAAGCAATTGATTGTGCTACTTCAATCATCATTTCAGCATGAGCATCACTTTCAATTTTAACCTTTCCTTCTGTTGTTCCAGCTGCGATTACTTCTCTACATTCATTGAATACACGTTTTTCTCTATTAGCCATAACTTCATCAGCTCTTGTGAAGTTTGGATCAAGGTGAGAAACCTTGTAATCTGGATATAAATAATATTGATCATAGGTATTTGGTAAATAATCTGGGAAGTCCTCCATTATTGTTTGAACCATTCCATAAGTGTCTAACCAAGATTTATCTCTTTGCTCGGCATCTTGTGGTAAGAATCCTCTTTCTTTTATTAATTCTTTTAGTTTAGGAAGTAAATCTTCACCTGTAGCTTTATCATATATATGAGTAAACCATCCATAGTGGTTTAATCCAAAATAAACAGGATCTAATGATTCCCAGTCACAACCTAATAGACGACTGCAAGAGCGAACAACATTTTCTGGCTGGTCACATATATTTAAAATTCTCTTATCATCTGGAAACTCTCTTCTTAATGCTTCTGCAACAATTGCTGCTGGGTTAGAGTAATTAAGTACCCATGCATTTGGAGCATATTTTCTTATGTCATAAATTGCTTTTATCATTTCTCTTGTTGATCTTAATCCATAAGCCATTCCACCTGCTCCACAAGTTTCTTGTCCTATAAGTCCCATACTTAATGGAATATGTTCATCTTGTGCTCTCATTGGAAGTCCACCAACACGCATTTGCATGAATACAAAATCCATATCAGTATAAGCCTCTGCAACATCTGTAGTATAATTGAATTCAACTTCAGGATATTTTTCCTTCATTAATATTTTTCCAAACTCTCCAATTGGTTCTTGTCTTTCAGCATCTATATCAAATAAAACTAATTTATTAAGTGGAAATTCTTCTTTTAATCTGCAAAATGATTTTAAGAAACCTGGTGTAAAAGTACTTCCTCCTCCAACAATAACAACATTATATCTTTTCATAATAATCACTCCTACTAACTTCAATTTAATGAAATTCTAATTTATTTTAAAGTAAATATAGATTCTTAATTTCTATTAATTAACGGCCGTTTATTTTCTATACTCACATTTTATATTCTGATATCGTTTTAATCAATGCTTCTTAGCACTATAGTCATGGATAATACCGTATGTCATTTGTAACTCTCAATGTCATTTGTAACTGTAAAATTAAGTAATACTTTATGATTAGTTCCATATAAATAACTCTCACATTAATTCTTAATTATTAATGTGAGAGTTATTAATTCTTTATTTGATTCACTTTTATTAATTGTCTTAAAATCTACTATTCATTTAACTTATATAGATTTCTTCCCACTTATAAAACTAACAAATGGGTTTAGATGATGCAAAGAAATAGAGCTCACAGTTTCTGCCAAGCAAGCATAATTGTGAGCTCTATTTCGATTGTCTACCACTAAACTCTAATGGTTATTTATTTTCAGCTTCGAATTTCTTCATAAAGTCAACTAAATATTGAACACCTTCTATTGGCATAGCATTGTAGATACTTGCTCTCATACCACCAACAGTTCTATGTCCTTTGATGTTTTCAATTCCAGCTGCTTTAGCTTCTTTTACAAATTTAGCATCTAATTCTTCATTACCTGTTACAAATGGTACATTCATTAAAGAACGATCTTCTTTTACAACTGTACCTTTGAATAATTCACTTGAATCAAGATAATCATAAAGAATCTTAGCTTTTTCTTCATTTCTCTTCTTCATAGCTTCTAAGCCACCAAGTTTCTTAAGGTGTTTAAATACCTTTCCACAAATGTATATACCATAAGCTGGTGGTGTGTTATATAAAGATTTATTATCTGCATGGATTTTATATTGAAGCATTGTTGGAGTACCTTCAAGTACATCTTCTGTAATTAAATCTTCACGAATTATTACAACTACTGTACCAGCTGGTCCAATATTTTTTTGAACTCCAGCAAAGATTAATCCATACTTAGTTACATCTATTGGTTCAGATAATATATCAGATGACATATCTGCAACTAAAATCTTACCTTTAGTATCAGGAAGATTATGATATGTAGTTCCATAAATTGTATTGTTGTGACAAATGTATACATAATCTGCATCATCGCTAACTTCTATCTTTGTTAAGTCTGGAATATATGAAAAAGTCTTATCTGCTGAAGATGCTAATTCATTTACTTTACCATATTTTTTTGCTTCTGCTGCTGCTTTTTTTGCCCATTGCCCTGTTATAATGAAATCTGCAACTCTATTCTTCATTAAGTTCATTGGAATCATTGCAAATTGTGTTGATCCTCCACCTTGAAGAAATAATACTTTGTAGTTATCAGGAATGTTCATTAAATCCCTTAAATCTTGTTCAGCGTCTTGAATGATTTCTTCGAAAGCCTTAGAACGATGGCTCATTTCCATTACTGACATTCCAGTTCCTTTGTAATCTAACATTTCTGCTGCTGCTTCTTTTAGAACCTCTTCTGGTAAAACAGCTGGTCCTGCTGCAAAATTATACACTCTTGACATAAAAAAATGCCCCCCAATTTTAAATATTTTATAATATTATAACACATTTTATATATTTAGGAATAATTTATTAATAAATTTATTTCTGAAAATTATTAATCTCATTGATATATTATTATGAATTTAATAAATATCTAATTATGATGTTAATTTGTAATTGAATTATTTATAGTGAATATTTATTCCATTTTATATTACATAAATGCAATCTTTATAAATAAATATAAAATTAATAAGTAAATATATATTCCTAAGAATATATATTTACTTATTCGCTTATTCTTATATTTACTAAACATTTACAACCTTTTTTAATAATCCTTTATTAAATATTTTTTATTAAATATACTAGAAATGAAATTCCCAGTTATATTTTTAATTTACTTTAGAAATGTATGAATAATCAGTTGATTTAAACACCCTTTATCAAGAAAATCCTAGTAGTTCCTTTAAATGGAATATCGTTTAGTTCGAAAACCACACTATATCCCATTTTTTCATAAAACCTTCTTGCTTGATAGTCCTGTGTAGTTAAAAAAATTTTTTTGCACCCATGCCTTTTAACTTCATTTTCTAATTCTAAAATTAATTTTCTTCCTACTCCAAGTTCTTGATATTTTTTTTCTACAGCTAATAAATCTACAAAGCAGGTCTCAAATACTTTTTGTGCCGTGATTCCTCCAATGTAATTATCTTCTTCAAAAGCTGCTAATGAAATACTACTTTCATTTCTTGTTTTAAGATGTGTTCTTTCTGCTAAATGCCCTAAAAGAATTCTATTGAGATTCTTACTATTTTCTTCTTCATTAAATTCAATTATTTTCATATGCAACTTTCCTCCTATTTTTATTCAGCAATTATTTATATTCTGAGTATTAAAACTGACATTCAATTGGTTTAATAACATTTTCGAATTATTCTATATTTCCTTTTCTCCTGGCTTACATATAAAATATTTTCAATCTTTTAATAACTGCAAAAAAGCTATTCCCTTTAGTTTTTAGTCACTATAGTTAAAATCATCAATTTTAACAGGATATTTCTTTTTAACACTATCAATAGACATTTTTAACTTTTCTTGCAGTTTATTTGAATAGTCCTTCATTTTATCCTTATAATTCTTATCCCCAGAAAGGATGCTAGATGATATGTCTCCAAAATCCGGTATTAATTGAGGTAAATTTGTATAAACTAATTCTAAATATTCATTTTTTTCTATCGGATTTATAACTTCAATGCTCTGTTCCATAGATAACTGATAGTAACACTTCATTACCTCATCTTCTATATCCTCTTCTCCCAAGTCATTCCTAATTGAAACAAAACCACCTTTTTTGACAAGTTCCTTTTGATATTCATAGGAATATAAGTATTCCAAATACTCTGCTGCTATATCTGGATGTTTACTGCTAGATGATATTCCCATCCATCCCTTAGTAAAAGGACGAATCATTTTAGAGCTCTGAGATTTATTTTTATCCGGAATTTTCATCACTCCAAAATCTAAATCTGGATTATCCTCTTCCCAAACTGGAATACACCATGATCCTTGAACTATAAATGCAGCCTTATTTTCCGCAAAAATATTCCTTGCCTCTGGTGCAGAAAGAGAAGCTGAATCTGGATGAAAACAGCCATTTTGATATAATTCATTGTAAAAATCTAATGCTTCCATTACTTGAGGAGAATCAAATTGATTTTCTCCATTGTTTAAAAAAATTTGACCAGCAGGTCCTAATCTAGCTCCTGCTACTTCTGCAAAGCTTCTTAATTCTAAATCTATTCTATTTTTTTGAGCTCCACTTGTAACTATTCCAAAATATTTTCCATTTCCTTTTTCACTCACTAGCTTGGTAATATTAAGAAATTCTTCCCAGGTTGTTGGAAGTTGATTAAGAGAAATTCCTGCTTCTTTCAGTACCTTTTTATTATAAAAAATTAAAGTACTTGGAATTTCTTCTGCTTCTGGCAAAAGATATATACTCTCTTCTTTTGTTGTAATATTTTGCTTAAATACATTATCTTTTAAAGATGAAAAGAAATTAGAATCTAAATACCTATTTAAGGGAATGAACCATCCTTCATTAATAGCAGTAGAAAAAAATACAGTACTAGGAAGTGGAAATAAGTCTGGTGCATTTCCTGATCTAATTCCAGATAACATTGTTTCATTAAACTGAGCTTGAGTTAATGTAGTGTAATTTATAGTAACATTAGGATGGTCTTTCATAAAACGATCATTGAGTTTCTCTCTAGATTTTTTTGTACTATCACTCCAGTCTACAATATTTAATGTTACTTTTTCTTCTTTATCTGTCTTAATAATCTCATTACTATTATCTAAATTTTTTCCTTCATTCCCATATTCAACAATATCTACTCCAATTCCACATCCGGTCAATGTAAATAATAGAATAAATACAACTGCACATAATTTTTTCATCATACCCTACTCCTTTATGGCTCCTGATATTCCTTGTATAAAGTAGTCTTGGAAAATAATAAATAAAATAATTATTGGTATTATAGTTATGCAAGCTCCAGCAGATATACTTCCCCAATCTACAATGTTCTCTCCTTGAAATGAATATAATCCTACTGATAATGTCCTAATACTTGGATTGTTAATTGATAGAATTAACGGGTATAAAAAGGAGTTCCATGTCCATATTGACTGTGTTATAACTACTGTTCCAATAATAGGTTTTGAAAGCGGAAACATTATTCTCAAAAAAATATTGTAAGAATTTGCACCATCAATCACAGCTGCTTCCTCAATTTCATTAGGAATAGACCGAAAAAAGCTAACAAAAAGGAGTATAAATATGACATGCCCTCCACCTATCTCTGCTAAAATTAACCCTATTATTGAATTTTCAAAGTTTAACATTCTTAATATCTGGTACACAGGTATTGAAAAAAATATCATAGGCATTCCCATTGAAAGTACCAAAATAGAATATATGAATTTCTTTCCACAAAACTCAAACCTCCCCATAATATAACCAGCTAAAGAAGTGATACAGAGTATAATTATCACAGAAGAAATTGTTATGATAATCGTATTCAAAAAATATTGAGAAAAATTAGCTTCCTGCCATGCATTAGTAAAATTACTAAAGGTAATATTGCTAATGTTAAGTAAATCACTAAAAGATAATGTATTCTGGCTATTAAAAGCTATTAATAACATGATTAAAAATGGTAAAAACCATATAAACATTAATAAGATTAAGGTAATTTTCTTAATCATCACTCTCTCACTTCCTTTTAATATTCTTCAGAAGAATCTTAGATGTATATGCAATTATTAATATAAAAATTAAACACAGTACTGAAGCTGCACTCGCATAGCTTAGTCTTGGTGCACCGAAACTACTTGAAAATGCTGTCCTGTAAATATAGGTCGATAACATATCAGTTGAGAAATATGGACCACCAGAGGTTAGAGTCTGAATTATATCAAAAACCTTTAGTGAATTTAAGAAAGTAATCATTGTAACAAATAATGCAACTGGCTTAATTATTGGAAAAATGATATGGATAAACATTGCTCTTCCTGTTGCTCCATCTAAATTAGCTGCATCAATTATTGATGTAGAAACTAATTTAAAACTCGCCATCCAATAAATAAAAAGCGTTCCTGTCTCCTTCCATATAGATACAAGAATAATCATTATAAAAGTCCATACAGGGTCCGCTAACCAATTAATTTCTCCCATTCCTATCTTTTTAAAGAACATATTCAAAACCCCATTATAACTAAAAATCGCCTTCATTATAATTCCAATTGTTGCAGAAGTGGCAACTATAGGCATTATAAAAACTAATCGGATTATTTTTTTAAATTTAAACGAGTTAAATTCAACAAAATATGCTATAGAAAACGAAATAAAGACTTGAAAAAGTGTTCCAAAAATCGCAAATAAAATACTGTTTTTAAATGCATTCCAAAAAAGTCCATCAAATATTATTTCTTTATAATTTTCTAAGCCAATAAAATTAGCCCATTTAGTAATTCCATTCCAATTTAGAAAAGAATAAATTACATTTAAAATAATGGGATATAATTGAAATACTACATAAACAATTAATAACGGTAATAAAAATATAGGAATTATAGACCTTTTATTTTTCTTTAACATTACTTACCTCACAGTACATGGCATCAAATAAACTTTTGATGCCATACTTCTTTCTATAAACTCTATAAAATGAAACCTGTGTAATTTTTTGCCACCTCAATTACTCTATAGACATCTAAATTATTTTGTATATATGGTTCATTTCTTCTAATGAAATCTAATAAGTCTCTCCACTGTCTTTGTCCTAGCTCATTATTTCCTTCACAAAGTAGTTGTAAAGCTTTTGAAAGTTTACAAACATACTCTCTATGAAAACCTAACTGTCTCCATTGTTCTTTCTGGAGTCCACTTACAGCTTCAGTGTTTTTTTCTATTTCTGATAGAAATTCATTAGCTAAATTATTAGATATTTTATATTTAATTGAGAGTTCTGTATTAAGTCTATCTCCAATTGCATTGAAATAATCACATGATGAATATTCTGATAGCTTCTCCAAATAGTCACATACTTGAATCCATTCTTCCCCATACATAGCTTCAAAATACTCTTCTTTTAAATCCTCATAAGATAATTTGTTATTCCAAAGCATTTTCCCCATTACATAATTCGGGAAATTATGTGGAAATCCAGCTCTTAATTCTTGACAACTGATATAGCCATTTAGATCTAACTTATCTAGAAATTGAATATCTCTATAAATTATTTTACTAATTTTCATATAACCTAAATCACCATAATGAGCACGTCCTAGCGGATAATCATAAACAAAGCTGTCTCCAGAAAACGTTTTTTTCCAACTGAATAAATATGATAGATTTTCTTCTAAAGAATTGGGAAGAACTATTTTATTTCTTTGATATTCTTTTGGTTCTGGAACCCCTTTTTCATAATCTACATCTGCATAACTTTTTTCAAAAGTTCTTGTAATTGGTGCAAACATCATTGTAAATCTATCAGGATTATTTATTTTTTCTTTACATGGTGCAAATAATAATTCATGATATAATAGAAAACATATTTTTGTCTCAAGTCCTTCTTTATTTAACGCATTATCTAATTCATTTAAGATACGCACATATTGATCAGAAGGTATCTCTTTCTGACATTTTTCACACTCACAAATATTATTTCGTGCATCAGATAACCATACATGAAGATAGTCAACATCTTTTCTCTCTTTTGCATAATCGACAATTAACTGTACCATCTTACTAGAAACCTCAGGATTAGAAAAATCCAAACTAGTCAATATAGGGGCAGTTCCGAACAATTCCCTCTTTCCATTTAGTTCTGCTACCAATGGTTTCTTCTCTTCAGGTAGTGTTAAACCAGATTCCCATCCATATTTTGACGAATAACCTAATACTTCACCTGTCCATCCATGTCCAACTCTATGATGTACAATACCTCTCTTAGAAATCTCTTCATCAATTAAATCACTCATTTTTTGTGATATATCTGTATTAAATTCATCATTTTCTAAGTACGGATTAAATTCATGTTCATACCATCTTTTAAAGAATGAATATGGATTTTCAAATTGAATGAAGAAGCTATTCAAACCAATCTTAGGTAACCAATCAACAAAATTTTTAACATTTTCAAAAGAATCAGCGCCCTCAATACAAATACCTCTATGTTTAAAACTAGCCTGTTCTGAAATAGTAATTTTTTTGCTAATAAAATCCTCAATGTCTCTTTTTACTGTGTACTCGTTTTCTCTTCCTGGACGTAAATATCTTACACCAAATTCTGAAAAGAAACGATAAATACCAATAAGCAGACCAGATCGTGTATTTGATTGAATTTTTCCTTTACCTTCTAATAATTTTATTTCAATTAAGTCATTCTTGTTGATGTCTAAATCAGGAATAATCTGTAAAATAATATCAGCTTCACTTTCCTTTTCAGTTTCTTTAATATTTATAGAAAATATTTTTTCAAAATAATACTTCATTTCTCCTTTACAAAATTCAGCAAAACTTTTTTCTAAATCAAAGCTTATTTTTAAATTCATAATATTCACCTCTTAATTATTTTTCTTTTCAATAGCTAAATTCCTTTTATCTGCAGATTTAAAGAATGGATAATAAATAAGGAATGAAACTGCTACTAAAACCACCTGCAGTGCTGCACCCTGCCAGCTTCCTCCTGTAGCAAGGAATCCTCCAATAATAGGTGGTGTTGTCCAAGGTAATGTTACACCAGTCGTAAGGGGGACAAGTCCACTTACCATTGCAAAATACGTAATAATTGCATTTACTACAGGTGTTAAAACAAACGGTATTATCATAATTGGATTAAGTACTGTTGGGAAACTAAATAAAATTGCTGTATTTATATTAAATAAAGCTGGAATGCCTGAAATCTTTCCAAGTGTACGATACTCATTGCTCTTACTAAAAAATATTAGACATAGTGCTAATCCAATAGTTGCACCGCCTCCACCAATATATACAAATAAATCCATAAAAGGAGCTGTAATTATATGAGGCAAAACTTCTCCAGCAGCTTGAGCCAATCTGTTTTCATCTGTATATTGAAGCCATATTGGATTCATAACAGATCCAACAACTTGTCCACCATTAACACCACAGAACCAGAAAATAGAATTTAGAAGAACTGCTATAAATGTGCCTGGCAATGTACCTCCAATAAGGCCTAAAGGTTTGCCAATAACAAATGCAAGAACATTATTTAAACTACCTAACTCCAATACATCTAACACTTTTAGAACTATTGAAAAGAATAAAATTATTACAGTTCCAGGAATTAGCGCCGAAAACGATTTACTTACTACCTCAGGAACACTTTCTGGCATTTTAATTGTAATATTTTTTTGAATAAACCATCGATAAATTTCAGCAGAAATAATAGCTACAACGATTGCAGCAAATAGGCCCTTTCCCCCTAACATTCCATATGGAATTCCAGCAGCGTTATTAGCATCGGTTATTGTTGGTGTAACTAATAGAAAACTACTTAAAGCCAACACGCCTGCAGAAGGTCCATCTGTATTATAGGATTCAGCTAAACGATAAGCAATTCCAAAACTTGTTACTAGTGCAATAAGACCAAATGTATTGTTAACCATTGTATTTAATAAAACATCTAATTGCCAATGTGTCTTTAACCAATTTGTCCACGAATCAATTGGAAAACTAGCAATTAAAACAAATATAGATCCAATTAATACCAATGGCATTGCCATCATAATTCCTTCACGTAATGCTTTTAAATGTCGTTGATTTCCAAGCTTTTCTCCTAATGGTGCCAGTCTTTTTTCTAAGAATTCAAAAAAAACTTTCATTTCTCTATCTCCTTTTTATTTATAATTTATAAATAAATATTATCACGTAATCGTTTAATTGTAAATATTAAATTTATAATTTATTAATATTAAAAGCTTTAAATCAATCAAAAAATAGAGTAAAATAGTCTATGTATTATAAACGGAGGTATTTATAATGTATAATAAAAAAAATTTAGATGCTTTTAACTTAAATATGAGCACGGTACTAGAGTTTATTTATAGGAATCCACAGACTTCTCGTATTGAGATAGCACACTCGACTGGTATTACACCTGCGACTATTACTAGTATTGTAGGTGAATTATTAGACAAAAACCTTATAATTGAAACTGGTGCAGAAGTACAAGGAGCACTGGGCTCTGGTAGAAAAAGAAAAGTTCTAATACTAAACCCTTCAGCTGGATTCTTTTTGGGCATTGAATTTAATATGAAAGGCCTTTTTCTTTCAGTTACAGATGCCTGCGGAAATGTAGTCTATAATCTAAAAAAAGAATTAAACGATTTTAATGTAACGCATATAAATCAATTAATTATAGATATGATTAATACTGCCTGTGAAACATTAGATACTTCTAAGATAATAGGAGCTGGCATTGCAATTCCAGGGCACTTTGATTCAATAAATAAATCCATTATATCTAACAATAAAATGTGGAAAGATTTTTCTTTATCAAAAATAAATAAAAACTTTAATTTTCCAATTATTGCAGAAAACAATATTGAATGTATGGCTTTAGGTGAATATCTTTTTAATCCATTAAAAACACCAGAAAAATTTTTATTTTTGCATGTTGGTCATGGCCTATTTTGTTCTTTCTTTAATTCGAATCATATTGGATTCAAATCTAACTTTTATTTAGGTGAAATAGGTCATACAGTAGTAGATATTAATGGGCCTAAATGCGAATGTGGAAAAAATGGTTGTTTACAAACATACATATCTGAATCATGGTTAATAAAAAATGCTAAATATCTTTTTGAAAATTCAACTAATACAGTTCTTCACTCACTAGTTGAAACATCTGATGAAATAAATATTAAAACCATTATAGATGCATATAAGCTTAATGATCCCTATTTCAAAGAACGTATTGTATTAGGAATTAAACTTCTTGGTACATCAATAGCAAATACTCTAATCATGCAAGATGCAGATAAAATATACTTAAATAGTGAGTTATTCACAAATGATGAATTTAGAACATTTATTTTAGAAATTATAGAAAATCAATTAATGTTTATTCCCACTAAAAGAAATGTGGATATTGAAATTGAAAACTTCAATTATAATAGAGGGGCTACTGGTGCATGTGCATTAGCTTGCCTATCATTTGTTATAAAAAACACTGGCTATTTGCAGGAATAAATGTGTTCAAAATATTGACCTAGGTTCACTTTATAAGTAAATATAGAATTAATAAGTAAATATATATTCCTAAGAATATATATTTACTTATTCGCTTATTCTTATATTTACTAAACCTTTACAGCCTTTTTTAAGTAATCCTTTAAATAATTTTTACCTTCATCAGGTACCATCATCGCAGTTAACAGCACCCCTCTCTTCTCAAGCTGTAGGAAATTTCCAAGCTCATCATTAGTTATACTAACTGATCTTTTTATTTGAATAGTATCCTTTCGTGACGCCATATTTCCAACATTCACTTCTTTTATATCCAATCCTAAATCCATTAAATCCAATATATCTTTGGGATTCTTAACAATTATCATTACTCTTTGTCCTAAATATTTCTCATTTAAAATATTTTTTACTGCTGTTTCTTTACCCAATATAGACGTTCTTATATTGGCTGGAGCCACCATTCTTAGAAATGTTTTTTGAAGCTCATCATTAGCTACTTCATCATTTATTACCATTACTCTTGATATTTGCAATGAATTACTCCAAAATGCTACAACTTGACCATGTAGTAATCTATCATCTATTCTTATATGAACTATACCCTTCATAATTTTCATCTCCTTTATACGGCTATATTTGAATACATAAAATTATATAAGTTCTAAAGAAATTAAATAATAATTTCCTGTTTAAAATAATACTTTAAAATTATAATATATTTTTTTTCGATTTAAAGCAAAAGGAAATTAGCATGAAATTTATTTGATTTATGCTAATCTCCTTTCTTTAGTTTATTTTATAATGAATCTTTAAGATATACTTTAGGAGCTCCAGGTGTCATTATTGCTGTCACTTCTACTCCTCTTTCTATAAGTTCTTTAAATGCTTCTTTTTCTTCCTTAGTAACACTAATTGTAGTTTTTATAACTTCTGTATTTGATTTTGCTGACATATTTCCTACATTTATTTCTTTTATATCTAACCCATTATTAAGTAAATATAATATATCTAATGGCGATTTAACAACAATAAATACTTTCTGTCCTTTATACTTGCCAGATGATATATTTTTTACTGCTGTTTCTCTAGTAATAATAGATGTACTTACATTAGGTGGCGCTGCCATCCTAAGTAATGATTTTTGCATATCATTATTTGCTACTTCATCATTTATAACCATTATGCGTGTAGCCCCTAATTCATTTGTCCACATTGTAGCTACTTGACCATGGATAAGACGGTCATCTATTCTTATATGTGTAATTCCTTCCATAACTAATCAACTCCTATTTTAATATTTTTAATACATATGCAAGTACTGCAATTACCATAACTAATAGTATTAAATAAACTGGTTTTACTTTTTTACCTAAAAGATAGTAAACTAAAAACACAAGCGCTGCTGGGATTATTCCTGGCATAATTTGATTTAAAATATCTTGTCCTTTCATTGTTACATCACCTTGGGCAAATTCGAAAGCTATATTTGCTTTAATAACTGATGGAATTAAGGCCCCTACAACCATTAAACCTAGTATTGCAACACATTCTGAAATTGTTTTTAACTTTTTACCTAAAGAATTTACTAAACTTGTACCTGACTTATATCCCATTTCAAAAAGAGGAAAACTTAACATTTTTAATGTAATTCCAACTGCAAGCCATAGAACTATTCCAATAGCACTGCCTTGAAGAGCCATATTGGCAGCAATTGCTCCAAATATTGTCCAAGGTATAACAACAAACATACTATCACCAAGCCCAGCAAGTGGTCCCATAAGTCCTGTCTTTAGAGATGCTATTGCTTCAGCTGCATTATTTTTTTCTTTTTCTTCAATACCTATGTTTACTCCTAATACATATGGAGCTATCCATGGATTTGTATTGAAGAACTGTAAATGATTTTTTACTGCTGTTTGTAGACCATCTGGATCACCTTTATGAATGAATTTTAGGAAAGGCATAATAGCATAACAATAAGCAAGTGCCTGCATTTTTTCATAGTTTGATGATACACTACTTGTAAATATCCATCTCCATAAAACTTTATAACGTGTTTTTTTATCTAAAACTGTTTCTTGTTGTTTTACTTCATTATTCATCTTCATCCATACCTCCTACAGTTTGAGTTTGAGCTTCTAATTGAGTGCTCTTTTTATAGTTAAGTAATGCTATTGCTGCTCCTAATAGAGCTACTCCTAATATTGGTATATTTAAATAAACAGCAAGAACAAAACCTATAATAAGATAACTAATATAACTTTTTACTGGTAGATAACGTAATAGTAATCCAATACCTACAGCTGGAAGTAATCCTCCCGCTACTGATAATCCACCTATTAGCCATTCTGGAGTATAATTTAAAATAGTGTTTACAAGATCTGGTCCAAATACTACAGCTAAGAATACTGGTATTCCTGTAGTTAACATTGTTACAGCCACACCTACCATCTGCATTAACTGAATTTTATTATATTCTCTTGACTCTGCATATTTTTCTGCTTTGTGTTGCAAGAATATACCAAATGTATTTCTTAATACATCTAATTGAACCATGAATAATGCTACTGGAATGCCTATAGTAATTCCAACTTCTGGCTTTTGACCAGTAGATATAGTTATAAATGTACCAACAATAGTTGCTGTTTGATAGTCAGGAACTGATGCTCCACCAAAATTACTAATACCAAGTGACATTAATTGTAATGTTCCACCAACATATAATCCAGTTTTAACATCACCTAATATCAATCCAACCACAAAACCACACATTACAGGTTGATATGTTCCAAACATTGTACTGTTTTTTTCATAGTTAATAAATAGGCCGTATAAAATAACCAGTGCCATTTGCCAAAATTGTAATTCCATTAATTTCTTCCTCCTTTTTATTCATCATCTTCATTCATATTATTTAAATTAAATTTTTCACTAAATATAACTGGCTTATTAGCTTCTATAATTGAAGGCAATGCTTCTTTTAGTGTCATATCCTTTTGTTTAAGTACGGCTTCCAATATTCCAGGCATATTCACACCTGCAATTATTTCATATGAATTCGTAAACTTTTCAATTTTAGATGAGAATACATTAAATGGACTCCCATAAAATAAATCTGTGAAAATAAGCACCTCATCTGCTCCAATTTCTTCAATTACATTATCTGCCTTTTTTTCAAATTCTGATATGCCTTTGTCATCTAAGCATATAGAATATACTTCCTTATCTTCACCAACAAAAAGGCTAAGCGTGTCATTTATACTTTGTGCTAAATTTCCATGTGTAGCAATAATAATCTTATACATTTCTATTCTCCTCTCACTATGTCCTTAAACATAGGAAGCTTAACTGCTTCATTGTTTAGTTTATAAAATACTGGAATGGAATCAATATCAGCATCAATCGTATAGTAATTGCCTCCGCTGTATTGTTTACCTGTATTTGCATCTATCCAATTTTCTCCTGTTGGAAGGTAAACTTCTCTTTCTCTTTCTTTGTAATTTATAATTGGAGCAACTAGAATATCTGGTCCAAACATAAATGTATTTTCTATATTCCAAGCTGTTTTATCATTAGGGAAATCATAGAATAATGGTCTCATTATTGGAGTTCCCTTTTCATGTGCTTCTTTCATTAACTCCTTAATATAAGGTTTTAAAGCTTCACGAATTCTAATATATTTTGTAAATATTTTTTCATTTTCTTCTCCATAAGACCAAATTTCATTTGGAGCTCCACTTGAACATTGTCCTCCACCGTCTGTACCTAAAGGCTCTGAGTGTGGTTGCCTATCACCATGCATTCTTAGCACTGGAGTAAATGTTCCATATTGGAACCAACGTATCATTAATTCTCTAAATTCTTCATCATCAGGATTTCCACCATGGAAACCTCCTATATCAGTAGTCCACCAAGGTATTCCCGCTATTCCCATATTTAATCCGCTATTTACTTGATTTCTAAATGCTTTAAAGCTTGAATCAATATCACCAGACCATGCAAGTGCACCATATCTTTGGCTTCCAGCCCATGCACATCTTACTAAGCTGACTATATTTTCTTCACCCTCTTCTTTTAATCCATCATAGACCATCTTTGTATATTCTAATGGATATAAGTTAGCAACTTGAAGACTTGGTCCATTATAATATCTATAATTATCAAAATCATATACCATGTATCCTGGTTCAGCTACATCTAACCAAAATAGCTTGAATCCCTTACTTACATAGCTTTCTTTAAGCTTACTCCAAACGTATTTTTGCGCATTTGGATTTGTTGTATCAATAAATACTGTATTTCCAAGCTGTTGCATTGTCATTTTTACGCCTCTATCAACATGGATCAAATATCCATTTTCTAAGAATTCTTGATATGTCTTAGCGTTTGTTGAAACTGTTGGCCATACAGAAATCATTGCTTTTATTCCCATTTCATCAAGTTCTTTAATCATTTTAGCTGGATCTGGCCAATATCTTTCATCAAAATCAAAATGTCCTTGCTCTGTCCAATGGAAAAAGTCAATTACTATAACAGATGGTGTTATGCCCTTTTCCTTATATCTCCTAGCAACTTCCATAACTTCATCTTGTGTTTGATATCTCATCTTACTTTGCCATAATCCTAATGCATAATCTGGCATCATAGGTACTTTACCTGCTACCTCTGCATATTTTTCTTCGATCTCAGCTGGCGTATCCCCTGCTGTAATCCAATAATCTAAAACCTTTGTTGAATATAACTGCCACTCTGTAATATTTTTAGCAAAGTTGACCTTTCCAACACCTGGATTATTCCATAAGAAACCATATCCTTTACTTGAAATATAAAATGGAACAGATGACTGTGAGTTTCTTTGTGCTAATTCTATGGAACAATTCTTTAGATTTAAAAATGTTTGTTGATATTGTCCCATACCGAATATTTTTTCCTCTGGATCAGATTCAAATCTAACTGTAAGATTATAATCGCCTCCAAGTATTGGCTTAAATTCACGTGGATTTAATTTTAAAGTTGATGAAAATGCTTTTATAGTTTTTACATTAACATCTTCATTTCCAGTATCATTTAAAACCGCTCTTTGACGTATATATTCTTCAAGAATAACTTCATCCTTTTGATTTCTAAATATTATTGTTCCTCTTGATGTAAATGTTGCTGATATATTACCATTTTTTATTGAAGCCTCATTATTTTTTATTTCAATTTTTAAGTTATCGTTTTCTTTTTCTTGTCTATCAAGTAATGCCCATTTATTATCAGGCATTTCTGGTAATAATGTTGCTCTAACTCTAAGACTATTATCTCCCCATGGCTCTATCCATACGGTTTCATTATCAAACTTTCTAATCAGTCTATCTCTTTCTTTTAAAAACATAAACTCATTCCTTTCTTAATTTATTTCTATAATAATTTCTGCATATGTTTCTTTGATACTTTTATATAAAGCAAGAAGCGTGCCACATTTGTGTAACGCTTCTTTAAATAATTCAGATTTTATATTCTATTTTTTATAATGCCCACTATTACTGCTGTTTCATAAGATGGAACTTTTATTGAATATTCTTTTAACTCATTGTCTAATATATTCTGTACTAACTCTAAATCCTTTGTGTCACAATTTATATGTATTTCATCATCATCATCAAGCTTTGTGTCCCTGTTTAATACTACCCTTTCTATCATTATTGCCGTATGAATAAATAATGTTAACCTTAAGTCACTATTTAATTTAACTTCTAATTCGATTTCCAGTATATTGATTATTCTTTCTACATCATTTATTACTCTTTCTGGATTTAGTATAATCATTCTACTTATAATATTCTGAAGGGATAGTAGCTTTATTAAGTCCTTAATTAAAACATCTGCACTTCTGCTTTTTACAATCTTACTAAATACTTTTCTAAGTCTTTCTTCACCATCTTTTCTAAAACAGTCGCTTAATAAAATCACATCAAATCCTTTTATCTTTAAGTCTAGTGTACTTATTATTAATTCAACTTCATAATCATCAAATACCACATCACTTAATCCATTATTTTTTAACTTAAAGTAATCGTAGGCCAATACTTCTATATTTTCATCATCTATACAACTCTTTATTATGTCTTTTATTTTAGTTGCTACTCCAATACCAGTAGCACAACATGTAATAATAGCTTTTTTCTTCTCTTTGCTCTCAAAATACTTATAGCTTATTTTTGTATCTCTTACTGCTGTATCTATTATCTCTTTTATACTCTTTTCTTTAATTATCATATCTCCAACACTTAAAGCAAGCTGAGTAGTTATATTATTGATAACAGCAACTTCACCTTCCATAATATCTTTTATACTTGGATATATTTCAAACAGAGAACCCATATCCACTAAAAATATAGTTCCTTTACTCTTTGAAAAATTCTTAATGTAATTCTTTATTATTCCTGTTACTTCCTCAGGATTCATATCTATTGGCATATCAAATGGTTCAAATATAAAGTCTCCAAGAAGTTTATTCACTACGCTTGCTATGCTGCTTGCAGTTGAATCACCATGGGCAACTATTATACCATTTGTATCATTTATATCATTACTTTTTGTAAGCATATAAATAAATAGTGTAATATACAACTCACCATTTATCCCAAGATTAAATTCTTTATTTTCTTCTATATATTTCAGTATTTTTACTGCAATATAGTTATATTTAAAATTCTTATTCTTCAGTATATTAATTATGTCTTTCTGCATATTAATTATTTCTGGATTATTAAGTTCTTTAGCATTTTCAAATAATAATAATGCCGATGTAATTATTCTAGAACTATTATTGTAATATTTTATTCCATAGTTACTTTCTAATTTACTTATTGCTTTTTCTACTACATTTAAAGATAATTTGAAATTGATACTATCACTCTCATGAACATCATTAGATATTATCGCTTCATTAATTGTATTCAGCTTGGTCACTAATATTTTTCTATATTCATCAAATTTTATTAAGTTCTCATTATACTTTTCTGTAATTTCATAAATTTCTTCTATCATATTTATATATTGTTCAATTATTATAGTAGTCTCTTTTTTACATACTATATCAAATATTTTTTCTCCATACTTTATATGAAAATTTGTATCAAAATACACCTTTTTTATCTTATCAGTATTAATAAATGACTCTGGTAAATTATCTAGCTTAATAACTATTTCACCTGAAACACTATTTCTAAAGCTACTTGCGCAGCTATATTTAATAGCATTTTTAAGAGCACCTACATTACCAACCTTATTCATGAATAATAAATTATTCATAACTTCACTATCCACAAAAATATCATTCTTTAATATATCACTTTCATCTTTGTAGAATCTATATATAAGCTCTACCCTTTCATCAATTGGCCTTTCATCAATGCTAGGTAAGTTAGTTATGATAGGTATTCTTCTTATGAATGTATCTATTAAAAATTCATCTAGTTTTTCTGTAGTTGCGCATATTAACCTTACATTTACTTTTCTTGGATTACCACTTTCCCCTATTCTCTCAAAAACTCCTTTATCCAATAATAAAAATAGTTTTTCTTGACCTTCTGGTGATAGCCTATGCACTTCATCAAGAAATAAATAACCGTTTTCAGATTCGTCAATTACACCAGTTGATTCTTTATCAGCTCCAGTAAAAGCTCCCTTAACATAACCAAATAACTTTGATGATAATAGCTCTTTATTATCTGAATACTCTGCACAGTTAAAAGTTATAAATTTTGCATCTTCCTTTATTACCTTTTTCTCTTTAGCATATTCATAAATCAGCTTTGCCATAAAACTCTTTCCAACACCACTACTTCCTGTCAAAAGAATAGGTAGTCCATTCCCAGGATATAATGTCGCAGATTTGCACTCCTTAATAGCATTAGCTAAGCTACCGTTTGCCCCTATAACCTTACTAAAAATATCATCTTCTTGATTTAATTGTTCATTATTGAATTGATCAATTACTTCCTTATATAAAAAATATACAGGCCTAGTCTTTGTTTTAATTACTAGTCCATCATCAACCATCCTATTTAAATAATGACTTATTACATTTCTCTTTATTCCAAGAACCTCACTAATATCTTGTGCTGTTATCCCTTGTTCCCCTTTCTTTAAAGCATTACTACTTAGTGTAGCTATAACCATTTTTATCTTTTCTTCGTTTTTCAAGTAAATCACCTCACATTTTACTTGTTCTATATCACTATTATATATTTATTCCATAATATTTTAAATATCGACTTTGTTTTCGTTTTCACAAATTCGTGTATTTAATTTTATCTAAATATTCTTGTATTCCCATGTTCTCAAGCCAAAAGATCAACTCTTGCATCTACTATAAATCGTTTATTCAAAAAATACATGTGAGTCAAGTTTACTATATATATATTTATCTATTTTTATATTTCTATATTCTTCTATTCTCAAAAATATATATTTCTTATCGTATATTAAAATTGCATTATTACTATAAAAATAATGACATATAAATATTGTATTTATAAAGGAGAATCTTATGAGTTATAAAAAATCTGAGCCACTAGATAATATTGATGTTATAGATGAGTTTGATACATTCACTTTTGCTGAGGGAGATGAAGCAGTAATTCCTGTTGGTAAATGTATTGCAGAATTCAATTTTGATGATATCAATAAATCTTCTAATACTTGTACAACTTATAATAATGAATATTCAACTTCCTCTCAATCTCATGTTGATAAAATTTTAAGCAGCTATAACTCTTTAGATAATTTAAATATTCCTGTATGTCATGGCTCAATCCCATCAATTAATGATGAAGTTCCAGATGTTAAGCGATGTTATGTTCTTCGTTCTTCTACAGTAAGAAAAATTAATGAAATAAAAAATAATCATTCAAGCCTTAATGTATGTGTGAGCACAATAGTCGATTTAGCAGTAAATCATTATTATGATTGTATAAAAAACAATAACTAGTTTAGCGCTTTATATGAAATTTAATAACAAAAAAGGCTATAGTCTAAACTACAGCCTTATAACAATCTAAAATTATCTTCTATTTTGTTCTTTCTTAGCTCTTCTACAAGATATACATCTTGTTGGCTCATTTTCAAATCCTTTTTCTTTGTAGAATTCTTGTTCTCCTACTGAAAATATGAATTCGCTTCCGCAATCTCTGCATGTTAATGTCTTATCTGTCATAAATATTCCTCCTAAATTTAAAGCTCTCTATTTGATGATAATACTTTCTAAATTTATGAGAAATTATTTATCCAAACGAAACTTAAATTATCTTAATTATTTTTGTTAGCTTTTTGCTACTCATTTATAATAACATAGTTTTTAATATAACGCAACCATTTTGTAGAAATATATCAAAAAATCAGATTATTTGCCATTATTAAATGAATAAATAGATTTATCTAGCATTGATATATTGTATACTTCATTCTCTAAAGAGTATCTTTATAAATAATTATTACACTGCCATTTCTAAAAGCTATTTCAAAGGACATAGCCTGCGCATATGTTAGGCTTATTTAAATAATTTATTTTAAAGCCTATTTTGTTTATATTACCATTTACATTGTCGTATATATTCATTGAAAGGAGTGATTAATAATGGAAATCAATGAGCTTATAAGTCTTATTGGAAATGTTGGCTTTCATGTTGCAGTAAGTAGTTATCTACTCATAAGACTTGAAAAGCAAATTAATACCTTAACAGCCTCAATTAGTAAATTGAACACCATAATTTCTACAAAGCTTGGAGTCGTTATAGAATATGATGAAAAATAAATATGTTCTTTGATTAGAATATTTATAAAACATTGTGAAAAATTTTTTTAAGCTTCGTATATCTTAATTGAAGCACACAAATAAAGGAGGTTTTAAAATGGCTGTGAACAAAATTGTAAACTCAACAAATATGGCAATAGAAATTCAAACTTCTGTTGATAAAGCAGGAGATCCAGTTTTCACTAAGAAAACTTTTTCCAATGTCAGAAACAATGCTGATGCTCAAGCTATATATGATGTAGCTGAAGCAATAAAAGGCGTCTTATCACCTACTACAAGGGGAACTTTACTAAATGTTTCTTCTGACTTAGTAAATAATTAATATTATCTTTGCATTTTTATTACCTTTTGAGAGTCCCTGAGGCTCCTTGAAGATAATAAACAAATTAAAAGAAAGGAGTAATTTAATTATGGAGTACATCTTAACTATGATCTTCACAACTGAAGGTGGCAAAACAAGCACCTTCAGCATAAATGGTGTAAAACAGACTCTTGATAAAGATCAAATTTTAGCTCTTATGGACCTAATCATTGAGAAAGACATCTTCTTAATGGATAGTGGTGCTTTAGTTGGCAGAAGCACAGCTAAAATCACTGAAAGAAAAGTTACTAAATTTGATGTAGCTTAATATTATATAAAGGACTATACATAATGATTACATATCATTTGTATAGTCCTTTTTCTCATAATTATTTAATTATATATGTTTTGATTAAGAATTTACATTAGAGTATTTTATTAATATCAAATACTTTAACAATGTTAACCAAAACATTAGTTATAGGTTTTAATGTAGAAACTTTATTAAAACTTATATATAAATATTTCAATTAAAAATCATATTAATTAGCTGCCACAGTTCCTTTTATATCTTTGATTTTAACACTTTTTTTCTCTCTGACGCTATAAATTAATAAGTAAGCAAATACAACTGCAATTATAAGGAGAATTGTACCAGCAAACGCAGTATACTGAGTTCCCGCATATTCAACCACTTGTCCACCAGCAAAAGATCCTAATGAAATTCCAAAGTTAGCAAATACCGAATTTAATGAGGAAGCTAATGTTAGAGATTGAGGATAATCATCTGTTGCTACATTCATAAAATGCATTTGAATAGGTGCATTTGTAAGATACATCATTACGCATAATACAAAAATCAAAGGTATGCAGATCATCGCATTATTAACTGAAAATGGTAATATTGTTAATAAGGCTGTGTGTATAATATATATAACTGGCATCTTATTTATTCCATGCTTGCCCGCAATAGCTCCTGATGCTAAATTACTAATAATCGCTGCAACTCCAAAGAATAAAAGTATAATACTAACATATCCTGTAGGTATTAATAATTTATCTTCTAATATTGGCGTTAAATAAGTATAAAATGAATATGTCCCCGCTAGACTAAAAAGAGGAAGTCCAACTCCAAATAATATTCTTCTATCTTTTAGCAAAGATAGCTGTGACATTAAACTAGTAACTTCTGTAGGCTTAGCAGGTGGCAGTAATCTCCACATTGCTATTGTTATAATTATAGCCACTATAGTTATAGCAAGGAAAGATGCTCTCCATCCAAGCATATTAGTTATAAATTTTCCTATTGGCACTCCAATTACTGAAGCTATACTAAATCCAGAAAATATCCAAGATAAAACTTTAGCTTTATTTTCTTGTGGAACAAATTCATTTGCATATGCTAATGATAAAGAAATCAATGTTCCTGAAGCTAATGCAGTAATTATTCTTGATCCTAAAAGTACACCATATGAATAAGATACTGCATTTAAAAGATTTCCAATAACAAAAACTACAGAGATTAATAAAATAAAATAATAGCGATTATATTTTCCAGCAAATGTTGTTATAATTGGTGTCCCTATTGCATATACAAGTGCAAATAAAGTAACAAGTCCTCCAGCTTTCGATATAGAAATTTGAAGGCTTTCCGAAATTTCTGGAAGAATTCCTATCATTATAAATTCACTGGTTCCTAAAATAAAACTTAAGCTAACAAGAGTAATAACTGCTAGCATATAGGAAGTTTTCTTTTCCTTCATCAATATTCCTCACCTTTCTGTTCAAAAATAAAAAAATCGCCAAGGCGACTATGATATAGTCTTCTATAAAAATGCAAATCCAATAGAATACAATAGCTTTTATAAAACGTAATCCTTTAAGCCGTCGATTTTTTTCAGCGCACTCTGGATTTTCTGAGCTTGCCGAAAAAAAGGCCGGGCGCATATAATTTATTTTTTATTCTTTAGGAACTATGCATTAGTCTATTGCAATATTTTTTTAAATAACTTATCCACAGGTTGTCCAATAATATAATTTCCTAAAGAATAAAAAAACTTATAAGGGGAGTGGAATCTAATTTTATTTCAGTCCCACACCGATTATAAGTATAATATTATTATATTGTCTAATATATAAATATTATAGGTTTTTTTATAACAATATTATGATAACATTTCCTTAATGGAATTTTTACTCTAATTATTGAATATGTATCACTTAGATAATATTTCTTTTTTATATTGAGAAGGAGTTTTTCCCATAATCTTACGAAATGATTCTGTAAAATAACTAGCACCTGTAAATCCAACCATTTGTGCTATTTCAGTTACAGAGTATTTATCAGATGCTATTAAAGGCAAACTCCTTGATATTCTATATGACATTATATATTCCATGGGAGTTTGATGAAGTATTTTCTTAAATAATTTGCACATTTCACTTTTACTTAAAGAACAAGCTGCTGCAATGTTATCTAATGTTATTTTTTCATTATATGAAGTCTGAATGAATAACAATGCATTTTTCATTCTTGTGACTTCTCTAGACTCTGATTGCATATAAACTTTATTCTTCATTGTATTTTCATACAGTATATGCCATATTGAAAGTATATCTCTAAGCATGTCCAACTCATAGCATTCAGACTTCATATTGTACAGCATAGATAAATTTACTAATAAATCTATAATTCTTTTTTGCCATTCAATATCCATACATAAAGGTTGAGCTGCAAGCTCTGCACACGATAAAATTGGATTAATATATTTTTCATAAATGATTCCACCGGTTATTCCACCTATCAATGATGAATCAACAAGGATTGCTTTATAATGACAATCTTCCTCACTAATTTTATTAGATCCATGAAGAACATTTGCATTTACAAAAATCCCTTCACCTTTTTTAATTATATAATGTGATTCATTTACTTGATAATCCATTTCACCTTGAGTAATAAACATGAACTCTAATTCTGGATGCCAATGACAACCTACAGAGTCATGTACAAAATCTGAAAGCTTATCATAATAAACTTTAAGCGGAAACTTACCATTTAAGTTTTCGTCTAGCTGTCTTTTATTTTTATCTGTCTTGATTATCTTTTTCTCCATTTCAGAATCCTCCTTAATGCATAAATTTTAGATTTTATTTTACTTTTATTTATATATTACATATTAATTTCATATAAAACCAGATATTATTAGTTAATAATTTTACCTTAACATCAATATCACACAGAATATACTATTATTATAGATATTCATTTTCACTTTTAATTTATATGTTATAACCTATTACATGTTATAATTAATATAAGAATTATAATATTTCTGAAAGGATTTTAACAATGGAAAAGGAAGAGTTGAAGGAAAATATCACACATGGTACTGTGAACTTTCCATTAGCCAATTATAAATGGAATTCAGATAAACAATTTATCGTTAACCTACACTGGCATGATGAAACCGAGTTAATTTTCTTCAAAAAAGGTTCATTTACTGTAACATCAAATATGAAGGAATATAAAATTACAGAACCTACATTTATGTTTATAAATTCTGGTGATATTCATTCAATTGTAAGTGATGGTGGATGTAATGAATCTGCTGTGGTATTTGATTTAAAAATGCTCAGCTTTGAATACTTTGATGCTATACAATACAAAATTATCAGACCTCTTATTGAAGGAAAAATTCAATTTCCACCTTTTATATTAGAAGATAATCCTATATGGAAACCTGTTAAAAAATTATATGAAAAGATTATTAAGGAATCGGATAATGATGAATTAAGTTCTTATATGAAGGTGAAATCATATTTATATCAGCTTATAGCATGCCTTTATGAAAATGACAGTTTTTTAAATGCTGATAACACAGAAGAAAGTGATACATATAAGCTGGAAAACATAAAAATAGTTCTTACTTTTATTCGTAAAAATTACAGTCAAAGAATTTCCTTAGACGAAATTGCAGGTCTTGTAGGCATGAACACGCAATACTTCTGTAGATATTTTAAAAAACTTATAGGAAAAACACTTACTGAATATATAAATGAAATCCGAATAGAAAAAGCTGCTGAGTGTCTTATAAAAACAGATACAAAAATTATAGATATAGCAATATGTTGTGGTTATGACAATATTGGATATTTTATTAAAAGATTTAAAGAGCAAAAAAATGTTTCTCCATCAGAGTATAGAAAAGATCATAGAAATCAAATTTAGAAAATAAATCTGACAAAAATTAATTAAGCTTTTGTCAGGTTTATTTTTTTATTGTATTTTATACTATTTCTTTGAAAATATAGATAAAAATAAGAAGTCAAAATAGTGTAACTTTTTATGCGGAATTATATAAGTAATTCTCCCATTAAAAATATATAATACAGTTATATTAAAAAGATAAGAAATACATTTTTTAATTTGTAGCTAACATATATGATTTTAATTTAAACAGGAGGATTTTTTATGAAAAAACAATGGTGGCATGATAAAGTAGCTTATCAAATATATCCAAAAAGTTTTAATGATACAAATAATGATGGTATCGGTGATATTCGTGGAATTATAGAAAAATTAGACTATTTAAAAGAATTGGGCATAGATATAATCTGGATTTCACCTATGTACAAATCTCCATTCGTAGACCAAGGCTATGATATATCAGATTATTACAGTATTGCACCGGAATTTGGGACAATGGAAGACTTTGATGAATTGCTTGAAGAAGCTAAAAAGAGAGAAATGCATATTGTAATGGATCTTGTAATAAATCACTGTTCTGACAAACATGAATGGTTCCAAAAAGCATTGGCTGATCCTGATGGCGAATATGCTGATTATTTCTATTTTAGAGAAGGTAAAAATAGAAATCCCCCAAGCAATTACCGTTCTTACTTTGGTGGAAGTGCCTGGGAGCCAGTGCCTGGAACAAATAAATATTATCTACATGCATTTGCTAAGGAACAACCCGATCTTAATTGGGAAAATCCTAAAGTTAAAGACGAGTTATTCAAAATGATAAATTGGTGGCTTGATAAGGGGCTTGCTGGATTCCGTATTGATGCTATTATAAATATCAAAAAAGATTTAGACTTTCCAAGTTTTGAGCCAGATGGACCAGATGGACTTGCTAGCATAACAAAAATGGTTGAAGAAGTTGATGGTGTTGGTGAATTGCTTGAAGAAATGAAACGTAAAACCTTTGATAAATATGATGCCTTCACAGTTGCTGAAGTCTTCAATATGCATGAAGATGAGCTTCCTGAATTTATTGGTGATAATGGTCATTTCTCAACAATGTTTGATTTCTCTGCACATTGTGTTGCAGAAGGAGAACATGGATGGTATGACTCAAAACCTTTTGAATTCACTGCTTGGAGAAATGCCATCTTTGACTCTCAAATGAAATGTAAAAAAGTTGGCTTTTTAGCTAATATTATTGAGAACCATGATGAGCCAAGAGGTGCATCTCGTTATCTTCCAGACTATGCTTCAAATGATGCTGGAGTAAAGATGCTTGCAACTACAAATATCCTACTTAGAGGCTTACCATTTATATATCAAGGACAAGAAATAGGAATGAGAAATTGTCCTATGGACAGCTTTGATGAATATGATGATCTTGAATCAAAGAATCAATACCAAGTATCAATAGATGCAGGCTTAAGTAGTGAGGAAGCACTAAAAATATGTTGTGATCGTAGCAGAGATAATGCTAGGACTCCAATGCAATGGTCAGATAGTAAAAATGCTGGTTTCTCTGAGGGAACACCATGGATTAAAGTCAATCCAAACTATAAAGAAATCAATGTTGAATCACAAATAAATAATGAAGATTCAATACTTAAATATTATAGAAAATTAGTTGCTCTTAGAAAGTCTAAAGAATATAACGAAATATTCACTTATGGCGATTTTGAGCCAGCATATTTAGATAAGAATAAAATCTTTGCATTCTACAGAGAATTAGATAATATGAAGATTTTAGTTGCAGCTAATTTTGGTGAAACTGACACTACTTTAGAGTTAGAAAGAGACAATAATAAAATTTTATTATCTAACATGAATCCTAGATTATCAGCTGATCATGAACTTAACCTAAAATCATGTGAAGTAGTAATTCTTTTAATGAATAAATAACTTTAATATCAATTATTTAATAACGGCTAATAGTAATTTTCATAAAAATTTGATTCACTAATCTAAATTTTTATACAAAATGAAATATAGATTAGTGAATTACCCCTATATAATTAAATAAACTAACGCTATAAAATACCTTTACCATAAATTTTATAAATATATTTTAATTCATTAATCTATTTCTAAATTGAAATAGATTAATGAATTAGTACTTTACACGATAATTTAATATTAATTGAGTATATTAAAAAGAGAATAATAAAAGGAGTATAATAATATGAATCAAAAAGAAAGAATGTTAGCAGGTCTGCCATATAAGGCTTGGCTTGATGGCCTTAGTGAAGAAAGATTAGATTTAAGACTTAAAATTCATAAATTCAATTCATGTTCACCTGATAAAAAAGATGAAATGAAAGCAATGATTAAAGATATCGTAGGCAAATGTGGAAAAGATATATTTATCGAACCTCCATTTCATTGCGACTACGGAAAAAATATAGAAGTTGGCGAAAACTTTTATGCAAATTTCAATTGCGTAATACTTGATGTAGGCAAAGTTAAAATAGGTACTAATGTTATGTTTGCACCAAATGTATCTATTTATACAGCTGGCCATCCAATCCATCCTGAGTCAAGAAATTCTGGCTATGAGTATGGAATAGGCATAACAATTGGAGATAACGTATGGGTTGGAGGAAGTGTTGTTATAAATCCCGGCGTGCATATTGGTAATAATGTTGTTATAGGTTCTGGAAGTGTTGTTACTAAAGACATACCTGATAATGTAATTGCAGTAGGAAATCCATGTAGAATCATACGTGAAATAACAGAAGATGATAGAAAATATTACTTCAAAGATAGAGAATTTGATGTTAATGACTATTAATGTATTGCATTTTTCGATTATCAATAATTAATAATCAATTATAGTTTCAATTACCTTATGATCTCTTAAATTATATGAAAAATAAACTATAAATAACATATATGGTAATGATTAATAACATACTTGCTCATGAACATGAGACTGTCGCATTAAGAAATGTAATCACTATGAATATATTATTGAAATTTAAATGTTCAATAATCCATAGTATTATTTAATCTTTTGCAACAGTCTCTTGTATTTTTTATAATAAAAACTCGTTCTAATAATAGACCTATAGCAAGTTAAAATTAATGTTCTCTATGTTATAAATTAATATATTCTGTTGTTGATTAGTTAAAATTGTTATCATTTCTTAATATTTATTCAGTTATAAATTTATATGAAATAAAATGAATGAGGAGATATTTATTTATATAAAGGAGAAATCATAATGATAAAACGTACTAAGAAATTAATAACACTTATATTAACTACGACGATGCTTTTAACTGCAAGCATCTATTCTTTTGCAGCTGATAATGATGGCTGGACTGAAGCAAGCAAAACAACTGCCGCCGCAAATGGGGACTGGGATAAATGGTGCAAGGAATGGGAAAGTATAAAAAATAATCCTACTCAAATCTCCTTAACTCCCGGAAAAGACGAATCAGAATTAAATTTTGCATGGTATTCAAAGGAAAATGATGCTACACCGCATTTAAGATTCGGTAAAAGCATTAATTTAACAGACTCAGATGAAATCAATGTTTCTCATGAAGATGCTGTTGAAGGATTTATTTCTAATAAAGCTACAGTAAAAAATCTCCAAAGTGGGACAAACTACTATTACAGCTACGAAGTTGATGGTAAATGGCTTGCTCCAATAAAATACGAAACTAAAAATAGCAGCGATGGATTCTCTTTCATATTTGTAGGAGATCCTCAAATAGGATCATCAAGTGAAAATATTGCTACAGGTTCATCAGAAGAACAGGGCCAAGATAAAGCTACAAGAAATGATAGCTTTAACTGGAATAACACAATAAAAAAAGCTTTGGAAAAACAGCCAAATGCTAGCTTTATGCTTTCAGCTGGTGACCAAATTCAATCAAGAGATAAGAAAAATGCCTCTAAAACATATGATAAAAACGAAATTGAATATGCTGGTTACTTAAGCCCAAGCTTATTAAAATCACTTCCAGTTGCTACAGCAATAGGAAATCATGATGCTCCAAGCGGAAACTACTCTTTCCATTTCAATAATCCAAATGCTTCTGAATTAGGTTCTACTATGGCAGGCGGAGATTACTATTATTCATATGGTGATGCATTATTTATAATGCTAAACACTAATAATCTTAACATTGCTGAACATAAAAAATTAATAGAAAAAGCTATTAGCGAAAATAAAGATGCTAAATGGAGAATAGTTACTTTACACCAAGATATCTACGGTTCTGGTGAACATTCTAATGAACCAGAAATAGTAAACTTAAGATACAGCTTAATTCCAATTTTAGAAGATAATAATGTTGATGTTGTATTGACAGGACATGATCATACTTATTCAAGATCTTTCATCTTAAAAGGTGGATCTAAAAATGAATCTAAACTTATTACAGAAGATGAATTTGATGCATATATAGATGGAGAAACTCCTATTGATTCTAAATATAATGAATATTTAACAAGTATTGAAGATCCATCGGCTGTAACTAATAAATCTATAAATGTAACTAATCCCGATGGAATATTATACATGACTGCAAACTCTGGTTCTGGTAGCAAATACTATGATTTAGTTCAAACTCAACAATCATATATTGCTGCAAGATGGCAAGAAGATGTTCCAACATATTCTATAGTAGATATTACTGATAATACATTTACAATAAACACATATAGAACAGACAATGGTGAAAAAATAGACGATACATTTACAATTACCAAAACTAAATAGTAGTAAAAAGGGTGTCGTTACATGATTAATTATTAATCAAATACGGCACTCTTTTTATTTAATTAATTATTTGCATCTTAATTATAAAATTGGAGGGCTTTTAATGATTTCAAAATTATTTAATGATAAACATGCTAGCTTAAGACATGGGATAATTCTTTTACTTGGAATATGCTTTTTCATATTCTTATATTTGTTTAATCAAATTGATAAGGCTCAACTTATAAACAGGCAAAATACCAGTTTTGAGAAAGCAGTTGTTCAAGAAGTTATTAATGATAACTCTAGCGAATATGGCTCATCATCCGGAAAACAAAGAGTTAAACTTAAAATACTCAGTGGAGAACATCGTGGAAAGAATGTCTATGCTTCAAGCTTTAACGGGTATTTATATGGTGCTGATTGTAAAGAAAATATGAGAGTTATTGTTTCATTAAGTGTTTCTGGAGATGATTATGTTGCATCAGTTTATGGCTATGATAGATCGCCTATTATTTATGGATTTATAGGACTATTTTTACTTATACTTTGCATTATAGGCAGTAAGAAAGGGTTTAAATCTGCTATAGGTTTAGTCTTCACATTTATCTGCATAATATTTATGTTCATTCCAATGATATATAGAGGATACTCCCCTTTCCTATCAGCAGTTATTGTAGTAATCCTCGTAACCATTGTCTCTATGTATCTTATTGATGGAATAACAATAAAATCAGTAAGCGCTATGTTGGGTACTGTAATCGGAGTTATTATTGCTGGAATTTTTGCAGCTGGCTTTGGACATCTGGCTAAAATATCTGGCTATAACGTATCTGAAATTGAAGAATTAATCTTCGTTGCAAATAACACTAATTTAAAAATTGGAGGCCTTCTATTTGCAGGTATATTAATTGCATCATTAGGTGCTGTAATGGATGTTAGCATGTCTGTAGCTTCTACAATTAATGAAATATACGATAAAAATCCAGATTTATCTGGTAAGGAACTTTTTAAATCTGGAATAAACGTTGGTAAAGATATGATGGGGACAATGTCAAACACACTTATATTAGCATTTACAGGTGGATCTATTAATACGCTTATTCTAAACTACTCTTATAATATGCAATATAATCAAATTATTAACATGTATTCAATTGGAATTGAAATAATGCAAGGCATATCAGGAAGTATTGGAGTTATATTAACAGTTCCTCTAGTCTCATTTATAACTTCTTTCTTATTAACTAATAGTAAATTAAAATCTAATAAAATTTTAGATATTTAGTCATTTTAGGAATTCTCTTGATAATTAACATTAAGTCAAAATAGTGTAATTCTTATGGTAAAATAAGAGAAAAACATATAATTATGGTATAATGTTATTTAATAAAATTTTACAAATAAAAAGCATATTTTGGAAAACTAGTGACAAAAACAGAGGGAGAGGTAAAATCAATAGTATAATTTTTCTATATTATAAATTAAATGTAATCAAAAATATTTGGCTAAAATAGACATCTCTGCACTACAAAATCAAAATGAAAATACACTTTTGGAACTGATCATATTGATTTATTAATTCTGTTTGGTTAAACAATACTATACAGATATGATGTTGTAATTAAACCCATAAAAATGGCGTTTCTAAAAAATAATTGTTTCTAGATGGCAAATACCATAATACTGAATCTTTAAGAAAAGAATTCAAGTTAAACTGCCAAGAATTAAAGATTGAATTAAGTATGAAAGCTTATATAATATCAGATTACTTAATCTCAAGTATTGAATAAAATATTGTCTTATTGAATGTAATTCTACAAACCATTGAAATAATTTTAGTTATGCGTTAAATGTTGTAATGAAAAAACCTTAATATAAAACATTCAATTATAATTCAAAATTTTACTATACAAAATTGAATTACATTCATTGACAATTATTCATTCAAGATTTATACTAAACATAAATAGGAAAATTTTCTTATAACTAGAAAGGATTATTAATATGCGAATTTCAAAAGACCCAGAAGTACGAAGACGTGAAATAATAGATACTGCTATGAAAGTATTTTCACAAAATGGATATGAAGCAACTTCAATGACTGATATTGCAAAAGAAATAAATGTTGTGCCTGGTTTATGTTATAGATATTTTAAGTCTAAACAAGAATTATATAATACAGCTGTTTTAATATATGCAAAAGAATGTAGTGCTCCTATTATAGAAATTTTGAATAAAGAAGGACTTCAGTTACAAGATTATTTAAATTTAATTGGAGATAAATTTATTGAAACTGATGGAAAAGAACAATATCATGACTTCTTTCATAAATCAGGAAATGAGATGCTTCATAAACAGTTAGAAGTAGAAATAATCAAATTAATATTACCTTATGTAGAAAAACTTTTAGATAATTTAAATAAACAAAATGTCATTCATATTGATGATATAAAATACACATCTGCTTTTATACTATATGGGCAAATGCCAATCATTAATGATAATACTCTTTCTTCTAAACAAAAGCGTGAAAAAATCATAAAAATTATGACTAAATTAATGATCTAAAAGCCTCAGTTCTTTAACTGAGGTATTTAAATAATAACTGAGTGAATAATAGTCACTGAAATAAATTCAATTAAGGAGTCGATGAATATGAAAAATAATATAAAAAAGAATTCGGAACTACATTTTAATGAAATTGCTAAGAATTATAATAATAGCCATGATGGAAAATTTGTAAAGTGCATGTATGATGAAATTATAGATAGAGTTTTAAAAAAACAACCTAAAGATATTTTAGATTTAGGTTGTGGAAATGGCAATATTCTCTCTATTCTTAGTGACTGTACAGACGCTAATCTTTTTGGACTAGATCTCTCTAAGAATATGATTTATGAAGCTCAGAAAAAACTTAACGATAAAGTACAATTAGATATAGGCGATTCTGAAAATTTGCCTTATGATGATGATAAGTTCGATCTCGTTATTTGTAATGCTTCATTTCACCACTATACAAATCCACAAAAAGTTCTAAAAGAAATAAAACGTGTACTAACTCCATCTGGAACTCTTATATTAGGTGATCCAACAGTTCCATTTGAATGGTATTTAACGATATTAAACTATTTTCTTCCTAAAACTAATTCTGGAGATTATAAAATTTATAGTAAAAATGAAATTTATTCGCTACTTAATGCATCTGGTTTTACCCCTTCAAATTGGAAAAAAATCAATCACAGTGCTTTTATCATTGATGCCACAATCACAAATTAATATGAATATATAAATATACAAAATAGCTGTATTATTACCTGAATTTAATTTTACTTTATACTCTTTCTATTCCGTGGATGTAATAGCTAAATCTATTTTATTTCCATTTATATTATCTATTCCACTTCTCTTAAAATTATAAAATTATAGACGGTTGTGGAATTCCACAACCGTCTATAATTTTATTTAATAATATCTATCTATTAATAGAACGTGATATCATTGTTAAAGTATGTCTTATCCCTCTAATTGAAGATGATAATGCAAAAATATTTTCTACAGGTGCTAGTCCAGAATATCCAGCATCTCCTATATGTTGTATATCTACACCACATACTTTATTCTTTAATCCAAATTGCTCAATCACTGCACTACTAGACCCTTCTTGACTTGTCCCAATCGCTGTTAAAACGAGAGCACCTTTTTCATGTGCACAATTAACGATACTTATTAATTGCTCTTCTGTAAATGCTGGTACTGTACCAACTGCTGGTACAAGAATAATGTCAGCTCCTGCATCTATGAATTCTTCAATAGTCTTTAAATCACAAATCGGCTCATTTACACCAGCCCCATGCATTTTGCCTGCAATGATTAATCCTGAAAAATGTTTTTTAGCTAACTCAATAGCTTTTACAATAGCATTATTAGTTACACCTGTTCCTGGATTACCAGTCAAGCAAATAAAATCTAATCCTAACTCTTGTGCTGCTTGTAATGTTTTCTCTGAACATTGACGTCCTTCTGGAATTTCTAACCTACTTTCAAGCATATCAGCATTTAAGTCAACTGGCTCGATATTTGCACCTATTGGGCGTCCAACAAGTCTTTTCAATTCTTTTATAGGCTCATTACATTGTGGTAATCCGCCTATTTGGGGATTTAATAAATCAAATCCATTTAATAACATAAGGTCTGCACCACTAGCTCTTGCCACTTCTGCATTTGTGATTCCATTCATTAACGGTTCACGGCTTACTACCATTTCTGCACAAATAGTACGCCCTTCTGCTGCTAAAATTGATTGTTTTAACTCCTTAGAAGTCATTGATAAAAAATCACTACTGTCACAATCTAATAAACGTTTCATTACTAATTCCTCCATATTAAATATTTTTTAAATATATTTTAATTATTTATTTTCAGACTCTATCTCATTCCTATCCACCATTCTGAAAAATGGATAATAAATTAAAACATCCATAAATATCAATGCAATTTGCAATAGAGCACCACTAAAATGTCCTCCTGTTGCTAAAAATCCACTAATTATTGGTGGCATTGTCCAGGCTACGCTAATACCTACTGTTTTCATTACTAAACCAGAGGTCATGGCAAAATAAGTAATCACTGCATTCATAACTGGTGCTAAAATAAATGGAATAAATAAACTTGCATTCATAACAACCGGCAATCCAAACATTACAGGCTCATTAATATTAAATATTCCAGGCACAAATGTTAATTTTCCTAACATTTTTGTATGTGTAGATTTTGCCATAAAAAATAATAATATTATTAATCCTATAGTTGCACCACTACCACCAATATAAACAAAATTATCCATAAACGGTTGTGTTATTATATTGGGGATTTTTTCGCCAGCCTGCCATGCAAGACGATTAGCATCTGTGTTCATAATCCACATAGGTTGGAATATTGAATTGACTATACTTCCTCCATGAATCCCAAACAACCATAATAATGAATTTAAAGAAACAACAACTATTGTTCCTATTAATGTTCCTCCCAATAATCCAAGTGGTTTTCCTAAAACAATCATAACCACATCATGAATGCTTCCAATACTTGTCACTTCAAATATTTTATATAATACTCCAAATAATAATATTATTACAGCTCCAGGAATTAATGCTGTAAATGACTTACTTACTGCTGGTGGAACTGCGTCTGGCATTTTAATTACAATATCTTTTTTAACAAAATAACGAAAAATTTCTGCTGATACTATACCAATAACGATTGCAGCAAATAATCCTTTACTGCCCATTAACCCTATTGGAATTCCTTCTCCTGCATCTGCCATAACGCTTGGTGTAGAAATTATAAAAGAAGATAATGAGATAATTCCTGCTGATAAACCATCAACTTCATAAGAGTTTGCCAAGCTATATGCTACAGAAAATGAAGCAACTAATCCCATAATACCAAATGAACCGTTGACCAGTTTTCCAATCCAAACATCTAAGTTGCCATGTGATGCTAACCATTCTGTGTAACCATTAATAGGTAAGTTACCAAAAACCAAAAACATGGAACCAATAATAATCAATGGCATTGCACCCATCATTCCATCACGTATACATAGTAAGTGTTTTTGACTTCCTATTTTCCCAGCTGTTGGCGCAATCTTTTCTTGTATTTTTTCAAAAAAAGTATTCATAAAAAACCTCCTCTATTTATAAAAAACAAACTGCTATAATAACTATTTTCTTTTTAATATAATTTGTAATTGCAACTACAAGCTAATTATAAAGTATATCGTTTTCAAAATCATTAAAATAGAAAAAAGAGTGATAGGTTATATCTAATAAAACCTGTCACTCAAAAAAAAACATGTTACTAAAAAATAACTATTTATTATTACATTCTAACTGAGATAGATGAAAAGTAAGCTTTTCAATAATATTCATTACTGGAATTTGAGAAGTTAAATTTACTTTTTTCTCTCCTTTTATTTGTAAAGGCAAATAATAACTAATTACTAAATCAGATAGTTTAGCTATTGTACTCATTTCACTATTTGTTATAGAAATAATTACACAATCAAAATTTCGAAATTGTCTTAATTGATTTATTATATCTTCTGTCTCTCCCGTTACAGAAAAGACGATAATTACTATTTCATCATAGAATCCATCAGGAACAAGAAAATATGGATAATCAATATATACAGCAAATCTCCCTATATTAACAAAACACCTAGAAGCATATTTAGCTAAAATACCTGATGTCCCTATTCCTAAAAAAATAATTTGTTTGCTTTTGTGAATAATTTTAGTAGCATCTAATATTTTTTGTACTTCTGAAGGCTGATTAGAACGTTCAAAATAATCCATAATAGCATAATCATCTGTATTTAACTTAAAATCTTTATCTGTTTCTGCGATCTGTTCTTTTAATTTATATTTAAATTCATAAAATCCTTCACAGTCCATTTTCTTACAAAATCTCAATATAGTAGTAGTTGAAACATGAACATTTTTAGCTAACTCTCTTATTGTCAATTTTAAAACTATATCATGATTTTTAATTATATATTCATATACTTGTAATTCTAAATCATTTAAGCTTTCTATTTGCTTGTATGTAAACATATACATTGCCCCTTCACGCAAAAATTGTTATTAATAGTAATTATATCATCTAAATATATTTTTATCAAAATCACTCAATATGAAATTTTACACATTTTCATATAAAAATATAACTCTTATATTTCATCTTTTATTTACACTATTCAATAGACTTTTTATAATTAAGTCCCCAGTCAATCATAGCATCTAAAATTGGTTTTAGACTATATCCCATTTCAGTTAATGTATATTCTACTCGTGGTGGAACTTCTGCATAAACCTTTCTAGTTAAAAGACCGCTTTCTTCCATATCTCTTAAATTTGAGGTTAAAACCTTTTGAGTTATATCTCCAATAGACTTTTTTAATTCTCCAAATCTCTTGGTTCCAGTTAGAAGATCACGCATAATTAACACCTTCCACCTGTTTCCTATAAGCTTTAATGTAATTTCTACAGGGCAGTCTGGCAGTTTCTTTTCCATAGCTTTCCCCCTCCTTTTTTAAAGTTATCTATATATTTAGTTCATTATAGCATATTACATACCAAAAGATACTATTGAAAAATTTATAGATAATATTAAGTTGAACATAATACTTAATATGGCACTTATAATCATTTTGACTACATACTCTTATTATATTTAAAATTTGTATTCAACACTTAATCCTACATTCCTTCTAAAGAGTATCCCTTAAGAAACTATACCACTTTAAAGTGCGTACTTTTCAGGCCTCTATCTATATTTTATTATTTATTCATAGAAACAAACTCATAAGAAGAGTTTCAGGAGGTAATTATAAAATGAATGAAGTAGTAAAATTTTTAAATGAAAATCCAGTGCAATACCTAGCAACAGTAGGACGTGATGGCAAAGCAAAATGCCGCCCATTTATGTTCTGCTTTGAAAAAGAAGGGAGACTATGGTTCTGTACAAATAATACAAAAGATGTCTATAAAGATATACAAGCAAATCCTGAAATCGAAATATCAGTATCAAGCCCATCATATGCATGGATTCGATTAAACGGTAGAGCAATGTTTGAAAATGACATGGAAGTTAAACAAGGCTGCATGGAAAATCCTATAGTTAAAGGGCAATATAAAAATGCTGAAAATCCAATATTTGAAGTATTTTATTTAGATAATGCAAAAGCAGTAATAGCTGATTTCTCTGGAAATCCCCCAAGAGAATACACTCTATAATAAACATAAAAACATTGTAAATATAAAAATCATCTCTAAAACAAATCCCACTAAGCAAGATTAAATAATATCACTTAATGGGATTTCAACTATGTGTATATATGCTAAATCTCTATTTATTTATAATATCTTTAGCCATTTTAATCATATCTTCTTTGCTTACATCATTATAATTAGAATTTAAAATAGAATAACTTATGCCATCTTTATACCACGAAACACTTTGCATAGTATCTTCTGAAATTTCATCTGCTCCATATCCAATTTGTAGCTTTCCTTCTGATTCTAATTTTAAATCTTCTTCTGTTTTTTCATAATCTACTGGCACAGCTTTATATTGAAAAGTAGTATAATAAATATCAACATTATTATAATTTGTTTTTTCTTCATTTGCTTCATGTTGGATTTCTTTTTCATCAATCTTTATTGCACTCAAACTTAAATATTGATTTTTCTCTTCATCATTTCTTGAATATCTAAAATCTGCTGACTTTGTTTGTAATGTAGTCTTACCATTATCACCTTGTATTTCATTATTACTAAAGTTAAATGATTTAAACTCAAAACCACCATCAAAACTTTCTACATATTTAGGTAAAAAGCCAACTGTATCTTTTACTACATTTTCTGTTGGAAACTTAGTAATTTCAGTAAGATGAGAACTTGATGATATCCAGGCTCCACGTGTTGCTGCTATACAAGTTATTGTTGTTGCTATACACAAAACTCCTGCTGCTAATAATGTTTTAATCTTTAATCTTCCAAATTTCATATTTAAAAATCCCCTTTCATTTCTTCTTAGAACTTCTCCTCTAATTTTAAAAAACATATCATCTGGTGCTGATGCTTCTTCAGCTTTATTATTTAAGTATTCTGTAATTTCTTTATCAATATCTTTATTAGATTTTAATTGCATTGAACTTCACATCCTTTTTTACTATTACTTTGAGCACTATTAACATTCATCAAGGCTACTTTTAGGTTCTTTCTTGCACTATGAAGTCTTGATTTTACTGTACCTTCAAAACACCCCATAATCTTAGCAATTTCTTTTATTGTAAATCCATTAAAATAATATAATACAATAACAGTTTTTTGCTTTAATTCTAAATTATCAATCTCAGCACGAAGCATTTTTGATTCTTCATTCCTTATATATGAATGTAATGATTTATCGATATTTTCATTTTTTGCTTTTTCAAAAATATCTTCAACTGGAAGCACAGCTTTATCCTTTTTCATATAATCCCAAGCAGTCCTTGTAAGGATTTTAAATAACCAGGATTTGAACTGTTCAACATTTTTCAAATCTTTTATTTTTAGATAACATTTTACAAATGTTTCTTGTACAATATCTTCACTTGTGAATTTATTATTTGTAATAAGATATGCATACCTAATGGCTTGATTTTTGTATATTTCAAATATTTCCTCAAAAGCATTCATATCACCAGCCTGGATTTTTTTCACAACTTCTGTTTCATTCACTTACATCACTCTTTTCAAAATTGTTTGAGATGCATCTCTACATATTAGAGCCTTCTATTTAAAAAATGGTTCATTTTAAAACAAAAAATTTTATTATTATAACTTGATTATATATTAACTACACATTATGCAAATTATTATTCTGTATAATCTAAAAGAAAATGGATATAAAAAATATAGTATAATATTCTTAGAAATATTTATACTATATTTTTTTATGAGGTTTATATTATGACTATAAGGCATCTAAAAATATTTATAACTGTTGCTGAATGTGGAAAAATGAGAAAAGCTGCAGAACTTTTATTCATATCTCAGCCATCAGTAAGTCAGGCTATTCGTGAACTTGAAGAACACTATAACGTTAAGCTTTTTGAGCGTATTTCTCAAAAACTCCATATTACAGAAGAAGGCACATTGCTATTATCTCATGCTCAGCATATTGTTGATTCATTTGAAAATATGGAGCTTGCTATGAAAAACATAGGAAAATCAACTAAAATAAGAATTGGTGGAAGCGTATCTGTCGGGACATATTTAATGAATGATATTATTGAACGTCTTGAAAATAGAATTCAAAATATAGATACTTTTGTTACTATAAATAATACATTTGAAATTGAAAATATGATTTGTAGAAGTGAGCTTGATGTAGCTATAGTTGAAGGAATAATCAAGAATCCAGATATTGTGAAAATTCCATTTTGCGAGGATGAATTAGTAATGGTAGTCGGTAAAGCTCATCCTTTTTACAGTAAGAAGCAGCTATCACTTTCAGATTTAGAAGGCCAATCTTTGCTTTCAAGAGAACCTGGAAGTTCTGATAGAAATCAGTTTGAGCAATTATTAGCTGAACATAATATTAATGTGGTAAAAAAATGGACCTGTACTAATACAGAAGCTATCAAAAATGCTGTTACAAATGGTAAGGGAATTGCTATCTTATCAAAAATGCTTATAAATAATGAATGTAAAAAAGGTAAATTAAAAATATTAAGTTTTAGAGATGTAAGCATAAAACGTCAGATTAAACTCATATACCATAAAAATAAATACATCTCAAAATCAATTGAAGAACTTATTGACATATGCTCTAGCTTTAATATGAGTTCTAAATAATAAAAAGTATCAGTTAAATCAATTTTAAAATCAAAAATTAATTTTCTGATACCTTTTATATTTAATATTTAAATGACATTTCTAACCTTTTATTATGGTATATTTCTTTATAATATAAATTTCAACTATTATCTATATATTTCTATTATTTAAATAACTCTAAAATATAAAATCTTTTATTACATAAAGTAAAGTTCCAACTACTCCGCTTCCAAAAATAATTGCAATAGCACTTGCTTTATATTTTCTAAGGATATATAAACATCCTCCAAATAATATAAATTCTATCACTCTAAAATCACTGATTGCAAATGAAAAAATATCACTTTGGAATAAGCCAAGCATTAATATTGATGCACCTGCTGATCCAATAAGCGCAACTACTGCTGGTCTAAGTGAAGCTAATACAACTTGAACCCCACCAAAGCTTCTATATTTGTAATAAAAATGAGCTAAAGTTAAACATATTATAAATGATGGAATAATACATCCAAGTGTACATATAAATGCTCCAAATGGTCCTGCAAGTCTTGTTCCAACGAATGTAGATGCATTAATCGAAATCGGACCTGGTGTCATTTCTGCAATTGTTATAAGATCAGTAAACTCTTCCATAGTCATAAGTTCATATATATTAACAACTTGAGCCTGTATAAGAGGAATTGCTGCATATCCTCCACCTACGCTAAAAAGTCCAACTTGTATGAATGCAAAAAATAGCTTTAATAATAATATCACCTTAGTTATGCCTCCTTCTTGCTCATTGATACAAATAAATCAATAATCCCTATACTTAAACAAATTAATATTATAAGCATTGCGCTTACATTAAAGAAGTAAGTGCTTATAAAGGCAATAACCATCATAGCAATATACATCACTCTTTTTGTTTTACAAACATTCTTTGCAAGATTAATAGTGACATCCAAGATAACAGCCGCAACCCCTGCACGCATTACTTGAAGAGCTATTGCTATATATTTATTTTCTCTAAATTGATTATAAAATAATGATATTGCAGATATGATAACCATTGGCGGAATAATAGTACCTAAAATTGCAACAAGTGAACCAATTATACCATACATACGATATCCTATAATTACAGATGCATTTACTGGAAGTGGCCCTGGTGATGATTGTGTAATTGCTGTGATATCAAGCATCTCATCTTCTTCAATCCATTCAAGTTCTTCAACGAATTTCTTTTTCATTAAAGAGACAATTACAAATCCCCCTCCAAATGTACATGCACTTAACATAAACATTGATTTAAATAATTTCCATAAGACCTTAGGGTCTTTTTTATCCATTACATTTCCCCTCTTTTCACTTTATCTTCTGATATTATTTTAATTTAAAAAATTCTATATGTATAATACGTAAAAAATATAAAACTGATAGGTATTTACCTATCAGTTTTTATACATAAAAATTAAAATATCATTTTATAATATCTTTCAATATCCCTCTCAAGCTCTAATAAGTTCACATTTCTACCTATTCTTAAATACTCCTTACCTTTTATGTACAATAAAAATATAGGAAATGAAAATACATTATATTTAGCTGCAACCTCTAAATTATCTTCTCCATTTATTTCACAAGCTTGAATTTTAGGATATCTTTTTATAATGCTCTCAATTTTAATCTTTATTGATTCACATGCTCCACATTTGCTTCCTGTAAAAAATACTACTTCCATCATATTGTTCTTTATTTCTTGCTTTATATCTTCATCACTACTTACTTTTTTCACATCAATTTCTCCTTTCCCAATTATCTTAGAAATTTATCTTTAACAAAATCTATCATTTGCTTCTGATTTTCACTAAATACTTTTATTCTATTAACATTTGCTCCTGATGGATGAGGAAACCCTTTAAGTATTTGATTATCATTAATTATACCTTCTTCTTGAAGTTTACACAGAACAACTTCAACGGCTCTGCCTAGTGGTATTAATAATATATTTTTAGACTCATTAAGCATATTAAATTCATCTATGAAATTTTTATAAACATACCTCATCAAAAAATTGCTATTTATTAATTTAGGTTTATGTCCTGAATAATTTTCTTTTTTCACAAAAACAGGATAAGGAATTAAAGATACTGTATGTAATAAATAATCTTTTTCTTCAAACAGCTCAGCGCAGCTATTTAAGTTCAGCGCTTCATTAAGCTTTATATCATCAAGCATACTTATTATATTCTTTCGTAAAGCACCACTAAATCTCGCATTAGCTTTACACTTATACTGAATCTCTTCGATATTATCACTAATTTCAATTTCTTTTCTTGCAGTTGCTATAGCTGTACTCATTTGTTGAAATCCTGGTGTTATTCCAATTATAAATATCTTAGCTATTACATTCAAATATTCATTATGTGGTGAATAATATATCTCAATATCATCATATTTTTCAATTAAAAAATCTTTTATTAATAATTCTTGTTTTGTGTACTTATCTTTTAATGGAACGCTTCTTATTATATCCTTATAATCATATAATGTTTTTTTCATATTTACCTCTTTATATATTAAGTAATCAATAAAATTAGTATTTGAAATAAACTCTAAAAGATTCCACAAAAATATATATCATTAAATTACATACATAATTATAAAATATTTTAATATTTTGTGATATATAGTGAATTATAAAGAAAACACTAGTATTTCTTAGTATTTTAATGATACTTCACATTAAATAAATATAATTTAGTACTTGATAATTATTATCATAAGATTTATATTATTATTAAGAAATAATTTCAAATAAAAGAGGTAATTAACATGAAATTTATGATGAGTATTAGAGAAAAAACTGCACAACTTCATAGTGCAGCTGAAAATACTGGATATATAAAAAAAATATTAGATGGTACTGCTACATTAAAAGGATATGCTGAATATATCTATAATTTAGAAAGAATGTACAGGGCAATAGAAGAAGCATTAGATAAGAATAAAGATAATGAAATCATTAAACCATTTGTTACAAAAGAATTATATCGTTCTGAGCGCATGAGAAAAGATTTAGATTTTTTATTAAAAGATGGATTAAATTTCCTTAAGCCATTATCATCAACAGAAGCATGTGTTGCAAGAATAGAAGAAATATCTAAATATAAACCTGAACTCATAATTCCATATGCGTATACAAGATTCTTAGCAGATTTATTTGGCGGAAGAACTTTTCTTTCTATATTAACTAAAAACTATAAAATACCCGAAGAAGGATTAAATTATTATCAATTTCCTGATATAAATGACATCAAAGAATATGTTATGAAATACCATAATATGCTAGGGGAAATTAATCTACCAGATGATATGAAAGTAGATTTTATGAATGAAATATCTAATGCTTATATTTATAATATTGCAATATCCAATGAGTTAGAAGCAAAATTAAAATAACATTTATTAATTAAAGGTATGCTATTTAGATGGGATATTGAATTTTCTTATATAGTATAATTTAATATCCCGTTTTAAGTTGGTATTACTAGATTAATTAATGCTAACATACTCCCGATCTTATATATAAATTCCTATATTTTTGTATTTATATATATTTATATTCCTATATTCTTATATTCTTATATTTATATATTCACAAATATGCTATATTCCAATAATAGGTTGACTAATATCTCTATTGTATATACCTATAGCTGCTATTAATGCATAATATGTTCCTAAGGTTCTCAATATATTTGATATATTTGCATTTACGTTTGGTTCAAGAGAAAAATCAAACTCTCCATTAATCTTTCTTTCATATAAATGTTGATACCTTATAAAGCTAATTGCTGTGTATGCTACTCTTGCTAACATTAATAATTGTATGGATTGAACCGCTGGGATATCTGGATTAGGTACCCTTTTGGTGTTCTTATCATATTTATTATAAATTAACTCGATGCTCTCAATAGTTGAGACATATGATAAAATATCTGATAAAATAATGATTATATCAGCTGAATGCTGAATGTTTAATAAGTATAATTCTTCTTTATCATATTCTGTAATGCTCTCAAAATCTATATTTCCTTCATTATAATCAGAATAATTATAATCCACTATAAAGCTACCTCCTAAAAGCATTCCCTATTCTATAATATTATTTGTTATAAATTTAGTTCTTATTTTATGTTCAATATTACTCACAATCCTTCATTAAATTATTAAATTGAACTTAATAAACTGGTATCAATTTATTATTTAAGTAAATTTTATGGTGAAACGATATGTTCCTAAGAACTCTCTTTACTTTTATAATTTTCTTCAAATTTTCTGATTCTATAATAATATGTAATCATTAAAATAATTGTAGCCATAATCCATGCAGCAACTTCTGCTGCTGGTATAGCAAGAAATCCAAGTAAAGATGATAGAATAATTACTGCCCCAATTCTCGCTACAAATTCTACAATTCCAGATATCATTGGAATAAATGTATCACCTATGGCCTGAAGAGTTGAACGGTAAACAAATAATAACCCTAAAACCCACAATAAAAGTGAAGTTACAACTAAATACTGATATCCTATTGAAATAACTTCTGTTTCACCACCAGATACAATTAAAGCTAATAGCTCTTTACCAAATAATACAACTAAAACTCCTAATGCAATGTTTATTACCCCTAAAATAACATTTGTATTTCTAACGCCTTCCCTTATTCTATCAATCTTATTTGCCCCTAAATTCTGACCAGCATATGTTGCTATTGCAAAACCAAACGTATTTCCTACCTGCTCTAAAATAACTATAACCCTTGATCCTGCTGAATATCCCGCAACATAAACTGCACCATATCCATTAACAACAACTTGAAGTACCATGACTCCTACTGCCGTAACAGAATTCATAAGTGCTACAGGTATTCCTAATATAAATGACTTTTTAAATAGTGATCCATTAAATTTCCAATCCTCTTTATGTATTCTTATCTCTTTTATTTTATGAATTTTATAGTAACAGAATATAGAAGAAATAAGTTGAGCAATCACAGTTGCATACGCAGCCCCATTAACCCCCATCTTTAAAACTACTATAAAATAAATATCTAAAACTATGTTAATTATTGAAGATATAAATAATGAATACAATGGTGTTTTTCCATCACCAAATGCTCTAAGTATTCCTGAAAGAAAATTAAAAGCAATATTTACCATTATTCCTGCAAAAATAATTCTAATATAAGAATCAGCATCGTTAATAATATTATCTGGAGTCCTTAATATCTCCAATAACTCTCTGGAGTACATTACACTTATAACAGTTATTATAATTCCTACTATGGCATATAGGTATACTGACATTGTTATGGATTTACGAATTTTCTTATAATTATCTGCCCCATAATATTGTGCCACTAATATTGATAATCCTTGAGTAAGTCCTAAAACAAACCCTAATACTAAGAAGTTTATAGAACCTGTTGAACCAACAGCGGCTAATGCATTAACTCCAATAAATCTTCCAACAATAACTGTATCAACCATATTATAAAGCTGCTGAAATATGTTTCCCAATAGTAGCGGTATTGCAAAACTAATAATTAATTTAGTTGGATTACCAGATGTCATATTTTTTACTACTTCTTTGTGCATCAATCTTCCTCCAATTTATGCTTATTTAAACCCCATATAATTTCTAATTTAATTATAACTTTATATTATATACTATCTATATTCAATATATTTTGAACATATAAAAACAATGTTACATATTTTTGTATAAATCACCAATTTTACTGTAACATTGTTTCTAAAAATATAAATATAATTTTTCTCTTCATCAATCCATGCCTTTGTAATAGTACAGGCTAGACTCCATGAGGCGCAAATCCATCAGTAAGAGAATAATTTTGATGTTCAACATCATTTAATCTATTGTTTATATACAAAAAAACTAGGCATAAACCTAGTTTTTTAAAGTACGTTTTAAGAATTCTCTTGTTCTTTCTTTTTTAGGATTATTGAAAATCTCTTCTGGATCTCCTTCTTCTTCGATAATACCATTATTCATAAATACAACTCTATCTGATACTTCTCTTGCAAATTCCATTTCATGAGTTACAACTAGCATAGTAAGTCCGCTTTCTGCAAGTTCCTTCATTACCTTTAATACTTCTCCAACCATTTCAGGATCTAAAGCAGATGTTGGCTCATCAAATAATATTACATCAGGTTCCATAGATAATGCTCTTGCTATTGCTACCCTTTGTTTTTGTCCACCAGATAATTGTTTTGGCTTAGCATTTATATAATTACTCATACCTACAATCTCTAAATACTTCATAGCAACTTTTTCAGCTTCTTCTCTACTTCTTCCTAAGACCTTCATTTGTCCAACTACACAGTTACTTAAAACATTGTGGTTGTTAAATAAATTAAATTGCTGAAATACCATTCCTAATTTAGTTCTATATTTATATATATCATGTTTATCATCTAATATATTTTCACCATTATATATAATTTCCCCGCCTGTTGGTTTTTCTAAAAGATTTACACATCTTAATAATGTTGATTTTCCAGATCCTGAAGATCCTATAATACAAACAACTTCTCCCTTATTAACTGAAAAATCTATATCTTTTAAAACCTTATGGTCTCCAAAGGATTTACTTAAGTGTTTAATTTCAATTATTTTTTCCATTTCGATTCCTCCTTAAGCTACCACATTACCATTAACTTTTTTAGCTATATCTTCTGGTGTTTCAACTTGCATTTGATTTCCTGCAATAATATAATTTTCTGGTCCATCTAGTTTCTTTTCTATTGCTCTTAATATTCTTGTAACTGTAAATGTCATAATGAAATAGATTATACATGATATAAAGAACGATTCAAAATATCTGAAATTATTTCCTGATATAGTCTTAGTTTGGAAATATAGTTCTGATACAGATATAACATTTAATACAGATGTATCTTTTATATTTATTACGAACTCATTACCTGTTGCTGGTAAAATATTTCTAACAACTTGTGGTAATACTACATTTATCATAGTCTGAAAATGATTCATTCCTATTGCTTGCGCTGCTTCAAATTGTCCCTTATCTATTGAAACAATACCACCTCTTACTATTTCAGACATATATGCACCTGTATTTACTGATACTATAAATAGTCCTGCTAAAACTCTATCTATGTCTATTCCAAAAGCTGCCGCAGATCCATAATAAATAACCATAGCTTGCACTATCATAGGAGTTCCACGGAAAAACTCTATATAAATCGATAAAATTGAGTTAATTATTTTTAGAAATACTCTTTTAGTTCCTTTTTCTGGAATAGGAATTGTCCTTATAACTCCCACTATAAGACCTATAAGCGTTCCCACTAATGTTCCTATTATAGAAATTAATAATGTCATTCCAGCCCCACGTAAAAGCATTGGCCAGTTATTTTGCAGTATCTTAATTATCCATTCTAGACTCATAAAAAACTCTCCTTAAAATATTTAATTATAGGATTTAGGCTTTTTATAATAATCTATACCCTGAGCTATTGAGCCGCTGGTTGATTTTTAATAGCCGTATCCATTATTTCTAATCTTTCTTCTTCTGATATTCCTTTTAAAATTTCATTTATCTTATCTTTTAATTCACTTCCCTTTTGTACACCAACTGCTATAGCTGTATCTTCTTCTGATGTAACAAAACCATCTTTAAATTCTATCATTTTAAAGTTGTCATTTGCCATTTGAGCACTTAAGGCTTCTGGTCTTTCTGTGACATAACCATCTATAACTCCGCTTTCTAAAGCAACTCTCATAGCTGGGAAATTATCCATAGCTGGTTGTTTATTAACTGATGGTATTTGATCTATTACTGAATAGTGGAAAGTATTTAATTGAGCTGTTATTTTAGCTCCTGAAAAATCATTTAGTGTCGTTGCATTATCATATGCTCCACCATTTTTTACTAGCATTACTAGGTCTGACTTATAATAAACATCTGAAAAATCTATTGTTTCCTTACGTTCTTCTGTTGGAGACATACCTGCAATAATAGCATCTATTTTTCCCGATGTTAATGATGGTACTAATCCATCCCATTCAGTTTTAACTATAACTAATTCTTTTCCTAATGAATCAGCTATTTTCTTTGCTATTTCTACGTCATATCCGCCAGCATATTCCGAACTTCCTTCTATTTTTACTGCACCATTTGAATCATCCAGCTGAGTCCAATTGAAAGGTGCATATCCTGCTTCCATCCCTACTCTAAACACATTTTCTGATGAAGCCTTTGTCCCACATCCTGTTAATGTCATTGTTGCTGTTACCACAGCTAAAATTAGTGCTGATAATCTTTTTTTCATATTTACCCTCTCCTTTTTTATAATAAAAAAACCAACCCAAAGGGCTGGTACTATCTTCAATATTTTAGATAATATTATATGAATTTATAAAAACTACTACTATATGGCCTAGCTTAAATTTCATATAATATCCCCTCATCTTTCTAATTGAGATAGCACAACTTAATAAACTGGGGAGTTTATTAAGACAGTCCTGCAGCTCTTAACTACAGACCCAGCAAGCAACACTGAGATATATTGCAAACTTCGGCAAAATCCCCTTCTCCATAGCTTCATTGCTCTCTCTAGCTCTGCTAAAGACTGTTGGATTCTGCGCCTCTACCTCACAGTAAAGTGAGGCATATATTTAATTTTATGACATAATGATAACTATATATTTAGCTTTTGTCAATCTTTTTAAAATTTTTTTATTAATATTAAAAATTAAAATTCGTTTATAGATTTATACTTATAAATTAATTCTTTTTAATACGATTCTCTGTTAATTTTTAATTATATAATTTCAGCAAATTTCACATTTACTTTCACTGCTATATAAGTTCCCCCCCACAAAAAGCAAGTTTTGGTCTGTCACTTATGATACAGTTCTCCGTATCGCTAATAAGTGAGGTTTTTAATTAATATATTATTCATTTTTATTATAATAGAATATCAAAAAAGGTTGTAGCCTAAACTACAACCTATAACAATCTAAAATTATCTTCTATTTTGTTCTTTTTTAGCTCTTCTACAAGATGGACATCTTGTAGGCTCATTTTCGAATCCTTTTTCTTTATAGAATTCTTGTTCTCCTACTGAAAATATGAATTCACTTCCGCAATCTCTGCATGTTATTGTCTTATCTGTCATAAATATTCCTCCTAAAATTAAAGATTCTAAATTGATATAATAATCTCTAATTCTCGAGAAACTATTTACCTAAATGAAACTTTTTTTGTTAGCAAATTTGCTACTCATTTATAATAACATATTATTTATTTAATTGCAACCTTTTTTTATTATTTTTTACAATTGATAGAGATATTACCCTAAATGACGCCATACACTTTGAATGGTATAGATCTTCCAATTCTGATTCTGACAATGATAAACTAATAGGAACAGATGAAAATTATAAATTAGTTAATGCTGATGCAAATTCATTTATTAGATTAATTGGATACTTTAATGAATAAAAATTCCAAGCTATTACAGGAAGATTTAATAAAAAAGCTACAATTAGTTTTAGCTCTTCTTCATCAAAACATAAATCCAATACTTCAAAATATGAACAAACTAGCATACCTGTTGTAAGTGAAAAGAATGACAGCTCCGTCACACAAATTCCAATTCAAATAACTACAGGAAATGATAGAGCTAAAAAAGAAAATATAATATTTACTGAAGATAAAGCTAATGAGGCAATTGAAACATAAAAAAAACAAGGTAATGATGTAGCTAAAATACTTATACCTGATAATAATTATTATATATCAGAGGTAAATGTAAGTTTTCCTAAAACTACACTTTCTGCACTTTAAACTGGAAATGTCTCTTTAGAAATAAATACAGTAAATGCAAGAATTTCTTTACCAAAAGACTCTATACATGATTTATTTTTTGTATATATTTTCTATATTCTGATGTTGACATAGAATTAAGTCTTTTTGATACCTACGATTATTATAGTATTATATTTTATACAATCATCGTAACAATGGCATGCTGCCTGTTAGCTTATTGACTTTTTTCTTATGGCCACAGATAGCAAGCCCAAAATATGAGTGTTCTAATTCAGGCGTCATTGAGGCTTTTTGCAAATATTCACTATAAACATTGCAGCTTTGTGCAACATCTGAAAAATCAACAGTAATAACATCTTTATAATTATCAGTATATAACTCTTCTCTCAGTGCTCTAAGTAATTCCTTGTTTGCCTTTAGTATAGGAACTGGAATTGTGATAATGCCCAAATGACTTTTTTCTGAAGAATCAACTGCATCTTCTCCAACTAGTTCAGGTACATGTTTTCCTAATGTAATCCCAAGTATTGTACAGGTATTTGCAATAATTCCTAGAGGAAGTTCTTCATTTATTACTATAACGCATTTTGTATCCTGATTTGTCATTATTTTTTCTCCTTTATTTTTTTAATTATTTTATTTTGTTCTTTACTCTTTTATACGGTTTTAAAATATCACAAATTATTAAATTTTTCTTGTATGATATTGACATATTATATTTCATCAAAGTTCACTATTCAAAATTCCAAACTGCCATCAGTTCATGTCCTTTGGAATAACTGCTTCACCAGGTCTTAATCCCTCTATGCAGTCATCATTTATATCTTCATCTATGCATGCAGTTTCACTGTCTTCATCCAAATTTTCTGCTGCCAAAGCTTCCATATTACTTTCAAGAGTCCAATTGTAATCCTCACCTTTAGTATGTTTTTTCTTTTTTAAAGATTTTCTTTTGCTTCTTTTAATTAGGGGTACTACTACATTATTTGCTGCTAGTTCCGGACTACTAAGCGATCTTTACTCAAAGCATCATTTATTTCTGGGATACTATTTTTATTATTGTGTTTTTGTTGCTGCAATAAATTTACTTCTTCGTATTCATTAATTTGTATATTGCTTTCATTATTAACATATCTATTACTTTTATTATTAACTTCTATATTATTTTCATCATTGTTTTTATACATATGATTTTCTTTCATATTTTCAGTTTCTGCATCTTTTTTCCGCAGATTTTTTTCTTTATAATTTATATATTGTATATCTCTATCCAAGCATGACGTTCTCTATCGAACCTGTCTAAAAAGCTTGTTTTAATTTATATGCATACCTTTATGCAAAACTGGTATTGCCGTTGCTATAAGGATTATACCCATAGAAGCAGATGCAGCATGCCCAAGTGATACATAGATTTTACATCCAATGATAGGCCAAATCACTCTTGCTAAAGCCTGAATAGATTGGCTGCCTCCTTGATTTCTTCCTTGTTCACTAGAATCCACAGACTTGGATAGCATCCCATTGAAAGAAGGTCCGAAGACCGAATCACCAAAGCCGAATATAAACATTCCAGCGATATTATATGTGTATTTTTATATTCACAGGATTTATCATCAACCTTCTTCTTGATACAAAAGAAAAAGGAGAACCTCCTCCATCTGGACTTGGTTCTCCTCCACTATTTAGATACATTATTAAGTTATCATTTATAGTTAGTTATATTGAGTCAATTTTCCTTAACTCATTTATGTTAATCTTTGAAATCAACATATGCAGCAGTTTCTTATACTGTTCTCTTGAAATATTGCTCTTAATCCCTATTGAAAAATCATTACTTGTGATACAGTATTTCCACTTATAAAAATGGTATTAATCATTGCTATTACTTGGTTAAGGTCATTTTTGCCTTTACTTATGATACGGTTCTCCGTATCATACCCAAGTGATAATGCTTTTTGTATTGAAAAAGGATACCTTTTTATGATATCCTTCTATAACTAACAATTACTTCTTATTCATTTAATGCTATTCTAATCGCATTTATTTCTTTTTCTGAGAGTCCTGTTAGCTCACATATCAATTCATCTGAAAGTCCTTTTTTTATTGCAATCTTTGCTGTTTCTATCGCTTGCTCTTCTTTTCCTTCTATCTTACCCTTTTTGATTCCATCTTCAACTAGCATTTCTCCAAGCTTTGTCATACTTATCTCCTCCTTTACCTTCTCCAAATCTTTTCCGTCCAAAAATTTATCTGCAAATGCATATAGCATTGATTCAACATCATATCTATATTCATTGTCTATTTTCTTTACAAGTTTTATTGATTTTATTATCTTATCAAGCTTGCTTAGCTTTCCACTCATTATAGGTGTAAATGTTAATGCAATTAAATCCTGTTTTGTGACTTCAATATTATTATTTAGCTTTTCTTCAATTTCTTGAATCACAATATCGCCATCTTTATCAAACATAGATATTGCTTTTACACTATATTCATTTATTCCTGTTTCTAATACTGTCTTTACATTTTGAATTCCATTAGAGTATACAACATATGTTACTACATCTTTTCCAGTTTGAAAACTTAGTAATGATTCGTAAGCTCTGAATCTTCTAAGGTCATCTTTTCCTTTATCTGTTGTTTGGAATTCTACATGGATGTATGTATCATCTTCCATTAGAAAAGTGTAATCCATGTGTAGATTCTTTGCTTCTAGTACAACTATTTCTGTCGAACTTGAATCTTTTACTTTCTTATCTATTCCAAAAAACTTTAGACCTTCTTCTGCAAAGACGTCCATTGCTTTTTTCATTATCAAATCTTCGTGTTTTATATCACTATACTTAGTCAATATTCACACTCCTAACTACTATTTATATTTTTATTATAGCCTATTCTAAATTTATTAATAACAAAATTAATCTTCAATTTCAATAATATTATCCAGTTTAATTCTGCATACTTCCTTTACATTACTATCTTCGAATTCTCTTTGAATATATTCTTGAAGTATTTCATCATTTATCTTATGATATACTTCTGTTGATGCCCAAATCTTTGAAAATTCGATTATATTATCATATTCTAAATTTCTTATAGGTTCTATTAATTTTTTTATGAGAATTAAACACTTAATTGTTTCATCACTAACATTCTTGTCTCTTAAAATTTTGGCTAATTCAAAGGATAAAACTAAATCAATATATTCAGGTATTCTTCCTTCTAAAATCATTTTTATGCTTTTGTTATAAAATTCATCAACAATATCCTTTTCTTCAACAAGTTTTACTGGAATTAACCCTTCTTTTTCTATTAATCTAAAAAGTTCTGCTAATCTTATAAATAATTTATCTATTTTATTCTGCATTCTATTCACCACCTTAATTAATATTACTTAAATTCTGCTAAGTAAATTTTCACATCATTATTCATCTTAATTTAATTATATCATGCTTTATATGCAAATTCTTATATTCACAGAATTTATCATCAGCTTTCGTCTTGAAACAAAAGAAAAAGGAGAACCTCCTCCATCTGGATTGGGTTCTCCTCCGTTATTCAGATATGATATTAAGTTATCATTTATATTAATCTGTATTGAATCAACTTCCCTCAATTCATTTATAGTAATCTTTGATATCAGCATATGAAGTAACTTTTTCTTCTGCTCCATCGACTTACAATTTCCAAGCATTTCTCCTACCTTTGACAATGTCTCTTTTACCACTTCATATGAGACTTGCTGTACATTGTCATCCAAAACGTTCATCTTTAGATTGTTTACATCTTCTTGAAGAAGTCTTTCCCTTGATTGAAGTTCTGCTACTCTTTCCTTGAATTCTTCTTTAGTTATTATATCTTCTTCAAAGGCTTCAAACAGTTTGTCCTTCTTAGCTGAAATCTTATCAAGTTCCTTTGTTAGTTTTTGAAGTTCATCTTTTGATGGATCTACCTTATTTTTTCTGTCTGTATTGATGTTTTTTACTATATCTTTTACAAGCTTATCATTACTTAGTAGTTCTGAAAGCTTACCAAAAACATAGTCATTAGCTTTATCTACTCTTATTGCATTTGAATGGCAAATTGCTGTTCCTTTATTCTTCCAATTCCCACAGCAGTAGTATTCCAATCTTCGTTTAGTTCCGTCTTTTCTTGTCCTTGAAGTTCTCATGATTACCATTCCAGCTCCACATTGAGGACATTTTAGTATTCCTGTTAGTGGAAACTCTCCATCGTATATTCTTGATGGCTTTCCTTTTGAAGTTTGAAGCATACTTTGTACTTTATCCCAAAGTTCTTGTTCTATTATTGCTTCATGCTTTCCATCTACTATTAGAGGATTAGAATTTATTCCTTTTCTTCTTTTTTCACTCCAATTTGGTCTCAAATTATATCTTATCTTTCCTATATATACAGGATTATTTAAGATATCCTTTATAGCTGTAAGACTAAATGGATTACCTTTTTTAGTTTTATATCCAAACTTATTAAGGTAATTAGCAATAGCTTTATATCCATTTCCTTGAGAGTACATTGTAAAGATAGTTCTTACAATTTCAGCTTCCTTTTCATTTACTACAAGTTCTGTATCTTTTCTTTTTTTATTTGTAGTATGTTCTTTCAGCTTCAAATCATACCCTATGACAACGTTGCCATTCCAGCGTCCTTCCCTAGCTCGTGCCATCATTCCCATTTTTACATTCTGTGCTATTGTTCCACGCTCAAACTCACCTATCAATGCCACCATTTGAAAATGCATTCTTCCGCCTGGTGTAGTTGTATCAAATGGTTCTGTAGCTGATTTGAATGTGATGTTATTTCTGTCAAACAAATCTACCATATCAAGTACATCTTTAAGATTTCTGCCTATACGATTTATCTTCCATACCATGACACTATCAAATTTACCTTCATTAGCATCATTTAGAAGCTCTTTTAATGCTGGTCTTGCTGTTATGTTTTTTCCACTAATACCTTCATCACTATATATTTTATATACTGTATTTCCGTTCTTTTCACATTCATATGTGAGAAGTTTTTTCTGTTCATTTATACTGTAACCTTCTTCTGCCTGCTCTGTAGTTGAAACTCTACAATAGATTGCTACCTTTTTTGCCTGCTGATTAGCTATTATTCTTGCTGTTACTGACATTTTCCTTCACATCCTCATCATTCTTATTATTGATACATTGAAGGATGATGTCTGAAATCACCTCTATTATTTCATTTACTGTTGCTTGTTCTCTTTGTTTTTCCATGTTTACCATCCTCCTAGTATCAAATTAATAATATATATTTATCAAACATTTTATATTCATTCGTAAAACATTTATTAGCTCTATTTTTATTGGAGTCTTTGGAGCTTTTGTCTGCTCCAAAAACTCTTATGATTTGTATTACTATTTTATCTTTATGATTAGAACTGGTGAACCTTCATAGCTTGTGTATTCAGCTTCATCAAATGTCATTGAAGTTCTATTACTGAAATCTAGTTTGAACCTTTCGGCTATTTCTCTTACTAGAGGTACTGAATATATTATTAATCTATTATTATATGCTTTTACATTGAAGTTATTGTTATTATTAGGTAATTTAGTTCCTATTATCAGACTATCTTCATTGTAAGAAAATTGAAGTGTACTTGGATTTTGAAGGTATTCGCTTGCTTCTTTGTTTATTACTGCTCTGTTTCCTGTCTTTGCTTTTACTAGAGTGAAAACACCTTTAGTTGCAAGACTTCTTGCTGTGTTTTTAGCTGAAAATGGTACTGCATCAGCTATGCATTCAGCTACTTCTATACTATTTTCTTCTTTAGTTTTGTTTGAGACTTCATCTTCTTTTATGTCTTTTTCTTCTGAGATTACAGTTTCATTAGACATTAGTGTTTCTTGTTCTTCAAAATTGTTTACTTCATTATTATTCATTGTTACCACTCCTTCATTAGCTACTGATTTTTTATCTGAATTTATTCTTTTTACTGACATTGTTATCTTCCTTTCTTCTTACATTCGCCCCAGTATGCCTTTTTAGAATCCTATGTTTCCCTACTGCAAAATCCTCATGTTATCTAGCTTTACCCCTGTTTCCCCTGTTGCCCCTGCTGTTTTGATGGCACTTTCTATTTTGAAGCTTTTCTTTTTATATTATTATTTATACAGGGGAACTAGGGTAACTAGGGCGATTGGCTACATTACTAGGTTTGTGTATACTCAAATCGCCCTTTTGTTTAGGGCTTTGCAGGGGCTTTTTATGAATTTAAAATACTATTTTTAGGAATATAGCTCTTCAATTCATCAAGTGGAACCTTTAAAACATATACAGTTTCCCTTTTATTTTTATTAACAACTAGTCTGTTAGTTGTTTTATCTTTTTCAGTTAACAAATAACCTCTTTCCTTCCAAGCTCTTATTACTACTTTTGAATCTTCATATCCTAGCTTTATTAATTCGCTTTCAAGTTTATTTTTTAGAAATACAACTTTATAGCATTGAGAGGTAGTTTCAATTTTTCCCCAGTAATCTTTAGGAAAAAGGCTTATGCCCCTTATTGCAAATTTACTCATGTTTGCAATTATTGTTTCGATTACATCATAGAATGCTTTTTCTGCTAAATCTCTATCAGGGATGTTGTTCTTTTCATTTTCAATTAGAAATTCCAAAACTTTATCTAAGTTAATTCCTAATTGTAGAGCTTGATTTGCTATATCTCCACCAGTCATCATTATGGCAAATTTATATGCAACTCTATCTTTAAAAGAACTATCAGGTATTTCATTTAAACACCTATTGTACCAATATTCCATTCTTTCATCTATGATGTTAATTCCTTTAGAAAAGATGTATTTCCCAAATTCAACACCAGCACATCCATAGTTTTGACTTATTACTGCTTTGATATTGTCTGCATTAGTAGCTGAACTTGTCCATGTAATTCCTTCAAATTGAATTACTCTTACCCTAAGACCTGCATTGTTACTAGCTTTACTGAATATTGACTTTTCACCAGTTGATATTATGGTTGTACTCCATTTAGGTCTATCTCTTTGCTCAATATCATTTGTAAGTCTTGCTTTATCTTCACCAGATGCTATTGTATACAGCTCACTGCTGATATTTCTATTTCTAATCATAGAAACTTCATCTAGTACAAGTGGTACTCCAAAATTACCTCCAAGAGATCTTATTATTGCATTAGTGGTTCCGTTCCATGTTCTGAAAATGCCATTATCCCTTGAATCTGGGAAACCAAATGGTGATACAGCCAATTTACCTGCCGTTGTCTTTCCTGTGGTACTGTCACCTACTGCATGTATTACCAATGTATCTTGATAGCTTGTAGTTCTATACAGATATCCGACTATAGGTGCTGAAAATCCAAAACATAGCATAGCTTCAAGATGGGTATTTCCGATTACTTCTTCTTTGCACATATCAACCCATGCTTGAACTGTTCCACTACATTTCAAGTTGAAATTTGGTGCATCGGGATTATTTACTGCTACAACTGAAGCTGTTTGATTAGATATTGCTTCACTCAATCTATATTGTAGATTTCCTTGTGAATCCTTATGCCATCCAACATTACTATAAATACATTCATTTTCTACTTGTTGTACTAATTTTAGTAAATACCTTCCTAAAAGCTTCTCATCTTCTGGAGGAATACTGACTCCAAACCTTAACAGTTCTAATAACTTATTAGGTTTAAGTACATCCATAGACAAAATCAATGACTTATATTTATTTTTATATTTGTAAGTTAGTTTTATTATTACTTCATTTGTATCAATGTTTTCAATTGTTTTTTCTATAAAAACTACTTCACATACCTTATCAAGAACTACATTTCCATCTTTATTTACAGGGTAATATATTCCACTATCTTTGATGGTATAGCATCCTACTTCATATTGCTTTCCAGCTCTTAAACTTTGTTCCGTTATTTGCATCATGTATTTATTCTCCTTCTTATGTTCAAGGAGATAGATAACACCCTAGGAGGAGCGCTATCTTCTCCTAGGATTTAGTTTATATGTCCATTTCATCTTCTCCATCTGAATCATATGGAGCTTCTTCTGTTACTTCTTCTTCATGCAATTCAGATGAAAGTTCTTCTTCTGCTTCTGCATCTTCTTCACAGTCATCATTTATGCTAAACACTCTTTTTACGTTTGCAAAAGTTCCAGCATCAGTGTTTTTATGAACAACTTCAATTCCAACTTCTTTGCCAATTAAACCATCTACATATGCATCTTCTAAACAACCAAATACAGTCATTATAAGCTGATATGCTGGATTGTTAGTACTTTCTATTAGCAATAAGTTTTGTTTTAATCTTCTACCATCTTTCAACTGAAAATCAACAGCTAATCTTGGAATTTTATCATTTCCAAAATCTACACTATCTGCTATTTCTGCATTGGTTATTTTAGCTTCAAATTCGCCTTCTTCTATCATTGGTTTTAATGAAAATGGTATTCTTCTTCTTGGTCTTATTTGCGGTCTTGCTTTATGATTAACTTTTTTAACTGCCATATTGCATTATCTCCTTTTCAATTTATTAAATAATGCAAGCTTGCTTTCTACATCAATGTTTTTTTGTGGATATCCTTACCTCTATGATATAACAATGACATCTTACTTTAAATGAACAAAAAATCCATTGTAATCACTATATTTTTTGTATATTGACAAAAAAAATAAACCTTATCTAAGGCTTATTTGTCCATTTTCTTTAAACTTAATCCTATCAATATCTTTTATAACATCATCTGAATTTTTAGAATATAGTTTACCTATTTTTTTTATCTTCTCTTTTATCTCTTCTTTATTTATATTTTCCCAATCGATATCTATGATAATTTTTCTTAAACTATTATTATACTTAATTGTATTTGTCTTTTCATTTATAGTTTGCAATATTTCATTATTCACTTCTTCTAATCTTTCTTTAGCTGTTTTTGTATTATATGCTTTCATTTTTAAGAATTCATTTAAAAATTCTTCTATATATTCATTATAACTAACCTTAAATTGCTCTTCCATTTTCTTTTGTATTCCTTCAATTGATTTGATGAATTCATTTTTTGCATTATATTCCTTTTTTATTTCGTTTTGTTCTTTTTTTGACTTTCCATCAAGCAATATATTTATTGATACCTCATTAATTATATGAACTTCTTCTTCTTCTTCTTTTATATTTTTATCACTATTTATTCTATTCATTATTTTCTTTATTCTTGGATCTTCTGTCATTTGTAGTATTATGTTTACTACTCTATAGAAGAATTTTTCTCCACATATATATTCTATAAGTGGTTCAATACCCCAATATTTTCCTATACTTTCACATCCTCTAATAACTAACTGTCTAATACGTTTTTTTTCTGACTCATATATATCACTTTCAGCATCAATTTTTTGTATTCTTATAATTTCATTCACTATATCAGCATATGTATAGTTTTCTTTATCCATAATAATTTTTATTCTCCTATTCACTTTATATAGTTATTAGTAATTATACAAAAAAAAGATGGATTTCTCCACCTTATTGAATTGCTAGAAGAACTTTCTTATCAGTTCTTCTGCAATTCCAAACTTTTTTGATATGTTGCTTATAGCCTTTTCTTCTGACATTCCTTCTAGTATCAGCTCCAATACCAAAATTATTATCTGTAACATTTTTATCATCTGCATTATACCTTTCCTTACATAGAAAAAGCCATTTAAGACCTTTATCATCTTAAACAGCTCTTTCAAATTTGATTCATTTTTAATTTATTTTTTCCTTGTTAAAACAATAGTACCATTTTCTATACTTGCATTATATTTTTTGAAATCATCCTTACTTATTATCTTTCCTGCAACTCCTGCTATTAATAATGGCCACAAAAACCATCCAAGTATTATTGATAAATCTGATAGTTTACTTATCTTTTCTTTTTTCTTATCATTTAATTCCTTTAATACTTCATCTGCTAAATCACCTATAATAACTATGACTTTGTATTTATTATCAATTGCATCTTTTAATGATTTTCTTGTTGCAACTTCAATTCTTTCCATCTTTTATCTCTCCTATATCATTGCTTATTAGTTTGTTGATGTTGTTATCTGTATGTATTTTGCTTCATCAATACCTTCATTTAAGAATGACTGTTTAGCGGAATTTTCTATTAAATAATCCTCAGTATAAGCTAATGTACTTTCATCATTACTACATATGAATTCACTTCCAGCTTCATAATTAAAATCATTTAAATGTACATCATCTAAGTTGTATGTTTCCCCATTAATTTCTTTTGTTCCTGTCTCTAAAGCTCCGCTTTTTCTGTTGTAATATTCCCATTTTCTAGTACTATAGTTTAATTGAAATCCAAATTGCAATTCTCCTTTGTAATTAGTTAAATATGTTCTTCCATCCAAAGGATTTACTACCTTACCTATTAATATTTCATTAGTATTTGGATTTACTAAAAAGCTTCTATATGCATCAACTTGACGATAATCTTCAGACATTCCTTTTATATGAAACTTATAGTAATTACTTGGTGTTTCTCTTTCATCACTTGAACTTGTTTTTGATGCTATTTCTTTTACAGGTTCTATATTGTCATATTGAACACCATTTACAGTAGCTTCTGTCTTATTAGCGTTCCAATTAACCTTACCATTAACCATTTTTCCGTCTCTATCAAATCCATATTGAACACCATTAATAGTCTTTATAGTCCAACTTTCCATATATCCATCTGCATCAGGATCAAGATAATACCAGTTTCCTTTATCAAGTAACCATCCTGTTTTATGACTTCCATCTGAATTAGTGTAATACCATCCATTGTGTTGCACATTTCCGCTTGGATCAATTGAAGAACCTTGTTTCCATTCTGCATTAGCCTGCATTGGTGCAACTGCAATCAAACTTGTTGCTATCAATCCCATTGTTATTATCTTTTTTAGGTTTTCTTTTTTCATTATCATTCGCCTCCATTTATTTTATATTTAGATTTTATTACTACTGCTTGGACAATTATTGTCCATTTTGATTATTTTTTTCATCTTTAGCTGTTTCAATTAGATGTCTTAGCCATCTTTCTGAATACCCTAATTCCCTAGAAAGTGCTTTTAGATTTGTACCATCATACTCTTTTAGTCTTTCTAAAACATATTTTTTAGAATACAATCTCATAGGGAAAGTTACTTGTTGTCCGTTGTAATACTTATGTACCCTTTTAGTGACTTCAACTCCCAAGTTTTCAACCATATCTTGATATACTCCACTGAAATCACTAGGGTCTGCTTTTCTTATTTTTCTTATTTTTACTCTCCCCCTTTCGTTCTTTAATCTAATAATAACTAATTGTGATTTTTTTCTCTTCTGCATTCTTCCTTGTAAAATTCCACCTTCTATATTTATTGGTAATGGTATTATATACATCCCACTTGGTCATATTTTGTCCTTTTAGTATTCTTCTACAAAAATCATTGTGCTGTAATCAACACTATCTATTACATATATTTTCATATCATGCTCTATTGAAAACTTTTCTTTCTCAACCTCGTATTTTTCTTTATATGGTGGAACCTCTTGTTCATGTTCTATTAGAACTTTATCTCCTTTTATCTTTAGTCTGAAAATCTGTAGGTAGTCCAACTTCTTTTTCTCCTTTAGTGAATCTATCATGCTCCACAATAGAATTTGAAGCTATATTGGAACAACCTCATTTACTTGTCTGCTTACATAGCGATTTTCTTTCTTGAACATTTTTCATCATCCTTCCTTCAATTATTTTTGCATATGAAAAAAGACTACCTTCTCTATTAGAAAGTAGCCTTATTAGCAATCTATTTCTGCAAACATATATTCATCATTATTATTATCAAACATCGATTCAGACCTCATATTCAAAAGCTCATTTGCATCAATTTCCCTTATCAATTCTTCTGCAATCTCTTCTTTAGAAGTTTTATTTATCCACATATCAATTAATGTATCTTTATCAAATGTATTACTTATGAATGATTCTGTTTCAAGAAGATATTCCAGCTTATTTCTCTCTAAATTTTCTAAACCAGCATTCATCTTATATATGACTTTATCATCATATATGAAACCATATCCATCTGCTTCTACATCTTCAAATACTCTTACTAATCTATTTATATTTATATCCACAGTGCAATTATTTTTTATCCACAAATATGCTTTTATTATTGAGTTATCCACATCTGTATTATCTATTTCCATTGAGATTTTCAATGTCTGTTCAAAATCTGATAGAAGCTCTTTGCGAATTTCTTCATCCTCAATTTTTGATATTAGACTTTCTATCTTTTGAACCTTTTCTTCTTCCATATTGTTGTATTTATTGATTACTTTATTTATATCATTCATCATGAAATTTTTTATTATTGGTGAAAGGTTAGTATTTATTATCATCTTTTTCAGCTCCTTCAATTTACATTTGATTTAGAATATTTTTAGGTGTTATTTCAAAAGGTATTACTAATGATACTGAATAGTCACTATTGCACAAAGCTAATGAGCTTGTATATATTTTTTTATTACTGCATTCTATATTATCTACATATTCAACTATTACATCATCAACATCTATATGAGCTTTTTCCCTTATTATTTGAAAATCTGATTCATCTTCAACAATTATTACATATCCTCCATTATCTTTGTATTGATCTCTATCAGCTCCGTATTCTTCATCTAGTATTGATAGTATTCCTTCAATGTTTTCTTGAACTTCCTTTGGTAATCTATCTGCCTTGTTTATTTCTTTTAAATGTGTTAATTCTATCATGTTTATCACTCCTATTATTTTTTATATTAATCCTTCTTCTTTGAAACTTTTATATGAATTATTTCCTATGATTATGTGGTCAAGTAGCTTTATTCCTAGAATTTCTCCACTTTCTTTTATTATTTCTGTTATCAGCTTATCTTCATTGCTTGGTGTTGTATCTCCTGATGGATGGTTATAAAAAAGTATTATTGAAGCTGAATTGCTTAGTATTGCTGGTTTGAATACTTCTCTTGGATGTACAATTGAACTATTTAGACTTCCTATTGATACAACATTTATTGCTGTTGGCTGATTTTTTGTATCAAGACAACATGCAATCAGCTTTTCTCTATCCTCGTCTTGCAGAAATCTTTTTCCTAGACCTATAGCATCATTTGGTGAGCTTATTTTTCTTATGTCATACAGAACACTTGATTCTCTTACCATCTTGATTGAAACTATGCTTATTCTTTTTTGTTGCTGTTTCTTTTCTGATTTCATTTTTCTTCACCTTTCTTTTTTTATTTTCCCGTTGTACCCGTTTTTTTATTTTCTGCTCCCGCTTTGAAATCCTTATGTTTTCTAGCTTTACCCGAAAATCCCGTTTTCCCGTTAGTTTTTGTTGTGTCATTATATTAGAATTTGGACCTTTATTTTTTCTCTTATTAGAGACACTCTTATTTCTATAGGGTTTACGGGTTTTACGGGAGAATTGACTACATTACTAGATTTCCAAACGGGTTTTTATTCCCGTTTGTATTTTTTAGCGGGTTTCTTTACAATTTTTTGTATTCGCTCCTGTTTCCACTTTGAAATTATCTTTCGCCCTGCTTTCAAACTCTCATGTTTCCTAGCTTTGCCCCTGTTTCCCCTGTTGCCCCTACTATTTTGATGGCATTTTCTATTTTAGAGTTTTCTTTTTATATTATTATTATTTATACTAGGGAAACTAGGGCAACTGGGGCGATTGGCTACATTACTAGGTTTACAGATACAAAAATCGCCCTTTCTTCTGGGCGGGCTGGGGCGATTTTTTATTAGATATGGTTATTTAGAATTTTTACTACAAATCATTTTATTATATTTTTACTTGGCAAATATTGTCGTTATATAGTAAAATATAGTTAGAGATATTTACTATATCTATCAAAATCTAACATAGAAAAATCCTAATCACTATTTTTATTAGCAATTAGGATTTTTTTACTGTATTATTCAATTCTTGTTGAAGCATTTCTATGAATTCATTTGAAAATACTTTTTGTTTTATAGCCTTTTTTATCAGCTCTAGTAGTTGTATTTCAGTTACATCAAGACTTCTTGGAACATATCGATTATCACCTCTTACAGTATCTTTGTACAATGCAAACCGTATTTCTTCACGCTTCTTTTCTTTCACTTCAATTCTTTCTATACAGCTATTGTATTCATCATCTTCTATGCTTACCTTGCTGTAGATTTTGCAGTAGTTTGTTTCTTTTATTACTTTGGTTTCGTTCTTCTTAGTCATTAAATTTCAACTCCCTTCTATTTGATTTATTTGCAATAATAAAGAAAGAAATACCTAAAGCTCTTATGTCTCTAAGTATTTCTTTTATTTTTACATGATTATAATATATATTTAATTATTCTCTTTAATTCAATATACTTCTATACAATTCATCATCAATAATTTTAGCATTAATTAATACTTGTAATTTATTCATTGTACTTTCATATATATTATTTTCTCTTGCATATTTTATTACTTCATCATATGTAAGTTCAAAAATATTATCTGCTACGCTGTAATACAAATCATCATTTATTACACCAAAGAAATATTTTACTGCTTCTTCATATGTCATTCTTGGTACTTCTTCTAAATCACAATTTTCATCTGTATAGCAACCATTTCTATCGTTCCATTGTAGAAATTTTGTTATTTTAATACGTGTATTTTCTTTCATAAAATTCCCTCTTCTATTTAGATATTATTTTTCTATTTTTTATCATTGGTTGATTATATTTTTACTAACTTGTATAATTATAGTATAAATTATATGGAGGTTCATATGGATTACGAAAATAAAAAAGTTAATAATAATATAACTTTAGGTAAACAATTTAAGGTTCCAGCTATGGAGGATTATTTTATTGAAGTACGTTTTAAGTATCCAATTGGAACTTGGTCAGGGTGTATCCCAATAATATCTAGATATCAAGGAATCAATATTCCTCAAAATAAAGTTGATGTTTTTGCCCATGCTGAACAATGCTATTCAGCATTACATCCTAATAACTATAGTAATTGGAACACTCAACAACTAGAATATTGGCGAAATCTCGATGCCTCTGATACAGAAGTAGTTTTTAATGCTCTAAATCCAAATTCTCCTTTTACAAATTGGCAATGTAGAAAATGTGGCCCTGTACCTCAAGTTAACCCACAACCTGCAGCTCGTATCAAAAACTTGAAGATTAAAGGCTATGTAATCGCTAGTCGTAAAATGGATTGTCCAAGCTGTGGTAAAAAACAAACTTTTGATTTATTAATTAGACTTCCAAGACATGAAATCTATGTAGTAAAACGTTATAATATTTCAAAAAAATTAAATCATAAAATAAAAACTGTACTTCCTCTTAAAGATGCTTGCTTTGATCTTCCCAAAAAGGCTAATGAATTAATAATAGATCATAAATTTCCATCTCAAAGATGGATTAATGGAGAATCAATCAATTTTGATTCTATGACAGAAGAAGAAATAAAATCGAAATTCCAATTGCTCACTAATCAAACTAATTTAATAAAGTCAAGATATTGTGATGCGTGTGTATCTACTAATAAACGTGGTACATATATGGGAATTAAGTGGTACTCAGAAGGAAATGAAAATTGGAATGGTACATCACCTTCTGATGAAAATGGTTGTAAGGGATGTCCTTGGTATGACTTAGAAGATTGGAAAAACAAACTATCTTTAAAATTGAACTCAAATACATAAAATTATTCTAAAAATAACTATACAAATATGTATAGTTATTGAGCCTGCGAAGAAATCTCTGTAAATTATACAATACAACAGCTTTCTATGATAAAATTAAAATATCATAGGAGGCTGTTTTTTATGGGTAAAAGAAGAGAAAGATTAAATGAAAGGAAAAAGAATATCATAACTCAATTAATTGAAGAATATGACATTCATACTGCTGATGATATTCAAGATTCACTTAAAGATTTACTAGGTGGAACTATTGAAAGTATGCTTACTGCAGAGTTGGACAATCATCTAGGATATGATCCTTATGAACGTACCGACAGTGCTAACGCACGAAACGGAAAAAAGCAAAAGACTATACGTAGCAAGTATGGAGAAATTCCAATAGAAGTTCCACAAGACAGACAAGGAACTTTCGAACCACAGATAGTGAAAAAGAGACAAAAAGATATCTCAAGTATTGAAGATAAAATTATTTCAATGTATGCAAAAGGACTTACAACAAGACAAATATCAGAACAAATTGAAGATATTTATGGGTTTGAAGTCAGTGATGGTATGGTTTCAGATATAACTGATAAGTTACTTCCTGACATTCAGGATTGGCAGCAAAGACCGTTATCAAGTATTTATCCTATAATATTTATAGATGCCGTCCACTTTTCAGTGAGAGATAACCATGTAATAAAAAAATTAGCTGCATATGTTATCCTTGGCATTAATGAGGAAGGTAGAAAAGAAGTTCTAAGTATTCAAATAGGAGAAAATGAAAGTAGCAAGTATTGGTTAAGTGTACTTAATGAGTTAAAAAATAGAGGGGTTAAGGATATTTTGATATTATGTGCTGATGGACTTCCTGGAATCAAGGAATCTATAAACGTGGCATTTCCTAATACTGAATATCAACGATGCTTGGTGCATCAAGTTAGAAATACATTAAAATATGTATCAGATAAAGACAAAAAGGAATTTGCAGCTGATCTTAAAACAATATACCATGCACCTTCAGAAGAACATGGACATTCTAGGATGATTGAAGTAACTGAGAAGTGGCAAAGCCACTATCCGAACGCAATGAAATCTTGGTCTGATAATTGGGATGTTATAAGTCCTATATTTAAATTTTCAGCAGATGTAAGAAAAGTTATCTACACAACTAATGCAATCGAAAGTCTTAATAGTACATATCGCAGACTTAACCGTCAGCGTAGCGTATTTCCAAGTGATACATCTCTTCTTAAAGCTTTGTATTTAGCTACTTTTGAGGCTACAAAGAAGTGGACACTACCTTTGCGTAATTGGGGTAGAGTTTATGGAGAATTATCAATTATGTTTGAAGGACGCTTAGTTTAATCATTTTATAATACAAAAAAATACGCCCTAAGACAGGGCGCACTTGACATGTAAAAAAATAGATATTATATTGAAAATATAACTTAAATAATTTTTAGGTTATCTAATCTTAAAAATCTTATCATAGAAAGCTATTTACAGAAAATTTTTCACACGCTCTAGTTATTTTTTATCTATTTTCTCTATATAACTTCTAATGGCTAATCCTATATTCTTAGCTAATAATGGTGGAACTGCATTTCCTACTTGAACAAAACCCTGCTTATATGTTCCTTTAAATATAAAGTTATCTGGAAATGTCTGTATCCTAGCCATTTCTCTTGTTGATATGCATCTATTTAATTTATAATGAATATGCGTACCTCCATGATTTTCTTTAATAGTCATAGATGGCTGACCGATTCTTTGTCTTTTATATGAATCCGAAAATGTTTCATATAATGATTCTCCTGGTAATACTTTGCTTATTCTCTCAATCATTTGTTTGCTATGCCTAGTCCATTCATGATTTATTTCTGAATTTCTAGGCATATTCTCTAAATCTTTTATTGCTGAATCAATACTTTTGTACTCTTCTGGCTTAAAAATTTTCTTAGGATATGGATTTTTCATTCCAAACATATTACCAACAAATATTGCTCTTGTTCTCAATTGAGGTACTCCATAATCTGCACTCTCTAATATTCTAACTGAAACATCATATCCTAATTCATTAAAACCTTTTATTATATTGTGATAGAATTCGCCCTCTTTTAATGTTATTATACCAGGTACATTTTCTAATACAAAGAAATATGGTTTTAGTTCTCTTACCACTCTTAAATACTCATTAAATAAAAAATTACGTTGATCATCTGGTTTTCTCTTTCCTGCAACAGAAAATCCTTGGCATGGAGGACCACCAACAACTAAATGTATCTTATTATTTCCTACATACTCTTTTACATCAAATTCTGAAATATCGCCATTATAGTGCTTTGCTTCTGGAAAATTATATTTCAATGTCTCATATGCAAATGGTAATATCTCAACATCACATATTTTATTGAATCCAGCTTGCTTTATCCCTAATGACAATCCTCCTGCACCTGCAAAAATATCAACATAATTAAAATTTGATTTTTTATCACTTACTTTTTTAGTATCTACTTCTATGTATGTATTTTTATATTCATTATCTAACATTTCTCTCATATTACTATATCTACTTTTTCTATGTTTTAAATCATGTGAACTTTTATCACTCTTAATGCTTTCATTTATCACATCATTTACTAATGATAATTGCTCTTGTTCCATTTAGCTTCATCCCTTCATAGATGTTATTTCTATATATTTCATAATATCAGAACATACGTTCTTTTGTAAAGATATAGCTTGTATAATTCATTATTACTATTTCGACATTATACATTATATCCTAAAGTAAAGAATAAAGGAAGTTCTCCTTTATTCTTACTATCTATATTATTATCCAATTTCAGTAAATTTCGCATTCACTTATGATACGGCTCACCACAACTTATCCTAAATGCCCTATAAATCTGCTCAAGCAACATCACTCTAAACAACTGATGAGGAAAGGTCATCTTACTAAAACAAAGACTATAGTTAGCTCTTTTTAAAACACTTTCACTTAAACCCAAGCTTCCACCAATTACAAAACACATATTACTATCGCCTCTTACACCACAATTATCAATAAATTTAGACAACTCCTCAGAAGATAACATTTTTCCTTTAAGATCCAGAGTTACAACATACATATTGTCTTTTATATTACTTAATATTTTATTGCCTTCCTTATCTTTAATTATCAGTTCATCTTTTTCTGATGCATTATCTGGTGTCTGCTCATCTGCAAGCTCGATTATATTTAATTTACAGTAACGTGATAATCTTTTTGAATACTCATCAATTGCCTGCTTTAAATACTTTTCTTTTAATTTCCCTACTGAAATAACCGTTATATTCATATAAATTAACCGCACATCCTTTATTGTTAATTAATATCTCGATACTAATTAATATCTCGATTTATTCTACGTAATATTCTATCATATTAATTAAAAGCAAAAAACATAGATGCCACACAACATAAATAAAGGACGTAGAATCAGAGTTTAGTGGATAACAGTCGAAATTCAATATATGATAGGCTCGATTGTAGTGAAATTTGATCTAAAAATTCTAATGGCAGAGACTGCACCCAAAAATGTTTGGTCCAAAAAAACAAGTTTTGGACAAACAATTTTGAAACAGCCTCTGCCAAAGAATTTAAAAGCTGAAATTTCCAATACAATGCTACGCCTATTCATATATTGAATTTCTTTGTTTTCTCTAAAATCATAGTTACTCAACTTTGTTAATTATATTTTATGCTTTTTAGAATATTCTATATCTGAATATATTGTTGCCTTCTTAAAAATTATAAAATATTAGCTTGCTTAAATAACTATTCCTTAATTTAAAAATATATTTATGTGTAACACCAATAATACTGAAACTTTGAGCTTAGATGAAACAAAGAAATAAAGCTCTCAAATTGGGCGGAGACTTGCATTCCAAAATGGAGCTTTAAAATTTTTACATCAATGATTGTTCCAAAATTGTTTGTCTAATTTTACATTGGAGCAAACGGTTTTGGGCACGATCATTGATGTTTAAATTTTTAGCTTCATTTTGGTAGCAAGCGAGCCCAATTTGAGAGCTTTATTTCGGTGTCATTCACTAAACTTTAGTTCTACGTCCTTTATTTAAACTGTGAATTTAAACATTAAGATAATTTAAATGAACCTACCATTTCATCCATATTTTCTGCTGAATATTCTAGTGCCTCTGTTGCTTGTTTTAATTGATTTATATGCCCCAATATCCTTTTAACTGTTTCAAGTGATCTTTCACTTTGATTTGAACTTAATTCTGTTGATTCATTAATTTTATCTGCCATAGTTGAAACATTATTCATAACGTCACTTACATCCTGACTTTGAGTTGATGTTATTTCTGATATAGATTGCATTGCTGTAGATATTATATTTACATCTTCATTGACTTTTGCAAATGAATCAATTGATTCCCTAACACTACTTATTGACATATCTACCTTATCATTCATTCGTCCAGCATATTCATACGTAGACTGTGTTTGTTTTTGAACATCTGATATAACGCCACTTATAGATTTAGTAGCACTTTCTGTTTCTAATGCTAACTTAGATATTTCTGCTGCTACAACTGCAAATCCTTTTCCACTATCTCCTGCTCTTGCTGCTTCTATAGATGCATTTAAAGCCAATAGCTGAGTTTGCTGACTTATATCATTAATTACATTTACTACATTTGTTATGTGCTTTGAATGTTCTTGTAAGTTAGTTATAGAATTTACCGTTTTCTTGATTAAGCTTTCAAGCTCCTCCATACTATTAAGTGCAATCTTTGTTACACCATCAGCTTTTTGTGAACTTTCATTAGTATCATGTACAACATTGGAGATTTCTAATATCAAGCTATCCATTTCTTGAATTGATGCTGATATATCTGAAAATTTATTCTTAGTTTCTTGAAATGTATCATTTTGTTCTTGTGAGTTCTCTAGTAAATTAACTACGGTTTTTTCAATTTGAGACATTCCGCTTTTAAGCTCTGATGTTATTCTTGAAACTATATTTACTGACTTTTTAGTTGTCTTAGCTGATTTTTTAACTCTCTTAAGCATAGTCATCTGACTATTTATGAACTTATTAAACCACCTTGATAATTCACCAATTTCATCTGCTGATATCTTATCAACCCTTTTGGTAAGATTCCCCTCTCCTTCTGCTATATCTTGAAGTATATCAATTGTTTTACTTAAAGGAGATACGATTAATTTTCTGCTTATTATCATTGATGATATACAAATTATAATCCAGCTTATTGCTAAAAAAATAAATTCCTTACTAGGAAATATTTTATTTAAAATTCCATTAGCTATAAATAAAATACCCGTTAATATAGATATTGTAGCTGGGACCTTTAAATTAATTCCTTTAAAATCATAAATTTCTGCTATATCCCCTTCACACATCATTCCCCATGTTTCATCACAGTTTGGAGGATATATCAAAGTCCCCTTTCCCCCGACCATAATATGTCTATAATCTGGATAACCCGGCCAGCAATCTAAATTTTCACCATTTTTTATTGTACTAGCAACACCTGAGTGCAATTCTTTTGTAGATGGATCATTAAAAATTATTTCAAATTCTGTATGATCTTTAATTTGTACAACTCCCCATTTTTTAGTCTTTACTCCATCCTTAAGATTATCACCTAATGTAAATGTATTATCTTCAAATCTACTTCTTGATATAGCAGTTCCTGGTTTAATCCCCCTATTTGAGTTGACCATAAATAGATAGTTGTCTCCAGAATCTTTATATATATGAGTATCTTCATCTTGTATTACATTACTCATATCATCATTTAAGGCTCTGCAGCATAATATTCTTATATCCCCTGCATGATTCTTACATGGCATGGAAAACATCAATGTCACTTCATCAGAAAATTTCTTTCCTTTTATATCTGTATCTAATGTTCGTTTGTCAATATATGGCCCATACATAAGTGGCTTACCTTCTAGTCCTCGCTTTAAATTTGGTAAGTCATTCATCATTATCCCTATATGTATCTTACAAGATGAAACTGATACTTTTCTTTCATTATCCAACACAAATATTTCACAAAATTCTTCATACTTGCTTACTGTTTCTTTTAAAAATTCATTTATTACTTCATCATCATTTTCTAATGCAATAAGTGAATTTTTGATATTGTTAACTTGAACCCATTTATCTTTAAACCAGTTATCTAACGCCTTTTTTCTTCCATTAGATATTCCTTCAAATACTCTTTCTGAATGTTCTTTAAGATTTCTATTAAGAAAATATTTAATACCTAATTTATAATTCATGTAATTAGCCTCCTAGATTTAATATCAATTTTTAATTATTTACTTTTTTAATTGATGAGATCATAATAATTTTTTATCATAATACTTATTGCTTTTATAAATTTATTTCCCAGAAAATAAAAAACACTGATAAATGGGTCGATAGTATCAATCCAATTATCAGCACTGCCATAGTACTCATTCTATTTATTTATAAATATCAATATCCAAGGTTATCATTAAGAAATATAACATGTATTCTATTCTTATCAATTTGTCTCTTTATTAATGTATATTCATTGCATATTCTATTATCACTATTGCACTCTACGCATCTTCCAATTTTTGTGCAAGGAGTTTCTTTATTTAATCTTTTTGCATTTATAGGCGATGCATACTCTTTTGTTCTAATTATAGCTTCTTCTACATTAGGTACTATTTTATTAACGCCAGCAACTATTATTACCTTATCTGGTCCGTATAACATTGCAGCTACTCTATTTCCATTACCGTCAACATTATATATTTCTCCATTCTCAGTTATAGCATTTGTACTTGTCACATACGCATCACTTAAAAAGGATTGTCTAAATATTTCTTTTATTTCATCTTGAGTTAATCCTTCTTTATATCTATCTAAAAATTCATACCTACCACTCTTTAAATGATCAATAACACCTGTTTCGAATAAAGTCATTGATCCTCCACATGAAACCTTTGACTTTGGAGATATTAATTCTTCAATCTTACTTATTAAGTCCACATTTGATGCGACCATATAACCATTCATATTATTTTTTTCTAATGCTTTTATGGTTCTAAGTATTCTTTGCTCATTCACCCATAGCACGTTTTTATCCATAAATCCTTATCACCTCAGTCCATTTATTTAATTTTTATTTAATTATACCATCTCTACCTTTATTTGTGAATTATTTTAGCATAAAAACTTAAAAAAATAAGGAATCCAAGTTAATGTTCGGAATTCCTTATTAAAAATAATTATATTCATTTATATGTAATTATTTACCACAGCATTTTTTGTATTTTTTCCCACTTCCACATGGGCAAGCATCATTTCTACCTATTTTTTCAGTATTTCTTACTGTCTTAGAATCTTTATATGATTTCTTTATTTCTTCTCTCTTTTCTGCTGAGAAAATTCCATCCCATTGTGGTAATGTATATAAATATTCTGCTTTAGCATCTAACATATTAAAGTATAAAGTTTCTAAATCAATGTCTAATATTATTTCTGTATCAGCTTCTAAAGTTTCTAAATCATATGGATTCTTTAAGCTGTCGTTTATTCCGTCAACAAACCCCATTGCAAATTCTATAGTTGAATCATAATCTATAGCTAAATCTCCAATTGTAGTTTTCTTAGATTCTTTATGATTAGCTAATAAATCTTTATATATTGCAGTTTCTAATTTGCTATATTCTGCCCAGAAAGCATTTTCTCCTTTAGTCTTAACATATTCTACAACCATATCAGTCCAGTTTGTATATAAACTCATGTCTAAGTCCTCCCTTAAATTTCTTTATTTATATATTAAATTTATTTATTTAACTAAATAGTTATATAATTACTTGGGCTATGTCTATCCGCCATAGTTAAAATTATGTCTTCATTTTCTTTAATTCCATTTTCTCTTATCACATTTAATACAGTCTGATAAGCTAAATCGGGATGATTATTAGTAGTACTTAAATGTCCTAAAATAATCTTTTTATTTAATTTATGTTTCACTAATTCAATTATTGCTGTACCGCAGTCATCATTAGATAAATGTCCTATCTCACTTAATATTCTTCTTTTTAATGTATACGGATATGGACCAAATTTTAACATATTAACATCATGATTACTCTCAAGTAATATAATTTCTGATTCCTTAATATTATCATATATTTCCTTAGTAAAAGTCCCAAAATCAGTTGCCACACTAATGCTCTTTTTTTCATCACTAACAGTATATCCCATTGGTGAACTAGCATCATGTGGAATATTAAATGCTTTTATATTAATATCTTCAATTTGAGTAAGTGATCTTTTATCAATTACTTTTATGTTATGTTCTTTTACTTTCCCTATAGAGCCTTCCATAGCAGACCATGTATCTGCATTTGCATATATAGGAATATCATATTTTCTTGATAAGACACCTACTCCCTTAATATGATCACTATGCTCATGAGTAATGAATATCCCTTTCACATCTCTAGGATTTTGACCAATCTCTTGAAATGCCATATCTATTTTCTTTCCTGGGAGTCCAGCATCTATTAATATTTTTGCCTTTTCAGTGCCAATAAACATACTATTTCCACTACTTCCACTATACAAAGAACAAAATACCATTCTTGACCCTCCCCAGCATTCTCTTATTCTTCTACATGTACTCTCTTAATATCAGCACCTAATGCCTTAAATTTATTTTCTATATGAGGATACCCTCTATCTATATGTTCTATACTAGTTATTTCAGTTGTTCCCTCTGCTATTAATCCTGCTATTACCATAGCTGCACCAGCTCTTAAATCTGTAGCTTTTACAATAGCTCCTGTCAATTTTTCAACACCATCAATTATAGCAACTCTGCCTTCTACCTTTATATTAGCGCCCATCTTCTTTAATTCATCTATATGCTTGTGTCTACTCTCCCATATAGATTCAGTTATTAGGCTTCTGCCAGGAACCACACTTAATAACGAAGACATTGGTTGTTGAATATCTGTTGGGAATCCCGGATAAGGTGTTGTTTTAATATTAACGCCTTTTAATTCCTTATCAACTTTTACTCTAATACAATCATCGCCCTCTTCAATAGTTGCACCCATTTCAGTAAGTTTTGCTGAAATGGATTCTAAATGCTTTGGTATCACATTTTTTATATACACGTCTCCGCCTGTAGCAACAGTTGCAATCATAAACGTACCAGCTTCAATTTGGTCTGGTATAACACTATAGTCACAGCCCTTTAGCCTTGTTACACCTTGTATTTTGATTACATCAGTACCTGCACCTTTAATATTTGCACCCATTGAATTTAAAAAGTTAGCTACATCAACAACATGAGGTTCTTTTGCTACATTTTCCAATGTAGTAACTCCTTCCGCTAATGTTGCTGCTATCATTACATTTATGGTTGCACCTACTGACACAACATCAAAGAAAATATTTGCGCCAACTAATCTCTCAGCTTTAACTTTAACTGCACCATGTTCTATTACAACTTTAGCACCTAAAGCTTCAAATCCCTTTATATGCTGATCTATAGGTCTTACTCCTATAGGACATCCTCCTGGAAGAACCACTCTAGCTTCCTTAAATCTTGCAAGTAAAGCACCAATAAAATAATAAGAAGCTCTCATTCTTCTTACATCTTCTATACACGCATCAAAATTATCTACATTTGTACTATCTACTTCTAAAGTATTGTTATCAATTTTATTTACAGAACAGCCTAAGCTCTTTAATATTCTTTCTAAGCAATGAACATCTTCAATATCTGGTATATTATCAACTATGCACTTACCTTCATGTGCCATTACAGTTGCTGGTAATATAGCTACGGCAGCATTTTTAGCGCCATTAATTTCCACGCTACCTTTGAGCAAATTGCCTCCATTTATGATTAATCTTTCCATCTATATTCACCCTATCTATAAAATCTATATAATCTATATAAAACCGCATTATTAACCTATTATAATTATAAAAATCTATCTTACTTATTATAACATAATATAAATTTATTTAAATATATTTTTTTAACAGAACTTAAATTTAACGGCATTCAATTTATTTTTTATGTATTTAAATATCATTATTTTATATTATGGCTATTTTTGTATTAATTATGTAATTTATTCTTTAATTACATAATTATGATTATTACTTATTTTTTAAATTTTCTTCTATTTTTTTATTTCCATTAATATGATATAATTTATTAAACATTAAGTAAACAATAATTGAGAGTGTGAGGTTCAATAATGAAATACTACATAGTTGCATTATTTGATGAGGAAGCTTATCAAGTAATTTCACCAATTCAAAAAAATATATCTAGAAAGTTTAGAACAAATAGAAATTCGCCACAACCATTTATACCTTTAATATCAATAGAAAATCCTGATTTAGATAAACTATATCCACTAGTAGATAAACTTATAGCTCCATATAAAACCTTCAGAGTAGATGCAAACGATACTGTATATCCTCTGGATCAAACAAAGAGTATAAACTTAAGGTTAGATAATAAAGGTTATATAAAGCGAATTGCTCGTAATCTTTTCGATACTTTATCTTTACATGGCTTTAATGTAAAATGTTTTGAGGATAATTTTATTCTTCTTGGGAACTTACCATATGTTCCAAAAGATAATAAGAAGCAAACTATTAAATTAAATTATCCTGATTTATATGATAAAGATAATTTTCTTAAATTGAAAATTAAAAATATAGAAATTTGGAAGCTTCCGGCAGCTAAGAAAAATATACCTATAAAATCTTATGAATTAAAAAGTTTCTGATTTTTTTTAATAGCATGAGTAATAATTCATGCTATTTTTTATTTAAGTTAAAATAATTTTTTCTGTAGTCGTTTTCTCTACTTTTCTTTCTTTAAAAGATTTTGTAAAATAATATTAGTTTTTAAAAGTTATAGGAGGATTTTTTATGAATATTAATCCAATGTTTGAAATAAATAAAAAAATAATCAGTTCAATCTCAATTAATCCAGAATTAGACTCATATAAATTGAGAGTTCGTAAGCTTTTAGAATTTGAAGTAGCTTTGGGTGAATTTGCCAAAGCAACTAATTGTTATTCTTACTTAAATAATAATACTGAAGATACTTGTTCAGATTTAATCTTAGAAAAATATATTAATTGTTTATCTAATTTAATAACATTGGGAATAGAGCATAATTATGATGATATTACTTCTATAAATGTAGCTACTAATGAAAATTGTCTAAGTGATCAGTTTCTTAATTTATACATAGATATAAATGATCTAATTGTTTCACCATGTCGTGATCATTACATAACTTTATTTGAAGATATATTAGCTGTTGGAGAATTTTTAGGGTTCTCAGAAGATGTCATTAACGAAAAATTTAAACTAAAAAATTAAAATTAAATTTAGAATAATCATTTAAGGGGATACCGCATTAAATAATCTGCGGCATCCCCTTTCTGTTTGTGCTACAAATCTAGATTTAGCTATTATAGGTAAAAACTAACAAGTAAGAAGTAATAGATAATGAAAAAAGCCTTCAGCTTTTTAAACATTAATTTGTATTTTCTAAGTAGAAATACATAGCTTTATCTTTTTAACTTCAGTTATTTCTAACTACTCACTTTTAGTTTATTACTTCTTACTTATTATTTACAAATTATAATTTGTAAATTCAATGCCACTTTAATATTTTTCTCTCAATTGTAAATACTATATTAGAGGTGATAAATAGTATGATTGGAATAATAACTGCAATAATTTCTGGAATAGCAATGAGCATTCAGGGAGTATTCAATACACGATTGGGTGAAAAAGTAGGTGTTTGGGAAACTACTGTAATAGTTCAAGGTATTGCATTAGTTTGTGCTTTAATTATCTCATTCTTTTTTGGCAAAGGAAGCTACGGTTCAATAAAAGACGCAAATAAGCTATATCTACTTGGTGGAGTACTTGGAGTTGTAATTACTTTTACAGTTATGAAGAGTGTTGCTAGTATGGGACCAACTGTAGGAATAGGCACTATATTAGTTGCTCAGCTTCTTTCAGCAGCTCTTATAGATGCATTTGGTTTATTTGATAGTGAAAAAATAAGTTTTTCCATACATAACTTTATAGGAATCTCACTTATGATAATAGGTATAGTAGTATTTCAATGGAAGCATTAATTAACCTATTAAAAATATATGCTTTAAATAAAGATTCTACCTTACTCAAATATTTGAAGCATATATTTTTCTATTCTTCTACTCCTATATTCTCATATTCTTGTATTTATATATCTTAATATTTTCATATTCTTAAATTTTATATAGTCATCATAAATAAATACTATATTTTGGTATTAACAATATGGATAAAGTTCATATAATATATAATGAAATAATATTGAGGAGAAAATTATGTTTTCATCTAAAAGCAAATTAGATAATAATTTAAAATACTATGTATCTAAAAATGCTTATAAAAATTATAGAGTACTTATTAAATATAAGAACTTTCATTCTTCCCTTGCTAAAAAAGTAAGTTCATATAAAGGTAAAGTTTATCATATTATCGAATCCATAAATATAATTAGTGCTGATTTGACAGCTCGTGGAATTGAACGTATTATTGAATATCCAGAAATAGAAAAAATATATTTAGATGAATACTTATTTCTTTGTGGTATGAGTATATCTACTGCAAATAAAACTCATTTATCTTCAAATTCAAAATTGTCTGGCGCTGGAGTTGGTGTTGGAGTCATTGATAGTGGCGTCTACCCTCATCAAGATCTAATAAAGCCAAGTAATAGAATAGAATTGTTCATAGATGTAATAAACGAATTAACTCATCCTTATGATGATAATGGACATGGGACATGTATAGCTGGTATATTATGTAGCAATGGTACTGAATCAAATGATTTATATAAAGGAATCTGCCATAAGAGCAAATTATTTTGCTATAAAGCATTTGATAAATTAGGAAAAGGATTTGCTTCAGATGTCCTTTATTCATTAGAACATGTTATAAGTATCTCTGAAAAAAATAATATTAAAGTTCTCTGTTTACCTTTTGAATTATTATCTCATAATACATTTATAATATCATTGTTTGATTCAATGTTGAATAAGGCTATAACAAAAGGATTAATCCCAGTTCTTCCATCAGGCAGCTTAAAAGATAATTATTCAATTATGGGAATATCAACTTTAAGTAATTGTATAACTGTTGGTGGATTAGATACTACATCAAATACACTAAGGCCATATGAATACTCTTCTGGTGGATTATATGAAAAATCAGTGAAACCTGATTTATCTGCTGCCTGTGTTAATATTGTTTCTTTAAATTGTGATCAGAACTATATATCAGAAAAAAATGGCTTAAAATTATATCCTCATAAACTTGATGCAGCTTATAAAACATTTTCTGGCACATCCCTATCTACAGCTTATATAAGTGGATTATGTGCATTAATATGTGAAAAAAATCCTAAAGTTAATTTTAAAGATGTTTTATCACTACTAAAGGTTGCTTGTACTCCCATCGAAGATATTTCAAAGAGCATCCAAGGTGAAGGAGTTGTTGATACAAAAAAGCTCATGCTTTAATACAGAAATGCAGACTATTAATCATAGGTCTGTATTTTTTTGCTTGTCGAGTACATAGTATTTATTATTTCCCTACATTGAAGTATAATATGCTATAATTATTTACATAATCATAAATATAATTAAAAAGGTAGGTGGCAAAATGAGCACTTTCATATTAAAGAATAATTCTTTAAACTTTACTCCTGTTAGTAATACTTTCATTGAAAAATATATGCTAGGAGCTAGAGGCGAATTTATAAAAGTTTATTTGCTATTATTAAAATTTAATACTTCAGGTGAGCCTGGGGTAAGCTCATCAATATTAGCTTCCTCTCTTAACTTATTAGAATCAGATATAATGAATGCTCTTAATTATTGGAGTGATCAAGGAATAATCAGACTAAATAAGATAGATCAAATGGGAAACTTTAATATAGAATTCTTGGACTTAGATAATACTTCAAATAATGGTAACAAAAATCAAGTTGACTTACTATCTGCTTTAAATAGCAATAATACTAAAGATATGTTAAAGGATATAGAATCTCTTTTAGCAAGACCACTTTCCCCTACTGAGATGTCCACATATTTAAATTGGCAGAATGAATTTGGTTTTTCTTCTGAATTAATTTTAATACTAATGGAATATTGCATTTCTAAAGGTAAAAGCGATCCAAGATATATAGAAAAAGTGGCTTTATCATGGCATGACTTAAAAATAACTAATATTGAGCAGGCTCAAAATTTAATCAAAAAGACTGAAGATAAATGGGGAAATATCAGAAAAATACTATCTTATCTCGGAATTAATAATACAGATATAATGAAACCTCAACAGGAAATGATTGAAAAATGGTTACTAACTTATAATTATTCCATAGAAATAATTCAAAAAGCCTGTGATATATGCTTTGAAAGATTGAATAGAGCAGATTTCAAGTATATTGATGGTATTTTAAATAACTGGAATAGTAATAACCTTAGAACATTAGAAGATATCGCAGCTAAAGACAAAAAACAAGTCAATAGTAATAAGTATAATAAGGCTCAAGGTACATCTTCTTATATTAAAGAGAAGCCACCGCTTAGATTTAATAACTTTGAACCTAGAGAATATGACTACGACTCTTTAGAAAAAAAATTATTAGGATGGGATAATGATGATTAATGGTTATCAAACAGAACTTTTAAAAATATATGATAATATAAGAGCATCTGAAAATAAAGCATTAAAGCAAAGAAAAGCAGAAATAGCTGAAAAATATCCTGAAATAATAGATTTAGATAATAAAATTAAAAAGCTTTCATTACAAATGGCTCTATCAGTAATAAAATCAGATAACAGCGAAAGAACCGTAGAAGAATTTAAAGAAAAAATCACTGATTTACGTGTTAAAAAATGTGAAATGCTAGTTGAAAGAGGTTATTCTACTGACTATCTAAATATCTATTATCATTGCAAAAAATGCAAAGACACAGGTTTTATAGGTAATAAAAAATGTATTTGCTATAGCCAAAAGTTAATTGACCTATATTATAAAGATTCTGATTTAGAGAATATAGTGAAAACTTGTAATTTTGATAATTTTGATTTAAGTTTATTTTCATCTCATAGAAATGAAAATGAAAAATATTCTGAAAGAAAAAATATCGAAAACAATTTAAATTACATTCTTCAAGAATATCTACCTAACTTTAAAACAATCAATACTAACCTACTATTTTACGGTAATCCTGGTAGTGGAAAAACTTATTTATCATATTGTATAGCAAAATCTATTTTAGACACAGGAAACTTAGTAGTTTATAAAACATCAGAAGAGTTAATAAAGATATTAAGAGATTTAAGATTTAAAAATGCTGATAGCGGAATAGAAAAACTATTATTAGAATGTGACTTACTAATTATAGATGATTTAGGTGCAGAGCATATAAATGAATTCTCTGTTACAGAACTTTTTAATATAATAAATAAAAGAATTCTTACAAATAAAAAGATGCTTATTTCTACTAATTTAACCCTTCCTGCAATAAGCAAACATTATTCTGAAAGAATTGCTTCTAGACTTTTAGGCGATTTTAAATTGTGTAAATTCTATTCAGATGATATAAGAATAAAACAAAATCTAAATAGAAATAGATAATTTTTTAATTATCTGTTCATAAAAGAAGGTATCCTTAAAAATTATTTTTTTAAGGATACCCTCTTTTATATCAAATTATACGCAAAAATCTTATATTTAGTCTATAAAAATAAAACGAAATTAGATAAAGCTAATTTGAATAATCATATACATACATATTTATTTTCTTTTTTATAAATCATTACAATACTTAAATATTAATAATAAATAAAAAAACAAGCTATTAAAGCTTGTTTTTTATGGCGACTCAGAAGGGGCTCGAACCCTCGACCTCCGGCGTGACAGGCCGGCACTCTAACCAACTGAGCTACTGAGCCATCTTATGGTGGGCACAACAGGGCTCGAACCTGTGACCCCCTGCTTGTAAGGCAGGTGCTCTCCCAGCTGAGCTATGCGCCCATAAGATAGAAATGGTGACTCCTAGGGGAATCGAACCCCTGTTACCACCGTGAAAGGGTGGTGTCTTAACCGCTTGACCAAGGAGCCATGCTTTATATTGTCTTCGCTTGATGTCTTTTAACACCTTGTCGCGCTGACCACATAGACTATAATACAGAAAATTAGATTAAGTGTCAACATATTTTTTAAAATTTTTTTAAAATCACTTCATTTTTTGATCCATATTAAATTTAAATATTAAATGAAATACTCTTTCAAACTTGATTTATTGCGGCTTCAAAGCTATCTATCTCTAATCTTCTACTACGTATTTCTTTATTAATTCTTTCTATTTCTACATTACATAATTGTAAAAATTCATCTTTCTGAATTATTCTAATATCAATATTGTAGCTATCCTTTTTAAAATTTTGTCCAGATGCATTAACTTGTAAGGGAACTTTTTCATTAATCATCAATACTATATCCTTTTCCCATATGCCTCTCTTATTTACTTTATATTTATCTATTAATACATTTAATCTTTTAGCTTCTTCATGAATTTCTGATTCTAATGAATTTTTTAATGCACTATAGAAGACAACCGAAATTCCTCTTTTTATTTTTATTTTTAAGTATTCTTTATTTTCTATCAAAAACTCATCTATTTTTGTTTCTCCCATAAATTCTACATCGTTAAATTCAAAACATTTTAATCCATTTCCACCAGAATAATTTACCAGAACTTGATCATAATTCATTCTTCTTACTTTAAATACTCTTTCAAAATCTTCTAATTTATTATTTATTACTTTTACTTCCATAATATAATCACCAAATTTAGTATTCCTTCCTTTTAACATTTTTATTACTATGTTAAAATCTATTTAGCATATTGAAGCTTATTTTTACCTTCTTTAATATGTCTTATAAAAAATAAGGAGTGATTAATATAATGATTCATCACGATTTACTTATAATTGGTGGCGGAGCTTCAGGAGTAATGGCCGCCATTGTTGCAAAAGATTTTGGAATGGATGTAGCAATAGTTGAAGGTAACGACAGGATATGTAAAAAGGTTCTTGCCACTGGAAATGGTAGATGTAACATAAGTAATAACACAATATTTGAACCTTTTAATGCTTATCATAGTGAAAATGATAAATTTTATTGTGACACTTTAAGTAATTTTACAGTAGAAGATACAAAAAGTTTATTTTTATCATTAGGATTACCTTTTGTTGAACTTGAAAACGGCAAAATGTATCCTCAATCACTACAAGCCTCATCTGTAATAGATATATTTAGAATTGCTGTAGAAGAAAAACAGATACCTCTATATTTAAACTGTAAAGTTAATAATATATCAAAAAGTAAAAATTTTAAAATATCTACTAATAATGAAGATTTTAAAAATTTTTCATGTAATAAATTGATTTTAAGTTGTGGAGGAAAGGTTGCTCCTAAGACTGGTTCTGATGGTTCTGGATATAAAATTTCAAAATCATTTGGTCATACTATTATTGAACCTATTCCTGGTATAGTTCAATTAAAACTAGATTATCCTTATCTAAAAGCCTTATCAGGAATAAAATTTGATGGTTCAGTATCCATATTTATTGATAATGAATTTATCCGCTCAGAAAAAGGTGAAGTATTATTTACTGACTATGGCATTTCAGGGCCTCCAATAATGCAGCTATCTTATTATGCATCTAAGGCTTTAAGCAAAAATTCAACAGTAAAATTAGTAGTAGATATGTTCCCAAATAAAACAAAAGAAGAAATTGATGACTTCTTCTCTACTCACTTTTCAATGTTTAGTTACAGGGAAATGTCATCTGCTTTAATAGGATTAATTAATAAAAAGCTTATTCCAACTATTCTTAAAGACTGTGGTATAAAGGATATCCATACACCTTGTAGCAATATAGATTGGAAATACTTAAATATATTTATAAATAGATTAAAGCATTGGGAGTTTACATGCATTGATACAAATGGATTCTCAAATGCTCAAGTGACAGTTGGAGGAGTAAATACTAAAGAAATAAATTCATCAACATTAGAATCTAAATTAATTAAGAATCTTTACTTCTGCGGCGAAATAATGGATGTCCACGGTGATTGTGGTGGATTTAATCTACAATGGGCTTGGAGCTCAGGATACACATCCGCTAAATCTGCTTCAAATAATAAATAATAATAAACTTAGTTTAATTAGTTTAGAAATAACCAAAATTAAGTTCTAAAATTCTGATTGCTTTACTTTATGTAAACAGCTTAAGTATGATTTTGATAAATACAAAGAAATCCAATATACAAATGTACTTAGTATTATATTAATAATTTGAATTCTTAAATCCTTCAGTAGAGGTTGTTCCAAAATTATTTTTCTAAAACTTGTTTTTAAAGTAGACTGTTTTGGTATAACCTCTATTATTAGAATCTTCATCTAAATTTTTCCTACAATCGATCATATCATTTATTGGATTTCGGTTGTTATTCACTAAACTCTGATTTTATCTATTCTCTTTCCCAATCAAACTCTAATGCTGTCAGCTCTTTTCCATTGCTATCTTTTATTATATGATAAGATTTTAAGTGATTATCATCAATTTTCTTCACTTCTGCAAAAACATCAATTTTCTCTCCATATGTAGTTTCTTTTTCAAAATCTACTTTTACTCTTTTCAATTCATAATTAGTTATAACTTCAACTGGAATAACTTCTAATCCCCATTCAACGTACTTTACATTATTCACATGCTTATTAGAATCTATATCGCTATATCTAATATTAAATACTTTTGAGTACTCAGCAGTTTGCATCTTTTCAACTTTTTCCATAGAAATATCATAATCTATATCTCCATCTACTCCATAGAAATCATACTGTTCCTTTTGTATTCTCATAGGTCTTCTTTTTTCTATGTTGATTAAGAAAAATAATGCTAAAGCTTCACCTATTATTTCTTCTTTTTCATCCCTAATAATATATTTTCTTAATCCATAAAATTTCTTAAATCCAACTGGTTCTGTAGTTATGTTTATTTTTTCTCCAAACATTGGATATCTTTTCATTTTTATATCATATTTATAAAAAACCCAGGCACAATTATTGTCTTCACAATACTTCATTCCTCCACCGACAGATTCTGATTGATGAGTTCCAACATCACAAATAAAGTTTATTATAGAAGACATCTTACATTTTAATTTATAATCTACATCGTAATAATTTATTTCATAAGTTTTAGTATAATTTTTAACCATATCTTATATTTATATGACTTAAGCCAAGTCATATAATTTTTCACCTCACTTAATAAACTTATAGTTTTATTAATATCTATTATAGTATATATTACCATAATAAATATTATAATGTAATTAGTAAAATATTTTCAAATTATTTCCAAGGAAATAATCTCGTTTCAAAACAAATTTATCTTGTAAATATATCTTATTTTCTATAATTTTTTTATATTTTATAAATAAAAAAAGAGAAATCAAAATGATTTCTCTTTTTAATGCTTATTTATTTAATGCTTCCAATAATTGTTCTAAGTTTATTCCATGAACTACAGCTGCCTCAGCTAAAGTTTCAGCTTGAGCAGATGGGCATCCAACACATCCCATTCCAAAGCTCATTAATACTTCTGCTTTAGATGAATCTGCATTTACAATTTCACCAATTGTCATGTCTTTAGTTATCATATCTTCACCTTCTTTATGTATAAAAGTCAAATTTTATGTTACACCAAAAATTATATTTTATACGTAAAGTAAAGTCAATATCAGATTAAATCACTATACTATAGATCCTTTACTCTCATAGTTTGATCTCTCTTTGGACCAACAGAAACTATAGAAATCTTAGTTTCTGTGAATTCTTCAATTCTTTCAAGATACTTCTTTGCGTTTTCTGGAAGCTCATCATAACTTCTTGCATTAGCTACTTCTTCGCCCCAACCTGCAAATTCTTCATATACTGGTTCACATTTTGCTAAATCTTCTAAACTTGCTGGGAAATAATCTATTACTTTTCCATCAAATTTATATCCAACACATACTTTTAGTGTATCTAATCCTGCTAATGTATCTATTTTAGTAACAGCTAATGAAGTTAATCCACTTACTCTTACAGCAGTTTTAACTATAACTAAATCTAACCATCCACATCTTCTTGATCTACCAGTAGTAACTCCATATTCGTGACCTTTTTCTCTGATCCATTCACCAGTTTCATCAAGTAATTCTGTTGGGAATGGCCCTTTACCCACTCTTGTAGTATAAGCTTTTGTTATACCTACAGCATTAGTTATCATGTTAGGTCCAATACCAACACCATTAGATACTCCACCAGCAGTTGTATTTGATGATGTAACATATGGGTATGTTCCATAGTCAATATCTAATAGCATTCCTTGAGCACCTTCAAATAGCACTGTCTTATCAGCCTTGATATCGTTATAAACTTTAACTGATGTCTCTTCAATAAATGGCTTTAATCTCTTACCGAATTCTAAATATTCATTTAATATTTCATTATAGTCTAATGCTTCTCCACCTAACACTTTTGTTATATAAGCATTTTTCATTTCTATATTTTCTTTTAATTTTTCAGCAAAAACTTCTGGATGCATTAAATCGCAAACTCTTATTCCACATCTTTCAAATTTATCTGTATAACATGGGCCTATACCTTTTCCAGTAGTACCAATATCATTTTTTCCTCTTGCTTTTTCTTTTAATCTATCTAATACTTTATGATATGGCATGATAAGTTGAGCTCTATCACTTATTATTAATTTTTCAGGTGTAACTTTAACTCCAACACCTTCTAAATAATCTATTTCTTCAAATAATGCCTTTGGATCTAATACTACTCCATTACCTATAACATTTAATTTATCATCATATAAAATACCTGATGGTATTAAGTGTAGTTTATATTCTTTATCTCCAACAACAACAGTATGACCTGCATTATTTCCACCTTGGAATCTAACAACTACATCAGCGTCCTCTGCTAAGTAGTCTGTCATTTTACCTTTACCTTCATCTCCCCATTGAGCTCCTAAAACAATAAATGCTGACATTTATCCTGCCTCCTTAATTTAAATAAACATATTAATTGTTTTCTTCTACTTGGGAGAGCGCATAAAAAAACTTTTTACCTCTCCCTTTAAATAGTAACAAAGTAGCTTTTGATGGTCAACTACATATCGAATATTTTTTTGATTTTTTTCTAAATAATTCGTATAATGTTTCTATACGTATATTACTACAATGTATATCATTTACTTTGATATTCATTTGTATTCATTATAAATGTTAAACGTTGGTCCAAGCCATAATCAAGCTATAATAATAATTTATTATATTATTGTATAAACATATCTTAGTATCAAATTAAAATATTTAATATAAAGAGGTGCCATTATGAACATATATGAAGAATCATTAAAATTTCACGAAGAAAAAAGAGGCAAATATGAAATAAAGCCAACTTGTGAAGTAAAAGATGCAAAAGATTTAAGCTTAGCATATACCCCTGGTGTTGCAGAACCATGTCGTGAAATACATAAAGATCCATCAAAGGCTTATACTTATACTCGTAAATGGAACACTGTTGCAGTTATTTCTGATGGAACTGCAGTATTAGGGCTTGGCGATATAGGTCCACTTGCTGCATTACCAGTAATGGAAGGTAAAAGTGTATTATTTAAAGAATTTGGTAATGTTGATGCATTTCCTATAGTTTTAGATACTAAAAATGTTGATGAAATTGTTGAAACTGTAGCAAATATTGCTCCAACTTTAGGTGGAATTAACTTAGAAGATATTTCAGCTCCTAGATGTTTTGAAATAGAAAAAAGATTAAAGGAAAGATTAAATATTCCAGTATTCCATGATGATCAACATGGTACAGCTATAGTTGTTTTATCTGGATTATTAAATGCTTTAAAAATAGTAAATAAAAAATTAGATAATATTAAAGTAGTCATTAATGGAGCTGGTTCTGCTGGAACTGCAATATGTAAGTTATTACTTTCTTCTGGAGTAAAAAACATAGTTATGTGTGATATTAATGGAGTAATAAGCAGAGATAAAGATTTAAGTGATAATATATATATGCAAGAATTAGCTAATATAACTAACCCAGATAATGTTACTGGAACTCTTAAAGACTCAATGGTGGGTACTGATGTATTTATAGGTGTTTCTGCTCCAAATATTGTTTCAAAAGAAATGGTTAAAACAATGAATAAAGATGGAATAATATTTGCAATGGCAAACCCAACTCCCGAGATCTTCCCTGAAGATGCAAAAGAAGCCGGAATTGCCGTTATGGGAACTGGACGTTCAGATTATCCAAATCAAATCAATAATGTATTAGCATTCCCAGGAGTATTCAGGGGTGCATTAGATGTAAGAGCATCAGAAATTAATGAAGAAATGAAAGTAGCTGCTGCTTATGCAATAGCAAACTCTGTATCTGCAGAAGATTTAAATGCTGAAAATATAATTCCAAAAGCATTTGATTTAAAAGTTCAAGACTTAGTTGCTAAAGCTGTTAAAGAAGCCGCTATTAAAAGTGGTGTAGCTCAAATTTAATATACTTAAAATTTAAAATATAACACGCATTTTATTAAAGCATCGTAATTTATAAAAATTTATCCACAAAATCAAAAAAAAATTTTATCCACTGTGTATAAAATCCTTTTTAAAAATAAAACTGTGGATAATTCTAAAAAATTTAGTTTTTAGAATTATCCACAGCATTTATTAAAAATATTTTTGATAATATTATATTTGTAGCATAGCTGCTTTTTTAGTTGTGCATATTCTTAGATTTCTCAGCACACTTATCCATAGCTTGAATTATACTGTTTCTAAATCCTAGTTTTTCTAGCTCAACAACTGCTTCAATAGTAGTTCCTGCTGGAGAACAAACTGCATCTTTCAATTCTCCTGGATGCTTTCCAGTTTCCAATACCATCTTAGCAGATCCTAAAACACTTTGTGCTGCCATTTTATAAGCTTTTGCTCTAGGAATTCCAAGCTTTACTGCTCCATCTGCCATAGCTTCTATAAACATATATACATATGCTGGCGATGATCCAGCCACTGCAACAAATCCATCAAAATATTTTTCTTCTAATTCAACACATTCTCCAAAGCTTTCAAACATTTTTATACAATATGCAAGCTCTTCTTTACTTACATTTTCATTTGGACATACAGCTGACATTGCTTCTCCTACAAACGCTGGAGTATTTGGCATAGTTCTAATTATCTTTGCATCATCTCCAAGCCATTCTTCCATATTATTTATTGTGATTCCAGCAGCTATAGTGATAATTAACTTATCTTCTGTTAATTCACCTTCTATTTGTTCAACTATTTGCTTATACATATTAGGCTTAACAGCTAAAATTACTGTTTTAGCTTCTCTCGCAACCATTTTACTATCAAAAGTTGTTAAAACATTAAATTCATCTTTTAACCTTTTTGAAGAAGATTCTGTTTTAGTAGAAACTATAATCTCATCTGCATTAACAAAACCTGATTTAATTAATCCGCCGAGAATTGCACTTCCCATGTTTCCACAGCCTATAAAACCTATTTTTTTACTCATTTTTATGCCCCCATTTTTAATTTATTTGTTACAAATTGATTTTTTATGCTTTTATATAAAGATTTAAAATTAAATCCAGCACAATCATAGGATAGCTTGTTTTAATTCCTCATAAACTATAAATAAGATGAAGGGAGGAATTTATATGAACAATGTTTCTTTGATTTATAATAATTCCATATTAGACATAGACAATTTCATAGATTCTATATTACACAAGAATGATTCTATATCTAATCTTCCTATATGTGAGATTACTGAAAAACCTTTATTTTATTTTATAACTATAAAAAATTTTTATACACATAAACATAATTTCGAATTATTTTATAAAAATAAATTTTTAATCTTAAGAATAAAATCTAAAGATAATACAAAAACTATTTTCACTAGAATATTTTATTTAGATAATATTGATATTAAAGAAATATCTCATATTTATCATAATAATACTGCTAAATTAAAAATTTTAAAACTACCTAATATTTCATGATAGTAATATTTTTTATAAAGACTTTATTGTAAATAGCATATTCTTTATATATATAATTTTAGATATAAGAAATATCTACTATAAATATTTCTTATATCTAACCTTAATAACTTTAACTATTCTTTATGTATGACATCTAAATTACCGAACTTACTATATTGACCAAGCCACGCCATTTTTACAGTTCCAACTGGACCATTTCTCTGTTTAGCTATTATGCATTCACCAATGTTTTTATCTTCAGTTTCCTTATTGTAATACTCATCTCTATAGAGGAACATAACTAAGTCAGCATCCTGCTCTATAGATCCAGATTCTCTTAAGTCAGATAACATTGGTCTGTGATCCGCTCTCTGCTCTGGAGCTCTTGATAACTGAGATAGTGCTATTACTGGGCATTCCATTTCCTTTGCCAAGGCTTTTATAGATCTAGAAATCTCTGATACTTCTTGTTGTCTATTGTCTGTTCCACTTCCACCAGACATAAGTTGTAAATAGTCTATAACTATTAAATCTATTCCATATTCAAGCTTTAATCTTCTACACTTAGATCTCATTTCCATTACAGTTACACCAGCAGTATCATCAATATAAACCTTTGCCTTTGAAAGCGGCCCTGTCGCTCTGGCTATATTTTCCCAGTCGCTATCTTCTAATGCACCAGTTCTAAGCTTTAACATATCTACATTTGCTTCTGAACAAAGGAGCTTATATGCAAGCTGTTCCTTAGACATTTCCAGTGAGAATATAACAACACTCTTATGTTCCCTAAGAGCTGCATGTTCAGCAATATTAAGTGCAAATGTTGTTTTTCCCATAGAAGGTCTTGCAGCTATTAATATCATATCCCCTGATTGAAATCCTGAGGTCATTGAATCTAAGTCTGTAAAACCAGAACCAACGCCTGTGATTTCTCCCTTATTATTAAATAACTTTTCTATTTGAAGAAATCCTCTTTCTAAAACATCACTTAAAGGTTCAAAATCCTTTGATGTTCTATTCTCTGCTATATTAAAAATTTTCTTTTCAGCTATATCAACTACACTTTCAACTTTATCCTGTTTATTGTAACTTTCTTCAATAATTGTAGTTGATGCCTTAATCAATTTTCTTAAAGTAGACTTATCACTTACTATCTTTATGTACGCACTTAAATTTGCTGTTGTTGGAACAGATGCACTAAGTTCTGTTATATATGTTACTCCACCAGCTCTTTCAAGCATATTAGTGCTTTTTAGATATTCTAAGAGCGTTACTAGATCAACTGCCATATCATTTCTAAACATCTCTAATATTGCCTTATATATTGCCTTATGGCCATCCCTATAAAAGTCTTCTTCTTCTAAACTTTCCATTACTTTAGCAATAGAATTTTTATCTATAATCATAGAACCTATAACGGACTGTTCCGCTTCTATGCTTTGAGGTAAACTTCTCATTGCTGGATTCTCCACAATATTTTCCTCCTTCCTTATTTATTTTAATCTAAATAAGCTTCCCTCTAACAAAAGGAAGCCTATTTAATTTAGTTAAAAGCAATTTCCATTAATTCATTTATAGATTCAATAGCCTTTACTTCTATTCCACTATTATTTACTGGTATCTCTTTTTCATTATCTTTCGGAATTAATACTAAATTTATTCCCATTCTCTTAGCTCCATAAATCTTTTCGAATATGCCACCTACAGGCTTTATCTTACCTTGAAGTGATATTTCTCCTGTAACAGCTATATCCTGTCTTATAGGCTTCTTTAATAATGAACTTATTATACAAAGAGTAATTGCAGCCCCTGCTGAAGGTCCATCAATTTTTCCTCCGCCAATTACATTAACATGGATATCATAATCTTTAATGTCTTTATCTGTTATATTTCTTATAACAGATGCTGCATTATATACGGAATCTTTAGCCATAGATCCAGCAGTATCATTAAACCTAACAGTTCCTGCACCTTTTTTCTTTGCAGGGAATACAGCGCTTTCTATGCTTATTGTTGATCCTAAGAATCCGCTTACTCCTAATCCATATATATTTCCTATTTCTCTTTTATCTAAATCATCTAATCTTTCAAACGGAATATATCTTCCAATTGATATTACTTCATCTAAATCAGATAATTTTATCTCAATATTATTAACATTTTCTTTATTTGAATAAAGAGCATATCCGTAGGTATCTGTTAATATATTTACAGCTTTTCTACCTTCAAATGTATAGTTGCTTATCTTTTTTGCAACTCCATCTTCTAATATAACATTAAGTTTTTTTGCTGCATCTTCAACAATATTAACTATATCATCTGAAGAAAGCGGCTCAAAATATACTTCTGTACATCTTGATCTTAAAGCTGGATTAATTTCACTCGGACTTTTAGTTGTAGCTCCAATAAGAACAAAATCCGCTGGTGCACCATTATCAAATAAGTATTTTATATACTTTGGAGTCATTTCATCATCTGGATCATAATAAGAAGATGAAAATTCTACTCTCTTATCTTCTAAAACCTTTAAAAGTTTATTTTGAAGCATAGAGTCTAATTCTCCTATTTCATCTATAAAAAGTATTCCTCCATGTGCTTCTGTCACTAACCCAGTCTTAGGTTCAGGTATTCCTGTCTCTGCTAAATCTCTTTTACTACCTTGATATATTGGATCATGTACAGATCCTAAAAGTGGATTTGTTATTTCTCTTGGATCCCATCTTAATGTAGTACCATCTACTTCAACAAACTTAGATTCTTCATCAAATGGAGTAAAATCTAATTTTTTCACTTCTTCAAGAGCTATCCTTGCAGCAGTAGTTTTTCCTACACCAGGAGGTCCATATAAAATAATATGCTGTGGATACGGAGACGATAATTTAGATATTAAGGATCTTATAGCTCGTTCCTGTCCTACCACTTCATCGAATGTTTTTGGTCTTAAAAAACTCATTATATTTTTACTTGTAACTTTACTATCAAGCTTAATTAAGTTTTCTAATTTACCAAGAGTTTTCTTATTTTCTGCACCTTTTTGTTTATTAATAACTGATAGTCTTACTTCATCTATATATTTATCTTGCTTTTCCATAATAGATTGCTCTACTTGAGCTTCTATCTTATTTTGTACATATCTTTTTGCTAATTCATTAGAAACTAGCTCTACAGTTCTATCTAATACTTTCTGTAATTCATCTTCTTTTGGAACTATTTTCAAATCTTGGCCTTCTGCTAAAATAGTATTTATTGCATAAAGTCTTTCTGCCAAACTTGAGGATTGTATATACTTTTCCAACTTAAATCTTATAGTTCTAGCCCTAAAAGCACCTTTATCAAGGATATTCTTAGTTATAGCATAAATAGCATCGATTTGTGATTCTAAAGATAGATTAGACGAGATAACATCCTTTAATAAATTAGCTTCTTTTTTTGAATCCAAAATTTATTCCTCCTATTCTTGTGGAACAATAACAACCTTCATTTTAGTACTAACCTCTGGATATAGTTTAATTTCAATATCATATCCTCCAGCTAATTTTATTGTATCCATTACAATCTTCTTTTTATCAATTTCAATTTTATATTGTGTTTTTATTAATTCAGCAACATCTTTACTTGTAATAGCTCCAAATAGCTTTCCATTCTCACCAGTTTTAGCTTTTATAGTTATTTCTTTTCCTTTTAATTCACCAGCTAGCTTTTGTGCTGCTTCTATCTCTGCTAGTTTTTGCTTTCTATCATTTTCTTTTTTATTATTTAATATGTGTAAATTAGATTCTGTAGCTTCTTGTGCTAGCTTTTTAGGAAATAAAAAGTTTCTTGCATATCCATCTGATGCTTCTATAACATCACCTTTTTTACCAATCTTTTTAACATCTTGTAATAAAATAACCTTCATATTTATTCACCTATCCTTAAGTATTTTTGTATTGATTCTTCTAATTGATTTATAACTTCATTTACAGACATATTTTCAACTTTAGCTCCTGCAATGTTCATATGACCACCACCACCTAATGCTTCTAATACAATCTGAACATTTATATCACCAAGAGAACGTCCACTAATATATATATCTTCGTTCACCTTACCTATAACAAAGCTTACACATATTCCTGATATATTGAGTAATTCATCTGCTGCTTTTGCTATTATAACAGTATCAATGTTAGGAGGTGCAACAGCAATAGCTATATTATCTTTAACCTCTGCATCCTTTATTGTTTCTGCAATTAATAAGTAATCATCTAAATCATCAGTAAACATCTTTTTAATTTCAATCATATCAGCTCCCAATGATTTTAAAAATGACGCAGCCTCAAATGTTCTGACACCTGTTTTGAAGGAGAATCCCTTTGTATCCATATATATTCCTGCAAGAAGTCCTTCTGCCTCTAATCTAGTCAATTTAGGCTTTTCAACCATATACTGAATTATTTCTGTTATCATTTCTGAAGTTGATGATGCGTAAACTTCAATGTAATTTAATATATCGTGTTCAATCATATCAGGGCTTCTTCTATGATGATCTATGATCACCTTTCGATTAGCTTTCTCAACTAAAGATAAATCTAAAATATAGCTTTTATTATGAACATCTAAAATTATAACCAAAGTTCTGTCATCCATATTATTCTTTGCTTCTTCAGATGATATAAACAATTCATTATATTTCTCTTGATTAGCTAATTTATTCAAATAATATTCTATTGCGTTTATATCCCTATTTAATATTATATTACAACTTTTACCCATTTGCTTTATAATACTTGCGAGTCCAATAGAAGCACCGAAGCAATCCATGTCTGGATTCTTATGACCTATTATATATATTTTACTGCTTTCATATATTAATTCACTTAGAGCTCTAGCTATAACTCGTGTCTTAACTTTAGTTCGTTTTTCTAACTCTTTGCTATTTCCTCCAAAGAATTTTATATCATTTTTATTTTTAACAACCGCCTGATCTCCGCCTCTACCTAATGCTAATTCTTTTGCTATATTTGCATTATTATAGTTTTCTTGAGGAGACATTCCACCTTTTCCTACACCTATACTAAGAGTAATTTCAAGCTTATTACCTTTATCTATCTTAGAAATATCATCTATAATTTTAAATTTCTGTGTTATCTCATCTTCTATATATTTATCTTGAATAGATAATACATACTTATTTGTATCATATTTTTTTATCATTGCTTTTAAATTATTTGCATATGAATTTATATTTCTTTCAATTTCCGCAACTAATAAAGGCCTATTATTTTCATCAGTATTATCTAGAGCCTCTGAAAAGTTATCTACTTCAATTAACATAACACTTTCTTGGGTAGTTTCATAATCTATAAGCTTAGTAATATCATTAAATGATAACAAGTATAAGTTTTTTTCTTGCATTGTAACTTGCGTAAAATATACATCATATAGCTTATCATTAATTTCTAATCTCTGATGTAATTTATCTTCACCATTTATTATTTTTTCAAGATTTAATCCTCTAGCTATACTCAATATGTTACTATCTTTTAATTCATCCTTTGATTTAAGAGAATTAAATATATTGTTATTCCATATTATTTTTCCCGTATTATTTATTATTGCTAACGGATAAATAAATTGAAGTACATTTTCAGATAATCCATTGTCTATGCTTTTTACAAACTTCTGCAAATCATTTTCTTTCTTCCAAAAATAATTTAGCTGATAAAAATTATCCACTAAATATATAATAAAAACAATTATGCCTAACCCAAAATAATTTTTTGTAAATAATATAATTGAACTTATTATTAATAATCCAGGTTTAAGCATACGTTTAAGTATAGCATTATTATTCATAAAAAGCCTCCTAAAATATATTTAGTTTAATCTATTCTGTTATTTATATACTTTTTTAATTTACTTAGACTTTTACTTTCTTTTTCAACTTGATCTTCTGCTTTTATACCCAAATCTAGCTTTGACTTCATTATATTATCTACTTCTTTAAATGAATATCCAAGTTTTTCACCTAAAACATATAAAATGATTATAGCTCCAGATATACATTCTAATATGGCATCTTGTGCTACGTTGCTTCCTTTAGTTAAAAGCCTGAAAAATTCTCCTATGATACAGATAAGTTGTGCTTTCAACTCTTCTATTATTTTAATATTGGTCATTATATTAAAACTCTCTTTTTTCATAACCAATCTCCTCTCACCCCAAACCCTGTATTCTTATTTTAAATTTTTTTTATACTTATTGCAATATTTTATGAATATTTTTCTAATATTTCCCATATATTTATTGTTTTATGTACTAAAAAACCCCTGATTTCTCAGGGGCTGTATTATTACTCTTATTCTGTTGTGAATGGTAATAATGCTATGTTTCTAGCTCTCTTAATTGAACTAGTTAATTCTCTTTGATGCTTAGCACATGTTCCAGAAATTCTTCTTGGTAAAATCTTACCTCTTTCTGTAACATATTTTCTTAATTTATTGATATCTTTGTAATCAATAAATTCAGATTTATCTGAACAAAAAGCACAAACTTTCTTTCTTGATCTTCTCATTCTTCCGTTTGGTCTTCTGCCGTTATTTTCTTCTCTGCTCATTTTCTTACCTCCTCACCTAAAATTATTAGAAAGGCATATCTCCATCATCAACCGGTGTGATATCCTCATCAAAATTAGCACCACTAAATGGATCATTCATTGGCGCTGAATATTCATTACTTTCGCCAAAGGTATTTCCAGAAGCATTGTTTCCTTTGCCTCCTAAGAATTGTACACCACCAAATGCATCTGCAACAACTTCTGTTACATATCTTTTAGTACCGTCTTTAGCATCATATGATCTAGTCTGAATTCTACCACTTATTGCAGCTTGACTTCCCTTGCTTAAATAATTGGCAGCACTCTCAGCTTGTTTTCCCCATATAACTACAGGTATAAAATCTGCTTCTCTTTGACCAGTCTTAGTGTTATATCTATCAACTGCTAATGTTAAGGTTGTTACTGCACTTCCAGTACCTGGAGTAAATCTAAGTTCTGGATCTTTTGTTAATCTACCGATTAAAACTACTTTGTTCATTACAAAACACCACCTTATGCTTGCTCATTAACTATGATATGTCTGATAACACCATCAGTGATTCTGAATATTCTATCTAATTCTCTTGGTAATTCAGTTCCAGCAGTAAAGTTGATTAAAGTATAGTAACCTTCGCTTACTTTAGATATTTCATAAGCAAGTTTTCTCTTACCCCAGAAATCAACGTTTTCTACAGTTCCTCCACCATTTTCAATAACACCCTTAAACTTTTCGATGTTGGCTTTAACAGTTTCTTCATCGAATGATGGGTTTAATATGAATATAGTTTCGTATTTTCTCATCATTTTCACCTCCTCCCCTCGGACTAACGGCTGTACTTTGTACAGCAGGGATTACAATTAAATATTCTATCATTCAATTCAAAATATTTCAAGTATTTTCTTTAACTTTCTGCAACAGCTACTATTTTTTTTGCATCTTTTTGAAATTTTCGTCTTGGAATCATAACTATTCTTCCACATCCAACACATTTTATCTTTATATCAGCACCAATTCTTATTATTTCAAAATTATTTGTTCCACATGGATGAGTTTTTTTCATTTCAACTATATCTCCAAGATTAAAGTTTTCTACCATCTATTTATCCATCCTTTCTTCATTCTAAAAATTTGTATTGATCATATTAGTAGGAAACGGTATTTCAATATTATTCTTATCTAATGTAACTTTTATTAGCTTTCTAAGTTCTCTTTCCATATCCCACTGTCTTAATGGCTTTGCCTTTCCTAGTACCCTTATTGTAACGCCTGATGCTCCTAATGCTACGACTCCCAAAACATTTATAGGTTCCTTTATGTCTTTTTCATTTTCTTTTTTAAATTCTTCACATGTTTTTTCTATAACACTAATTGCATTATCAATATCTTCTTTATATGCTATATTTACATCAACTATAAAGCTGCTATCGCTTCTAGAGTGATTAGTCACCTCTAATATGGATCCATTAGTTATACAATGAATATCACCATTAAAATCTTTTATTATTGTAGTTCTAATACCTATACTGCTAACTATTCCACTAAAATTTCCTATTGTTATATAATCCCCAACTCCAAACTGATTTTCAAATAAAATAAAGAATCCATTTATTAAATCTTTTATTAAACTTTGAGCTCCAAGACCTAAAGCTACTCCTCCAATACTTGCAAATGTGATAGATATTCCGCCAAATATAATCGAGGCCATAGCCGTTATTCCAATAAAATAGACAGAATACTTTAATACACTTTTCATGACTTCACCTAGCGTTTTTGCACGTTGTGAATCCATTGATAATCTTCCATCACTTTTTATTTGATTATCTACAAACTTTTTTATTATATAGTTTCCTATTTTTATTGATATAAACATCAAGAAAACTAAAAATAAAATTTTTAATCCCTTATTTACGAATACCTCTAGTTCTCCTACACTTATAGATATTCTTCCAAAGTTTAATTCTGTATTATCTGATAATATGTGAACTAAATAATTTATATTCAACTATACTCTCCCTTCATTAATTGCTTTCTACATATTCTCCACTCTTTCTTAAATATATATTCTTATATTCAAATAGGTTGTCATTCTTAATTAATTTTATTTCTTCTTCATCATCTATTCTTACACAAATTCCGCAACTCATTGTTATCGTTGTTGGTGTAGGCATTATCCTAAATTTAAAATTCAATTCATTTAATTTTTTTTCTGCACTCATTGCATCATGTGTATTTTTAAAAACTACTATATAGTAATCCATTTTAACACCTCTTTTAATATTATATATAAATATTTCTCATATTTATTATAAATAATATCATTATTTATAGACAATATAAATACTAATATACTTAAATTATAGCATCCTAATTTCATATTTATATATACAACTTAGCTTTAAGGATATTAATTTTGAAATATAAACCCATGGTAATATTTAATATAAAATATCTTCTAGTTATAATGATTATTAATTTTCAAGAATACCTATTCTTATATTCTTATAAATATGTATTTCCATAAATACGTATTTATATAAATAAGTATTCTGTATAATCATCATTTGAGTGTTTTTATTATTAGTGATACAATAATCATTAATATTTTATTTTTAGAGGTGTAACATGGAAGTTTATTTAGACAACGCTGCAACTACTTTTCCTAAGCCCAAACAAGTATTAGATGGAATTTATAATTACATGTTAAACATAGGTGGTAGTGCTGGAAGAGGAAATTATAGTAATTCGCTTGAAAGTAATAGATATTTATATAATACACGAGAAATTATTTGTAATTTTTTTGGATTTGATTCACCTAGTAATGTTATTTTTACGAATAATGTAACTACTTCACTAAACATCCTAATAAAAGGAGTTCTCTCATCTGGAGATCATGTAATAACATCATCTATGGAACATAATTCTGTGATACGTCCAATTTTTTCATTTAAAGATTCCATAGGTATTGATATTGATATTGATATTGTAGACGCTGATTCTAAAGGGTTCATTAATATAAATGATATAGAGAGTAAGATAACATCTAAAACAAAACTTATAGTAATAACACAAGCATCTAATGTTACTGGCTCAATACAAAATTTATATTCAATAGGTGCATTATGTGAAAAATATAATATATTATTTTTAGTTGATTCTTCTCAAGGTGCTGGTGTTCTACAAATCAATATGAAATCTATAAAAGCTAATGCCATTGCATTCACTGGTCATAAAAGTCTCTTAGGTCCTCAAGGAATTGGTGGATTTATATTAGATGAAAAGTATAATACTGCATGTAAATCTCTATTAGAGGGTGGAACAGGAAGCTTATCTTATTCATTAAAACAACCAGATTTCTTGCCTGATAAATTTGAATGCGGTACACATAACATGCCTGGTATTGTTGGATTATATGAATCAATATCTTATATAAATTCTATTGGATTAAATAATATATATGAACATAATCATAACTTAATAAAGTATTTATTAAATGGATTACTAAATATAAGTAATGTGATTGTATACGGTGATTTGACTGGAAAAAATATAACTACATGCATATCAATTAATATGAAGTCCATGGATCCTTCAGAAGTTAGTTACTACTTAGAAACAAATGGAATAAAGACAAGAAGTGGTCTTCATTGTTCACCACTAGCACATAAAACTATTGGAACTTATCCAAACGGCACTGTAAGATTAAGTATCAGCCATTTTTCTACTAAAGAAGATTTAGATTATGTGCTTTATCATTTAAATAAATTATCTAAAACCAATATATATTTATAGTTTGAATAAAACCTCCTTTATTGGAAATAACTCTAATAAGGAGGTTTACTTATGGTTGAAAATTTTTCAGTTGATTCGTCTGAACCATTAGCATATATAAAAATATGCAATTATCTTTTTTCAGAACTACAACCTATCATTTTAGAAAACAGACCAATAATTTTCGTCTGCATCGGCACTGATAGGTCAACTGGTGATTCTTTAGGTCCATTAATAGGATATAAATTAAAATATTTATGTAAAGGTAAAATTCATATATATGGTTCTTTAGAAAATCCTATTCATGCTAAGAATTTATCTGATGTTCTAAATAAAATAAATTTAGCATTTAAAAATCCCTATATAATAGCTATAGATTCTTGCTTAGGTAAAATAAATAATATAGGAAAAATATATATTAGTAAAAGATCTCTAACCCCCGGTTTAGCATTAAATAAAGATCTTCCTCCAGTAGGTAATATGAGCATTCTTGGTATAGTTAATATATCTGGTAATTTTGAATTTCTAGTTCTCCAAAATACTAGATTATATATGGTAATGCAATTAGCTGATATTATTTCTAAAGGAATTTATCATTTTTCATTAAAATATAACAAAGTATATTCTTATGACAATTTAAAAGATATATAATTTAGTAATAATTTTATAAAAATGTTTCACGTGAAACAAAAATGGTACTTCTAAATATTTTCCATTTAGAAGTACCATTAACATTCTTATTCATTTATATCCGTTTCTTTTTTTATAGCTTCATTTAATACATATAATTCTTCTTCAGAAAGATCATATCTTGAAATTCCTTTATCAACAGGCTTAGCATAAGTAGTACTATCTTGGCGTCCATAAATTCCTGTAAGAATTATACCATCATTCTTATTATCTAATAATGCTATAGAAAAGCTCAAATCACTACCTACATTTTCAAAAGCTTTATATCTAACTATAGATACCTTTTGAATACATTGTTGAATCTTTTTGTCTAGCTTCTTACACTCTTCTAATGCATCCTCTGCTATTTTCTTATTATCTTCTATACTATCAATTTTTTCAACTAGCATTTCTTCTAGATTTTTGCTACTAGTTCCCTTCATTAATCTTCTATACTTAGATTCAAGCTTATTTATATCCTTAATTAAAACTATTACTATTATAAATAATAATAGTATTATTATCACCAACATGCTCAATATATATGGTGATAATTCATTTATTTTGCCAATTAAAGCCTCCAACTTTTGTCATTCCTTTCATAATTGTTTCACGTGAAACATCATAGATTAAGTATATCTAAGATTCTTTGTAAATCATCTTCAGAATAGTACTCTATCTCTATCTTACCTTTATTATTTTTGTTTGATAAATTTACCTTTGTGCCAAAATGTTCTTGTAATTGATTCCTTATATTTTTGTAATACGGATTTAAATCTTTTTTATTAATATTTCTTTCTTTATGTAAATTAATATTCTTTATTAATTTTTCTAATTCCCTAACTGATAACTTTTCATCAATTACTTTTTGAGCCAGCTCATATTGCAAGTCGTTTTTTTCTACTGAAAGTAATGCCCTTCCATGTCCCTCTGATATAATACCGTCGATAACGTATTGCTGAACTCTTTTATCTAAATTAATTAATCTTATTGTATTCGCAATAACAACTCTTGACTTACCTATTCTTTTACTTAACTCTTCTTGAGTTATCTTGAATTCATTTAACAATTTTTTATAAGCTAAAGCTTCTTCAATGGGATTTAAGTCTTCTCTCTGAATATTCTCTATTAAGGAAATTTCTAAGACATCCTTTTCGCTTAATTCCATTATTATTGATGGTAGTTCTTTTAACCCAGCCATCTTTGCAGCTCTCCATCTTCTTTCCCCTGCAACAATTATGTAATTTTCATCCTTATCTTTCCTTAAAATAAGAGGTTGAATTATTCCATGCGTTTTAATAGATTCAGCTAACTCAGCTATTTTTTCATAATCAAAATTTTTTCTAGGTTGATTTGAATCATACTTAATGTTATTAATTGGTATAAGTATTCTATTATCATTATCTTTATCCTGTTCCATATCCTCTGGAATAAGAGCACTTAATCCTTTTCCTAAGCCAAATTTTTTTCCCATATCAATTCCATCCTTACTGCCTATTTAAAAATTCTTTAGTTAATTCAATATATGCTTCTGCACCTTTACATTTTTCATCATATAACATAATAGGCAATCCAAAGCTTGGTGCCTCTGCTAATCTTATATTTCTCGCAATTTTAGTTTTATATACTTTGTCTTTAAAATATCCTTGAACTTCTTTAAGAACCTCATTACTTAGATTAGTTCTATAATCATACATAGTCATAACTACTCCCTCTATCTCTAAGTTCTTATTTAAAGACTTTTTAACTAATTGAACAGTATTTATAAGTTGGCTAACCCCCTCTAATGCATAGAATTCACACTGCATTGGAATTAATACTGAATCAGCACAAGTTAATGCATTAATAGTTAATACTCCTAATGAAGGTGGGCAATCAATAAAAACAAAATCATATTCTTCTTTAACTTCTTCTAATTTTCTCTTCATAATAGTTTCTCTATCAGGTATTGATGTAATTTCCACTTCTGCACCTGCTAATTCTATAGTAGACGGTAAAATTGATAAGTTTTGAACCAACTCACTCTTTATTGTACTTTCTTTAACACTCGCTTCTGATGTTAATACATCATATATAGATACATCTAAATTATATTTATCTAAACCTAAGCCGCTAGTTGTATTACCTTGAGGATCAATGTCTACAGTTAATACTTTATAACCTTCCATTGCTAAATAAGCACTTAAATTTATCGTAGTAGTAGTTTTACCTACACCACCTTTTTGATTAAAAACACAAATTATCTTCATAGTTATAGCCCAAAAAGAGCCTCCCCCCTTCCCATAATAATATTATATATTTTTTTATAATATTATAAAAGAATTAAGTTTAAAAAAACTTAATTCTTCTATCAATAAATATATTAAACTCTATAAACTTTATTATATCACTATTTTTTTATCTTTGGGATTTTAACAGTTACTTCAATAAAGTCATCTTCTTCTTTACATCCATATTCAGCTGGAATATCAAATTTATTTAATACTTGCTTAATTGTATTAACATATAATTTAGCTGGAAGTACTCCTCTTATATTTCTTTTATTATTATTTTTTAATTCTTTCCCTGCTAATTTCAATAATTCTTTATTAATAAGCTCTTCTGTTTTCTTAACATTTAATCCACTAGAAATAATTTTTTGAACTATCTTTAATTGAAGCTTTTTATCTGGTACTGTTAATAATGCTCTTGCATGTCTTTCAGTTAGATTATTAGTTAAACACAACTCTCTTACTTCTTTATTTAATTTTAATAATCTCAACTTATTTGCTATAGTAGATTGTTTTTTACCAATTCTTTTTGCAACTTCATCTTGCGTAAAATTATGTTCATTAATCAAATTATAATAAGCTTCAGCTTCTTCTATATAGTTTAAATCCTCTCTTTGCAAATTCTCTAATAAAGCAATCTCTGCTGATTCAGTATCTGTAATATCAATTATGTTACACGGAACAGTTTTTAAATTTGCCAACTTAGCTGCTCTAAGTCTTCTTTCTCCTGCAACTAATTCATATATTTCCCCTCTCATTCTTACAGTTAGAGGTTGAATTATTCCATGCTCCAGAATAGATTGCGATAATTCCTCTATAGCTTGCTCATTGAAATATTTACGTGGTTGATAAATATTAGGTATAACTTTATCTATGTCAATCTGTGTTATTTGATTATTCATACGTTCAACCCATCTCCCATTGTTTAATAAAATTTAGCAACATCCCCTATATTTATTCTATAATCATCTCATTTTTCCTTTAATTTTAATATATAGTTATATCCTTACTTAATAGGGTTTTTAGATATTGTTCCAGCTTTTCTTGGATATGTCTTAGCACACTCTTTAATTTTTTTTACTACAACTAAATTATGTCTTAAATCAGTATCCTCTATTTTTACTTCACATATCTGTTCTAATTCTCCGCCAAGAGTTTTAATTGCTACATCACTTTCTTCAATTTCTTGATCTACTGCTGGGCCTTTTAATGCTATAAATTTTCCTCCAACTTTAACATAAGGTAAACAATATTCAGATAAAACACTCATATTTGCCACAGCTCTCGAAGTTGCTATATCAAACTTTTCTCTTAACTTCTTATTTCTAGCACCATCTTCAGCTCTAGAATGAATAGTTTTTATATTTTTTAATCCTAATTTACTAATAACAATATCTAAGAATTTAATTCTCTTATTAAGTGAATCTAATAATGTTACATTTATGTTAGGATTCATTATTGCTATTGGAATTCCTGGGAACCCTGCTCCAGTTCCTACATCAATCATATTAACATTCTTTTTAAATTCATCTCTTTTAAAAGCCTTTATTGAATCTATAAAATGTTTTTTTATAATTTCTTCATCTTCTAATATAGCTGTTAAATTTATTTTTTCATTCCATTCCTGAAGCAATCTCATGTATGTAATGAATTGATCATATTGCTCAGTAGTTAATTCAAGTCCAACATCTTCAGCCGCCTTAGCCATTAAATCATAAAATTCCATAATTTACTCCTCTCATAACGGTTAAGATTTTTTATTATACTGATGTTCTAAATATATAAGTAAAACTGATATATCAGCTGGAGATACACCTGAAATACGTGATGCCTGCCCTATACTTAGTGGTCTAATATCATTAAGTTTTTGAACTGCCTCTTTTCTAAGACCACTGACATCATTATAATCTATATCCTTAGGAAGCATTTTCTTTTCGAATTTTTTAAATTGCTCTACTTGCTCTAATTGACTTTGTATATATCCTTCATATTTAGTTAATATGTTAATTTGCTCGACAACATCATCAGATAATGCTGGTCTATCTGGATCTAATATTGCTAATGCATTATAGTCTAATTCTGGTCTTTGTAATAATTCATATAGACTTACAGCTTTCTTTAATTCTGAAGAATTTAAAGAGCTTAAAAATTCATTCACTTCATTTTTATTAGTTATTTTTAATTTTTTTATTCTGTCTAATTCATTATTTATATTTTCTTTTCTTTGCAAATATCGTTGATATCTTTCTTCTGTTACTAATCCAACTTTATATCCTAGATCTGTCAATCTTAAATCTGCATTATCTTGTCTTAATAATAATCTATATTCTGATCTAGATGTCATCATTCTATATGGTTCATTTGTTCCCTTAGTAACAAGATCATCTATAAGGACTCCTATGTATGCATCTGAACGTGTTAATATAAGAGGTTCTTTTGCTTGTATCTTTAATGCAGCATTTATTCCAGCTACTAGCCCCTGTGCACCAGCTTCTTCATAACCTGAGCTTCCATTAAGTTGACCAGCTCCATACAAGCCTTCTATATCCTTAAATTCTAATGTAGGTTTTAATTGAGTTGGATCTATACAATCATATTCTATTGCATAAGCAGTTCTCATCATTTCTACGTTTTCTAAACCTGGTAGCGTTCTAAGCATCTTTATTTGAACTTCTTCTGGAAGTGATGAAGAAAAACCACCAACATACATTTCTAATGTATTATTTCCCTCTGGCTCTATAAATATTTGATGTTGAGGTCTATCCGGAAATCTCATAACCTTATCTTCTATAGATGGACAATATCTAGGTCCAACGCCTTTAATACTTCCATTATATATTGGAGATCTTCCTATATTTTCTTTAATTATGTTATGAGTTTCTTCAGTAGTATAAGTTAAATAACAAGCTACTTGGTCTTTTTCTAATTTATCACTCATAAATGAAAACGGAACTATCTTTTCGTCTCCATTTTGTTCAATCATTTTTGAGAAGTCTACAGATCTTCTATTTATTCGTGCAGGTGTTCCTGTCTTAAACCTTCTAAGAGAAATTCCTAAATCTAATAATGATTGAGATAAATCATTTGCTGGGAATAATCCATTAGGTCCCCCACTATAAGAAACTTCACCAATTATTATTTTCCCTTTTAAATAAGTTCCTGTAGCTAAAATAACAGCTTTACATGAAAACTTTGCCCCATTTTTAGTGATTACACCTACAACTTTATTATTTTCAACAATAAGTTCAGTTACTTCTATCTGTCTTATTTGAAGGTTTTCTTGTTCTTCTAAAACCCTCTTCATTCTAAATTGATAATCTTTTTTATCAGCCTGTGCTCTTAACGAATGTACTGCTGGTCCTTTAGATGTATTTAACATTCTTGATTGTATGAAAGTATTATCAATGTTTACTCCCATTTCTCCGCCCAGCGCATCTATTTCTCTAACCAAATGCCCTTTGGCTGTTCCTCCTATATTAGGATTACAAGGCATTAATGCAATAGAATCTAAATTAATAGTACATACTAAAGTATTAAGTCCCATTCGTGCAGAAGCCAAAGCTGCTTCACACCCAGCATGACCTGCTCCAATGACAACTAAATCAAATTGTCCGCCCGCATAATTTATAGCCATTTTGCTCCTTCCCTACTTTCCTACACAAAATTCACTGAAAATTTTATTTAATAAATCTTCTTCTAGTTCATCACCAGTAATTTCGCCTAATGCTCTCATTCCTGATGTTATATATATAGATATCAGATCTAAAAATTCACTTGACTGTATTTTTTCTAATGCAATAGTACAGTTTTCTAATGCTCTATATAATGCTTGCTTATGTCTAGTATTAGAAATTATTAAACTTTCTGAATCTATTTCTCCATCGAAAAATAGTTCTTTTATTTTATCCTTTAAATTATCTATACCAATTTCATTTTTAGCTGATATTTCTATTATATTTCTTAAATTTCCTATTATATCATCTGATATTTTTCTATTCAAGTCAATTTTATTTAACAATGTTATGTATTTTTTATCCTTAACAGCATCTATTATTAGCTTATCTTCATCATCTACTTCTCTAGATGAATCCATCATTAAAACAACTAAATCTGCTTCTTCTATTTTTTCTTTAGATCTTTCAACACCAATCTTTTCTACAGTATCTTCTGTATCTCTGATCCCTGCAGTATCAATTATTCTAACAGGAATACCATCAATATTTATATATTCTTCAATTATATCTCTAGTAGTACCTGGAATATCAGTAACAATAGCTCTTTTTTCTCTTAAAAGTGCATTAAGTAACGATGACTTTCCTACATTAGGTTTACCTACTATAACCATATTTAATCCATCTCTTATTATCTTACCTTCATCAGCATTTTTCAAAAGTTTCTTTATTCTTTCTATTGTTTTATTTATCCCATCCTTAATTTGAGATAATAAATTATCATCTATTATGTCTTCATCATCTTCTGTAAAATCAACAGCATATTCAATTAAAGCTAATACATTTAATAAATACTTCCTTAGTTCTCCTATCTCTTTAGATAATGAACCCTTACTTTGCATTATTGCAGATTTCATTGATAATTCAGTCTTAGCTCTAATTATATCTATAACAGCTTCTGCTTGACTCAAATCAAGCTTTCCATTTAAAAACGCTCTTTTAGTAAATTCACCTGGCTCTGCTAATCTTGCTCCAGACTTAACTATTTCATTAAGAACCCTATTAGTTGCAACAACGCCCCCATGACAATTTATTTCTACAACATTTTCTCCTGTATAGCTATATGGACCTTTCATGTAACTTAATATTACATCATCCACAATCTCATTATTTTCTGCATTTATTACATTTCCATATCTCATGGTGTAAGTTTTCATATTTTTTATATCTTGTTTATTTTTAGGTCTAAAAATACTACTAGCCATATCTAAAGCATTATTTCCTGAAATTCTTATTATAGATATTCCACCTTCGCCAATTGGTGTAGCAATTGCACAAATAGTATCAAATTCTTTCATTGTATATTGTCCTCCTCTTAAAGAAGTCTTTTATATTATTATACCCATTTAAACTAATATCAATTTTACATAACAAAATTTAATTAGTCAAAAATACAGCACTTATTCTTTTTTATAACTTAAAAAAAGAAAGCCTCTAGGCTTTCTTCTAATTATTAGGTTCTATAACAATCCTTCTAAACGGCTCTTCACCTTCACTATATGTATTAACTAAATTGTTATCTTGAAGAGCAAAATGAATTATTCTTCTTTCATAAGGATTCATAGGCTCTAATTTTAGTGTTTTTCTTGTTTTTATAACTCTATTAGCTGATTTTATAGCCACACCTTTAAGAGTTTCTTCTCTTTTGCTTCGGTAATTTTCAGTATCAAGTATAACCTTCTTATGAGGAATATCATGTGACTTATTAACTACTAGTGATAACAAATATTGGATTGAATCTAATGTCTCGCCTCTATATCCAATTATTAATCCCATCTTCTTGCCATAAAGATTAATATTTATAGCATCATCTTTTTCTGTAATAGATATTTCTGCTGTTAATCCCACACATTTAAGTATATTAGCTATAAATTTTCTTGCTTCCTCTATATAATCGTATTTCATTGAAACCCTAATCCTAGCAGGCTTAAATCCAATAACATTGAATAATCCTTTAGCTCCTGGATCTATAATTTCAAAATTAATCTTTTCCTTAGTAGTATTAAGCTCATTCAACGCCTTTTCTAAAGCATCCTCAATATTTTTACCTTCTACTTCAATTGATTTCATATATCAATTCACCACCCTAAGAGTAATAAAAAATTCTTATTATTTTTTCTTTTTTTTCTTTTTAGTACTAGCTAAATTCTTAGGTTCATCAATATTCATTGAAAACTTTTCTTTTTTACTTTCTGATTCATTAACTTGTGTCTTTTTCATTTCTTCCATAGCTGGTCTATAATTCAAGAAATATGTTTGAACAGCTTGAATTGCATTTCCCATAATCCAGTATAAAACTAATATTGATTTAAATTTTATAGACATGAATCCCATCATTCCGGCCATAACAAAATTCATAGTTCTCATATCCATTCCACCTTCCGCTGGACTTGGTTGAGCTTTTGTCATTAAATATGATGGTAGATAAGTTGTTAATGCTGCTAACACAGGTAATATAAACAATTGGTCTGGTCCACCTAAACTTTTAAGCCATAAAAACGGAACTCCATCTAAATCGTTTATCCCCATAAAAACCCAATATAAAGCCATTAATATTGGTAATGGTAATAAAGAAGGTAAACATCCACCTGTTAAACTAACATTGTTTTCTTTATATAGTTTCATTACTTCTTCATTCATTTTTTGTGGATCATTTTTATACTTTTCTTGAAGTTTCTTAACTTCTGGCTGAATTTTCTGCATACCTCTTGTTGATTTTGCAGACTTTATATTTAATGGTAATATTAATAGTCTTATTATTAAAGTAAATATAAAAATAGCTAAAACATAAGAAATACCCTTATCAGATATTCCCATTTGTACATGAACAAATTCATACAAATAATTAAATATAGAAGCCAAAAAGTCAACTATCTTTTGAAACATTAATTAAACTCCCTCCTACGCCTTACTTTACCGGATCATATCCACCCTTACAAAAAGGATTACATCTAAGTATTCTGTAAAATGCCATTATTCCACCTTTTAATGCTCCATATTTGTTTATAGCATCAAGAGCATATTGTGAACAGGTTGGCGTAAATCTACAGCACGAAGGTTTTGCTGGTGAAATATATTTCCTATAAAATTTTATTAGACTTATCAATATTTTCTTCATTATTATATAAGCCTGCCTTTTTTAATAAATTTTGCATTGCTTTTTCAACCTCAAAATAGCTTTTATCTTTTAATGGTTTTCTAGCAATAAAAACAAAATCGTATCCTTTTTTTACATTTTCATAGTTTAATCTAAAGCTTTCACTTATTAATCTTTTACATCTACTTCTAACAACACTATTTCCTACTTTTTTACTAACAGATATACCTATTTTGCTATAATAACCCAAATCATTATTCTTATTCCTCTTATTTTTAAGTATATACATAACTAATATATCATTTGCAAAAGATTTTCCTCTTCTGTATAGAGTCATAAATTCAAAATTTTTTTTTAATCTATAAATCATAGATATTCACAAACTCCTTTTTTTCCTGCATTTGCAGAAAAAAGGCCACTTATTGCGGCCCTTAAGCTGTTAATTTTTTTCTTCCTTTTCTTCTTCTGTTTCTAAGAATGTTTCTTCCTGATTGAGTGCTCATTCTTTTTCTGAAACCATGTTCTTTTTTTCTTTGTCTCTTTTTAGGTTGATAAGTCATGAACATTATACATGCACCCCCTTAAAATAATATTTTATAGTCAAAACTATAATATCACGATTTTAAATTTTACCTTTCTATTATATATAGATACTAAAATCCTGTCAAGAAAACAATATTTGTTGATAATTATAAATTGATGACAGTTTTTTTGTGGATAACTTATTGAATAAGTAGTTTTACTTATGTTATGATAAATATACTATTGTGAATAACCTTTTAAATGTAAAACTTATCCACACCTGTTGATAAAATTGTGCATAACTTGTTTGTTTTATTATGAATTATTTATAGAACACCTCTATTATTCAGCAATATACCTTGTTTATAACAAATTTCATAATGTTGTGCATTATTTATAAATATCTGATTTCATAAACATAATTATTAACATGTTAGTATACTTATATACATAATTGTAAATAAATATAATATGTTAATATCTATGTTGATAATATGTACATAATGTATAAATAAAAAATTTTAATTTATTTATTTGGAGGAACATAAATGGATACCGATCTAAATAACCTTTGGGAAAAAACCCTAAATATTATAAAAAGTGAACTAAGTGAAGTTAGCTTTAATACTTGGATAAAAAGCTGTCAACCAATATCGATGTCTAATACTAGCATAAAAATAAGTGTTCCTAACTCATTTACTCAAGACATTTTAAATAAAAGATATAAAGATTTAGTTGCAAATTCAATTAAAGCTGTTTGTTCAAAGTTATATGATATTGAATTTGTAATACTTTCTGATGCTTCTGATAAAGAAAACTCAAAAATAAAATCAGATAAACCAACTAGATCAATTATAGTTAATGATGAAATGTCATCAACACTTAATCCAAAGTACACTTTTAATTCATTTGTTATTGGTAATAGCAATAGATTTGCTCATGCAGCATCATTAGCAGTTGCTGAAGCACCAGCTAAAGCATACAATCCTTTATTTATATATGGAGGTGTTGGACTCGGAAAAACGCACCTTATGCATGCGATAGGACATTATATTTTAGAGAGTAATCCTAATGCAAAGGTTGTTTATGTATCATCTGAAAAATTTACTAATGAATTAATTAATGCCATAAAAGATGATAAAAATGAAGAATTCAGAAGTAAATATAGAAATGTAGATGTTTTATTAATAGATGATATCCAATTTATAGCTGGTAAAGAACGTACACAAGAAGAATTTTTCCATACCTTTAACGCATTACATGATGCAAATAAGCAAATTATTCTATCATCTGATAGGCCACCAAAAGAAATTCCAACACTTGAGGATAGACTTAGATCAAGATTTGAATGGGGATTAATAGCAGATATTCAAGTTCCTGATTTTGAAACTAGAATGGCAATTTTGAAAAAGAAAGCAGATGTTGAAAATTTAAATGTTGCAAATGACGTTATGGGATATATAGCTAGTAAGATAAAATCAAACATAAGAGAACTTGAAGGAGCGTTAATACGAATAATAGCGTATTCGTCTTTAACTAATAGAGAAGTTAGTGTAGATTTAGCTACTGAAGCTTTAAAAGACATAATATCTAAAAAGCAAGGAAAACATGTAACTATAGATGCAATTCAAGACATTGTTGCAAGTTATTATAATCTTCGTATAGAAGATTTGAAATCCCAAAGAAGAACAAGAAGCGTTGCATATCCTAGGCAGATAGCAATGTATCTTAGTAGAAAACTAACGGATATGTCTTTGCCTAAAATAGGAGAAGAATTTGGCGGAAGAGATCATACAACTGTTATACATGCATACGAGAAGATCTCTGAAAATTTGAAGACTGATGACACACTACAACATACTGTAAATAATATAACTAAAAAGCTAACTCAAAATTAATTAACAGCTGTATATAATAACTTTATCATATATTGTGGATAACATAAAAAAGATAATTGAATGTTAATAACTGTGGATAACATAATAAGATTATCAATAAATTATCCACACTATTTTTGCATAAAATTCTGTTGATTTCTCTTAGATTAGAGTACTTATCAACAAATTAACAGCTCCTACTACTATTATTACTAATAAATATCTATATATTTATCTATATATTTTTTTAAATCTTGTTAATAAAATAAGGAGGATAACTCATGATCTTTAAATGTGAAAAACAAAAATTTTTAGAAGGAATTTCTATAGTACAAAAAGCAATAACAGGAAAATCAACAATGCCTATTTTAGAAGGAATTTATATAAAAGCTAATAATTCAGGTTTGACATTAATAGGTTCTGATATGGATGTTAGTATACAAACAGTTGTTGATGCAGATATTATAGAAGAGGGATCTATTGTTATAGATGCTAAAATATTTGGAGAAATAATAAGAAAATTACCTAACTCAACAATAAAAATAGAAACAATAGAAAATCAATTAATTAAAATAACTTGTGAAAAATCAGTATTTGATGTAGTTTATATGAATACTACTGAATATCCAGAATTACCTCAAATAAATGAAAATTTAAAAATATCAGTTAATCAAAATATACTAAAAAACATGATTAAAGGAACATCTTTTGCTATAGCTCAAGACGAAACTAGACCTATACTACAAGGAATCTTATTTGAAGTTAAGAATAAAAATTTAAATTTAGTTGCACTTGATGGATATAGATTGGCAATTAGAAGTGAATTTTTAGATAGCGATATGGATATAGAAGTTGTTATACCAGGAAAAACATTAAATGAAGTGTCTAAAATATTAGAAGATATTGATGACATAGTAGATATTACATTTACCGATAATCATATATTATTTAATTTAGAAAAAACTAAAATAATTTCTAGGTTATTAGAAGGAAAATATATAAATTATACTTCACTTTTACCTCAAGAACACAAATTATTAGTCAATGTTAACAGACAAGAATTACAAAATGCCATTGAGAGAGCTTCACTAATGGCTAAGGATGGTAATACCAATTTAATTAAATTAGACTTCCAACAAGATAATCTAATAATAACTTCGAATTCTCAATTAGGAAAGGTAAGAGAAGAAATAGAAATAAAATTGCAAGGTGAGCAAATAGAAATTGCATTTAATTCTAGATACCTTTTAGATGTGTTGAAGAACATTGAAAGTGATGATGTATTAATGAAAATGACATCTGGAATTACTCCGTGTGTACTTGAAGAAAAAGATAATGAAAATTCTAAATACTTGGTATTACCAGTTAGATTGATGAGATAAGGAGAAAAATATACATAGGTATATTTATGCGTAAAAATGAATGAGGTATCAATTAATACGGAAATTATAAAATTAGATGCATTTTTAAAGTGGGCAGCTATTGTTGGATCAGGAGCAGAGGCAAAATTTTTAATACAAGATGGATTAGTTAGTGTTAATGGGGAAATTTGTACTCAAAGAGGTAAAAAGTTAATAAAAGGTGATGTTGTAAATTTTGATAACATCGATTATAAAATTATATAGTTATAAAAAGTATAATAAAATTTATTATTATATTTATGTTATAATTGTTATAGGTGCATTACATGTATATTAAAAATATAAGTTTAATCAATTATAGAAATTATGAAAGCCTACAGTTAAATTTAAGTAGAAACGTTAATGTTTTTAAAGGTGATAACGCTCAAGGTAAAACAAATATCTTAGAGGCTGTATATTATTGTGCTTTTGCTAAATCACATAGAACATCTAGAGATAAAGAACTCATAAAGTGGAATAACGAGAATGCTTATATAAGTATTCTCGTTGGCAAAAGTAGATTGGATAAAAAAATAGACATAAATATATTGAGAAATGGAAAGAAAGCTATTAAAGTTAATTCAATTAAGGTTAGTAAGATTGATGAGCTATTTGGTAGCTTTAATGTTGTTATGTTTTCTCCAGAGGATTTAAAAGTAATAAAAGAATCTCCAAGCTTGAGACGAAGATTATTAGACATGGAAATATCCCAAATAAATAAAAAATATTATTTTAATTTAGTTCAATATAATAAAGTGTTAAATGAACGTAATACACTATTAAAGAATAGAACCTTAGATAATGAATTTATTGAGGTATATAATTTACAATTAGCCCAATATGCTGATTATATTATAAAAGAACGGTTAAAATATATAGATAAGATAAATTATTATGGTAATGATATACATAATGAGATAACATCGGGAAAAGAAAATATCAATCTTAAATATACTTCAACAATAGGAGAAGTGAATGATATAAAGTCGAATTTTTTGTTGAAGTTAAGAAATAATTTGAATAAGGATAGAGAACGTGGTTTAACTTTGATAGGTCCACATAGAGATGATTTTAATATTTTTATTAATGGAATAGATGTGAAAACATTTGGCTCGCAAGGACAACAAAGAACAGCAATTCTAACCATAAAGTTTTCCTCTTTAAAGATAATTAAAGAAACTACAGGGGAATATCCAGTTTTATTATTGGATGATGTACTTTCAGAACTTGATGGAAATAGAAAAAAATATATATTAAGTACTATCAAAGATATCCAAACTATAATAACCAGTACAGGAATTGAAGATTTAAAAGATTATCTAGATAACAATGGGAAGATTTTCAATGTTTATAATGGAAAAATAATCGATTAAAGGAGGTTTAAAAATGTTTTTACATTTAGGTGAAAATATAGTAATTTCTATAGACAATATAATTGGAATATTCGACTTAGATAGGGCAATGTATGGATCTGATACAATACAATTTTTAAGGCTTGCAGAAGAAGATGGATTTGTTGAAAGAATATCAAATGAAAATCCAAAATCATTTATTTTGGCAGAAGTAGATAATGTGAGTAAGATATATTTATCACCTATATCTTCTACAACATTAACAAAGAGAATTGGTATAATATAGTTTTAAAATTATTAGTTATAGGAGGAATCTGATTTGGAACAAGAAAATAAAAAGTATGATGAAAATCAGATACAGGTACTTGAAGGTCTAGAAGCTGTAAGAAAGAGACCAGGAATGTATATTGGAACTACAAGTTCTAGAGGTCTTCATCATTTAGTATATGAAATTGTTGACAATAGTATAGATGAGGCATTAGCAGGGTACTGTAAGAAAATAGAAGTTAAAATAAATAATGATAACTCAATTACAGTGACTGATGATGGTAGAGGTATGCCAGTTGGAATACATCACAAAATGGGTAGATCTGCGGTAGAAGTTATAATGACGGTTCTACATGCAGGTGGAAAATTCGGCGGAGGAGGTTACAAAGTATCAGGTGGATTACATGGTGTTGGTGCATCTGTAGTTAATGCTCTTTCAGAAGATTGTACAGTAACTGTAAAAAGAGAAGGGCATGTATGGCAACAAAGTTATAAAAGAGGAAAGATACTAGGGGATCTTAAAAAGATAGGCGAAAGCAATGAAACTGGTACTATGATATATTTCAAGCCAGATCCGGAAATCTTTGAGGAATTAGAGTTTGATTTTGAAATTCTTTCACAAAGATTAAGAGAACTTGCGTTTTTAAATAAAGGCATTTATATAAAATTAATTGATGAAAGAGATCAAAATGAAGAAATTTTTCATTATGAAGGTGGAATAAAGTCATTTGTTACTTATCTAAATAGAAATAAAGTTCCAATTCATGAAGAGCCTATTTATGTTGAAGGAATAAAAGATAATGTATCAGTTGAGGTAGCACTTCAATATAACGATGGATATACGGAAAATATCTTTTCTTTTGCTAATAATATAGATACAGCAGAAGGTGGAACTCACTTAGTTGGATTTAAAACAGCACTAACAAGAGTATTTAATGATTATGCAAAAAGATATGGGCATATAAAAGAAAATGATAAGAACTTATCAGGAGAAGATATAAGAGAAGGGCTTACAGCTGTAGTATCAGTAAAGATAGAAGATCCACAATTTGAAGGACAGACTAAAACTAAATTAGGTAATAGTGAAGTAAGAGGTATTGTTGATTCAATTGTAGGAGAAAATGTAGGCACATTTTTAGAAGAAAATCCAAATGTAAGTAAGATGATAGTTGATAAAGCATTAATGGCAGCAAGAGCAAGAGATGCTGCTAGAAAAGCAAGAGAATTAACTAGAAAATCTGTATTGGAAAGAACTACATTGCCTGGAAAGTTAGCTGATTGTTCATCTAAAGATCCAAAAGAATGTGAAATATATATAGTCGAAGGAGACTCAGCAGGGGGATCTGCTAAGCAAGGAAGAAACAGAAAATTCCAAGCAATTTTGCCTTTAAGAGGTAAAATATTAAATGTTGAAAAGCAAAGACTAGACAGAATATTAAATGCAGATACTATTAGATCTATGGTTGCAGCTTTTGGTGCTGGAATCGGTAATGATTTTGATATAGAAAAAATTAGATATAATAGAATAATAATAATGACTGATGCCGATGTTGATGGTGCACATATAAGAACTTTATTATTAACATTCTTTTATAGATATATGAGAAAGTTAGTAGAAGATGGGCATGTCTATATAGCGCAGCCACCACTATATAAGGTAACAAAGAATAAGAATGATAACTATGCTTATAATGATGCAGAGTTGGATCAAATATTAGCAGAGATTGGAGGCAAAGATAACTCTACTGATATTCAAAGATATAAGGGACTTGGTGAAATGAATGCAATTCAATTATGGGATACAACAATGGATCCTGAAAAGAGAATTTTACTAAGAGTTGATATAGAGGATGCAATGGCAGCAGATGAAATTTTCACAATATTAATGGGTGAAAAAGTTGAGCCAAGAAAAGAATTTATTCAAAGAAATGCGAAGAACGTTGTTAATTTAGATATTTAGTACTGAATAATATGAGGTGAAGTACATGGATTTTAATGAGGGAAAAGTTATACCTGTAGATATAAACAAAGAGATGAAAAAATGCTATATAGACTATGCTATGAGCGTTATAGTTGGTCGTGCTCTTCCAGATGTAAGAGATGGATTAAAGCCAGTTCATAGAAGAATACTATATTCGCTACAAGGATTAGGATTAACACCAGAAAAGGGCTATAGAAAATGTGCAAGAATAGTCGGAGACGTATTAGGTAAATATCATCCTCATGGTGATAGTTCAGTTTATGATGCATTAGTAAGAATGGCACAAGACTTCTCAATGAGATATATGCTTGTTGATGGTCATGGAAACTTCGGTTCTGTAGATGGTGATAGTGCAGCTGCTATGAGATATACAGAAGCAAAGATGAATAAAATATCTGTAGAGATATTAAGGGATATTAATAAGAATACTGTTGACTTTATGCCTAATTTTGATGGAGAAGAACAAGAACCAGTAGTTTTACCATCAAGATTTCCTAATCTTTTAGTAAATGGTTCATCTGGAATAGCTGTTGGTATGGCAACTAACATACCACCACATAATTTAGGCGAAATAATTGATGGGACTATTATGCTTATTGATAATCCGGAAACAAGTGTTCTAGATCTTATGACTAAAATAAAAGGTCCAGACTTTCCTACTGGTGGAATAATCATGGGAAAGGCAGGAATAAGAGCTGCATATGAAACTGGGAAAGGAAAAATTGTTGTTAGAGCAGATGCAGAAATAGAAGAAGAGAGTGGACGACATAGAATAATTGTTACTGAGATACCTTATCAAGTTAATAAGGCTAGACTTATAGAAAATATTGCTGATTTAGTAAAAGATAAAAAGATTACTGGAATATCTGATTTAAGAGATGAGTCAGATAGAGAAGGCATGAGAATTGTTATAGAACTAAAAAAAGATGCAAATCCAAGTGTTGTATTAAATCTTTTGTATAAACATACAAAACTTCAAGATACATTTGGAGTTATAATGCTGGCATTAGTTGATAATGAGCCAAGAGTATTAAATTTAAAAGAAATATTATCAAACTATATAGATTTCCAAAAAGAAGTTGTAACAAGAAGAACTGTATTTGATCTAAATAAAGCAGAAGCTAGGGCACATATCTTAGAAGGATTAAAAATAGCTTTAGATAACATTGATGAAGTTATAAGCATTATAAGAAATTCTAAGACTACTGAAATAGCTAAAAATACTTTAATGGAAAGATTTGGTCTATCAGAAAAGCAGTCTCAAGCTATATTAGAAATGAGACTTAGAAGACTAACAGGATTAGAAAGAGATAAGATTGAAGAAGAGTATAATGAATTAATGAAATTAATAGAATATTTGAATTCTATATTGGCTAGTGAAGAAAAACTATTAGGAGTAATAAAAGACGAACTAATAGAAATAAAAAATAAATATTCAGATGAGAGAAGATCTAAAATTGAAAAAGTAGTAAATGAAATTGACATTGAGGATCTTATACAAGAAGAAGAAGTTGTAATAACATTAACTAATTCTGGATATATAAAGAGAATTCCTTCTGATACATATTCATCACAAAGAAGAGGTGGAAAAGGAATTCAAGCTATGACAACTAAAGAGGATGACTTTGTTGAGCATATTATGATAACATCTACTCATTCTGATGTACTATTCTTTACTAATAGAGGACGTGTATATAAATTAAGAGCATATGAAATACCTGAGGCAGGAAGACAGGCAAAGGGTACTAATATAATAAATCTTATAGCAATAGAACAAGATGAAAAGATTCAAACTGTATTAACTGTAGCAGATGGTAAAAAAGAGGGATTCCTATTTATGGGAACTAAACAAGGTATAGTTAAGAAAACACATATAAGTGAATTTAAAAATCTAAGAAAGAATGGATTAATTGCTATAAGCTTAAAAGATGGGGATGAGCTTCTTAAAGTTAAAAACACTTACGGAGATGCTAATATCATAGTAGTAACACAGAATGGATATGCTGTTAGATTTAATGAGCAAAATGTTAGAGCTATGGGTAGAACTGCATCAGGAGTAAAAGCAATTAACTTAAAAGACGATGATATAGCTGTATGTATGGATATCGCAGTTGATGATGAAGAATTGTTAGTAATAAGTGAAAATGGATTTGGAAAGAGAACACCTATAAAAGAATATAAAGTTCAAAATAGAGGTGGGGTAGGTTTAATCACATATAAAATTAGTGAAAAAACAGGAAAATTAGTAGGTGCTACAGTTTGTAAGGTTGATGATGAGTTAATGCTTATAAACTCTAGTGGTGTAGCTATAAGAATTAATGTATCAGATATTTCAGTTACAAGTAGATCTGCAATGGGTGTAACTTTAATGAGAACTAGTGATACTGAAAAAGTAGTTGCTATAGCGAAAATATTAAGTAATGATGATGAAAAAGAAGAAATTGATTCAGAAGTTATAGAACAGAAAGATGAAAGACCAATAGAAGAATAATATTAATAAAGAAGGTAATTAATCATTAATTACCTTCTTTAATTTCATAGAAGAATATATTGTAGAATATAGTTAAGATTAGTATTAAATAAAAATACTAGAGTTTTAAAAAGATATTCAATAAAAAAGGGTATCTGTTTATTCTTTAGAGAAGAATGTAAGCAAGATATATGGAGTATACTATGTACTACTATCCAGGTGTATCATTATATAAAAAACTTAGAAAGATAAAGAAAATGAAAGATATATAATAATAATCTAACAAAAATAAGAATATGTATTAATATCGGATTAATACATGTGTTATTATGTAATACGTCGCTAGGAACTGAGGGCAAAACTTTTAAGTATCAATTGTAAAGTTTGATTCAAATTAAAAAAATAAAAAAAGTTGTTGACAGATGTAAAAAGCGGTGTTAAACTAAGAAAGTCGCTTGAGGGCGACAAAGTAATAACGAAAGTTATGAAAAAGAAAATGGTCTTTGAAAATTGAACAGAATATAATAAACAATTAGTAAACCAGCAATTCTTTTATAAGAGTAAGAGCAAAGATTAAACTTTTTATTGAGAGTTTGATCCTGGCTCAGGACGAACGCTGGCGGCGTGCCTAACACATGCAAGTCGAGCGATGAAGTTTCCTTCGGGAAATGGATTAGCGGCGGACGGGTGAGTAACACGTGGGTAACCTGCCTTATAGTGGGGGATAGCCTTTCGAAAGGAAGATTAATACCGCATAAGATTGTAGTATCGCATGATATAGCAATTAAAGGAGCAATTCGCTATAAGATGGACCCG